>DUMB01000034.1 GCA_012840085.1 Clostridiaceae bacterium
AATTTGTCAAACTGCTGGTCAATGCATTTGGACTTAAGGCAGAGTTTGATGATAACTTCGATGATGTAAGTGAAAAAGACTTCTTCTATAAAGAAGCAGGCATAGCAAAAGCACTGGGATTGATAAAGGGCTATGGAGACGGAAAATTTGGACCTAATGACAAGATTACCAGGGAAGACATGGTAGTAATAATCTCCAGAATGCTTGATATGCAGGGCAAGGGCTTTGAAGAAACAGGCTTAAGCGAACTGGATAAGTTTGCAGATAAAGGAGAAATTGCCTCATACGCGAAGGAAATACTTGCATCCTTTGTCAAGGCAGGCATAATCAAGGGTTCCGGCGGATACATAAATCCTAAAGGAAATACAAACAGAGCCGAAATGGCAGTAATTCTGCACAGAATACTGACATATTACATCAACAAGTAAAAATGCTTCAGATGTACAAATCTTTCCCCGGCGAAAAGGATACAATCCTTTCGCCGGGGGAGTATTCAAACTCTTTTAACGTAGCAAGGAGGTATATTATGCAGAAGGTTAAAGTCGGAATAATTGGCTGTGGAAATATAAGCAGCATTTATTTGAAAAATTGCACGGAAATTTTTGATATCCTTGAAGTTTCTGCCTGTGCGGATATTATTTACGAAAAAGCTGTTGAGAAAGCAAAGGAATTTGGTATTCCCAAGGTATGTACCGTTGATGAAATTCTCCAGGATGAGTCAATTGAGATTATATTAAATCTTACGGTTCCTAAGGCTCATGCAGACATAAATTTAAGAGCACTTGAGGCAGGAAAGAATGTATATAGTGAGAAACCCCTTTCCATTTCAGTTGATGAAGGAAAAACAATTCTTGAAAAAGCAGCAGAAAAGAAGTTGCTGGTAGGTTGCGCGCCTGACACTTTTTTAGGCGGAGGTTTACAAACTTGCAGAAAACTTATAGATGATGGGTGGATTGGCAGGCCTGTGGCAGCATCTGCCTTTATGATGATTCATGGACCTGAGGACTGGCACCCTAATCCTGATTTCTATTATAAAGAGGGTGGAGGACCAATGCTGGATATGGGTCCATACTATCTGACTGCTTTGGTATCGCTTCTCGGACCTGTCAAAAGGTTATCGGGGATAGCCGGAATTTCTTTTGATGAAAGGATCATTGGAAATCCGCAGCGGTACGGAGAAAAAATAAAGGTTGAAACACCTACACATGTAGCAGGTATTCTGGAATTCAAAAACGGTGAAATTGCTACTATAGTCACAAGCTTTGATGTTTGGAAGTCCAGGCTTCCCTGTATAGAAATTTACGGGAGTGAAGGAACGCTTATAGTACCTGATCCCAACACTTTTTCAGGGCCGGTATTGCTAAACAGGTTTGGCAAAGGAGACTGGATGGAGGTTCCTCTGACGCATGGCTTTTGTGAAAACAGCAGAGGATTAGGCCTTGCAGACATGGCTTATGCACTGAGGACGGGAAGAAAGCACAGGGCCAATGGCGAACTGGCATATCATGTTCTTGACATAATGAATGGAATCCTTAATTCATCCAAAGACGGAATGCATTATATTCTGCCCAGTACCTGCGAAAGGCCTTCCCCGGTACCGTGTGTGCTTCCCAAAAACGCATATGGTATATAGAAAGTGTCGGTTACAAAAAATACAGTTTTTATTAATAAAATATAGTCTGGTTTTACAGTTTACAAGCCGTATTTTAAGCACCTTTATACAGGAATATACAAAACTTACAGTTTACTTTACTTAATGCAGGCAGTATTTTGAATATGTAAGGTGCGGTAAACAAAACAGTTAGGAGCGTAAAATCAAATGCTTAATCGTATTGCTAAATCAACAAACTTAACTAAAAGAACCCAGGACAGTATAAAAAAGAATAAGCGCATAATAAAAAGACGTCGTGCTGCCGGTACGCTTGAACTTACCATGCTGGCATTGCCATCCATCCTTTTTGTATTTGTTTTTAATTACGTCCCCCTGTACGGACTTATCTTACCATTTAAAAACTATAATATAGGACTGGGATTATTGAAAAGTCCATGGGCTGGCCTGGAAAATTTTGAATTCCTGTTAACATCGGATGTATTATGGACAATCACACGCAATACTGTTTTCATGAATGCATTATTTTTCACATTTAACACCATATTTTCGGTAACACTTGCTTTACTCCTGTTTGAACTTACAAAGAAATTTGTAAAGTTTTATCAGACTGTTTTCTTCTTCCCATACTTTATGTCATGGGTTATTGTGTCATATATTGTTGCAGGCTTCCTTGAATCTGAAAGAGGCGTTTTGAATAAATTTCTTGAGATATTTGGGATTGCCGAAATACAGTGGTATAACGATCCCAAATACTGGCCCTTTATACTTGTAACCGTTTATGTGTGGAAGATGGCAGGATATGGAGCTGTTATATATTATGCAGGACTGATCGGAATTGACCGTGAATACTATGAATCATCGTTAATAGATGGCGCCTCAAAGCTCCAACAGGTAAGGTATATATCTATTCCGCTCATAACACCCCTTATTATAGTTGTTAACCTTATGGCTATTGGAAGAATTTTTTACGGAGATTTCGGACTGTTTTATAATGTGCCGAAAGATATACCTTTCCTGTATCCAGCGACAGATGTAATTGACACATATGTATACCGTGCGTTAAGACAACTCGGGGATATTGGAATGTCATCGGCAGCCGGGTTATATCAATCAGTTTGTGGGTTCATTCTTATTTTCTTTACAAATCTTGTAGTAAAGAAGATAAATCCTGATAACGCGCTATTTTAGGAGATTATGGCCATGAAAAGTGACAAAAATTACAACAAAATTAAATTATCAAAGCTGATTATTCACCTGGTCTTGATATTGTTTACACTTTTTTGTGTTGTTCCTATTATACTGGTTGTTATTATTTCTGTAATGAGGGAAAAGGAGATATTTACCACAGGATATACTTTTTTCCCTAAAGAATTAACTTTAGCTGCATACAAGCAGATATTCCTGAATCCCAAGCAACTGTTAACATCATATTCCATAACTTTTTTAACAACTTTAGTAGGAACAATAGTAGGGCTTATCCTTACTACAAGCATGGGATATGTTATTTCAAGAAAGGATTACCGGTACAGAAAGTTTTTCTCCTTTTACATTTTTTTCACCATGCTTTTTAATGGAGGGCTAGTGCCGACATATATCATGATAGTATCCTGGTTTAAAATGAAAGATACCTTTTTTGCACTGCTTTTTCCATACTTATGCATGCCATTTTATGTAATATTGATGAGGAGCTTTCTGCAAACAATACCCAGTGCATTGATTGAATCAGCTAAAATTGATGGCGCGAGGGAATTGAGAATATTTATTCAAATAATTCTTCCGCTATCCAAACCGGCAATTGCCACCGTAGGGTTGTTCATTGCCTTCAATTACTGGAACGACTGGTTCCAGAGTATGACATATACCACTAAGATAAACTTATTTTCATTACAGTATCTGCTTGTCAGTATTATGAAAAATATTGAGTTTTTGAATTCTTCTGCCGGCAGGCTCATGACAGGTTCAACTGTAGACTTGCCGCAGTATTCTGCCAGAATGGCAATGTGCGTAATGGCAGCGGGGCCAATGCTGTTTATCTTTCCGTTTTTTCAGAAGTACTTTATAAAAGGCCTAACGATAGGCTCTATTAAGGGTTAGTTTACTGAAGAACCCTTTAAAATAAAAAATAATGTTAAGGAGGCAAAATGTTATGAGACAAAAGAAATTGCTCAGATTGTTATCTGCAATGCTGGTAATCATTTTTGTAATCGCGTCACTTTTGACCGGTTGCGGGAAAGCAAGTAATGATACTTCTGAGGACATGACTGCCACTGATTCAAATACTTCAAATAATTCAGAGTCAAAAAGTAATGAGACTGCAAAAGACGATAAACCTACTTTGGAGCCTTATACTGTGAATTATGTTGTTATTAAGGCAATTGCAGATATGTCGGATCAACCGGTAGTTGAAGAACATTTGAACGATTATCTTGCAGAACATGCTGCTGACATTCTTCCTAACACAAAAATCAAATTCACACTTGTGGAAGGTTCTGAGGCAGGAAACCAGGTAAGCCTGATGGCAGCCGCAGGTGAGCCTTTTGACCTGTTTATGAACCCATGGGGTCTTCCTTTAGCCCAGGCTGTGGCAAAGGGAATTGCTATACCGCTGGATGACCTGCTTAATAAGCATGGACAGACAATAATGAAGAGAATTGAGCCTAAATATTGGCAAGCTGCAACATTTAAAGGGAAAAAATATGCTATACCACATCCTTTTGTTTATGCTCAGACAGCCGGTATTGTATTGAAGAAGGACTTGGTAGAAAAGTACAATTTCGATTATAAGAGCGTGAAGGATATAAAGGACCTGGAACCATTCCTTGCAGCAGTCAAAAAAGGCGAACCAGGAATGGTACCGCTCTTCCCGTTAAAATGGAACTTCTTATGGAATCTTTCCAAACATGATATGGATGGCTGGTATGATGTTGAAACAGGAAAGGTTATTTGGCCTTATGACAATGAGGGAGTTATTGAAAGAGCAAAAACATTGAGTGAATATTATAAAAAAGGATATATTGCAAAAGACTGGATTTCAAAGATTGACGCAAGGGATGCTGAATGTAAGACAGGTAAATACGCTGTAATGCCTGATGCCGGTATTTACGATGAAACTGGTGAAAAATCAACTAATGCCTATGGATTCCCAACAGTTGAAGTACCGATGTATACCCCGCTTATTGGTACTGACAGAGTGCTTAGCTGCTTCACATGTATAAGCGCTACTTCCAAAGATCCGGAAAGAGCAATGATGCTGCAGGATTATATGTATGCAGACAAGACCTTCTTTAATATGAGCTGCTATGGTAAGGAAGGACTTAACTATGAAGTTGTTGAAGGTGCCGGTACTGATAATCCTACGGTTAGAACGTTGGAAAACTCTAAATGGACAATTTGGGCATGCTGGACAGGACCTTTGTGGGATCAGTGGCCTTCAAACTGGAATTCAGCAGCTGCTTTGGAAAGAATGAAAAAGCAAACAGATTCTGCAGCAGTTTCACCTATTCTTGGATTTGTACAGGATAATGAGCCTATTAAGAAGGAAATGGCACAGATACAGCCGATTATGCTGGAAATGGATAAGATACTGACAAGCGGCAGCGCACCTGATGTGGAAAAATACCTTGCAGAGCAGAAAGAAAGAGCAAGAAAAGCAGGTCTTGATAAAGTTATTGAAGAGTTGACCAGACAGATTGAGGAGTGGAAGGCTGCAAACGGCAAGTAAGAAACAGCAAGTAAAGAATTTCTTTAATGCTATAGAAAAGAATAAAGCGTATCGTAAACATTATGTATGCAAAGCAAGCCTGTGGCAATATGCCGCAGGCTTGGGAAATTTACATGCTTTTTATGAATTCATATTAATCCAGCATATGAAATTATTTTAGGAGTTGAAGCTATGAAAATCAGAAGAGCATATTTGATAGAGCCGGGCAGATTTGAAGTGAGAGAGGAAGATATAAACCCAACAGATGACCAATTGATTGTAAAGGTCAGTGTATGCGGACTCTGTAACTGGGAATTAAATCATTTCAAAGGGCTTTTAGGTACATGTCCTATGGCACTGGGGCATGAGTGGGCAGGAATTGTGGTCTGGACAGGCAAAAATACAAAGAAATTTGCAATAGGGGATGCAGTGACTGGTTATGGAAGCGGCGGATTTGCAGACTACATAACTGTTTTTGAAAAAGATTGTTATAAACTCTCCAAAAATGTTGATCCAAAGTACGCCCTGGGGGAACCGTTAAAGTGCATTGTCACCGTCCTGAGAGCTGCTGCACCTGAAGCAGGTGACTATGGTGTGGTTTTGGGCTGTGGACCCATGGGCTTGTGGTGCATTCAGGTATTGGCAAATAATCTCCTCGGAGCGCTCATAGCTATAGATGTTGATGATAAAAAGCTTACGTTGGCCAGAAGATTCGGGGCTACTCACATAATTAACTCCAAAAGAGAGAATGTAATACAAAAGATAGCTAATATAACGAATGGAAATATGGCTGATTTTCTGATTGAAGGTACAGGAAAACCGGCTTTGATAGGCACGTCTATGAGCTATATGAAAACAGGTAGGGGAAGGCTGATAGTAATGAGTTCACACAAGGATGCAGCAGGGGAATTTGACTTTAGGGAAGCAATAGAAAAAGGATTGGAGATAAGAGTTGCACATCCGGCATATTCTCTTAATCAATATGATGATATGAGAAGAGCTGTACAATTAATAAATAATGGGACATTTAAGGTGGAGGAAACTATTTCCCACACCTTCAGGCTGGATGAAATACAAACTGCATTTGAGATACTGGATAATAAGCCAAAAAATTATATAAAGGGAATAGTAATTCCATAAAGAGTAATCTGGTGTAAAAATATGTGATTATTTATGCTTAAATTATGTATTAAAGGTTAATATTAGCACATGTTATTTACATTAATTTGTGTGTATAATATAATATTTATAAAAGCATTATTTTTTAATGAGACAACAGCATTTATAATTAGTTTTTATAATTAATATAATTTTTTATAATTTTTTTTATAATTAATGAGAAAATAAAAGCGGTAATATTCCTGCACTCCAATTTTTTGCAATTGATCTATAAAGTGTATCAGGCAGCATTCATATATTCCTAAGAAAAAATGCATATTTTTATAGATTATTCTTCATGGAGGATAACATGCTGAAGAGAGGAATATTAGCCAAAAAGAAATATTTCGGGCGGTTACTTATTTGGTTGACCGCTGTTATATCTTTAATTGTAATTGTTTTTACCATAACAACCTACCTGATTGCTCACCAGATATTTATGAAAAATGAGTTCGAAACAAGTAATAAGATATTAAATCAGTTAAAATTTAATATTGAGTTTATTGATAAGACAATTAAAGCTTCATCAAAATCTCTGTTTTTGAATCCCGGGGTTTCCTATATTATGAACTCATCTCAGGGAAGCATAGAAATGAGTGAGTTATACAGTAAATTAATCGGAACTACAAGCTCTGTAATGATGGCAAATAACTATATTCATTCTATCTGTGTTTACAATAGTGTAAATGAGCAATATTATTATACAGGCAAGTCTTTGTACTTTGATGATAAAGAGTTGAAAGAGTTAATTGAAGATTATCCTAATATTCCCAAACAGAAACCGATACTTCGGAAAATAGCATATGAATACGGAAAAAAACAGGAGTACGAAAATGTTCTTACATACATAATGTATGAAACAACAGGACCTCTTAAAAAAATTGACAGCGCTTTAATAATTAATGCCAGACCGGAATGGATCCTGGACAATATATCTGCTATTGATACTAAAAACAGCGGAAACAGAATATTTGTTATGGATGACAAGGGACAATTTTTGAATAGTACAGAAAATAGCCTGGAAACTGAGCGAGCTTTATTAGATGAGTATACAAAACATAAAAATTCAGGGGGAGATATTCCTGACCACTTCATCTGCAAAATAATGAATCAGGAATACATTGTAACATACAATGAGATTAAGGATATCGGATTTACACTTTTCAGGATACGGCCTGCGAAGGAAGTATATAAATATGTTGATATGCTTAGGATTAGTAATTTGGCGGCCGCTGCAATAGTTTTACTTCTTTCCGTCCTTGTCTCAATAATAGTTTCCAATAAGTTGTATAAGCCTATCGGCACGTTGGTGAAACATGTTTCTGCAAGCGGAAATTCAGAGTTTCATTTAAATCAGCCTGATGAAATATCCTATTTGAACAATGTTTATAAATATTCCATGGAAAAAATAGAGAAATATGATAATGAGAAAATTAAATACAGGGGTATTATGAAAACCTATTGGCTTAAGAAATTATTGACTGATACTGAAAAGATAGAACGTGAGCAATATGAAACCATATGCAGGGAAAACATGATAAACATTCCATATGATTACAATTACTATGTTTGCTTATTAAAGATTGATAATTTTAAAGAGTTCCAGAGAATAAACAGTATTAAAGACAGAAAACTTATCAGATTTGCCATAATTAATATTACGACTGAGGTTCTGTCGAAAGATTTTGCATCAGAAGGCGTAGATATGAATGAAGAGCACGTTGCCTTTATTATTGGAGTAAATCCTGATAGCGGGGAAAAAGTTGATAAAGTTATTGAATGTATAATGAAAGCACAGGAATGCATACATAAATACTTCGACATTTCTGTTACGGCGTCCATATCCGAAAAAATAGACAATCTCTGGATGATACCTGAGGGTTATCAGGAGGCTTTGGAGAATTCATTATATAGATTTGTATTAGGCAGAAGAAGCGTTATCACCGTAGAAAGAATACAACAAAACTGTACAAACAAAATACGTTCCTATTCAAAAGAATCGGAGAAAAAGCTTATTGACAGCATAAAATTGGCAAAGATAAAGGAAATTGAGGAAGAACTTAAAATTATCATTAATGAGATATCTTTACTTAGTTATGACAACATTACAGTATCTATAATAAAGCTCCTTGATGCTGTGAAGAGTTCTTTGCTTACTTTCTCCGAAACATTGAATTTTTCCATAAAATCCGGTTTTCTTGACATAAGGCATATAATCTATGATATCGAAACTATTGATGAACTTTATCAAATGCTCTTAGAAACAATTAAGGATGGAATTAACGCTCAATTGGAAAAAGAGTCTAATGCCAAATATGGAATTATTGCAGAAGCAGCTGTTGGCATAATAAACAAAAACTATTGGGATATATCCCTTTGTACAAATGAAATTGCCTCATTGATGAAGATAAATCCAAGATATCTTGCCAGAGCTTTTAAAGATATTATTGGCATGTCAATACCAAACTATATAAACAATGTCAGACTCAAAAAGGCTGCAGAATTATTAGGCTCCGACCCGGATGTGAATGTATATGATGTTATAGAAGAGGTCGGATTTGATAATGAGTCATATTTTTATAGAATGTTTAAGATGAAATATGGTTGTACCCCCAAAGAATATGCACTTCAAAAAAGTTTAGCTGAAAATGTCTAGCGTATAAAAGAGTTCCATTTTACAGTTAGTAGTCATTTTTTTCAGTTTTCCATTATAGTATAATTCATTTTTTACAGTTTACTTGGCTTGCTGCCGGCAATATAGTAGAAATATGTAAGGCCGGAGGTGTTTAAAGTGATTTTATCTTTGAATGAGTACAAAAATAAAGTACTGGGCTGCTGGATGGGAAAGAACATCGGAGGTACCCTCGGAGCACCTTTTGAATGCAAAAGAGGCGTATACGATATTGATTTCTATATCCAGGATCTGGGCGGCGAGCCTCTGCCCAATGATGATTTGGACCTGCAGCTTGTTTGGCTGAATGTAGTTGAAAAGTAAGCTGTGCACGAAAAATACGGTTCATTATAAAGCGGTATTATTCGGCCTTGACGGGATTATCAAAGATATAGCTAAGCATCACCACCTCGGTTATTGTAGATACAACTAAATACACTAACGTAGATAGATAAGAGAGGGGCAGGAAAGCATGACTTTCAGAAAGTTTCCCGAAGGTTTTCTCTGGGGTGCAGGAACTTCAGCTTACCAGATTGAAGGAGCATGGAATGAGGACGGGAAAGGAGAGTCCATCTGGGACAGATTTGTACACAA
>DUMB01000035.1 GCA_012840085.1 Clostridiaceae bacterium
AATTTTACTCATAGCGTAGATCCTTTCTTGTGTGTTGTTGGTTTGTGGTGAATTGATAATAACACAAAAAAGTATCTTTCGCTTTTTTTATTCAGTTTTCATGTAACACATCAATTGTAACTATACAGTGTGATTTCCAGGCTCCATCTCATACATTGGTGCAATTATTTCCACCTTGTGCTATAATTTGTGTATGACCGTTTGGGCAACTATAAGCATGTTGCTTAAAACTCTATTGTAAAGGTGGACTGTCAATGGCTCTGACAATAAAACCTGTTAGAAGCAAGTCGGAAATGGATATGTTTGCGAGACTCCCCTGGAAAATCTATAAGGGAAACAAATGCTGGGTGCCCCTGCTTATAAAGGATTTTAAAGACTCTCTAAACCGTGAGAAAAACGGCGCCTTAAAAAAGATCGAATTTGACCTGTTTCTCGCCTTCCTCGATAATGAACCGGCAGGAAGGATTTTTGTGGGCATCGACAATGTCTTAAACCAGAAGAAGAACGCAAAGATGGCCCATTTTTCATTGTTTGAATGCATTGAAAACTACGAAGTGGCAAAGCTTTTGTTGGATACGTCGGTAAACTGGCTGAAGGAGAGGGATATTGACATCATTAGGGGACCCGTTTCTCCGACGGGCACAGACGATGATGAATACAAAGGCCTTCTAATAAACTGCTTCGATAAGCCACCCGCATTGATGAATTCATACAACCCTCCCTATTACAAGGAATTCCTCGAGAGGTACGGCTTTAAAAAGGATTATGACCTTTTCGCCTATTTCCTTGATCCATCCGTTTTGTTTGCCAAAGATCCTTCAAAGGCAATAGAATTTGCACAAAAGAAATATAATTTCAGGGTGGAGAACATTGATTTGAACAACCTGGAAAGAGAAATCCGGGATTTGAAGCATGTTCTTGACCTTGCAGTGCCTGAAGAATGGGCTGACCTTGTTCCTCCTTCCATTGAGGATGTCAGGGAAATGGCCAAAAAGCTGGTACCCCTTGCCGACCCTGATTTGATTGCAATCGCACGGTCTGGCGATGAGGCCATAGGTTTTGTAATTGCCCTGCCTGATTACAACCAGGTCCTGGCCCGCCTGAACGGGAGGCTGACTCCCCTGGCCGCGTTGAAATTCCTGTGGTATAAGAGGAAAATAGACTCTGCCAGAGTTTTTGTGTTGTTTGTGGTTCCGGACTTCAGGAAAAAGGGTGTGTCTTACGCAATCATGCACCATATTTTCAAAAAAGGCGTCAAAAAGGGATATAAATATGGAGAAGGTTCCACCATAGGCGAAACAAACTACAGCATGCGTAACGACATAGAAAGTTTCGGCGGAAAGCACTACAAGACTTACAGGGTTTTTAGCATGAAGATAGGAGAGTAAACAAAGATAGGAGAATAAACAAGTAAACAAGCAAATAGGACGTAAATCAATCAAATAAGCCGGATACAGGTATGCCCATATCCGGCTTTATGTGTCTTTTCGATATAATTTCAGCATATTTTCAGTATCTGTCAATTCCCTGCAAGCCTTAAAATGTACGCCAATGGCATAAGGGCAGAAATGGCGGTAGTGGATCTGCCCAGGAAGGGTCATGACGAGAGCCTGTTGAAAACATTGGTGTACATGCAGCCGAAGCGGATTGTATATGTATCGTGCAATCCGTCGACACTGGCAAGAGGCCTGCACTACCTGGATCAGAACGGGTACAGGACTGTGGAGGTGCAGCCGGTGGACATGTTCCCGTGGATGCACTATGTGGAGTGCTTGGTGTTGATATCAAGGACGAAAGAATGAGTGTACTGGAATGAATGTAGATAAGGGGGGTGGGAGCAGCACCTTTCGGATTACAGTTCCTAAAATTTAAGGTAAATTTAAGGCTTATATCAGCTATATTTCAGGTTCGATTGCTATGATAATAATGGACCTGAATTATGGCTGATTTTTTTAATTGTGAGGTGAACGGATATACAAGATATACTAATCACTGATAAAGAAGTAACTGGAAAGGTTATGTTCAAAAATGTGCAAAGCATTGATAATTTGTTATTTATGTACGATACAGGCAGCCAGGTATTGTACTATAAAACTGAAGAGCGAAAGGGAGGAGAAGTATTATGAAAGAGAAAGGGTTTAACTTAATGTGGAAGTATGTAATGAATACTTACTTGTTGTTTTGGGTAATGGTCTTAGGGCTTGGCGGCCTGGTATCACAGGTATTGCATGGTACGCCTGAGGCGATGCAATGGGTTGTTGTATTATGCAGCTGGTCCCCGACAATTGTGCTCCTTGTTATGCTGAAAAAGCTTAAGTCCGGTATGAAAGTAAAAGAATTTTATCAAAGGGCTTTCAAAGATAAGTTACATATAGGTCAAATTTTATTTGCATTTGCAATTGCGGCGGGAGTTCTCATATTATCGGCGTTGGTTATATCCGTAACCCGAAAGACATCCATTACCGGGCAACTTTTATTTGATCCGTCCATACTGCCGGGTGCCCTTTTGTTCACGCTTTTACAGGGAGCATCTGGCGAAGAATCAGGTTGGCGTGGATACTTGCGTCCGGAGCTAGAGAAACGATATGGCTTCATAAGAGGGAATGTTATCTTGGGTGTAATCTGGGCATTTTGGCACGCGCCGCTTTGGTTTGTCTCGACCGATTACAGCGGATGGTCGCTTCTTCTTTATATCATTGAAAATTTAGTGATCCTGACATCATTAACCTTTATCATGGCAGTTATAATGAAGAAGTCTGATAACCTTTTTAACGCATTTTGGATTCACTTCTGTTTTAATTTGTCGATGGTATTCTGCCCGGATGACACTTATTTCTTTGTGGTATTTACTGTGCTCTATCTTGCAGCTGCATTAATATTACTGGGGAATTACTTACGTTCCTCTCATTTTAGAGATATAAATCATGATAATTTACATTCTTTATAATGGTTCTTACCGGACATGAAATAAACTTATGGATTCAGGCGGAAGATATTAAAAAAACCATGCCTATAGTTCTAAAATGTTCGGTACCAGGAACTTGCCCAAAGGTTACCAAGCATGAAGAATTATCAACCAGATTACTGGCCTGATATCCTTCACAAGACAACTCAAAAGACATTCGTACTATCCACTCAAACACGTGGAGTGTGTGGAGTTGATGACGGAATGTGGTTTTGAGGACAAAACGTAGAGCACTACCACGACATGTCGTGGTTTTAAAGTAATAACTAAAAAAAGGGCTGAAAAGTGAATTTTTCAGCCCTTTTCTTAGTAGTTTTTATCGATGACATCGGGGGTTTTGAAGGTAGTAACCATAAAATACAATTTTAGGTTAGAAAGCCTCATTGCATAAAGATAAATTTAAAGATGATAGAGATTATTTTCTATTAAAAAACTGTATGATTTAGCAAAACGAAATGACTATGTCACACTATAAAACGGATTCTTGCAAACATGAGCTTAATTCATGGGTGGCTTTTTGCCATTAACTACTGTTTTTTATATACAATCATTGAAATTTATCTGATGTCAGGATAGTTCAAAGCAGGTCAATTACTGTAATGGAGCTTGAAAATTTTGTGACTGTTGCTGCTGAATCTACTGTCTGCCTTTCTTGGTATGTTCCGCCTCTCCCGGACTAATTATATAAAGTAGTTTTTGCAGTTCGCCAACATCTTGTCTTTCCTCATCAGCAAGTATTTTCATACCAATTTAAGCATATGTATATTAAGCATATATATATAATGTTATTAAGAATGGTTTGATGGGATAGTTTTTGACATGATAAAAGTAATTGGTATTGGAAACAGGCTTATGATGGATGACGGGATTGCTATAGCAGTTTTGGAAAAGATAAGAAATAAACTGGAATCAATTGGAATTGAAGTCGTAATTGCAGAAACCGATTTTCAGTTTTGCTTTCACCAACTAAGAGAAGATGACTTTGTTATTGTTGTGGATGCTTCATATTTAGGGGGAGCGGCTGGAAGTGTTTATTCATGTAAATTACAAGATGCAATCACTGCATATGGACAAACCAACTCTCAGCATGATATGAGCGTTTTTGACTTGATGAGATTGTACTCAAAGCCAATGAAAGGCTGCTTTATTGGAATTGAAATAGCAGAAGCCGGATTTGGATGTGAGCTAAGTGAAGCACTAAAGGACAAATTCAATGAAGTTTGTCTAAAGACTGAGAGAATTATTTTTGAAACTGTGAAGGAGGTTTAAAATGCACGATACCTTTCTGTATGAAAGAATATATGAGGCATTATTGAAGCTTTGCCAAGAAAACAAGCTAATAAAACTAAATAAAATAAATTTAGCTGTTAATACTGATAGCCATATCAGCGAAAACAGCCTTCGTGAGCATTTTAGTGAGCGAAATAATAATCTGTTAGGTGAATGGACAGAAATCATTATTGAAAAGCAAGACGTTGGTAAACTCAATGCGGTTATTAAGAGCATTGAAGGTGAGTCCACCAATGAATGATTTGAAAAGGTACACTGTTCATATAACTGGTATTGTTCAGGGTGTGGGGATGAGACCCTATATTTATAAAACAGCAAAGCAACTAGGCCTTGGGGGATGGGTAAGCAATCAGGGTGCTGCTGTAGTGATGGAGCTTGCTGGCAGGAGAAAGGCCATCCGGGATTTTCTAACAGCATTACTACAGAATCCGCCTTTTGGTGCGCAAATTAGTAATATTAAAATAAAACCTGAGTGTTATAAAGCATACAATGATTTTTCTATTATTAATAGTTCTACAGACAACCAACTTCAAGGATTTATTCCGCCTGATATGGCAATTTGTGATGATTGCATAAAGGAAATCCAAGATAAGACGAATCGAAGGTATATGTATCCTTTCACAAACTGCACATCCTGTGGTCCCAGATACTCCATCATAAAAAATCTGCCCTACGACAGAGTGAACACCTCAATGTCAGCCTTTGAAATGTGTTCTAAGTGCAGGAGTGAATATGAAAGTCCAGACAATAGAAGATTTCACGCCCAAACAAACTGCTGTCCTGATTGCGGGCCAAAGCTAACACTGCTTGATTGTAAAGGGAGACCGCTGGATAGTATTCATCCTATTGAGACTGTCAGAAAATTGCTTTCTGAGGGCAGATTGATTGCCATTAAGGGAATTGGCGGATACCACATTGCCTGCAATGCACAGGATGAGAAAGCAATAGATCTGCTGCGAAAAAGAAAAAGAAGACCTGACAAGCCTTTGGCTATAATGGCAGCAAGTCTGGAATCGGCTAAGTTAATCTGTAAGGTAACTGATAAAGAGGAAGAAACGCTTACAAGCAGACAGAGGCCCATTGTATTGCTTGAAAAGAGAATTCCTGTAACACTACCTCACAACATTGCTCCAGGGATTAACCGTCTGGGAGTTATGCTCCCATATACACCAATACATCATCTGATTTTTCAAGAAAAACTTCAATATCTAATTATGACCAGTGGAAATATCAGCGGAATGCCTATCTGTTACAAAGATAGCGAGGCATTAAAAGAACTCAATGGAATAGTAGATTTTTTCCTTGTACATGATAGAGAAATACTTACTCCGATAGATGATTCAGTAGTTCGAATTATTGATGAAAAAGAAATGGTAAGTCGCAGTGCAAGAGGATATTCCCCTTGTACCTTAAAGATAGACTCGGAGCGTGAAATTATGGCAATGGGTGCAGAACAAAAATCATCACTGTGTCTGTTGCATAAGGGTCATGCTCATTCAACACAGTATCTGGGCAACCTGGATGAAATGAGTGCATATGAAGAATATCTTCAGGTAATGAAGAGGATAAAAGCATTGCTTGGTGCAGAGCCGCATATTATTGCACATGATTTGCATACCGGATACCTATCCACCCAGTGGGCTATAAAGCAGCCTGCTGAAAGAATCCCAATACAGCATCACTATGCTCATATGGCAGCCTGCATGGCGGAACATGGCCTGAAACAGGATGCAATAGGCATTATCTATGATGGGACAGGAATGGGAACAGATGGGGCTATATGGGGAGGGGAATTTCTTATTTGTTCAAAGGGTAGGTTTTCACGGGTTGGTCATTGGAAGTATGTGACTCTGCAAGGTGGTGATAGTGCTATAAAAGAACCTTGGAAATCAGCAGCTTCCTATCTGTATGCTATGGGCATTGACTGCGAGGAGCTTCTCAATGGTGTTAATAGTTTAAAAGTCAAAGCTGTACTAAATGCAATCAGGCATAATGTAAATTGTTTCAAATCGTCAAGTATAGGAAGACTGTTTGACTGTGTATCTGTACTTGTTATGAAACGGATGCATATTACTTATGACGCTCAGGCAGCAATTGAACTGGAAAATGTGATAGAGCCGGATGTAACAAATTTTTATCCGTATTGTATCGATGAAAAGGGAGAGAATCTGGAGATCGGGTATGAGGAAATATTATCAGGTATTTTGAGAGATATAAAGGATGGGAAGACAGCTTCATATATATCGGCAAAATTCCACAATACAGTATGTGAAGCTACTATAGACTGTGTCTGTAGGATAAGAAACAAATACAGCATTAACAATATCGTTTTAAGTGGTGGTGTGTTTGAAAACGTCTATCTGCTAATTAACATGAAGCGAAGACTAAAAGAGCGCGGCTTCCATATTTATCACAATATGAAGATACCCGCTAATGACGGGGGGATTGCCTTTGGGCAAGCAGCAGCTGCGGCTCAAATGGTAAAGGAGGGAATTTATGTGTCTGGCAGTTCCGGCAAGGATCTTAACCATTGACGGAATACATGCATGGGCGGAAACTATGGGTGTGCGGCAAAGAGTAAATACCCAGTTGATTGATTCTCCTGCACCAGGTGACTACATACTGATTCATGCAGGTTTTGCTATTGAAAAAATAGACCCGGGACATTATAGATTTTTAAATGAGACTCTTTACGAGATGCTGGAAGGTACAGGAAATGAATGATAATAAAATCATAGAACGTTTAAATAGGAGCTTTGAATATTTATCTGGTCAGAGTATTCGTATAATGGAGGTTTGTGGAACTCATACACGTGCAATTTTAAAATCTGGTATAAGGTATATACTCCCAAAAGAAGTACTGCTATTATCAGGACCAGGTTGTCCGGTTTGCGTTACTCCTGAATCTTATATAGATATAGCGATATCAATATCAGATATCAAAGATGTCATTCTTGTTACCTTTGGAGATATGATGAGAGTGAAAGGAACTTACAACAGCCTGTCAGATAAAAAGGCGCAGGGTTCCAAAATAACTGTTGTATATTCACCGGAAGATGTATTAAATATTGCTGTTAATAATAGAGATAAGTTAGTTGTATTTGCAGCAGCGGGATTTGAAACCACAGCGCCGCTAATTGCGGTGACAGTCAAACTAGCGAGGTCAAGAGGACTTGATAATCTGTTCTTTCTGACAGCGTTAAAACGTATAGAGCCGGTTATCCGGTTTATTCTGCAGGATGAGAGAAATAAAATCAATGCAATGATTTGCCCCGGTCATGTGGCATCAATTATAGGAGCAGAGCATTTCAGATTTATCACGGAGGAATTTGGCATACCTGCAGTAGTATGCGGTTTTGAAAGTCAAGATATAGCGGCAGGGATATGTCTGTTGCTGGAGCAGCTTACCGGAAAAAGGCGTGTAGAGTTCATGAATTTGTATAAGAGGTGTGTTAGTTCCACTGGTAATGCAATAGCTCAACGCATGATATATGAAGTATTTGATACAGCTGACGGAGATTGGAGAGGGATAGGCACCATCAGGAATTCAGCCTTGGTGCTGAATGATAAGTATGAACAACTGGACGCTGCTAAGAGGTTTGAGATAAAGACAGAGCAATACTCAAGTGCTGTAAACTGCCTTTGCAGCGAAATACTTCTTGGACTAAAACTCCCAAAAGAATGCAGCCTTTTTGGGTCAGTCTGCACCCCGGAACATCCCACAGGTCCTTGTATGGTATCCGCGGAGGGGGCCTGTGCAGCATACTTTAAGTATGAAACTTACTTCAGGTTTGGGGGAGATGGGAGAAATGGATGAAAAAATCAGGCTTTCTCATGGAGACGGCGGTGTTGAAACACAGCGGTTAATTAAAAATGTATTTTATCAACATTTTAATGACCCGCTCTCAAAAAGCATGCCGGATTCCTTTGTCTTTGAAGCCAGGCAGAATCAACTTGCTTATACAACTGACAGCTTTGTTGTTAAGCCCATATTCTTTAGGGGAGGAGATATAGGAAAACTGGCTATATGCGGCACGATTAATGACCTTGCAACAGCTGGGGCAACACCATTATTTTTAAGTGCTAGCTTTATCATAGAAGAAGGTTTTAGTATTGAAAAGCTGCACCTTATCGTAAAATCAATGAGTGATATTTGCAGACAGACTGGTGCGAAAATCGCAACCGGTGATACCAAGGTAGTGGAAAGAGGAAGTGCCGATGGCCTTTTCATTAACACTTCAGGGATTGGTATAGTATCAGAGTATTATAAACCCAGTCAAGTTGAGCCAGGGGATGAGATTATTGTAACCGGTGGGATAGGAGAGCATGGGGCATCCATACTTTTAGACAGATATGATCTGGGTATTGAAACAGACCTGGAAAGTGACTGTGCGCCTATGTGTTTTCTTATAAATGGCTTAGGTGAAAATCTTAAGCATGTAAAGCTGATGAAAGATCCTACCAGGGGTGGTATAGCAACTGCTCTGAATGAAATAGCTGCCGAGCAGAAGTTGGATTTAGAACTTGATGAGCGGACGATTCCAGTAAAAAGTGAAGTGCAGGCCATTGGTGATATGTTAGGAATTGATCCTTTATATCTTGCCTGCGAAGGAAGAATGCTGATTGTAGTTGAAAAAGGCTGCGGAGAGAAAGTGCTGCACCATATAAAAGCACTTGACTGCTGCAGAGAGGCTCGGATAATTGGGCAGTTTACTTCAGGACATCACGGGATGATATATATGAAAACGTTAATCGGCGGAAGACGTATCATCCCAATACTTGAAGGTCAGATGCTTCCCAGGATATGTTAAGTTGAAAATGATGCAAATCACCAAAACAGCTTCTGCGTAATATAATGAATATAATAATTTATTGCCTGAGGGGAAAACATGAGAGAGCGAGATTTTTTGAGCAAAAACCTTGAACGTATTATTGCGGAAATTAACAATGATATAAACTTATTATATGTAACTCCATGTGTTTATTTAAGGAATCTGACACTAAGCCATTTGAGAGACAGGATTCACATGCTTCAGTCCGTCATGAAAGCTATGGAAACATCTTTACCACAGGCACCAATGGTTACACAAAATCAACAAGTATTTACATTGCAAGAACTGTCCAAGTATGATGGGAAGGGTGGCAATCCCGCATATATTGCGGTAAACGGTACTGTATATGATGTCACAAACAATGCTGCTTGGGCAGCTGCAACACACTTTGGTTTGAAGGCGGGCAATGACCTAACTAATGAATTTGCTTCCTGTCATTCAGGTCAGCCTATATTAAATAAATTACAAGTAGTTGGAAAGTTGGTGTGATATGAGTAATGGAGGCATTACTTGTCCTGAGTATAAAGAAAGGCTCAACACAGCCGCACGTCTTGTGGATACTGCTAAGACACAAATCAGACAGGGAGTTTTGAGAAAAAAGAATCTTGTATGGCTTGAGCTAACTGGGTGTTCGGGAAATATCATATCGCTGCTTGACGGGTCAAATCCTGATTTCAAATACTTAATTTCTCAGATGACTCATTTTATTTTTAATAACAGCCTTTCAGCCAGTGAAGGGCAGAATGCTATGGAACAGTTGTTTAGTGTTATTGGAAGTGATTATATCCTTGCGGTCGAAGGTGCTGTTGCGACTAAGAATAACGGCCTATATAACATCATTGGACGCTTGAATGGTAAACCAGTAACTGCACTTGAAGCTGTTAAAACACTTGGAGAGAAGGCGGCATTTGTTATTGCAATAGGTGCCTGTGCAACCCATGGAGGTGTTTCTGCAGCAAGGCCTAATCCGGCTGAGTGTGTCAGTGTTCAGAGGGTATTAGATCGAAAGGTTATAAAGCTGCCGGGGTGCCCCTGTCATCCGGACTGGTTTATGGGTACTTTGGCTCATATATTGCTCTATGGAGAACCCCAGCTAGACAGCATGGATAGACCTCTTTTATTTTACAGCACATTGATCCATGATCGGTGCCCCCGCAGGTCATATTTTGATAAGGGAATCTTTGCTGAAAAGCTAGGAGATAAAACCTGTATGTTCAAATTGGGCTGCCGCGGACCAGTAACACGCATAGACTGTCCTATAAGGCAGTGGAATGAGTATGTGAACTGGCCAATCAAGGATGACACTCCTTGTATCGGTTGTGCACAATTTGGATTCCCTGACGCAATGGAACCTTTTATTAGCTATAATACCACAAGAGAGGTTGAAAGATGACAAAGAAAATTGTTATTAACCCAGTTACCCGTATAAGCGGATTCATGGAAATCCAAGTGGATATTGAAAATAATCAAGTGGTAGATGCTAAGACAGAAGGACTTATGTTCCGCGGCTTTGAAAAGATGCTAAATGGCAGAAGTCCCTTTGATGCAGTATATTTCACCCAAAGAATTTGTGGGATTTGTTCAACCGCTCATTCTATAGCTTCCACTCTTGCCTTGGAGGATGCATTTGGTGTTATACCGTCTGAACAGGGTAGATATTTAAGAGATATCATCCATGGTTGTGAATTCCTCCAAAATCATATTCGGCATTTTTATCAATATACCATCCCGGACTTCGTAAAGCTTCCCGAAGACTATCCTTTGTTTAAGGCTGAGCATAATGACTTCAGACTGCCAAGAGAGAAGAATGAAAGATTGGTAAAGGATTACTTTGATTCTCTGTATTTAAGCCGTAGTGCCCATGAAATGCTTGCTGTACTTGGCGGGAAAGCTCCACATAATCACGGAGTGTTTATCGGTGGTATTACTACACAAGCAACAACGGATAAGATTATTCAGATCAAATCCATACTGCACTCCATATATAAATTTATTAACGATAGAATGCTCCCCGATGTATATACTATTGCAGAGTATTACAGTGACTATTTTTCTATCGGAAGGGGTTATGGGAACCTTTTAAGCTTTGGCTGTTTCAACGGCTATAAGGATTTGGGAACTTTATACGTGAATCCTCTTGTATACACCGGTGGTATAACAAGTGTATTCAATCCGGATAACATTACTGAAGAAATTGACTATGCCTGGTATAAGGATACACAAAAAGCGGGTAAACCTTTTGAAGCTGAACCGGAAGCTGATATGAGCAAACCTCTGGCATATTCATGGGTTAAGGCTCCTAGATACAACAATCTGCCCTTTGAGTCTGGACCCTTGGCCAGGCAATGGCTTTCCGGAGAATACAGAAATGGAATATCAACCATGGACAGGACGATAGCCAGAGTGTTAGAAGCGAGAAAGATTGCTTCAATTATGAATATACTAGTTGAGAACCTTATACCTGGAGCATCAGTGCAAAAGGAGTATATTATTCCGGAAACAGGAGTTGGAAAAGGTTTGATTGATACAGCGAGAGGTGCTTTAGGGCACTGGCTGAAAATTAACAATCAGGTTATTTCGTTTTACCAGATCATCACGCCATCTGCTTGGAACCTTTCAACCCGAAGCAACAGTTATGTGAAAGGAACTGCTGAACAGGCGCTTATCGGTACACCAATAAAGGATATTAATAATCCAATAGAAATAGGCAGGACAATTCGGTCTTTTGACCCTTGTATTTCTTGTGCGACTCATGTTTATTCTGGAGGAAAGCATATTAACACAATACAGACTGTACCGTAAAGAATATATTCATTTTTCCCCAAAAAAGCTGTTAACAGAGGTTACTTAAAGCTGTTTATAGATGATTATCAAAAAGTCCCAATTCCACGAGACTCCATTGAAAAAGGTTATGCTTAATAAAGAATTAACACAAAAGTGTATGAGAAAAAGTCTGTAAATACAGGTTCTTCTACGATGCGCCATGCTGATGAGAAATTATAACCCTAGTGCCAATCACCTATTGAGTGGTTGGTGCTATTGTTAGTTGACATATTTCCTTGAACGGCGGTTTTTCAAAAATCACCGAAAAACCTATCGACATGTTCCCACGAACAGATGCTATTCAGTAATAGATAGAAGCAGTGGATAAAAGTGTCTTATTTATTTATAATTTTATACGAGAACAGTAATAGCCAATTAAGGCTGTGATACAGATGTTAAAGGAAATCGAAATTTTGTAGAGGTGAATAGTTATGACAAACGAGGTTATCAGGAACATTATTACAAGACGCAGCTGCAAGAAATTTAAATCTGATCCGGTTCCTCAAGAGATGATTGATGCCGTGGTTGAAGCAGGTCTGTATGCAGCAAGTGGTATGGGAAAGCAATCACCGATAATAATCGTTGTGACTGATAGAATGACTAGAGATAAACTGTCGGAGCTTAATGCAAAATATGATCCAATGAAGCGTTCAGATCCCTTTTACAATGCACCGGTAGTGATTCCTGTTCTTGCAGACAAAACAATTATAACCCATGTGTACGATGGCAGCCTTGTTTTGGGTAATATGATGCTCGCCGCTCATTCTTTGGGACTGGGAAGCTGCTGGATACACCGGGCAAAAGAGGTTTTTGAAGATAAAGAGGGACAGGAAATATTAAAGAGACTTGGTATTTTTGGAGAATATGAAGGTATAGGAAACCTTGTACTGGGATATCCGGAAATCCTAAACTCTAATATTCCTGCACGGAAAGAAAATCGTGTATTCCGAATATAACAAAAAGAAAGGAAATGTTGCAATTATTAATAACGGATTACGTATGGTGTAATTATATGGCTGCTCCAAAGGAGCGATCACGACAAATAACAAAAAAATATGTTCTGCCAGACAGATGGATAAGCTGACATCAATGTCATAAAGTATACTTTGAAGGTGCTTATGAGATTCGTGTATTTGTTAACTATAGTAGTATGCTATCATAGCAAGAGTTATGCCAAAGTGTTTTCCTGTACAAAGAAGAGTTGTTTTTCCTTAGTGAGGAGGAGACATATTGAGACGTTTTGTATTGTTTTGTGAAAAGATTCAATATGTAGGACTTCTTGGCTTGTTGAGCTTGATTTTTGACAATAAATTGCTGGGTTTACTGTGGTTATTCTGGTTATTTGGATTTATCCCCATTTTTTACAATCCAGCCGTCTTTTTACAATCGCTAAAACAGCTAGGGGGGATGATGATCGTTCTCATACGGTATGGTTCTCGCATCCCAGGCGCGGAGCACTACAATGGAAGTGTAAAGTATTCATTGCCCTTTCATGGAACATGGACGGTGGTCAATGGGGGAGTTGAAAAAGCGACTTCCCATTCCTGGGGAATTCAGACACAGCGCTACGCATATGACTTTTTAATCCTTGATGAAGAAGGGCATAGCTTTTCTGGTAATCGCACGAATCCTGAGAATTACTATTGCTATGGAAAAGAGATATTAGCACCAGCAGATGGTGAAGTTGTTGAAGTTAAAGATAAATATCCCGACAGTGTAATATTGGGTAACGGTCAGGTGGATTGTGCTGCCAAGGATATCCGGGGAAATTATATCCTTATTCGTCACGCGGACAAGGAATACGGATTGCTGGCTCATTTGAAGCCTGGCAGTATTCGTGTGAAGCCGGGTGATATTGTAAAACGTGGACAGCATATTGCAGATTGTGGTAATTCCGGCTACACATCGGAACCACACCTTCACTTTCACGTACAGGATGGTAGGAGCTTTTTTATATCGGTAGGATTGCCGATTCAATTTACAGATATTACTGCTCATTCTGCTCCTGGGTATGCCTCCTATGACTCTCGTACAATTCCACCGGTATCTGCACTTAATAAAAGATTTATTATGCGGGGACAAAATGTTGCAAATATATAGCTAGAAAACAAAAGTGGTGTTTGATATGTTTCTTAGAACAGATACTATAAAAAATAGCCCGAAGGCATCAATTCCATCAACTCAAGCCACGTGGAGACGGTAGTATTGATAACAAGGGCTGAAGGATGAATGCGAGAGAAAAACAGTAGGCAAGCCGAAAATCGTAATTTTTTGCTCCGTGGAAGCAAGTACATGGGTTGATTTTCAAGCGTACAGAGCAGATTAAGTAAGTGTCATAGTCTGACGACAAAGCAGGTTGGATGTTGAGTCATTATTAAGGTTTTGACGGTCCCAAATGCAGGCTTATATTATTTGCTTATAATTATTTAAACCACTTATCGTTCGCTATCAGATAAAAAAGGAGGAAATCAAACAATTATGGAATACAAAATCTTTAGTTTTCCCATAACCATGCCATTTGGCAATACCGAAAATACAGTTTATCCAACCTTGCTTTGGGATAAGCAAAACATTATTCTTGTTGACTGCGGTTTTATCGGATCACTCCCCTACCTTGAAAAGGAACTACGGAGGCACGGCTTGTCAGCGGAGCAAATAACCGGCCTTGTACTGACTCATCATGATCATGACCATATGGGAGCAGCTGCCGCCATTAAAAGGATAAACCCTCATTTAAAAATATACGCTTCTGCTGAAGAAGCGCCATTCATTTCCGCTTACGAAAAACCATTACGGTTGCGGCAAGCAGAAGAATTGCAGAAAACACTTCCTCCCGAGCAACAGGATTTCGGTAAGGCATTTTGCGAAATGCTGCGCAGGGTTGAGCCGGTACAAGTAGACTTTTTTCTGCATGACGATGAACGTATGGATTGGTGCGAAGGATGCAGGATTATTATGACACCCGGTCATACACCCGGACATATTTCACTTCTTATGGAGAAGGATTCGATTATCATAACCGGCGATGCAATTGCGCTGGAGGACGGCAAGCCTGTTATCGCAAACCCGCAGTTTACGTTGGACATTGAACAGGCTGCAAAATCCATGGAAAAACTGTTGTCACTAAAGGCAAAGGCTTATTATTGCTATCATGGCGGGATTCTTGATTCTTTGACACTCCCTATGACTTAAGTCAGGGAATTCTTTGGTGGTAGCCGGAAGTCCATTTCTGGTATCCGTAGTTCCCTAAAGTTTTGGGTGTGCCATCACCCCTCCTAAGACAGTGCATATAGCATCTTAGGCTGGCAGACTATCGCTTACGCTACACCATCTGCCACAGGTACATTCATTATATTTATTGCGCCTATTCTATCTCTATGTGTACTAAATCCACATTCTTTACATACATATTTTCTGTCTTTTGCTTTGTTTGAACTTCCACAAGGTGAGACTTGGAAATTCCAACTGATACGAATAATATGTGTTTAGGAATTAGTCTTTATTATGAGGTGAAGCCAGAAAGAAGATAAAAGCAAGTAATATCAATGGGTTAAAGTCTTTGAACGGATAGATTATCTCTTAATGGATTTTATATGTGGGATTATATCAATTCAGGTTACGACATCTGCACCTGGCTTAGGAGCTGGCTTGTTAAGGCGCTGTTGTATATTGAAACCAAATAATTTACAATATTTTTAATAATGCCTTAAACTGATGTGATTTGGGGAGAGTTTGAATAGGCTTTTACTTTGCAGTTAAGCTTTCATAAAAGGAGAAAGATAAATGAGCATACTCATCCTAACGGGCAGTCCCCGTGCTAACGGAAATACTATGGAATTGTGCAAAACTTTTCTTGAGGAAGTGAAAATGATGGGGGCTGGCACCAGGTACGTCACCTTAGCGGGAAAGGATATCAGTCCATGCCTCGGCTGTTATGCATGTCTGGATGCCCAGGGTGAATATGGATTCATTCAGCATGATGATATGTAACCCATATTAGAGGATGCCATGTGGGACGATGTGGCCGTATTGGCATGCCCCATCTATTCATGGTACTGTCCAACGCTTATGAAATCAGTACTGGACAGACATTACGGTCTCAATAAGTTTTACGGAAGTGCCACAGGTTCCCTTTGGTCTGGAAATAAGGCAGCCCTTTTCCTTACTCACGGGTACGACAGAGAATACGCCTGTACCCCTTTCGAGACAGGTGTAAAGAACCTTTGCGTACATTCGTCCCTGGAGTATATTGGCATGTATAGTGCAGGAGATATAGACAATAAGGCTTCTATGCATACCAAAAAGGCTGTAGAAGGAGCAAAACTGTTTGTAAGAAAGATAGCTGGAGAAAGGCCTGATATTTCATCCATTTAGGCGGAGGTGGTATAATGAAAATTACAGCTTTAGTGGAAAACCGTTCTGAAGGCAAACTAAAGCCAAAACATGGTCTTTCACTATATATTGAGACAGAGAAGCATAAATTGCTATTTGATCTTGGCCCTGACGCTACTTTATTTGAAAACGCCAAAAAGAAAAATATTGATGTTTCAGAAATAGATACTGTCATTATTTCACACGGACATAAGGATCACGGCGGAGCTCTGAAACGTTTTTTGCAGATCAACTCAAAGGCAAAAATCTATGTGCAGCGCAGGGCATTTGAGCAGCATTACAGTAAGTTTCTTTTTTTCATGGTAAATGTCGGGCTGGACAGACGTTTTGGGGACCATCCACAAGTAATTCTTGTGGACGGCGATATAGAAATTGACGAAGAATTAAGTTTGTTTATCGTAAACGAAAACAGCAAATGTTATTCAAGTGCCAATGATTCGCTGTATGAAAGTTGTCAAAAAGACTACTTCAAGCACGAGCAGAATCTTGTAATCCGGGAAGAACAGACAGCATTGATCATTGGATGTGGTCATACGGGTATTGTAAATATCATGGAAAAGGCTGTAAGTTTTGCTCCGCAGGTTTGCGTGGGAGGCTATCATCTTTTTAATCCACTGACGAAGAAAACAGTTGATAAATATTTATTAGATGAAATAGTAGAAAACTTGAAAAAGTATCCACAGGTACAGTTCTATACTTGTCATTGTACCGGTAAAAAGGCTTATGACTATTTGGCTTCAAAACTGCCGAATATGCATTATCTGTTTTGTGGTAATACAATTTAATAAAGATATTTTTTAAGTTTCATAACAGCTTGGTGCTATGTAAGTGAGTAAAATCAATATTACTCTTATTGTCATGTTTCCGTTATTTCTTAAAGAATTTTTGCCAAGATAAAACATGGTAGGGAAGTAACAATAATATAAAGCAGTATTAAAGTGTCGATTTCATACAAGAGATTTTTACGCAGCAGAAGAGCCCTTTTTCATGGCTCTGCAAAACCATGAGGGAATGACCCAGGATGAATTAACCTCCATTGTTTGTGTTGACAAAGCAGCTACGGCTCGGGCAGTAAAATCTTTAGAGGAAGATATAGATAGGCTTTATTCTTTCTTGCTTCAAATGGAGGTAAATATGAATAAAATCTCTAACAAAAGAGTTTATCATGGAAATGGGGACGGAGAATGAAAGACATAACTGCAAATACAAGGTTAAGTGACAATCCACTTGGTTATGCACCTGTACTTGGATTAATTGGAAAGTTTGCCATTCCTTCTATTATCAGCATGATGGTAGCAGCAGCCTATAATATTACAGATCAGATTTTCATTGGCCATAAGGTTGGTATGCTTGGCAATGGTGCTACTAATGTAGTTTTTCCAGTTGTGACCTTTACAACGGCCTTTGCGCAGCTGATTGGTGTGGGAACTGCAGCAAACTTCAATATTAATATGGGTGCGAAAAGAGAGAAGGAAGCAAAATATTTTATCGGAACAGGTATTACCTTGATGTCCATCATCGGACTATTTATATTCAGTATAGTATTCCTTCTGAAAAGACCAATTCTTCTTCTTTGTGGTGCAACAGAGAATGTACTCCCGCTGGCAATGGCATATCTGGGTATTACAGTCATAGGACTACCTTTCCAACTCTTTACTACTGCAAGCAGCAGTTTAATCCGAGCTGATGGCAGCCCCACCTATTCTATGATTTGTAATATTACCGGTGCTATATTGAATGTGTTTTTGGATTGGTTATTCATGTTTGTATTTGGTTGGGGAATTCAAGGAGCTGCGATAGCAACAGTGATTGGACAGATTCTATCTTTTTCCCTTTGTGCAATCTACTATTTTAAGTTCAAAACCTTTCAAATAACCCGGGGAATGCTAGGTATAAAATGGCGTTATGTAATACGGATTATAAAACTTGGAACCTCAAATTTTATTAATCATACCATTATGATGATTGTAAATATTGTTCTAAATAACAGCCTGAAAATCTATGGCGCTATGTCCATTTATGGCAGTGATATTCCTTTGGCAGTATCCGGTGTTATTGCAAAATTAAACAGCATTCTATCAGCCGTTTCCATTGGTTTGGCCCAGGGCTGTCAACCAATTTTAGGTTTTAATATGGGGGCCAAAAATTATTCCAGGGTGAAGGAAACTTACAAAAAGGCTGTCTCCATTGCTATAGCTGTTAGTGTTCTGGCTTTTATTCTGTTTCAATGCTTTCCGAGACAAATCACCGGGATTTTCGGAAGCGGAAGTGACCTATATTTTCAGTTTGCAGAGAAATATCTGAGAATTTATATGTTCATGGTATGTTTCTTTGGTGTACAACCAGTAACAATCAATTACTTTACCGGCACGGGAAATGTGAAACAGGGAATTATATTGTCACTATCAAGGCAAGGTTTCTTTCTCATTCCTTTGCTCTTGATTCTGCCGCAATTTTTAGGACTGACAGGTGTTCTTTATGCCGGTCCCATAGCAGACTTAATGGCCTGCCTTCTCTCTTTTGCAATGATAGCCTTAAATTTCAGAAAATTAGATTCGCAACAAGGATTGGCTGGTAAATGAGTTTTAAAATATAAGTCAGTGTTGCCTGTGAGAACAATATTGGGCGGTTTGTTAAAAGAGTATTTTCAAATCCTGATTAACTGAGATTTGCTGGAGAGTTAAATATTTCTATGATATAATCAAATAAGTAAATTCTAAAGAAACCATAAAAGCTATATAAATTTATAATAACAGAACAAAAAATTGTTGTAAAAATTTATGTATAATTTTAAGCAGGTGGGGATTACAATGGACAGGAATATTAGCTTAAATGTACCGTTTAAGGAAAAAGTACCGCTCAGTGAGCTTACATCGCGAATGAAGCGCTTCTTAAATGAAATGAACAAAGACTATCCCGACTGGGAAATGGCTGTAATTTTCAGCAAGGTTAATATGTATTATTTTACCGGTACCATGCAGGATGGCATGTTAGTCATTCAACGGGACAATGAACCGGTATTATGGGTCAGAAGAAGTTATGAACGGGCATGCGATGAGTCCCTGTTTCCTTCAATCAGGCCTATGAACAGCTACCGTGATGCAGCTGAAAATATAAAGAACTTTCCTGATACTATTCACATAGAAACTGAAGTAGTTCCTGTTGCCATGCTTCAGCGGCTTCAGAAATATTTTCCTTTTAAAGAGGTAAGTTCTCTGGATAGGCAGATTTCCAAGGTAAGGGCGTTGAAAAGCAAATATGAACTTTCAATAATGGAAACGGCCGGCAAATTGCATGCCAGATTATTAGAGGAACTGGTTCCGGGTCTGCTTCATGAAGGTATGAGTGAAGCGGAATTTGCCGGGGAATTGTACTCTGTAATGATGAAAGAAGGGCATCATGGAGTATCACGTTTTGCCATGTTTGACACGGATATTGGCCTCGGGCAAATAGGTTTTGGAGAGAGTTCTATTTACCCGTGCTTTTTTAACGGTCCCGGCGGAAATTATGGCGTGTGTCCTGCAGTACCGGCCATTGGCAGTCGTGAACGCAGGCTTAGGAAGGGGGATCTGGTTTTTGTTGATTTGGGATTCGGTGTAAACGGCTATCACACTGACAAGACGATGACATATGTATTTGGTGGATCATTGCCGGAAGAGGCCGTAAAAATTCATAAAAAATGTGTGGAAATACAGGAGAGGATTGCAGAAAGGCTAAAGCCAGGAGTAATTCCGGAGGATTTGTATAACTCAATAATGGATAGCCTGGATAATAATTTTTTAAAAAACTTTATGGGTTTTGGAAACCGGCAGGTCAGGTTTTTAGGCCATGGGATCGGCCTGCATATAGATGAGTGGCCGGTTATTGCCAGAGGTTTTACAGAACCGCTTCAGGAAGGGTTTGTTTTTGCGGTTGAGCCTAAAAAAGGAATAGAAAACATAGGCATGGTTGGCATAGAAAATACATTTGTTGTAACTTGTGAAGGTGGGCGGTGCATTACCGGGAACAATCCCGGACTAATTATGGTGTAAAAGGCATGTCCAAGTGAGGATTTTTCACTTGCAAAAACATGCACTGCTCAATATATTACTCAATTTTCAATCATGTATTTTCTCGAATATGACTCAAAATACTTGGCGTATGTTTCGCTTTTCAGCCGTTTTATACTGTCAAGATATTCATGAGTATCAAAGGAATCCGATTCCAACGCAATCATTGCCACGGCTATATTGGAACAGTGATCTGCTATGCGCTCATAACTGTTCATAATATCGTTGAATACAAAACTGGAATTGAGGGAACATACGCCGTTTTTCAGTCTTTGAACATGATGGAGCTTCAGTTCGTCGCACAGATTGTCGATTAGCTCTTCCAACGGCTCAATTTTTTCTGCAAGTTGCAAATCATTATTAAGAAAAGCGTCAATTGCCATTGTCAAAATTTCTGCTACAGCATTCCCAATTACACGCAGCTCATTCCTGGCATCAGTTGAAAAGACGACTTCTTTTTCGTGAATTTCTTTAGCGGCTTCCGCAAGATTGACTGCATGATCGGAAATGCGCTCAAAGTCAGTAATGGTATGCAAAAACTTTCCAATGCTCTCGTTTTATTTATCGGTTAATTCCTTGCTTGTAATTTTTAAAAGATACGTTCCGAGCCTGTCCTCATACCGGTCTACGGTATTCTCAATTAACTGTACATGTTCATAACCCTCCTGCGAGAAACTTTGTATCAGTCCAAATGACAGGAATAGGCTTTCTTTCGCCTTGACGGCCATATCATTAATCGCATCGCGGCATTGCTCGACAGCAAGTGACGGGTGGTCTATAAATCGTTCCTCCAATGGTTTTAACGGCAGGTCATCAACGCTTTTTTCGATACCGGAGCGAACAAGCAAGTTGGAGATTGCCTCAAGCTGTCTGTTAAAGGGGAACAGGACGGCGACGACCGCAAAACGATAGATGCTGTTGAGAGCTGCCACAGTTGTCATTGTCATGGATTTACTGATAAAAGAAAAATTCAAAAAAGAATTAAGCCCATAGAACACCGTTGAGCTGAGAATCACGCCAAGCGCATTGCTGGTTAGATAAGCCAAAGCAGTACGCTTTCCAGCCGTGGTCGCACCTACGGCAGATAACAGGACGGGAACTGCGGCTCCAATGGCTATGCCCATGATAAGAGGGAACGCCATATCAAATTGAACAGTTCCCGTCATGGCCAATGCCTGCAAAATTCCTACGGCAGCAGAAGCGCTTTGCAGAATGCTTGTAAAGGCAATGCCCACAAGAATACCAACAAAAGGATTGGAAAATTCCGTAAGAATACTGATAAATTGTTCATTATTCTTTAATGGCGTTACGGCACCGCTCATAATAGACATACCAAACATCAAGACCGTAAACCCAAGAAATACGTTGCCCAGGTGGTTCTTAAAACGTTCTTTTGAGAACATACGAAAGTAAATACCAACCAACGCAGTAATGCAAGTTAACGTATCAGTGGAAAACAGCATGAGCCAACCAGAACCGGCATTGATTCCGGACAGGCAGATAATCCAACCGGTGATGCTGGTACCGAAAATCGCGCCAAGCACGATGGGAATAGCTTGTCTGATTTTCATAATGCCTGAATTTACAAAACCAACGACCATGACAGATGTTGCAGAAGAAGATTGAATTACTGTGGTGATTCCGGCTCCAAACAGGAGTCCTTTCAATGGAGTTCCTGTGAGCTTGTATAAAATAACCTCGAGTTTATTTCCGGCTACCTGTTTTAAGCCTTCTCCCATCAGAATCATACCGAACAAGAACATGGCTATGCCGGTAATCAATTCGAAAATATTTGAAATGTTCATGTAATCTCCTTCCTTGCAAAATACCTGGGTCAAAACAAATTGGCATTATCCATCGGCGCTTAATTGCTGTACATAAAGGTACGATTAGCAATGCACCAGCCACTTTACAGGTCTTTTTGAAAACTCAAATATAAAAAGCCTTATACATAATAACATAAATATTTAAATATCGAAAGAAGTAAATTTCGTTTTTAATCCTCTTTTAGTTTTTTTGATTCTCATGACAATGATAAGCACCCTAAGATTTGGGTGCTGTTTAGTTTCCTGTTAGTTAACGAGTTGACTGTTTCTTGCACTTGGTGCATTAAGGCCGGATGTTAATATCTGATTTACGTGCTCTTCGCTTATCTCCTCCGATGTAAACTCTTACTAATTATATTACATTTAACCTGTATAATCGGGACAAAGGACAAAAAAGATTGTCTTAATTGTTTTCAGAGGCTTCAATCAGTCTGACTTTTCCCAACCTGGAATATTGCCTGTCTGAACGGCATGGAAAAGCCGTTTCTTAAGTTCAGGGCTTTCAGATTGCAGGGATTTTATTAATTCTTTTACATAATTGCGCTTAGTATAGCCATCAACAGGACACATATTTTTAACCACCGGCAGGTTATATGCATTACGGAAACCCTTTATGTCTACCTCTTTTACATATATTAACGGCCTTATGAGGGTTATATCTGATCTATCAAGGTATGTAACAGGAGAAAAGCAGTAGAATCTTCCTTCATAAATCAAAGACATCATCATGGTTTCTATGACATCATCAAAATGATGGGCATATGCTTTTTTATTGCACCCAAGCTCCTTTGCTTTTATATTAAATGCACCCTTGCGCAGCCTGGCACAGAGAGAACAGGGGCTTTTCTCCTTTCGATACGAAAAAATAATTTCAGCTATTTGTGTGTCTATTATTGTATAATTAACACCAAGCTCTTTGCAAAGTTTCTCAACTTGTGAAAAGTCCATATCTTTTAAGCCCATGTTTACAGTTATTGCTTCAATATCAAATTTTTTTGGATAGAAACGACGTAAATGAGATAAAGCATACAATAGTGTTAAACTATCCTTGCCGCCAGAGAGTCCAATAGCAATTTTATCCCCATCGTCAATCATTTTATAGTCATCAATTGCTTTTCTTACAGAACCAAGCAGCTTTTGCAACTCCATAAAATCACGCCTTTCTATATATCTTGCATAAACCAGGTTTAAATTGCCATTTTAATTTACTTCGAAATCAGTAAATATTATAGCATATGTATTTTATTAATGTTTTGAGTTAGCTGACATTGTTACATAAAACTATGTACCTTGTTTCCAGACATGAGTTCTTTTCTATTCAATACAAAAATTTGTTTCTGTTCATTATAAACTTCAATCGATATAAAGCTTCAATACTTCATCTTCCGGCAAAGGTTTGCTGATTAAATATCCTTGTATCTTATGTATGCCGTTTTCTATCAGGTAGTCCATTTGTTCCTGTTCTTCCACACCCTCAGCTATAACAGTCAGTCCCAGGCTTTGACCCAGCTTTACTATCATCCCTGTAAGGTCGGCATTATATTTGTCAGAATGAATATTGTCAATAAAGGACTTGTCTATTTTTAAGGTATCAATCGGGAGCTGCTTCAGATAGCTTAATGATGAGTACCCTTTTCCGAAATCATCCAGGGCTATTTTTATGCCCAGCTTTTTCAATCTGTTGAGATTGGAGCTTATGACATTATACGACTCCATCAGGATTGACTCTGTAATCTCCAGCTCCAGATACTCAGGATTAAGGCAAGTTGAATTCAGGACCTTCTCAATAAAATCAACAAAGTCTTCATGTAGCAACTGAAAGATAGAGATATTCACAGCAATTGAGACATTGGAATGCTGCATTTCCTGAATTTTTTTAAGGAAAGAGCATGCTTCCTGAAGCACCCATTTGCCTATGGGGTTTATTAGCCGCGTTTCTTCTGCTACGTCAATAAACTTTAATGGTGGCACAAAACCAAGCTCGCTGTTTTTCCAACGCAGCAATGCTTCGAATCCTGAAATGGCTCCTGTCACAACATCTAACTGAGGCTGGTAATAAACATGCAGTTCATTGTTTTCAATGGCATTTCTTAGATGCTTTTCTATAAGCATTCTTTCTCTAACCTTTTCGTGCATATCATCGCTGAAAAGGACATAACAGTTTTTGCCCGATTCCTTTGCCTTATACAAAGCTATGTCGGCATTCTTAACCAATTCTTCTATATTCTTCCCATTGGACGGATAGACTGAAATACCTATGCTCACTGTAATGCAAAGAGTATTCTGGTCAATATCCAAAGGGCAGTTAAAACTTCTTTTTATCTCCTGAGCATATTTGTATACTTGATTTATCTCATCATACCCGATAATAAGGATGAATTCATCTCCACCCAATCTGTATACCTTGCCATGACGGCCTTCAAATAATGAAGCCAATTTTTCACCCATTTTTTTAATCAGGAGATCTCCGATGGAATGCCCCATAGTATCATTTATAAGTTTAAAATTATCAGAATCAATAAAAAACATGGCTACAGGTTTTTGGGGATGAGAGTTTATCTGCTTTTCAAAATCCTCATACAAAGCCAGTCTGTTTGGCAAACCTGTTAAGGAATCATGGTATGCATTTTCTTTAAGCTGATTCTCGTATTTTTTTCTGTCATTGATATCAGTAAATGACCCTGCAATTCTGACAGCTTTACCTTTTTCATTAAATAACGCTTTTCCTCTTATTAAAAACCATTTGTAACCTTCATTTTTGCACAGCATTCTGCACTCGCATTTGAGAAAATCTGATTTGCCTTTCAGGTGCTGTTCAAAAAGACTCATAACATGGTGATATTCATCAGGATGGATTAAAGAGAGCCATTTATTGAGCATATTCCCGGATTCACTCATTTCGTGTCCCAGCAGTTCATACCACCGGTCAGAGAAATACTGCTGCCCGTTTTCCAAATCTACGTCCCAAATCATGTCATTGGAGCCCTCTGCAGAAAGCCTGAAACGTTCTTCACTGATTTTCAGAAGATTTTGTTGGTATATAAGTTCATCAAACTGTTGACGGAGCTCCTCTTCTGAAGCAGCCAGCTCTTCATAGAGGGATGTAAGTTCTTCGTGCTTCTCTCTCAACTCAGCCTCATTCTTCTTTAATTCAGTTATATCATTGAAAACTGTTATAAAGTAATATTTTTTTGGAGAATACGCGTTAACTGTTACCCATTTGTCAAAAGCGGATGTGTAGCTTTCAAAAGATACCGGAATACCTGTAATTGCCACTTTCCCGTATATGTCAACCCAATCGGTTTCTTCTTCATCACTTCCTTTTATTGCTTCTTTATACCGTTTTCCGACAATTTCTTCTTTGGAGATACCCGTAAATTGTTCAAAGGAGGGATTAACGTCAATGAATTCATAATCGCAGGGATTGCCGTTCTCATCCACAATCAATCTGTGAAGCGCATATGCATTAATCATCTTATTAATGATTGCTTTACTGAAGTTTTCCGACTCAACCAATTTTTTATTCATGTTTTCTATTTCAATATAATTGGCTTTCATAATCTGAATAGCTTTATTTATCACCTTCAGGGCATTAAAAACCATGAAAAAAATCACTAATGCTGACAATGAAACATATATTACACCTTTGATTGAACTTAAATATACATAAAATTCTTTCTCACTGGCCCATAATGCAAGCAACCTGTCAGAGAATACAATCCAGCAAACACCGAGTATGGTATAAATACCTGCTATTATAAGCGCAACTTTTAATGGCATGAATTTATAAGTATTTTTGGAAAAATCAAATTGTTTTGGGAAAATGTTAAATCTCATACATTTAATCCCCCTATAATCACTTCTTGTTTTAATAACTGATGATTTTTGCTAAAACACTTAAATGAAGGACATAAAATATCAGTTTTTGTAAATATTTACCCTGATATAGTACAGAAGTAACAAAAAGTAGCAAAAAGTAGCGAAATATGATGTGGGCCTTTTCCAAAGGTTTTCCTTCCAATGATGTTTACATTGGAACTGCAAAACATTTAAGGAGCTGATGCAATGCCTTGAAATGGAAGCGAAAAATTTAATGATTATGTTGACAGAAGTAACTTCATATTATAAACTTTTTATGTACAATTTAATACGACCTCACTTTAAAAGGTGAGGTAGAGGCGCGGTATTTAACAGTCCTTAGCGGAGCATGAGAAAGCAGTGAGGCTAGGGAGAAGGAAATATCGCCGAAGCATGTAATATTCTCAGTATTATGTGCTGGGTCTGCAGTTAAGAGCTGCAGAACTGTCTCAATAAATACCCGGTTTATTGAGTCGTGCTATCTCATTTTGGGAAGGTAGGGGTTTTAGGTACATTAATGCATATTGCACCTGAGAACACCTTAGGTGTTTTTTTGCAATAAAAACTTAGAAGACAAGCCACCCAGATGAAGAGGTGGCTTTTTTATAAAATATAAAAAAACAAAAGGAAGGGAAGAGAAATATTTTATGAAGAAAAGATTATCAATGTTAATTGCGGTATTATTAGCTGTAGGTTTGCTGTTGTCAGGTTGTGGAAAGAAAACAAATGACACAGGTGCTTCAGCAGGAGAGCCAGACAATACCTTCAAGGTAGGAATGGAAGCAGGTTATCCGCCTTTCAACTGGACCCAGATGGACGACTCCAATGGTGCTGTTAAAATTCAGAATGCGGCTGAATATGCCGGTGGCTATGATGTTGAAATTGCAAAGATAATTGCAGAAAGCCTGGGCAAAGAGTTGGTTATTGTAAAAACTGAGTGGGAAGGATTGATACCGGCTTTGAACTCCGGAAAAATTGATGCAATTATAGCCGGCATGTCACCAACTGAAGATAGGAAAGAGAGTATCGACTTTACGGACAACTACTATACTTCAGACCTGGTAATGGTAGTTAAAAAAGGCGGAAAGTATGATGGGGCTACTTCCATACAGGATTTCAAAGGGGCTAAGATAACTGCTCAATTAAATACTTTCCATTACACAGTTATAGATCAGATAAAAGGCGTTCAAAAACTGGCAGCAATGGATAATTTCCCTGCTATGAGAGTTGCCCTTGAATCCGGTATCATAGACGGATACATTTCAGAGCGTCCGGAAGGTATCAGTGCAGAAGCGGCTAACAGCAATTTCAAAATGATAGAGTTCACAGATGGCTTTGAGACTTCACCGGAAGATACAGCAATAGCCGTAGGTCTCAGGAAGGGAAGCGAGCTGACAGAGAAGATAAATGAAGCATTGGCTAAGATTTCAGAAGAACAGCGCAAGGAACTTATGGATAATGCTATAAAGAATCAACCAGCAGCTGAATAAGTGTTCTTAGAAACTGGGTGCAGTGTTACTGCGCCCGGTTTATAATTCAAGGAGGATATAAGACGGTGGAATTAGATGTTATAATAAAGACCATTTCGAAATATTGGCCTATGTTCCTGCGGGGAGCCGGTGTAACACTGCTGATATCTATAATTGGTACAACAATAGGATTCATAATTGGTTTATTAATAGGAATAATACGTACTATTCCTATGCCGGAAAAAGGGGTAAAAAAATCTATACTGAAGATTATAAATAGAATTCTTTCCATATACATAGAAGTATTCCGTGGAACGCCTATGATTGTGCAGGCTATGGTAATTTACTATGGATCCAAGAAAGCCTTTAATATAGACATGTCTCCTCTATTTGCCGGAATATTCATAGTTTCCATAAATACCGGTGCTTATATGGCGGAAATTGTTCGTGGAGGTATTGTATCAATAGACAATGGACAGTTTGAAGCGGCTTATGCCATTGGAATGAGCCATTTTCAAACTATGACAAATATTGTGTTACCGCAGGCAATTCGAAATATATTACCTGCAATCGGTAATGAATTTGTAATTAATATTAAAGATACTTCGGTACTTAATGTAATTGCTGTAACAGAATTGTACTTCCAGACGAAATCCGTTTCAGGCATTAATTATAAATACTTTGAGACATTTTTCATAGCTTCGGCAATCTACCTTGTCATGACCTACACAGTGACAAGAATACTACGTTATATTGAAAGAAAACTGGATGGTCCGGAAAACTATATTATGTATGCCAATCAGATGCAGGTAGAGACACCGGAAGATGCTCTTCGCAGAGAACAGAAAATAAAGGGTAATCATTAGGAGAAGGAGGGAAAAGCATGGAAAAAATCATTGAGGTGCAACATTTAAGTAAGACCTTTGGTACTCATGAAGTATTGAAAGATATTGATTTTACAGTTAATAAAGGGGAAGTAGTATGTATTATCGGCTCCTCCGGTTCCGGCAAGTCAACCCTTCTTCGGTGTATTAACCTTTTGGAAAAGCCCACCGGTGGCAAGATTATTTATAAGGGAAAAAATATATTGGATGACAAACATGATGTACAAGCATATAGAACAAAGCTTGGCATGGTGTTCCAGCAATTTAACCTGTTCAATAACCATGATGTTTTGAGTAACTGTATGGTCGGGCAGATAAAGGTTCTTAAGCGTTCAAAGGAAGAGGCTAAGGAAGTTGCCATGAAATATTTAAAGGTAGTTGGAATGGAGCAGTTTATTAATGCCAAACCCAGGCAGCTCTCCGGAGGACAAAAGCAGCGTGTGGCGATTGCAAGAGCTCTTTCCATGGAACCCGATGTATTGCTCTTTGACGAACCTACTTCCGCTCTGGACCCTGAAATGGTAGGAGAAGTTCTGAAGGTTATGAAAGAACTAACGGAGTCCGGACTTACTATGCTGATAGTAACTCATGAGATGGGTTTTGCTAAGGAAGTATCTGACCGCGTAGTATTTATGGATAAAGGAGTTATTGCAGAGGAAGGCAGCCCGGAACAAATATTTAATAACCCAACACAGGAACGTACAAGAGAGTTTTTGAAGAGAACACTGCAACAGGGTTAGGATCTACTCCACACCTAATGTAGTGGAATAATTAAAGCATTCATGTAAACGCACCGGCATATAAAGTGGAAGCTATTAAAGGTACAGTTAAGCGTATTAATGCAGCAATTAGCATTATAATGTAATATAAATAAATAGTCATTTCAGTGTAATTTAGTATAAATATTTAGAGATAACCCTGCAAGGCTTTTATCGGCATGCAGGGTTTATTACATGCATCCGGGAAGTGTCGGCACCGCTCTGGTACAGGAGGAAATTTATTCTTGTGATTATTTCTGTGTTGGAATATAATAAATTCATAGCTTTTGAGACGGAGGTGTTCATTTAGGTTGTTTATCTGCAAAGGAAGTAGCCGGGAGGTAGAATGCTAAAAGACGAAGGTTCAGATGCTTTGTGAGTAAGGCGGAGTACAAGGAGCCTTTAAGCATGGTGATGTCTGGAGCATTTCATCGGAGTTTTTTGGTTACTTCAGGCTATACTTAGCTTAATTAAAACACTACAAAAGAAAGGTGATCTTATGAACAATGAAACAAGAAAAGTATTTACTCTATTGCTATCATTATTCATTATTGTAAGTGCGTTCATTCCGGCACTGAGCCCTTTGCCGTCAATTAACAATTCTAAACAGGATTATTCTCTGTTTGAAACGTTTACAAACAGTTTGAACCCGTCAAATCCATCACCTTTGGAAAAATGGTTTGATCAGCTTGCTAAAGACTTAATGAGAGATTATGCTTCAGACTATTTATTAGTTCTTGACACAATACTTTTCGCAGCGTTAGGTATTTTACTGATAATGCTGTTAATTGGGGTAATTACAGCCATATTAAATAAAAATGCCGGTAAATTTATTCGTGTTACGGCAATATTGAATACAGTGGTTTATATTGCCATTATTCTTTTAACTTACTATCAAGCCAATAAGCTTGTCCATGAAAGAATTTTAAGCTATTTTATAAAAATTGCGCCTTCTACTGGTGCTTGGGTTGGGCTCATATCTTCTTTTGTTTTGATTTTGGTTTCAGGATATGGAAGTCAAAAAACAGAAATGACGCAGGTTCAAAACAATCAGAATGTAATGTACCCACCTCAGAACCCTTATCCCCAAAATGCACCGGCTGCCAGCGTACAAAATACAGCTCAACCAAGAGTTCAAGCGCAACCCAACATGCAAGAGCAAACTGGCACTCAAGCACAACCTGCTATTCAGACACAATCTTATGCACAGACACAATCTCATATACAAGCGCAATCTCATGTACAGGCACAAGCTCATATTCAAACACAATCTCACATCCAAACACAATCAACAAGTGGCTACAATTTTTCAACCAGACCGGAGGATGCCCTGAACCAGGGAGAAATAGAAATAGCCCGCCTTGGAACCGGATATGTGAGCATGGGAACTTCAACAAGCACAGGCGTTACCTTAACTGATAAACGGCTGTACCTGAGCGGAAAATTATTCATGAGTGATGCCGGCAAGAATTTGAGGAAAACCTCTTCAACGCATGTAGTAGATTTGCAGGATATATTTGGCACGGAGTTTAAGAAGAAAAGGAAAACCGGCCTTTTAGTAACATCAATAATTATATTTGTTTTAAATATATTATTGTTTTTTGCTTCGTTATCCGGAGTCGTAGTTTTTGTATCCATGTTTAATATGATGTTGTTTATTGCCGCCATTGGCATATTCATTACATATTTAACTAAAAGTATTACCATATTTGTTGTACACACCAGAACCGGCTCAATTGGATTTGATGTACATTTTGCCGGACAAGCTGCTGTCGAGAGATTTGCAGAAAGCATTCAGGCTGCACAAAGTGTATTAAAAGTACAACAGGGAATAGCAATGGAGGTGCGTTAAATGAACATTGATGCAGTAATTAAAAGAGCATACCTGGAACTCGAAGACGGTGACTTTAGCAAGGCGGCTGAACTTCTTGATCAAGCCCTTAATGAAGATCCTGAGAACGCTGCCATTTATGTTGGTCTGTTATGTGCTGAATTAAAGGTGCATAGTGAGAGTGAACTTGCAAACTGTAGAGTTCCTATTGCTGATTACAATAATTTCAAAAAGGCTGTTCGTTTTGGTGACGATGCACTGGTTAAGAGGTTGAACGAATACAACAATCAAATTGTAGAAAATCTTGCCATGGAGAACAAAAAGCGCGAATACTCATCGGCAATGTCTTTATTTGCAATTGTTAGCAACAATCCTGAAACAACGCATGAACAGTGTATAGGAAAGGCCGCTTCCCTGGCTGAACTTGCCAGGAGACTCCGCAGCCTTGGCGATTTTGAGGATTCCATAGCTATTGCTGAAAGATGCGAGCAAAAAGCAGAGGAACTTAAACTATTGGCTGAGCAGCGCAGGCAGGAAGCACATGCGTTTGCTGAAGCAAAAAAGAAGAAAAAGCTCAAAGGGTTGCTTGTAACAGGTGTTGCAGCTGCAATTGCTGTAATTGGATTGTTTACATATGTAAAAGTCGACGAATACAAAAAATCTTTGCCAGGGAAGTATAGATGGGAGTACCAGGCGGCTTTTGACAATGGTGATTATGTAAAAGCACAGGAATATTATAAAAAATATTTGGATATTACAAAGCAAGAGGAAGGAAGCTCTGGCACACTTGATGATTTTATTGCCAGATGCAATATTGCAAAAATATCAGAAGAAGGTTTACAAGCTTTTGTGGACGGAGATTTTGAAAAAGGCTATGAGTTATTTTCGAAGAAAGACGAAGAGAGAAATTGGCGGGCATCCTTATACTATGTTCCATACAATATTATCAAGAATTTGTTGCCACAATTAATCGAAAAGCTTAATCCCGTTCAATTTCAAATTGTAAGTTACGGATATTATTCTGAATGTGAAATGTATTGGCTAAATTCCGACGGAACCGTTGACACGATTGGCGGCAATCCTTGCGTTAGAGACTGGAAAGACATTGTAAAAATAAAAGCGGACGATACCGTGGCAGGACTAAAAAAAGACGGGACACTGATCTATAAATACGGTGATAATGAGATTCAGACAATCGACAACGTTGTCGATTTTGACGTTCTGGGCGATTATGTAGCCGTAGTTAAATCCGATGGGACGGTTTGGTGCAACAATGAATTGAGTTATCCGGATGTTGTGAATAGCTGGACAAATATTAAGGCAGTAAGAATTGTTCATGAGCCATTGGTTGTTCAATCCTTGTATTGGGGACCTGACGGAAACTACCAGGAACCGAAAATTGAAACTACAACTGACAGTAAACTTCCATACCTGGTTGTGCAAACGAATGATGGAAGAGTTCTTTCCTCCAGCTTTCACCAAAAAATATATCCGCCAAATATGTCGGAAGAGGATATAGAAAAGGATATATTGAATAGTCTACAAAACAGACCGGGTTGGAATTCTGTACTCGATCCGGCACTTAGAAATTCTCTCAATATAACATCAAGAGACAGATATGGATATACCCACGTGATAGAACCTGCTTCTATTGATATTGATTTTGGCGAACCGACAAGTTATGAAATTAACTTATATGGAATAGGCACTTCTATCATGCGTGATTCTGACGGCAAGTGGATTATGTAGGTTAACATGGCGTTAAGATAGCAGGCCATGTATTTCAAGACTGGTAATAAAGTAAAACTATGTCATAAAAATAAAACTATAGCACAAAAGTAAAGCATAAAAGTAAAACCATGGCATGAGAAAATACGGTTATAAGAGATAATCTTATAACCGTATTCTATTATTAGTCCGCTATCAATTCCATCCACCATCCAATAAAGTTGACAATCTGTAGACAGGAACTTTCTTAAAATTTTAAAATTTTCTTTTAATAGAAAAATTTCTCTTGACAAATTGATATTTTGTAATTATTATAATATTGTAATGATTACAAATTAGAAATAATTACAATTTAGTATATATTTTATAATAAAAAAAGGGAAATATATGAAGGATATGAAAAGGAATTTAGAAGACATAACAAACAAATTAAAAAACAATAACATACGCCCTTCTCATCAAAGGCTCAAAGTGCTTGAATTCCTGGACAACAACAGGATTCATCCTACAGTGGAGCAGATTTATCATAGCCTTTATGATGAGATTCCCACTTTATCAAAAACAACAATTTATAATACATTAAATACACTAATAGAAGCCGGATTGGTAAGAATCCTGACCATTGAGGATAATGAAGTGCGCTATGACATAAGAACCGATACCCATGGACACTTTAAATGTAAAAGCTGTGGAAATATATATGACTTTGAGGTTGATATGGATTTGGTTGAAGTAAAAGGTTTAAATGGTTTTCGGATATATACGAAGGATGTGTATTTTAGCGGTATTTGTTCCAAATGCCTGGAACAGGAAGATGGAGCAAAGATTTTTGATAAAGTTATTTAAATAGCAAATAATTTTTTAAAATATAATAATAAATCTTATTAGGAGGTATTATAATGGCAGAAAATAAAGTACTTAAAAATTTAATGGAAGCTTTTGCAGGTGAATCACAGGCAAACAGAAAATACACAGCTTATGCAAAAAAAGCGGAGGCAGAAGGAAAGAAAAATGCCGCCAAGCTTTTCAGGGCAGCTGCTGAAGCAGAAGCTATTCATGCTCAGAGGCATTTGGAAGTAGCAGGGAAAATTTTATCAACAGCTGATAATCTTCAAGATGCAGTAAATGGTGAAACTTACGAATATGAAAGCATGTATCCCGAATTCTTGAAAACTGCTGAAGAAGAAGGCAATAAAGATGCAATTCGCACATTCACATTGGCAATGGAAGCTGAAAAGGTACACGCAAAACTTTACAAGGAAGCATTAGAAAATATTGATGAAAATGAAGAAGTATCCTATTACCTCTGCCCGGTTTGCGGCAATATTGAAAAAAGTGTTCCTGAAAAATGCAGCATTTGCGGTGTACCAGGATCCAAATTTATTAAGTACTAAAAGATGAATTACATATAGATAATCATTGTGGCAGTTTAATGAATCTTAAAAGGATTTTACACAACAAAGAAGAAGGTACCTTATAAGGTGCCTTCTTCTTTGTGTGTGCCACGCATGGCACGTAGCTAGGCGGTGAAAGTCCGCTGTGGGGGCAGGCAGTTGCCAACCACTAGCAGACGGCAAGGGTGTCCATCGCGAGGTGGAATCTGAAGGAAGCCGGAAGCA
>DUMB01000036.1 GCA_012840085.1 Clostridiaceae bacterium
AGAATGATGTTTACCTTGATATAGATTTAAGATATCACGAACTTCCTGCCAGGACAACCGACTGGAGCGGAGCTCAGGAAATGTGGTTTTATGCAGACTTGAGCGAGTATGGTACAGAAGATGTTCAAATCAGGGTTGCATTCCAGGAGCAGGTGTTTAACATTGACGGATCTCCTTTGGATTGGCATGCTATGGGTTTGAAAAATGGCGCATCATATAGTTATCATGACGGCACCAAGTGGGAAACAGGCATGGCAAGCGGAGGCTGCGTAATTCTTCCCGCAGGATTTAAAGGATGGGTTAGAATTCCGTTAGATACATCAACTTTTGCAAGTTACTGGAATGGATATGAAAAAATTTACCTGAAGAACATCAATCAGTTAAATATGCATATCAAGGGCAACAGTACAACGCTCAATAAGACGGCATACCTTGACAGTTTCAGCATTGTGGGTGATGTAAACGGAGAAGAACTGCCTGTAGAGATTAAGGAACCTACAGACCCTACAGATCCTAATGATCCTACAGACCCTACTGATCCTACAGAACCTGTTCAGACATTTAAAGAAGTCTGGGGAATAGAAGGAATAGATACCAGCAGGTTAAATGCTAATTTGGGCGATTATTACCAGATGTTAAGAAGCGGAATATGCACAATTAGCGTTGCAGAAGGTAAGGGTGTAAATGGAAGCAATGCACTGGCATGGACTCATACTAAAGAGAGTCAGGTCTACCTGGATGTTGATTTCAGATATAGCGGGCTTTCCGGTAGCAACACAGACTGGAGCGGAGCTAAGGAAGTGTGGTTCTATGCTGATTTGAGGGAGTATGGAACTGAAGATGTTCAAATTCGCTTTGCATTCCAGGAGGAAGTATTTAATAATAATGGATCCTCTTTAGGCTTGCATGCAATGAGTTTAAAGAATGGTGCGACATATGGTTATCATGATGGCAACAGCTGGAAGACCGGCGTGGCAAGCAGCGGATGTGTAACTCTTCCTGCGGGATTTAAAGGATGGGTTAGGATTCCGTTAGATTCAGCAACTTTTGAAAGCTACTGGAATGGATTCAATAATATTTATCTGAAAAATGTCAATCAGTTAAATATGCATATTAAGGGCAACAGTACAACGCTCAATAAGACGGCATACCTTGACAGCTTCAGCATTGTAGGCGACGTAAACGGAGGAGAATTGCCGATAGAAGAGAGCAATGAAGGAGCTCCGGTTTTCAATGAAATAATTGTTGAAAACCCAAATATAACCTGTTATAAAAACAGTGCAAGTGAATTAATTGACTGCGGTGCTACCAGCCCGACAGGCGACCAATTATTCTATAGGGTATTAATCCAGCCGCAAAATGGAAAAGCATATATCAACAGATTTTCAGGTATATTGATTTATATCCCCAATGAGGGCTTTTCAGGTAGTGACTCCTTTACCATAGAGGTCTCTGATGACCAATTCAGGACAGCAAAGTTAGACATTCAGGTTGAAGTATCTGATGAAGAAAATCCGGATCAGGATGACAGAATTGTTCCAACAGTTCCTCAATATCCTGATGCAGCTGATATTCCAATAGCTCCTGAATTAGCAGTACCTGATAAGGGCCGTGCTGTGAGTACTCTTACTGATCTTGGCCTGGAAGGTTATGTAGGAGATAGGATCAAAGGTAACATTGAGAACTGGCAACTCAATGCCCTGGAAGATAATCCAAATATTATTGAACAGATTAAAAAAGCCGGTATTGCCACAACAACCACAGTCATATTAGATCCATTTGGAAATATAAGCTCAGGAGTTTACTCTATTTCTGTAGAGGAAGAGGGAGCATATAGCGGCAAGGCTTTGAAGTGGACCAATCTAAAGAAGAGCTTAAATCCGAATAATGTATGGTACAATGATATGGATATAAGATTTGGAGAAGACGGAAGCTCAAATACTGATTGGACAGGTGCAAAAGAAGTATGGTTCTACATAAATAATTCTGAAATGACTGAAGGAAATCTCTATATGAGGTTTGCCTTCGAAGAGCAAAACGTTGTAAACGATCAGGGAAGACAGTCCTGGCAATTGAAAAAAGGTGTAAATATTGCTATTTGCCCAACAGGAGGAAACTGGAGCAATATAACCGTTAACAACAATAACCGCTTCCCAATACCTGCAGGATTCATCGGATGGGTGAAGATTCCGTTGGATACAGACCACTTTGAAATTTATTGGGAACAGAATCCAGGTAGAAATGATATAATGGAACTCAAGCATGTTCGTCAATTCCAAATGCACATTTACAGCGACGATTATACAGTCGGCAAGAGCTTTTATCTGGATCAATTCTCTATTGTTGGTGATGTAGGCGGAAGCAAAGAGGCTCCAGCACCACTAAACGAAGGCGAAACTTATAAAGTTTTTTGGAATTTAGATAACATTATAAAAGACAAATATACAGGAGCTATTGTAGCCTGGTACGATGAATTCCCTGGTAAATTGTTGACAGGAATGGCATATAGTTACCGCTTGTCTCCGGATCCGGAGCTGTATGAAGCATGCGAAGAACTGGCTGACGCAATGATCGATGCACAGCATGAAAATGGATATCTGGGAATTTACTCCGGTAGCGGAATGATGGGTGGAAACGGTGCCAATTGGGATGTCTGGGGTCACTACCACTCAATTTACGGCTTATATCACTGGTATCTCATCAGTGGCAGAGAGGAAGTGCTGGAAGCTGCCATCAAAGCGGCTGACTTCATATATGATTATTTCGTAGGAAGTGGACGTACTTTTGATTCTGCCGGAAGTCAGACCATGAATTTAGCCATCAGCCATGCATTTGCAATACTGTATCAGGAAACAGGAGATGTGCGCTATCTAAATGCAGCAAAAATGATTGTCGTTGAAGACTGGCCACTTTCAGGCAACTGGCTCAATGATGCAATAGCAGGAAAAGACTTCTATCAATCCAGACTTCCCAGATGGGAAGCACTGCATACCATTATGACTCTTGGCCTGTTGTACGAAATCGAAGGCAATCCTATATATTATAAAGGTTTGGAGGATATTTGGTATAGTATAACAAAGACAGACCGTCATAATACCGGTGGGTTCACAAGTGGTGAACAAGCAGTGGGAGATCCGTATAACACAGGTCCTATCGAGACATGCTGTACTGTAGCATGGATGGCACTGAGCACTGAGTACCTGCAGCTTTCCCTCAACTCATATGTAGCTGACGAACTGGAAATCTCCTTCTTCAACGGAATGCTGAGCTCATTGTTAAAAGGCGATAAATATGTAACCTATAATACACCAATGGATGGAAGTAAAATAGCATCACAGATTGACATTGCCTTCCAGTTTAATACTGGTTCACCTGACTTTAACTGCTGTCAGGCAAATGCTGCCCGCGGTCTTGCAGAACTTTCACAATGGGGCGTAATTTTCAATGAAAGTGACCTGTACCTAAATTACTATGGTCCTTCCGCTGCCCACACCTTGACACCGGGTGGAAATCCAATCATCATCCGTCAGGATACAGAATATCCAAAAGATGGTGCAATAAAAATAGAACTGGATATGGAAAAAGCAGAAAGCTTTGGATTGAATCTGCGTATTCCTACCTGGGCTGTAAAAGGCAACAGCCTGAAAGTAAATGGCAAAGAAATGAAAGGGCTTGTTCCGGGTGAATACTACCGCATTGAGCGCGAATGGAAAGATGGAGATGTTCTTGAGCTCAATCTGAATATGGCAGTTCACTATTGGGTTGGTGAAAAGAATTACAGCGGAAAGACCTCCATTTACTACGGTCCGATACTGCTTGCACTGGATAGCAAGAATTCTATGTTTGACTTCGATGCAATTATCCTGCAAACAACCGATCTTGAAAAGATGACTGTTGAAGACGGTAGTTCTGAAGGATACTGGTTACTCTTCAATACTAAAACAGTTAATAATATACCTGTCACTTTAGTTGACTTTACAAGTGTCGGGAATGACAGTTCCAGCAGATATGCAAGTTGGCTGAAGGTGAACCACAATATGAATTACCTGCCATTTGTTAAAGGTGGTAATCCAATATGGAACAATTCTCCGAATCTGCCGACTTACAAGATCACTTATGAGTCTACAAATTTGGGAACCATCATCATTGAAAAAGACACCGTTTCCTTTGGCGGTTCTTCCAAATTCAGTGTTGTTCCGGAAGAAGGATGTAAATTGGTAGATGTTCTGGTAAACGGTAAATCAATTGGTGTGGCAGAAGAATATACATTGACCAATATTCGTCAGGATATTGAAATTAAAGCAGTAATTCAAGATGAAAGCCAAGAACCGACGCCAACGCCGACACCAACACCTGTACCGCTACCAACAGAGACACCAACAGAGTCACCAACAACAGAAGCTGAATATGAAGAAAAGAGTGAAGGTGATACCACAATCATATCTACCGAAGTTAAGGCAGAAAGTGATTCTGAAACAGGCGCAGTTAATGTGCAAGTAGATGCAGGCATCTTTGCAACTCTGGTAGAAAAGGCGCTTGAGGCCGAAACTACAGGGCAAAATGCGGTAGTCGAGATAAAAGTTGAATCAGAATCAGGAGTAGAAGCAGTAGAAATTGAGATTCCAGGTGATGCTTTCAAAGAATTGTCCGGAACTACTAATACAAGTATAAAACTGAATACTTCCATTGGAACCATTACACTGGACGCAAAAGTAATCAGCAAAATAATAAGCGCTTCCAAGGAAGATAACATAAGTATAAGCATTAATAAAGTTGACAATGATTCGTTACCGGCAGATATACAGACAGTGGTTGGCGACAGGCCAGTATACAACTTTACTGTAAGCGTTGGAAGCATTGAAGTATCAGAATTTGATGGTGGTTTTGCCTATGTAACCATACCTTACACGCCAACACAGGGTGAAAAAGAGGATTCCATCGTAGTTTACTATATTGACAATACAGGAACTCTCAAAACTGTAAGAGGAAGATACAATAGCGAAACAAAGACTGTAAACTTTAAGACTGCTCATTTCTCAATGTTTGCAGTAGGATACAATGAAGTGAACTTCAGCGATGTGGCACCAACTGCCTGGTATAATAAAGCCGTGAGCTTCTTAGCGGCCAGAGGAATTGTAAATGGTGTAGGCGGAAACAGATTTGCTCCGCAAGATAACGTAACACGTGCTGACTTCCTTATCATGGTTATGAATGCTTTTGGAATAGAACCCGATGCGGAAATAACCAATAACTTTGATGATGCCGGCAACAAGTATTATTCCAGATACTTAGGTACCGCTAAACGTATGGGACTTGTATTAGGCACAGGAGATAACAAATACTCACCTGAAGCCAATATCAGCCGTCAAGATATGTTTGTAATCTTGTACCGTATATTACAGAAACTGGATGAGGCGCCGGCGGCTGTAGGCGCAAAGAATCTTGATAGCTTTAGCGATGCAGGAGATGTAGCCGCTTATGCTAAGGAAGCCATGAAGCAGTTCGTTGAGTCTGGTATTGTCTCCGGAAACGGGCAAAGCCTGATGCCTAAAGCTACATCTACAAGGGCAGAGGCTGCACAGGTATTATATAATCTGCTTTCAAAATAAAACTTGCAGTTAAGAGCTCAGTGTGCAAATAAAATACTGACACTGGCGGGCTATCCAGGCTTTCTCAACTGAGAGCCTGGATAGCTATAAATACTGTTAATTTATTCTGTTCATGCGCAAGTCATGTGCAAGTAAGTAATCTGATGATAGGCATATCTAAAAATTTATCAGCAATACAAATGTGTATATTGATGCCAAAGACAAAGAATTATGCTGCTATAAGGAGGTTTTGATGAATCAATATTATTTAGGGCTTTATGAAAAATCCATGCCAAACAGCTTAACTATAAAAGAAAAGCTATTCAATGTAAAATCAGCCGGTTTTGATTTCATGGAGATTAGTATAGATGAAAGTGAAGAGAAGCTGTCACGTTTGAAATGGGATAAACAGCAAAAGTTTAGTTTGATCAGGGACATGTATGAGGCTGATGTGAGGATATTAACCATGTGTTTGAGCGGGCATAGGAAATACCCCTTGGGAAGTCAGGACAGTATAATTAATAACAGATCAATGGAAATAATGGCTGATGCAATAGATTTTGCTGCTGATGTAGGTATAAGGATTATTCAAATAGCAGGATACGATGAGTATTATAATGAATCCAACCAGCGTACTAAGGAATTATTTCTGGAAAATCTTCGCATAAGTGTTCAGATTGCTTCTCAAAAAGGTATTATCCTTGCATTTGAAACCATGGAAACAGAATTTATGAATACTGTCAGCAAGGCAATGCACTATGTAAATAAAGTAAATTCACCATATCTTAAGATATACCCTGACCTGGGCAATATTACAAATGCTGCCAATGGAGATTCTTACTTAGTAAGTGATGATTTAAGAACAGGTGAGGGCAATATTGTAGCCATGCATTTAAAGGAAACTGTTCCCGGAAAATTCAGAGAAGTTCCTTTTGGAAGCGGGCATGTTAATTTTTCCAAGGGTATTCGGACTGCCAGTGACATGGGAGTAAATATGTATGTCGCTGAATTTTGGTATACCGGAGATGATAATTGGCAGCAAGAATTGATAAACACTAACTTGTTTCTGAAAGACAAATTTTCTTCTGCTAAAGAGATGAAGGAGTGATGTTATGCCTAAATACTATATGGGAATTGATAACGGAGGGACTGTTTGCAAAGCTGTAATTTTTGATGCAGATGGAACTGAAATATCATGCGCATCCAGCAAGTTGAACATGATTACACCTATGGCAGGATATACGGAAAGGGATATGGAAGAGCTGTGGAGAGAGAATGCCAAAGTAATAAGGGAAACTATAGATAAAGCAGGCATTAACCCTGAGGACATTAAAGCAGTTGCGTGTACCGGCCATGGTAAGGGACTGTATATGTGGGGCAAAGACGGTAAACCTGCTTACAATGGTATAGTATCAACTGATTCAAGAGCATGGGAGTATCCTCTTATGTGGGAAAAAAACGGGGTTGCAGATAGAGTATTTGAAAAAACATGCCAAAGAATCCTTGCATGTCAACCTGTTTCCATTCTGAAGTGGTTCAAGGACAATAATCCGCAAGTCTTGAAAAATGTTCGGTGGATATTTGCCGTGAAAGACTATATAAGGTTCAGATTAACCGGAGAGGCTTTTGCGGAAATTACAGATTATTCTGGAACATGCCTTATGAATATTAGAGAAAAACGCTTTGAAAAGGAACTGCTTAGTGAATTTGGCCTGGAGGATTTGATAGATAAATTGCCGCCTATTAAAAATTCAACTGATTGCTGTGGTTATGTTACCGAAACAGCAAGTAAAGAGACAGGACTGGCAGCAGGCACTTTGGTAGCCGGAGGAATGTTTGATATAGATGCATGTGCAATTGCCATGGACATTACAAATGAAGATAATATATGCGTCATAGCCGGCACCTGGAGTATAAACGAGTACATTTCCAAGGAGCCTGTGCTCAATAAAACCATAATGATGAATTCTCTGTACTGTCTGCCGGAATATTATCTGATTGAAGAGTGCAGCCCAACTTCTGCAAGCAATAATGAGTGGTTTGTAGAAATGTTTATGGGAGAAGAAAAAGCTAAAGCAAGGGAACTAGGTATAAATGTCTTCAAGTATTGTGATCAGATGGCTGCATCTGTTAAACCTGAGGAGTCGGATATAATATTTTTACCATATATTTATGGCTCAAATTACAACCCGAAAGCAAAAGCAACACTGATTGGAATGGACAGCCATCATTCTAAGGCACATATTATGCGCGCTGTTCTGGAAGGAATTGCTTTCTGCCACAAGGTTCACTTGGAAAAGCTGCTTCAAAACCGTGAAAAACCGAAAGCCGTAAGATTGGCAGGCGGCGCTGCAAATTCAATGATTTGGGCACAAATTTTTGCCGATGTTTTTCAATTACCTATAGAAATAATTGATACAAAAGAACTGGGAGCTCTGGGCTGTTCAATAGTTGCGGCGGTTGCTGCCGGAGAATACGACAATTTGGATCAAGCTACCAGCCGAATGGTAAGGATAAAATGCAAAATTGATCCTATCCCTGAGAATATTCCGATTTATGAGAAGAAATATCAGTTGTATAAGGAAGTATCAGCAGCAGTTGAGGAATTATGGACAAAATTTTAACGGGGGAGTGAAAAAATGCTGGAGAAATTAAAGATTGAAGTATTAGAGGCCAATCTTGAATTGCCCAAAAGGGGATTGGTTACATATACTTGGGGAAATGTAAGTGGTATTGACAGGGAATCAGGTATTGTTGCCATTAAGCCAAGTGGTGTAAGTTATGATGAAATGAAATTGGAAGATATAGTACTTATAGATTTACAGGGAAATGTCATCGAGGGTGAAAGAAAGCCTTCATCCGATACTCCTACTCATCTGGTTTTATATAAAGCTTTTCCCAGTATAGGAGGTATTTGCCACACGCATTCAAGATGGGCAACTTCATGGGCGCAGGCAGGCAGAAGTATTCTTCCCTATGGAACTACCCATGCAGATTATTTCTATGGAGAAATTCCATGCACAAGGGATCTGAGCAGTGAGGAAATAACAAGTAATTATGAACATGAGACGGGAAAGGTTATTGTCGAGAGGTTTAAGAACTTAGATGCGAATGCTGTTCCAGGTGTATTAGTAAAAAATCACGCACCGTTTACATGGGGCAAAAGTGCCAATGATGCTGTACATAATGCAGTTGTATTGGAAGAGGTAGCCATGATGGCAATTTATACTATATTTTTACAACCTCAAAATGATTCCATATCTCAGCAATTATTAGATAAACACTATTTGAGAAAGCATGGGTCTAATGCTTATTATGGACAAACTTAAATAAAGTAGAAAATACCTTCTTATTCTGCAAACTTGAATTTATGATAAATAAAAGATGTTTGCCTATGCACCTTCGAAATCATTTTATGTTGCCAGAATTGACGGAATGTTAAAGTAGGTTACCGGTTTACTAAAACTTACTTGAGTTTAAAGAATATCAGGCAAAATACTTAATCTAAAAAAACAATTATTTAAAATGAAGGTGATATATTTGAGAAAAACAAATAAGATAGCAATTCTTGTGAAAAAAATGAATGTTGCATCAACATTAAAAGCCAGAATGATTTTTGGATTCAGTGCAATCGTAGCTGTAATGGGAGCTGTGAGCATTGTATCCTTTTTCTTATTTCGTTCTTTTGTAATAGATTTAGATAACATGGTTCAAACATCGATTACAGCCAATGAAATCAAGAATTCAGCGACCAAGATACCGGAGTATCTCACAAATTACATTATTGAACGAGATAACAAAACACATACTGATAGTATTACAACTGAAATAAAAAACATTGATCATAATATTTTAATGCTTAAAGAACTCGTTTCAGACAGTGAAGTGATAAAAATGCTAAATTTAATGGAAAAGTTGGTGTTAACGTTTAAAGAAAACACCAATGATGTAATAAAACTTATGTTAACATATGAAGAAAGTGTAAATGACGCTCATGATATTGATTTGCTTAATAAAGCGATAGAAAAGAGAGATTACGTAGAACAACTGGCAGGCTTTATAAATGATGATGTTGATAGACTAATTTCAGCAGAGTTAAACAGCCAATCGGTTTTAAAAAAACAACTTAGTAATCAAACTAATGTTACTGGTGTTGTAATTGCTGCTATTATTGGAGTTGTTAGTGCCATAAGTGCAATAACTTGTATTGTATATTCAAACAAAATCGGAGGAACCATCAACAGGATTTCCAATAATGCTCGGAGTATTGCAGATGGGAACCTTAACATTGACGATGTAAGAATCAATTCTAAGGATGATGTTGGACTTTTGGTACAGGCATTTAATAAAATGGTATCAAACCTTCGGTCAATAATAATCGATATTAGTAATACAAGTGATAAAGTAGCACACTCTGCACAATCACTAAAGGCTGGTGCAGAACAGAGTACAACTGCTATTGAACAAATTGCTGCCGTTATTCAGCAGGTTGCAAGTGGTGCTGTAGATCAATCGGAAAAATCAGAAAAGACTGTAGAATTTATAAAAAATCAGATGAAAAGAAATAAGAGAATTTTTGAAAACTCTCGTACAGTATTGTACACATCCGTAAAAGCAAGTGAAGCTGCTAAGGTCGGTAACGATAAAGTCAGACAATTAATAAGCCAAATTGAAACTATTCAGAGGAAAATCATAAATACACAGGAAATTACTCAGTCATTGAAAAAACAGTCCGCAGATATTAAAGTGATCCTGAATTCAATAGCTAACATTGCTTCGCAGACAAACCTGCTTGCTCTTAATGCAGCAATAGAGGCTGCGAGAGCCGGTGAACACGGGAAGGGTTTTGCAGTTGTAGCTGGCGAGATACGCAAGCTCGCAGAGGGTTCAGCGAATGCAGCAAAGAAAATTACTGAAATACTAAAGGAAATACAAAGCCAGGTAGAGCTTGTAGCTGAAAGCATGACTGAAGGGGTTAATGAGGTTATTGAAGGTACAGAAATTGCAGAGGAAGCAGGGAAGTCCTTTGAAGAAATCGTCAATACCAGTATGGATGTAGATGTTCAGGTAAAAGAAATAAATGAAGAAATAGAAAAAACAGTAGAAGAAATTCAGAAAGTTGAGGAAATGAGCAAAGTTATTTACGATGTAGCAAAGCAGTTTATGTTTAGCAGTCAGGAGGTTGCTGCTGCTATTGAAGAACAGATTGCAGGCCAGGAGGAGATATCTTCTACTGCTGCTGTACTTTCTGAACTAGCCGGTGAGTTAAACAACATAGTTACCAAATTTAAGCTGCAGTAAGATAATAACTTTACAAAATGTCAACCAATAATCAGCCATAAAATCAAAAAAGTAAACTGAAAAAACTTGTTCACCGGTAATTGACATAAACAGAGTTGAACGATGTTGAATGATATTGAAAAAAATAATAAACTAATGTATAATTATTTACAGTAATTGCAGTATATCTTATTATATTTGGGGTTATCGTCAATTATGTTTGGTGTTCAAAGGCTAAATAAAATCAGAGAAATAATTCTTGAATTAGAGTTTGTTAGTGTTTCAACACTTAGCGAAATGCTAGGTGTTTCTGAGGTTACCATAAGGCGTGATCTGGAGAAGCTTGAAAATGAAGGATTTATAAATAAAACCTATGGTGGAGCAGTACTTAATAAGGATTACAAATCGGAAAAAGATGTTATCCTAAAGCAGGAAAGCAATAATGAAGCCGAAGATGAAATAAACCTTATATCAAGAATAGCTGTACAGATGATCCAGGAAAATAATGCAATATTTCTCGGTGGTGGACCTATTGGAAGAAGCATTGCAAAAAATATAGCCGACACCAAAAGGATTTTGGTTATTACAAATGATGTATTTGTTGCAACAGAACTTTTTGATAAGGCTAATGTCAAAGTTACAGTTGCAGGTGGGGATTTAGTGCCATCCAAGGGGATAATGATTGGTCCGCGTGTAATAAAGACTTTGCAGGAAGTACACGTAAATAAGGCTTTTATTGATGTACAGGGAGTAGATTTTAAATTTGGTTATTCCGTTGAGAGCTATGATGAAAGCAATATTATAAAAGAGATTATGAAAAACGCCGATGAGGCAATCGCACTAGCTGATTATAAAAAATTCAACTCAATAAGTTACACTAAACTTGGAGAACTGGATTTATTCAAAATTGTGATAAGTAATAAAGAAATTCCAGAGAATTATAAAAAGTATTATTATGACAATTTTATAAAACTCTATACAACTTATGAGGTGTATTAGTTCTCAATGGGGGGGTGTTGAAAATTCCGGACACTATTTTGGAAATGATTGGAATCAACAAAAAATTTAATGGTAACCCTGTGCTAAAAAATGCCAATTTTTCGCTGTATTCAGGAGAAGTTCATGCTATTTTTGGAGAGAACGGATCTGGAAAAACAACTCTTATGAATATTCTTGCCGGCACTCTTGCCATGGATGGGGGAGAGATAAGGCTACACGGGAAACCAGTTCAGATAAAAAATGCAAAGCATGCTCAGGAACTCGGTATTGGAGTGATATTCCAGGATACTAATCTTTTTTATGATATGAACATTGCTGAAAATATTTTTATTAATCAGGAGCCTATATATAAATTCGGTCTATTTAAGTTTATAAATTGGAAAAAGATTAATAGCAGCACAAAGGAAATTTTAGAGTATCTTAACATTAATGTAGATTTTGAAACTCCTGTAAAGGCATTAGGATATGGAAAACAAAAACTTATAGAAGTTGCCCGAACAATCGTAAATAAATCTCAAATCATAATAATGGATGAGATTACAGTTGATTTGACCGAAAATGAAATAGAATTTCTTCATAATGTAATAAGGAATCTTAAATCCAAAGGAGTTTCAATCATATATATATCTCACAGACTTGATGAGTTGCAACAAATTGCTGATAGAATTACCGTTATAAGAGATGGTACTACAGTGGCAACTGTAGATAAAGAAAAATTTGATTCAGGCAAATTGGTAAATATGATGGTCGGCGACAAGATAAAGGACAGATATCCAAAGTTAGATGTCAAGATTGGCAAGGATGTTCTGATTGTAAAGAATGTCAGCACCGATAGCCTGTTAAGGAATATATCTTTTTCACTTAGAAAAGGTGAGATTTTAGGAATTTTCGGTCTAAAGGGTTCGGGTAAATCTGCTCTTGCAAAAGTTCTATTCGGAATTGAAAATATGAAAAGCGGAAACATTTATTTAAATGGCAGGAAGATAAAAATAAAAAGTACTGTAGATGCCGTAAGAAATGGAATATCCTATATGCCGCTCAACAGGCTTGATGTAGGGCAGATAAGCGATGCAAGCATTGCAGATAATATTGTTATTACCAAACTTGATGATATTATAAGGACAGTTTTTTTAAGTAATAATTTAAAGCGTTCCAAAGCCGAAAGATATATTAAAATGCTAGGTATTAGGCCCAGTAATATATATGAGCTGATAAAAAACCTCAGTGGAGGTAATCAGAAGAAAGTCATTCTTGCAAAATGGCTTTTCAGAAAGTCTAAAATATTGATTTTGAATGAACCAACAAGCAGTATAGATGTTGTGTCAAAGGTAGACATTTACAATATACTCAATGAACTGGTTATGTCAGGAGTGTCAATAATTCTGATTTCTTCTGAAATACCGGAACTCATAGGTATTTGTGACAGAATTCTTGTTATGCACAAGGGATCATTAGTAAAGGAGTTTAACAGAGGAGAAGCAACTCAGGAATTGATACTGCATTATGCATCAGTTGGCAGTTAAGTGTTAGAAAATTTTTTTACTTTTTTGTATCAGCGGATGTAAAATACATCGGGATGCATTTTAAATATGCATATAACTACAAGTTATATTTTTAACAAGCACATGTCTATTAAGTTTTTATTTTAATCTAAATGTGTTTTTATCTAAATATTCTCAATATATCCTCAATATTAATGATATGATTAAATATCTACGATAACAGTTCACAAACACTTCAAACCTCAAAATTTTCCTGAACCAGGTAATGATTTCAATTAATCCGGTAGAGAATACCAATTAAGCTTTATACCATTTTTTTAATTAAAGGGAAATATAGTATTGTAAAAATAATGACGCTGATTAATGTTTAAAAGAAATTTTGAGTTGCTGCTTATAATCCATGTATGAATTTATTTGAGTTTCGAATTTGAAGCATATTTTTAAATAAAAATATCCTTTTTAAAGTCACGTGTAAAGAAAAGTTTCAAATTTTAAGTTTACAATTCTGTATATGAGGATGTACCATAAAATCATCATTCGAGAACATATTAATAAAACTAACAAATTAACAGACTAAATTAATTAATGAAACTAAATTATTAAAACTAAATTAATAAAACTAACAAATTAATAAAACTAACAAAATCAACCTATCATAAAGACTATAATTCAGGCTACAGATGTTTTTCCAAACTTTATTCCAAGGTTTGAAGTTATCATTTATTGTATTGCATTTTCAAATAGTATGGAAACGACAGCGATATGACCTACTAAAGATAACAAATCTGCAAAAAGCAATTTGGCATTTATTTATAAAGTTTAATATATACTATGCACTATTTTTAAGAGGTAAGTTATGGATATTAATGCGCTAAACAATAATTATGAGAAATTTCTGGATAATAGTATTTCTAATAAAAGAGCAGGTGTTAGAAATATCAGCGGAAAAAGAAAAGTATCCGTTGGCTATATACTGATAAATGCAGTGTTTATATTAATAACCATAGC
>DUMB01000108.1 GCA_012840085.1 Clostridiaceae bacterium
GCGCATCATGCCAAAGAACTTTGTCCGCTGAGCCACCTGGCTGTTCATGCTGCCAGAAATCATCAGCACCCCGGCCAATAGAACCATAACAAACAAGATGGCCGCTAACCCGTAAACATTCCGCATGGATTCATTGCTGCTTTGTCCGGCAAGGCCCATAATAGCTGTATTTTCATGAATACTGCCCTCTGGCAAATTGTACTGTGCTTGAATTTCAGCAATAGCGTCAGCAGCTTTGGCCGCGTTTTGAAACTGCACATAGCAAGCAGGGTCATAGTCCGAAACGCCATTTTCGTTCATTAGTGATACAAAAGCACCTTTTGTCATATAAACGGCAACCAGATATGTCTGTCCTTCGTAATACTCCTGATCGTCTGAACCAAAGCCAGATATAATAAAATCCACATTTCCCGCCGGTGTTTGAACTGTTACAGAATCGCCCAACTCCACCTCCAGCGCGAGTTTGGCATTTGAACTGAGCACCACTTCTTGGTCACTCTGAGGGAAAACGCCTTCCTCCATACCATCGGCCAGTTGCGCCAAATAGTGTTCATCCGTGCCATATAGTGTTGCTTTTCGTTCACCTATGGTATAGGGCTGGTCGGCATCCTCATTGAATACCGCTGACCATCCAACGGCGGTGACATCGGGACGGTTGCTGATTTCTTCAGCAATTTCATTTGAAATATTGTTCACCTGGATATGCCAGTTGCCGTGCTTAGCTTGCATAGTAACTGTTTCACCTCGGATAATCATATCCGCAGCACTAAAGATTGTAGTTACAAGCAGAACAGAAATAATGATGCAAAGAATCATCATTCGATTTTGACGTTTCCGTACCCTTGCAGAAATTGGGATCAGGCTTAAATAGCTTCTCATTCCCGGCACCTCCCAAAATCAGTCACCACGCCATCCGACACCCGCAGGATACGGTCAGCGGTCTGAGCGATGCTCTGGCTGTGCGTAATCATCACGATGGTCTGCTCATACAGCCGTGAGGCTTCTTTCAGCAGGGCAATCACTTCGCTGGTATTCTGGGTGTCCAGGTTGCCGGTGGGTTCATCCCAGCGTCATCACGATAGCCAGGATCACGCCAGCAATCGGCACCATGATGGAGTTGGAGAGGTTCTGGATCATGCTGAAAATACTCCCGTTCCAGCCCTGGGGGGTCTGGCCCACCTGTGTCGCAATGTCTGCGACCTGCTGGTTCACGCTATCGAACATCCCCGATAAGTTGCTCATAATGCCGCCTACCAACATTTCCTTGAGCCAGTCAGTAAGGGCGTCCAGCAAGAAATCCATACGGTGTCAACCTCCTTTCAGCCGCCCCCGCTTGGAGGCAGGGGCGGCAAGGATTTCTTATGACAGCTTAACGACGGGAGCGATCAGACGGTGAACAGACCGGAGAGCAGGGGTACGAGGACCATGCCGACCACGGCGACGCCAGCGCCAGCCATGAGCTGCTTCATGCCCTGGGACTTTGCTTATGTGTGATAAAGAAGCAATAGAAGTGCAAAAAATTTTGCCGTTCCTATCCGACACTTGGCCATTGTGTCGGATAGGTCGGGCGGTTATTCGGGCAAGTCAATCTTGCCGACAAAGCTGTAATAAATCTCAATGTCCTGCCTGCGGGTGCCGTTCTCATCATA
>DUMB01000037.1 GCA_012840085.1 Clostridiaceae bacterium
CGCAAAGAACACCTGACACATTGGCGGAAAGTCCAATGCCAAATAACTTTGCCGGGTTATCTGTGTTATCTGGTGATCCAGCATTTCTCCAAGGATACTCCACCAAAACAGGTCAAAAATACCGCAGACGCCGGGCATAAGCGTATCCACAATCAGATAATCGTAAGCATTTCGTTCCAGCAGCATAAAGCTGATGAATGCTCCCATAATCGTTGCCATGCCGACATACAAGATCCTTGAACGTTTCACCTTCGTAGGCAGGTTACGCATAATAGTAAGCGCCACGATATAAAGCACGGCCAATACCAGCTCACCTGCCACGTCAAAGCTGACCGCAATCATCAACCTACCCGCTATATTCCTTGCCTTATACATTTTTTAGTGATATACTAAAAAACGTGAAAATGACTGCGGTATTTGACTACCAGTCATAATCTGAAACACTTATAGAAGTTTTTAAGTTCAAATTCATGTAAAATACAAATGGTTAATAAAGCTTACAACAATATAACTATGCTATAGGCTTAAAATAACTATGCTATAGACTTAAAGGAGCAAACATGAGTAAAGTGAAAGTAAACAAACGCAAAAAACAAGCTGCTGAAACAAAAATGAAAATATATGAAGCTGCAAAAAAACTTTTCCTGGAAAAAAATGTAGATGATGTTAGTGTTGATTCTATCGTCGAAAAGGCAGGAGTCTCAAAAGGCTCTTTCTATGTACATTATGAATCAAAAGCTGCGTTAGTATATATTTTAATTAAAGATTATGTAGGCGAAATTGATATGGACTATAAGACCTATCTTAAAAGTATCAGTCAAGATAGGTCTACTTTTGATATTATTATTTTATTGACTGAAAAAATCGCTGATATACTTGCTAATAAAATCGGACATGATAATATGAAATGGCTATATAAATCACATTTCACAGGTTCTATTAGTTCTGAACCTACCATGAGTTTTAACAGAGATCTATACAAAATGTTTGATGAGGTTCTATCAGATGGCATTCGTAAAGGAGAAATCAGGTCAGATATCCCCAGCACTATACTAGCTAGTCATCTGATTCTGGCAATCAGAGGAATTACCTTCGAATGGTGCATCCGATACCCTGATTTCAATTTAAGAGAAGAATGTATCAAACATATGGATATCTTGCTACGAGGTATTGGAATCCGGTAAAACTCCGGTTACTTAAACTACTTAAAAAAGCTCAGTCTATATCTAATAACTATACCAGACATAGACCTGAGCTTTTTTAACATCAATATCTAATTTTCTTTACTACCTTGTCATCAAGTTATATATTACCTGTGCCATTTCTGCTCGTGTACTGATTCTTCGTGGCATAATCTTACCTGAACTTCCTCTAATAACACCGGCCTTTACCAAGGTAATAATAGCTTCTCTTGCCCAATCCTCTATCTCATCTTTATCCAGGAAATCAAAGTCCTCGCTTGAATGAGTCTGAGTATTATCTATACTTTTTTCATCTGTTACATCTGCTGGCGTTGGTAATTGGTTAAGAGCTACTAATACGTTATATAGCAGTGTAAACATTTCCTGTCGAGTAATTTCCTTCTCTGGCGCAAACATGTCATTTCCTACTCCCTTGGCAATACCAAGTCGCTTTGCAGCTGCTAAGTAGCCTGTGTACCAAGTGTTACCTGCATCTGTAAAGTTATCTGCTGGATTCTTATCTGGCTCAAGACCATATGCTCTCATTATCATCGTAATGTATTGGCCACGAGTTAGCTTCCAATAAGGACTGTAATTATTATTTCCTGTACCTACGGTAATTCCTCTAGCGGCAATAAAGCTTACTGCTGCGCTATACCAAGCATTAGTCGGTACATCGTTAAATTCCACCTGGTTATAAGCTACTGCAAAATCACTAAAATGTGTTGTGCTAAAGCTTACTACTCCACTAGATTGTCTATACCAGCTGTTCAGCATTGTAACCACATTACCATTGTTGTCTATATACCATATTAAGATAGCTTCTGGTTTTTCTAACTCTGCTGAAGTTGGTGTATATGGAAGTAACACCTGAACTGGAGCTTGTGGGTTATTCCAATCGGTTCTGATGCCATCTATTGCCAGCGTGAGCTGAATCATTGGTCTATTTCCAATTGAGTTCTGTAGCTCTACTGGTAGTCTGGACTTATCCCCGTATGACATAGTGATTTCAACCGTTTTTCCACTTATGTTATCCATGTTTTGTAACATATTGGCTGGTATGATGATACTGCCCATAGCTGTATTGATGGTCAATGTGGCTTTACTTGATGAAGCAAGTACATCTCCCTGAACGGTAAATGTATAAGAGCTAACATTTGGTATCTGTGGAATCTCAATCACAGCATTTTGGTTATTGCTAAAAAGTTCATTTGCCAACTGGCCTAGCTCTAGAGTTGCTTTTTCATCTTCAACAATCACTGCTATTGACTTGTTAACATTTCCAAGATATAAGCTTCCTTCATACTGATAATTACTTGAAGGTTCCTCCCCTTGGTTACTTGATGGTTTCTTTCCTTGGTTACTTGGAGGTTCTTCCTCTTTGGGAGGTTCTTCTTCTGAAGGCTCCTCTTCTTCCGGAGGTTCCTCATCTTCAGGAGGCTCTTCCTCTGAAGGCTCCTCTTCTTCCGGAGGTTCCTCATCTTCAGGAGGCTCTTCCTCTGAAGGCTCCTCTTCTTCCGGAGGTTCCTCCCCGGGGTTGCCGCCATTGGGGCCGTCCTGCTCTCCGGTGGTAAATCTTATAACATAATCCTTTTGTGAGGCTTCTCCATTCTGATTTATCACTGCGCCCCTCGGAATTTCCAGTGAATAGGCTCCATTTTCAGTCAGCCTTTGATATGGCTGAATCGTCAGCAATTCTCCGCTTGCGGTTATGCGAACCGGTATTTCTCTTGCCTCATCTCCATCCACCTGCTCGCGTAAGACAATGGAATCACCGTTTTTCACGATTGTCTGGTTATACCTGAGATAGAGCGTCTCATTCGGTGCAAAATCATTCATACCGCCACTGGGATATGCTGATACAATCTCAGGGCTGGTTGTGACAGTGGTAAATATAATCTCCAGTTCACTCTCCAGAGTATGTCCGTAGGCATCTCCCAGGGCATCCTCCGGTATTGCCAGACGGTATCGTGTGCCATACTCCAGCAGCTGCTGTGGCTGGATATTTAAAATATTGCTGTCTCTGACAGTAACATCTATCGGCACCTCATTAAGCTCCGGATCAAATAGCGTGATTTGTCCAAATCCTTCTCCCTCACCCACCGGCATATTAAATGTTAAAATTATTGAGCTGTCCAGTGGCACCTGTGTGGCTCCCGGATATATGTTAAGGCCTATAACATAATAGGATTCGGGTTCCAGTGAAAGACTGTATACATTATTGTCTGTATCTCCTTCTATTACTTCATTAGCAGGTGCAACTCTTACATTTATCATTCTGCGGCCATTGGACTTAAGTATGTAGCTTAATTCCGCTTCTTCTCCGGGATCGAGCGACTGCAGTACCCCGATATCCTGTATTTTTACGCCGGTTTCATCCTCAAGCCATATCCTCACATTCTCCAGCGTTTTACCACCGCTGTTCACAACAGTTACTTCTATAAGATAATTGTCTGCCCCTGCATTTTCAGCGGATGCGGAAGCAATGGCCACATCTGAGGTTACAACCCTGCGGCTGATCTGGTTGTTCTCATAGTTATTTTCCACTGTCCCGTCACTTATCCGGACTACTGCATACAGATTGTATTCGGGCTTTGCCTCATCCTCCACAGGCCAGTAAATCTCAACCTCCCTTGAGGAATGAGCTTCTATGATAAAGGGTGTGCTCTCTGCCACCTTTACTCCAGCTGCCTGAGGATCTCCGTCATAAAGCTCTACTACTATATTTTCAGCAAAGTCTCCCAGGTTGTGAACATTTGTGTATGCAATGGTTACTGCACCCTGCAGGGGACATTCGCTGGAAAGAAGTATTCCTTCCTCATCCAGCAGTGCCATATCATGTACGGGAGTATACATCAGCATCTCCATATATACCTTGTCACTGACTTCTTTGGTTTCAATAAGCTTCTCTTCATCGTCTATAATATACGGCTTTTCTGTTGTTATAATTTCAGCCTGCGAATATGCCACCAGAAGCCTTCCATCAGCAGTAAAGGCAGGACTCATGCTTATTGTATATCTGTCTCCGCCCTTCAGCTCCCTCTTATCGCTCCATTTGCCGTTCCTGAAATCATAGAGTGATGTATAAATGTCCAGAGCATTATCAGTATTCAGCCGGGTATAAACTACTGAAACCAGAGGTCTGTCCTCTCCTCCTGCAGCAACTTTATAATTGCTCTGAATGCCTGCCAGCTTTTCATCCTCTTTTGTCTCTCCGGCAAGGCCTGTCTGATATACCAGCCTGTCTCCACGAATCCAGGTAATGAACCATTCACCATCAACACTGACTGCCTTCGGGCTGTAGTCGGGCAGGTCGTTTACGGTCAGCCGGACCGGTGCTCCCCATGTGCTTCCATCAAATATTCTGGCAAATACCTCTCTGTCGTCACCTGTTGAAAAATCATTGTCGCTGTCAATGGTATAAAGCAGCAATGCCTCATCCCCATCCATGGCCAGATACGAGTCAATTATCGTTGCAGGAGCCATTAGAAGCATTTCTGCCTCACTCCAGGAGCTTCCGTTCCAGATGGAATACCAGAGGTAATCTCCGGGTTCTTCAGAGCTTCCCATACCTCCAAAGCTTACTCCGGCATCCTCCGACTTGGTCCATACAAGCAGAGCCTTCTCCCCATTGGATGCAAGTCTTGGGGAGTGATCAATTTTATCATCGTTTGTCAGGCTGATATAGTCAGGCTGGCCTCTGTCAACACTGTAAACTCCGTTTGAGACACTTATTTCAGAGCTTGCCATCAAATCAGCCAGGCCATCCCTATCTGACATTTCCCTGCCAATATTGTTCCATGCGATGAGTATACCATCAGCTACTGCTGCCACAGCAGGATCAAAGTCTGCAGTTCCGTCGTCAAATATGAACTCCGGCATGCTCCATAAACCATTGCTGTATTCTGCAACCCCCAGCTGTGTTCTGTTTATCGCTTCCCTGTTTTTATTATCGTCATTCCAGATAACCCATCGCCTGTCTCCGTTGGCAGCCATGGCCAGTTGGGCTTCCGGATAGATGTTTCCCATAAGAGGAATCACTTCAGGATTTTCTGCAGAGACTTCCATGACCGCAGGCGCTGCAAGGGCTGACCTTGCTCCCATGGCTGCAGGGGATGCCAGAGCCTGCATGCCTCCCGACTGAGCTCCTGCCGTGTCTTCATAATAACTGCCCAGCCATATGGACTCTCTTTGCGCATATTCTCTTCCCAGGGGCTGAAAATCATTGCTTCTTTCCTGATCATATTCCCCATCCAGTCCCAGCAGGTTTATAACAACCTTTTCCCTTCCATTGTCCCAGTGGTATTCGGCAAAATTCTCCTCGTAGATAGTGCCGGAGAAGCCAAGGGCACTTGCCTTAATGCTTGCATCAACGGTTATATCCACGCCAATATACCTCGTGGGAAAGTGGAACTCCGCCGGCAGCCTGGCTGTCAGATCGCCCCACACCTTAAGCAGCTTCAGGTCCACATCCGCATGAATGCCTGCATATGGGCCAAGCCTTATAATTCCGCTGTACTTCCAGTCATCATCTTCTTCAACAAGCTTTACTGTACCTCCGAATGTGGAACCCACATGTACCCCTGCGGTAAATTCAAAGCCCAGAATTTCAAAGCCCTTGTCCCAGTACTTTCTAAGGTCTGCATCCAGTGAGAAGTACAAGCCCTTCAGACTCCATTCATCTGTCTTCCAGTCATAATGGAGACTCAGTCCTCCATCCAGTGCCACATCAAAATCATAGCCTACAACCTTTATCTTTTTCACCTTTTTTTTCGTGGCTATATAGCTTTGGGTACTACTGCCCATTTCAACATATGTATCAAATTGCAGAATGATTTTATCCAGGTAGTTCTGTTCGGACTCCATGGAGGGCATAGGTCCTCCCATGCTGAAGCTGCCTCCTTCCAGAAGGGGAATACCATCCAGCTTGCTGATAACTCCTCCTACAGGCCCGTCAAAAATAGTTGGCCAGCTTATATAATATTCACCGTTCTTTGTGGTAACATTAAGCTGCTTTCCTAATATTTTTGGCTGAGGCAGTACCTTCAGGTCATAGTTATACCTGAACCAGTCACTCACAAACCCTTGCGGCGAAATCATACGTATATAGTAATACTCATCATTGTTTTTTAATTCCATCCCCGGCCTCAGCACAATCCTCTGTACATCTTTCTTTGGATCGTGAGCCTGGGTGTACAGCAATCTGAAGGATGTATTTTCTTCAAAATATTTGCCAGGGGTCAGTGTGACAAGCGCAACCTCAAAGTAGCCCTTGTCAAAGCGGCCCCAGTCTGCATCCACATCAAGAATCAGCTTTACAGATGAGTTTTTGAAGAAATGCTTTACATCCTCATAAACATCCGAATCATCACTGACCTTCATGCTGTTTATCTTCATCAGTCTGTTCATTTGCGAATAAATGGCACGCCCCTTAAGGATCATGGGGATCTCGGTCTCTTTCCCGATTTTGTAGGTTTTGGAGAACAGCTGCCACTCATCCATCGTAATGCTGTAGTATGTATTGGCCAGCAATGGCTTTCTCAGCACATATACCGGGAATGTTTCTCCATTATATGTGTACATTTCCCTGTCGGCTCTCAGCCTCTCCCCGTTCACCGTCACATACACGTAATTAAGGGTTTCATAGTAGTCTGCTGCGGATTCATTGTACAATCTGAACCTTAAGGCATCTATATATGCAGGCTCCTTTGAAAAGAGGCTGAAGGTCCGCTGGATAACCTGCTCTCCCAGACTATTACTGTATGTAAACTCAATGACATAGGTGCCCTGTGCCCCATACTCAGGCTCATATGTGTAGATATATGCCTTACTCTCACCCTCTGCTGAAGTAATGCGGGTACTTCCATCTTCGCGATTGCTTAATGGCTGCAGGACTCCATCCTTATACAGCTTAACGCTGATTATTTCCTCCGGTACAAAAAAGCCGTCCTGATACAGATAGAGATGGAATTGAAGCTTATTCTGCTGTCCTTCATTTAAATAAACGGATTTGACATATTTTTCGTCATCAAATGACATCTCCGCATGGTCCGCCGCCTTTATTGAGACAGTCTTTTCGGTTTCATAGCTATATCCATACTTATCGGTAAGCCTCAGTTTGATTTCATATTCTCCGGGCTGTCTGAATCTGTACTTAACTATGCCCTGGTTCCCAACCTGCTCTCCGTTGATAAACCAGGTGTAGGAAACAGGCCCGTAGCCTGAGGTCCTGATATAGTTAACCATATCGTTTATTTCATGAGTAGTAGCGCTGAAGGTGAATACCTTATCCACAAAGCCTATATCATCCACACCTAGAAATTCAGGTCTGAGTCCGTTTGAAAGTTTGTCCAGGTTCACATAAAAGGTTAACTTGAACTGGGTGCAGCCCTCCCCGCTCAGGCTGGTAAATGCGCCATCCGGAATGAACAAATTATAGCTGTCATACATGGGAAGCTCGGATACAGCCCTGATTATTACCTTGTTGTCAGTTATTTCACTTGTGAATTCCACAGGCACTTCATACTGACTGCAGAACACAATATCCGAGTACCGGCTGCCTCTTTCTACCGGCTGGTCAAAATACAGTTCAATTATTCCCCTGTTATTTACATTCCAGTCACCGGCAGTGGGAGTTGACCTTGTAACCCGGGGACCGGAGCCTGTTGTAAAGCTGATGGAGAATGCCTCCGCATCCGAATCTCCGAACTGTCTGTATGGCCCCGAGAAGGTGTAACGCGTATTTGGCTGCAGGGTTTCTTCTGTCAAAAATACAAGCTTGGTATATGAGTCATTAAGTCTGTATGGTGAATACAGCGGTATCTCTCTGCCGGATTCATCTGTCAGACGGCAGTCATAGCTGAGCTTGCCATAGATATCCTTAAAATCAATTTCAATGAATGGTTTGATGCTGACTCCGGTGGCTCCATCAGATGGATATATGTTTGTAAATTCCGGGATTACCTTTTCCTGAGTATTGCTTGCAGTGGTGAAATAAAAGGAATAAGGCTTGTTTACGTTAAAGTAAGTGTCCCTGACAAATCCTCTTTCAATTCTTAAGAAGTAGGCCTCATTGGGCTTAAGATGTTCATAAAGCACAATGGACACTATACTCCCCTGCTTATCAAACTCCGCAAAATCATCAGAATCCTTAGGCACCTCAAACTGGATATTGCGTATCGAAATTGGCTTTTGGAGCCCTTCCGATATGACGTAAAGGCCCAGATCGTCGTTTTTGTGATCACCAAATTTCAGTTTGTTCCTGTCAAATTGCAGATATATTATCCAGGTATCAGGGTCTACGTTTTTCTGATTGTTAACTATCGATGAATCAACAATTTCAATATCTGTATCTATCCTGTCTTCAGTGCTGAAGGTCAGAACAAATTCGGGAGCCGGATTTCCTGCCTTGTCTGTAACAGTCCCGGCCGGTATTACGAGTCTGTTTTCCCCTACGCTCAATATATCTATCAGATCTATGATAAGCGTTTGTCCCCTCCACACCTCAAAATACATTGCCCTGCTGCCCTTAGGCTCAACCACAATCCCTGAGGAGTTGGCAAGTACTATGTCCTCATTGTACCTTATAACAATCTGATTTGTATTCCACGGCAGGTCATTGCTTCCGTTTCCCGGTGTTGTGGACACTACTGACGGCGGTGTCGTATCGGGTCTTTCCAGTACTGTATACCAGACATCAACCTGTCTTTGTACAGAACCCCTGGTAATGGTTGCCGTTAAAACGACACCTTTGTTTCCTTGCCCGTTGGGGGGACGGTTTACTATTCCCTCATTTGATATGTACATTGGCATGCTGGATGTCCAGGAAATAGCTGTATCATACGGACCTGCCAGGGGCAGGTCAAGGTTTTCCACTATAGCATATTTTGAAGCATTGCCTCCTAGTGCATTGTAGCTGATGACCCAGTTTGCTGCCGCAATAACGCAGTCATAATCTGTCAGATCCATGTGCTTGACAATTATTGTGAAGGTTTTCTTAATAGATGCAGAGCCGAAGGTTATGGTTGCTGTCAATGTGACTGTCTTGTCGCCAACGAAGTAGGATGGCCTGTATACCTTGCCCGCCGCTGTAACATAATTGCTGTTTGATTCCCAGGTAATTCTGCTTCCCAAAGGCTGTGCAGGCCCTCTTATCGGTCCTTCAGATGGCAGGTACAGGTTAGTGGTTACTTCATCAAGAGATATATTGTCCCTTAATATCATGTCAGCAGTCAGCCATTCATAATCCAGTAAAACATGCTCCTCAAGATTGAGCGGAAAATGCCTTATATTCACAGAAAAGCTTTTTTCTCTTCTGCTCAGACCCTTTTCAATTGTAGCATCCAATATAACCCATACATCAAACTCATAAGGTCCCGGTCTGGTTACTCTGCCATGTTCATCAACAAAGCCGGGAAGATTGATTTTCCATGTGATGCTGCTCCCGTTTATTCCTTCAGAAGGCAGGTAAAGGTCTGTTGTTATGTCATTAAAAGAGCTGTTTCCATTCAGTATTACATCAGTAACAAGCCAGTTGTAATCCGCATTTACACTTTCAGCATCCATCTCTGCCTGGGTCTTTGGCATAGCCTTCACAATTAGTTCAAAGGTCTTGATCCTCACAGGCTCTGAGCCAACACTCAGGGTGGCTGTCAGCGTAACCTCTGCATCTCCCTGATAATAGCCCGGACGATAAACCATACCATCGAATCTTAAAACACTTTCATTTGAAGAAGTCCAGGTGATAATAACCCCGTTTTGATGTGCAGGCAGATACAGATTGGTTGTTATATCATTCAGGGAACTGTTGTAGCCCCGGATTAAATTATCAGTCAGCCATTCATATACTTCATCCAGTTTTTCTGCATCGGTCTGGGGCAGGCGGACTACAATTGCCGTAAAGGTCTTTGTAATAGTAGTGCCCTCTTCCGTGGTCAGATATGCGGTCAATATAACCTCTTTATTACCTTCTGAATAAGCGGGGCGTGTTACTTTTCCATCTACAGCAATATAGTCAGGTTCTGAGGAGGTCCAGACAATGGGTCTGCCGCTAAAGCCTGCAGTTGGAAGTGAAAGGTCTGTTGTCACTCCATTCAGAGATGAATTTTCTCCACGGATCCTTCCCGCAGTCAGCCATTCTTCGTCAGTGGGATCCATACTACTTACAGTCACAGTAAAGGATTTTGTTATATAATTTTCTTGATCCACGATTATGGTAGCAGTCAAAACTACTGTTCTGTCTCCTGCTGCATAAGGTGGTCTTGTTACTTTTCCTGACGGATCCACTACATTATAATCACTGGATTCCCAGGTAATACTGCAATTACGCAATCCTCCAACAGTGGGGAGACTAAGATCCGAAACAACCATATTCAGAGAGCTGTTGCCGTTCAGGATTATCTCTGCCGTCAGCCAATTATAGTCTTCTTCAAGTCTTTCCTCATCTGTCCATCCGCTTCTTCTGACTGTTACAACAAATTCCTTTGTGCGAACTGCCTCTCTCATACGTATGGTTGCAGTCAGGGTAACAACTTCCATGCCGCTCACATTGTATAACCGAACTACTCCATAAGGCTCCACAATATTAGGATTGCTTGAAGCCCAGCTTATGGTACTGTCACGACTTCCCTTTACAGGAAGATTCAGATCGTTTGTAACATTATTCAGGTCTTTATTCCCGTTGAGTATTAAGGTTTCTGTCAGCCAGTCATAAACACTGTCCACAATGTCCTCGTCTCTTACCTCGACAGTTACAACAAATACCTTTGTCACTGAGGTTTCATTGCTGCTGATTGTGGCCGTGAGGGTTACTTCCCGGTCCCCCTGTGCAAGGCCGGGTCTTGTTACTCTGCCGTCATTGCCAACGATGCTTTCATCATCGGATTGCCAGCTGATCATGCTTCCATACTGTCCCTCCGTTGGAAGTGACAGATCCCCTGTTATACTGCCCAGTCCGCTGTTGCCGTTCAGAATTCTGGAAGGGGTCAGCCATAAATAGTCAGCATTAACATTCTCAGCATCAGTCATTCCAAGGGCTTTAACGGTAAGCTCAAAATCCTTTACTCTTGTATCATAATTCATTGTGATAATTGCCCTGAGTGTTACAACCTGATCTCCCTCATAATAGCCCGGTCTTGTTACGTAGCCATTGCTGTCAATAACCCATACCTTGTCTGAAGTCCAGCTGATTTCACTGCCATATTGTCCTGTAATGGGAAGATTAAGGTCTGAAACAACTGAATCTGCACTTTCATTATCAGCCAGAATCAGTTCTGTAGTGAGCAGGTCACAATCTGCTTCCACCTTCAGTGAATCAAGCACCTTTACCTCAATATGAAAATCCCTTGTGGTTTTTGCCGATGCACCTTTTGTGACGGTTGCCCTCAGGGTTATGCTTTTGGGCTCCTGTCCAAGGGTTAATGGAATCAGCTGCCAGTATTCATCAAACATATCACTGTCATCGGATTCCCAGGAAATGCTGCTCCCGAACTCATTGTAAAGAGGCAGTGATATAACTCCCACCGGCTCTGATTCCAGCATTTCAAGCTGGTTGGTAAGCAAGATCAAATCAGCCTCAGTGATGGCCTCATCCAGCAGGCTGAGATCGTCCTTCATGTACCAGCTGCTGATTCTGCTTACATTTCCTGCATCCCCAAGGGAGCCTGTAAATCCCGCATATACTTCGCCGGAGTCAGGCCATAGTTCATCAAGATCCAAATATACAGGAATTGACTTATAGGTCCCGGATGGAGTCAGGCACATCAGACGGAGACTCTTTTCCTCCCCGTTATATCCAATCCAGAATTTATAATCCTCCAATGGTTCATCTGCTCCTGAATATGAGTCAAACTCCCAGAACATGATCGGAAAATCAAAGTTACCGTTGATATACACTACCGCTTTCATAAATATACGCATCGGCTGGGCAAGACTCCTGGTTGACATAGCAACAATTCCGCCTCTGTGATACTCTGAGATGAAAGCAATGCTAAGACTTGAGTTTAAATTATCCGGATCATGAAATCCCTCCGGGACTAATGAGTTGCTGTTTGGCTGCAGAGTATATGTAAAACCGCCCTTTGTCCACTCTGCCGGTTCTGCAGGTGAAATGTTTCTGAATGAAAAACCGGTGCTGAAGGACTTGTCCTCTCCCAAGGCAATCTTTTCTTTCGTAAACACACTTTCTCCGCTCTCTCTGCTGCTGTCAAACTGTATGACGTTGCCATCTGTTAAAACATCCCCGTTTAATTGTAAGTTTTCTGTATTTGAAAAATCGTCATAGCCTATACCCTCCGTTGGCACACTTTCTCCAGCATAGACCTGGAAGTTGCTGTTCAGACCCAAGGTTGGTACACTTTCTTCAGCATGGACTTGGGACGTACTGTCCAGACCCAAGGATTGAATCGGTAGACTAGTAATAATAATAATGATTGCTAACGCATACCCTAAAATTCGCTTGTACATCCTCATAAAGCTTCCCCCCTCCTTTTGACCGTACTTTTTTTAATCTTCACAAAATAAAAATAGTTGTACTTATTTGTCGTTATATGTTCTATCTGTTGCACATTTTCTATTGAAACGTCTTCATTCACTGACTACAGTCATTATATCATTGTTTAGTGTTGAATACTATACAAATATAAAAAAATTACGGAAGAAGCCTCTAAAAAGCATCGTTCGGAAGGATGAATCAATCGAGTAGGAGGTAGGTGATTAATTCACCTACCGACCTCTCACACCACCTAGCCTACGGTCCCGTACTAGGCGGTTCCCAAGTTTACGCCGTTACGGTTTTGTAGTAATCCCAG
>DUMB01000038.1 GCA_012840085.1 Clostridiaceae bacterium
GAGAAAATCCCGGTATCTACGGACCCGGAATACCGAATACATACTTTGAAGATAACGTAGACAACCTGATACAGGTAGGCGCCCTGAATACAGATGAAGGTGTAAGGCTGGTAATGTATATCAACGGCCAGAAGGTATTCGACTGTGTAGATACACAGGAGAACAGATTAACTGAGCCCGGATATTTCGGAACATACCAGCAGGTAAGGCCGATGACTATAAGCAGAACATTTATTACAGCCGATCGTGAGTCTGCAGAAGAGGATACTACCGCCCCAACATGGCCGGCAGGAAGCAAAGTTGAGGCGATAGAAGTTGGCCAGACGGATCTGACGCTTATTTGGACTGCTGCAGAGGATGATACGGCAGTAACAGGCTATAATATCTATATGGGTGAAGAGCTTCTTGATTCAGTGGCAGCAGACGTATATACCTATGATGTGACCGGATTGACTGCAGGCACAGAATATACATTCACAGTGCAGGCAGTAGACGCAGCAGGCAACGAATCAGTAGACGGACCGAGTGTAACAGTGACAACAACTGCCGAAGAGACCCTGATTATTCAGAATCCTGTATTCAAAGATGCATTGGGTCAGGAACTTGAACATCTGATTCCTTCCATTGACTTAAGAGCAAGCGTCACAATAGTCAACAACGGCTCAAAGAAGGCAAATGCATGCTTTATTATAGCATTATATGGTCCGGAAAAGACATTTGAAAAGCTTGCTTATATCCAGGGAACAATAGATGCAGGTGAAACAATCACCCTTAATGGAGGATTCACGCTTCCGGATGATGTAACAGGACACTTTGTCAAAGTGTTTGTATGGGATAGTTTTGAAGGAATGCAGCCGCTTTCAAAAGCAGTTATATTTGAATAAGCAGCATTTGGACTGCTGAATACCAGAGTGGCTTGTTGCCACTCTGGTATTTGGCTATAAAAAAAGTTATAATAGTTTCCGAAATAAATAAGCGATGTAAAAATAAGTATTATAAAAAATAAAAAAATAGTGTTGTAAAAATAAGTATTAAAAAAATAAATATAATAAAACAATAATATGAAAAATTTATGGGGGTACTATGAAAGCACAACTGAAAGCCATACTTTTTGATCTTGACGGAGTAATTGTTGATACAGCAAAATATCATTACCTTGCATGGAAAAAACTTGCTGACAGAGAAGGAATATATTTTGATGAAAAAATAAATGAGAGGTTAAAAGGCGTAAGCCGTATGGCTTCACTTGAGATTATTCTTGAGCGCAGCACCAGAGCTTATTCAGAGCAAGAAAAGCTAGAAATGACTGAAATAAAAAATAACTGGTATCGTGAAATGATTGAACAGTTAAGACCGGATGAAATACTGCCGGGTGTCATTGATTTTCTAAATTCATTGAAAATGAATGGGATTAAGTGCGCAATCTGCTCTGCAAGTAAAAGCGCAGCATTTATTATTGATAAGCTCGGTATTACTCAGTATTTTGATACTATTGTAGGCGGACAAGATATAACAAAGTCCAAACCTGATCCGGAAGTGTTTTTGGTAGCTGCTGAAAGACTGAATACCCTTCCTGCTGAATGCGTTGTTTTCGAGGATGCATATGCAGGCATTGAAGGAGCAAAAAGAGCCGGAATGAAGGCAGTAGGGTTAGGAGACCCGAATATTCTTACAAATGCAGATATAGTGTGCAAGGATATGACTGAAATTACTCTCGAAAAAGTAATGAAACTTTTTCAATAAGTTTTTGCAATCATAGTGACATATCAAAAAAATAAAGTAATTGCTAAGGATTTTGTAATTGCAAAGAATTTATAATCACGAAGCTTGATATGTTGTGATAAAAACACAAATTAATAGTGTTTTGAGCAAATTTTTCTGACAAAATTCTCCACAAATGTATAAAATTTTATATAATGTATAAGAACGAACGATATTGTTTCAAGGAGGTCCAATATGAATTTATTTCATTTTCTAAGTGCCCCTTCGTGGATTATTCAAGAAGAGAAAGGAATTGAAAATTTAAATAAATATGAAACAATTTTTGCTCTTTCCAATGGTTCTCTGGGTGTACGCGGAAATCTGGAGGAAATGCCAAAGCAAAGTATTACCGGAACATTCCTTGGCGGTGTATTTGACAGAGATGTAGCCTGGGAATGGGATATGGTTAATCTCCCCAATTTTCTTGAAATTGACCTGCGGCTTTGCGGCAAAAGAATTAGCATAGAAGAGCAGGAAGCACTGAAACATACACGTATGCTGGATATGAGAAAAGGCATATTATACAGGTGTTCCAAATTTAAGACCGAACAGGGCCAAGTTATTAAGTGGGAATCAATACGTGTTGTTTCCATAATATATCCTAACCTGTGCTTTGAGAGGCACTGCTTTACACTGGAGAATTCAGACGGAATGCTTCAGGTATCCCATATACTTGACAGCAGTGTAAAAACCCTTGATGGTTGGCAGCAATTAAATCTCAAGCATCTTCAGGTGTTTGACAATAACCATAAGGATGATATTTTGTACTCATGCTCAAAACTAATAGAAGCGCGTCACCCAATAGGAGCAGCAACATTAATGAAATGCTCAAAAAGTGGCGTGAGCAATTTTGAAATTGGAGATGACACTATACGCCGTATAATGGATTTTGACCTGAAGCAGGGTGAAGTGCTTGTATGTGACAGATTCTCGACTGTTCAGGTGAGATTTGACAAAGACTATGATATGAATTCTCTGAGAGATGAACTGGTTGAATATTTGAAGGATAAAAGCAGCAAGGGCTTTGACATTCTTCTGGAAGAGCAATGCAGAAAGATGAATGCTATATGGGAAAATTCCGATATCATATTTGAGGGTGACGATGCTCTTCAAAAACAGGTAAGGTATTCTTTATTCCACCTGATTCAGGCAGGCCCACGCCACAATGAAAAAGCCAGCATAGGAGCAAAAGGCCTGACTGGTTACAGATATACGGGGCATATCTTCTGGGATACTGAAATGTTTATGCTTCCTTTTTATGTATTTACCGACCCTCTGACAGCAAAAAATATTCTGTTATATAGATATCACATGCTTCCTGGAGCAAGGCGCAACGCTGCTACATATTATCAAAAGGGTGCCCGCTACCCATACCGGTCCGCAGGAACCGGCGACGAAGCAATAACTATTTTTTGCCCCGGCGGATGGGTAAAGAATGCGCATCCTTTTTACCGCGTTGAGAAATGGTGGTTTGCAGAGAATGAAATTCATATATCAAGTGCAATTGCCTATGGAATTATGCTTTATTTCAAAGTCAGCAACGACAAGGAATTCATGCAATCATACGGCCTTGAGATGCTGTGTGAAATCAGCAGATTCTATATAAGCTATATGGAATGGAACAGTGCCAAAAAGCAATATGAAATACTTGATGTTATGGGGCCTGATGAGTATCATCCACGTACAAATAATAACACATACACCAACTATATGGCTTACTATACAATAAAATGGACGCTGGAGCAGCTCTCTTCCTTTAGCAAATCCAATCCTGACGCTGTTGAGAGGTTAAAAGAAAAAATCAGCCTGACCGAAACGGAAGTGAATGAGTGGGAAAGAAGAAGTAACCTGATGTACTTGCCCGTTCCCAATGAGAAAGGCATAATTCCTCAATGTGATGGCTTTTTGGAACTAAAGGACTTTGATAAAGGCGATCAGGAGATAATAGTGGACGATGATGCTCCGTTTGTTGAGAATGCAATTGGCGAGCCGGTGGCTAAGGAGAAAAGAAGTGAGTTCCAATGTGTCAAACAGTGCGATCTTGTGCTCCTGTTTTGCCTGATGCCGGATTTGTTCGAGCGTGATATTGTATTAAAGAACTTTGATTATTATGAGAGGCGGACATATCATATGTCTTCACTAAGTCCAAATACGGCCAGTATCATTGCTCTTCGCCTCGATAAAGGTGAAAATGCGTACAAATACCTGAATTTGTCCAGTATAATAGATCTTCATGATATTCAGGGAAATACAAAAAACGGTATTCATTCCGCAGCAGCAGGCGGAACCTGGATGGCAAGCGCTTACGGCTTCGGAGGGCTTACTCTGAACAAGAACTTTGAGCTTGAATTCGCACCAAAGCTTCCGGATAAATGGACGCTAATGAATTACAAGATTTTCTGGCATGGCAGCCGTATTGATGTCAAGTATGACGGTAAAGAGCTGAGGCTGAAACTTGACTGGGGCGATCCGGTACAGTTTGTGTGCAATGGAAAGGCTTACACATTGACTGATACGTTGAATATTCCATACACGCATATAACAAAAGTTAAATGATCGCAAACAGCAAAGATAGAATTACAATTATCGTATAAAGCAATAGTAGGATTAAGCCACCGCATACAACAAAAGCAGAATTACAATGATCACTTACAGACATGTAGCAGAAACAGAGTTATTAAAAAAAGGGTGTTGACTCAACGCGTGAATTATTCACAGTCGGAATTTTGTAAAGACAGAAAAATGATAAATTAAAACTTATTACAGTATGCAAAGGAAATAACGTATAAGATTATAAGAATGACGAATAAGAATTATAAGAAATGACGTATAAGATGTATAAAAAGTATTGTTAAGCAGCATTTTAAGGTTTTATCTTAAATGCTGCTTTTTTAATTCGACTCAACAAATGCTGCTTTTTTGTTCAACTCAATAAACTTATCAAGAAATCATTGTATAAATGATATTATATTATAAGAAATAACTATTGACATATAATATTATACATTGTATAGTATTCATATAGCAAGATTAAATAAAGCATATAACAAGATTTAATAAAGCAAATGTAAATAAACAGTTAAAAATAAAGCAATTAAAAAACAAATTCTGCATGAACTTGCTTGTTTGCACGGCAAACAACCGGCAGACGCATTTGAAAAGATTATTTGTAAAAGAATATGAAAGGAGTCCTCGTTATGAACATGAAACCCATGATATGTATAACCGGTGCCTGCGGCGGATTGGGAAAGGCCTTTGCGGTAGAGTGCGCTGCGCGGGGGTGGGATTTGTTCCTGACCGATTTATCGGAAACAGCATTATCTGCTCTTGCTGAAGGATTATCCAATACCTTCCCGGTAAAGGTGGCCTGGTATCCTGCCGATCTTACCGACAATAATTCCAGGACACAGCTTTACCAATATATGCAGAGTAAGAGATTCTGTTTCAATGGCCTTATCAATGTTGCAGGACTTGACTACGAGGGACCTTTTGCCGAAAGGACCCGGGAACAGATCAGGAATTTGCTGAGACTCAACATAGAAGCAAATCTTGAAACCACATATGCTGTCCTGAATCTAAGAGACAAAAGCAAACCTTTTAGAGTTATAAATGTTGCAAGCCTTGCCGCATATTATCCCATGCCGGTGAAGGCTATGTATGCTGCTTCAAAGCGCTTCCTTCTTAATTTCTCCATGGCTCTGAGGGAGGAGCTCAGGCCAATTGGAGCTACTGTAACAGTCCTTTGCCCTGCGGGGATGCCTACAACTGCTGCATGTATACGCGCCATTAATTCCCAGGGGTTTGCAGGAAGAATTACAACAAAGAACGTAGGTTTCGTGGCGTCACGAACCATTGATCATGCACTGAAAGGGCACGCAGTATATATACCAGGTTTAATAAACAGGATTCTTAAATTCATGGGAAGCCTGGTACCTTCAACTTTGGTTGCCCATGTGGTGGGAAATCGTTGGAACTCTGCTTACAGGAAGAGAAATGTGGAAGGAGTTAAGAAACTCCGGTTTGAGCATTAAGCACCATTAGGAAGCGGTCTATTAAAGCTGATATGTAACATTAACTGCCCTGTTGCGGCTTCCGGGAGTGATTCCGATAAGATGTCATCATGCCTTTTCGTAAAAGCCCAAAGCTATAAATATTCAAGCATAGTTTGAACACGAATTACCCTGTTGCGGCTTCCGTGAATAAGCCGAGCAAGGCCGCAGAGGATAAATCCCGCAAGGCCGCAATAGGCTTCTCAATTAAAGGAAATGAATCTCAAAAGACAGCAGTAACATCAAAAGAGTCAATGAAAGAGAATACATCTAGTAAGACAGCAGTGGAAAAATTTAAAGAAAAAATTAAACCCGCGAAATCACAGCGGAAAATCATTGAAAGAAAATAAATCTCGCAAGGACGCAAATGGGAGTATCAATCAAAGAGATAAATTCCGTAAGGCCGCAGCGGAAGAACTAATGCCAATAAAAAATAAGAAAGTGAGGGGGAATTAGTAAATATGAGCAAGGTCATAAACTTGGATAAGCAGACCAATATGGGAATGAATATAAATATGAAAGGAAAAACGGTGGTAATAACCGGGTTCACATCCGGAATCGGGTTGGCAACAGCAAAAGTACTGGCAGGAAGTGGAGCTTATATCATTGGTGTAGGACGTTCTGAATCCCGTTGCCGGCAGGCAGAGAAGATTATTAAAAACGAATATCCCCAGTCAAAGGTCTCCTACCTGATTGCAGACTTGTCGTCTTTAAAACAGGTGAGAGAACTGGCCGGCAATATAAAAAAGCTGGTTGAAGAAAAAGGAGATGGAATTATCGATGTTCTCATTAATAACGCAGGCACATTTTCCAGCTGGTATGTTTCTACACCGGAGGGCTTTGAGCTTCAATTTGCCGTCAATCACCTGGCACCGTTTCTTTTGACCAATGAATTGCTTCCGCTTTTGCAGAAGGCACCGGCTGGCCGAATTATTACAGTCAGCTCAGGTTCCCATTACAGAACCAGAATTCACTGGAATGATATTATGCTGCGTAAGCGCTATAATTGTCTTTTGGCCTACAAGCAGTCTAAGCTTGCGAATGTTTTATTTACTATTGAGTTGAATCGAAGACTTGGGCAGAATAGTACTGTGCGTGCATATGCGGTGGATCCTGGTCTTGTCAATACTGACATTGGATTTAAAGGAACTACAGGTATTGCCAGATGGATATGGAAAAAGCGCAGCAAGGCCGGAGTGCCGCCTGAAAGACCTGCCCAGTCAATCGCCTTTATTGCAGGCGAGCCATCTATTCAGAAGAGAACAGAGGTATACTGGAAAGACTGTAAACCAATGAAACCCAGCAGATACTCTCAAAAACCCGATGTTGCATTAAGGTTGTGGGAGATTTCTGCAAAGATGTGTGGGATACAGTCTCTATAAGGAAATATTGATTGAAAAACAAAAGTAACTATTGTATAGTGTTGATAGTGTAGCTTACAGTGTCAGTAGTGTAGCATAAATAGGCACACTGGAGGAGGAATGCCCGTGGATGCCCAGATGAAGAAAGGGCTATTGGATGTCTGTGTGCTGTCTGTCCTGAAACGTGAAGATATGTATGGATACAGGCTAACTCAGGAGATTATGGATCTGCTGGAGATATCCGAATCTTCCCTGTATCCTGTACTGCGCAGGCTGGAAAGTCAAAATTTATTGGAGACGTATTCTATGGAGTATTCAGGACGCCTTAGAAAGTACTACAGAATTACTACCGAAGGAATTGCAAGATTGAATGAGTCAATAGAAGAATTGAGGGATTTGAGAAGCGTGATAGATTATATTATAGGTGGTGCTGACAATGGATGAAAGAATAACTGCTTTTATAGAAGATTTAAAGAAGTACCTGAAGGGGCTTCCGGAGGAAGAAATCCAAGAGGCAGTAAGTTACTATGAAGAATATTTTTCTGATGCTTTGGACGCAGGCAAGGATTTGGACACAATTCTTAACCATTTGGATTCTCCGCAAAAGATTGCGGCTATGGTCAAAACCGAAGCCAGTATAATAAGAACACAGAAAAATCCTGGACTACGTAATTATGCCAGTGTTCTTCGAAATGCATTCAATATTGTTACAACACCTCTTACTTTTCTGCTTTTGGCTGTTTTTGTTATTGCCTCTTTCAGTATTGTAGTATCGTTTTTTGTGATTTCCCTATGTGCATTTGCCGGAGCTTTGATATTCTTTTTTATAATAATTAATCAAGCCTTTACTGCTTTCAACCAGGACGTTATGGGAATAGTGGGGGCAATTGGCCTGGGAATTTTGGGTGCAGGTTTCCTGCTGGCATTGTCTTATGTTTTCTTCAAACTTGGAAGACTGCTTATAAGGGTATCTGTATGGCTGGTCAGAAAGATGATGGGAAAACCCGGCAGGATTGTACCTGAAACAGAAAGGGAGCAGAACACGGTAAAGCGCATATGGTCCCATGCATTACCTGTATTTGCCGTTATAATGTTTATCGGATTGATTATGCTTTCAGTATCAGGACTGCTTTTAAAATACTGGATGATTTTCAACAGCATGAAACCATTGGGTATGGAAGTGCATACTATGGAATTTGACCCTGCACAGGTGGACAAAATATCTGCAGTGACTACTCATACAAATATAAAACTTGTTCGGGGCTCCGGAGATAAGATTTCTCTGTCCTATGAGCAGACTGATTGGCTTGAGTATGAAGCAGAGTTAAATGGAAGGGAGATTTGTTTTAATGAGAAAAGCAACGGAAGGCTGCCGCTGTTCCAGCTAACACAGCTACATGAGAACAGCGCTGTGCTGACGATTTCCATCCCTGAAAATTTCAGCCTTCAGTCAATAGATGCAGAAAGCTATGGAGGGATTATTTACATCGAGAATCTGGTTGAGAATATTGAAGCCAGCACAATGTCCGGGAAAATATACCTGGATAATAAAAATGTGAAGGAAGACTGCAGCTTAAGAGTAACTGCAGGGGCAGGTACTATTGAGGTAAATGGAAAGAAGGAAGGACAGGAGACAGATAAAGGCCTGGAGTTTAGCCGGAATACCGGAGATGAAAAGACAATTGAGCTTACCAGTGCAAGGGGTGGTATATTCATAACCTGGCCACAATAGAGTTATAGTCAATCTCAATATTATTTAAGTAGGCGTTATTTAAGCGGACGTTCAAATACTGTCTATGTCGGCTCTCACATCTAAAAACATTTTATCGAATTCACACTGTTTCAATTCGTAATATCGAAATATTAACGGGGATTTATAATATTACCGGCTTGTAAAATAAATAATTACCTTTAATTTAAAATAAATGTAAAAATATTCTAGACATTACAAATAAAAACAGATATAATTTATACAGAAGATAGTTTTGTAAAATGTTACAATTATACCAGGAATTAAAATTATACAGGAATTTAAATGTATAAATAGCTTAATACGCAAGCTGCTTAATATTCCTTATTTTCATATGCAAATAATTTAATACACCAATGGCTTAATATGCCAATAACTTCAACCATACTGCTTTTGAGGGGGTGACCCGGTTCTGACAAATAAAGAAAGAGAAATATTGATTAGTGAAATTAAACAAACTGTAAACAATAACTTGGACTTAAACAAAGATTTATCCGATGAGGAAATAAAGGACGCAATAACACAGGCTGTTTTTGAAAGGTCGGAAAAAAACTATTTGAGTATTGCCGAGAAGCAGGATATTATTACAGCTGTATTTAATTCCATGAGGAGGCTGGATGTGCTCCAGCCTCTTGTAGATGACAAATCAATAACTGAGATTATGATAAACGGACCGGACATCATTTTTATAGAAAAAGACGGGAAAGTTTTCAAGACAGATGTTCGTTTTGAAAACCGGCAAAAACTTGAAAATGTCATACAATCAATTGTATCAAAGGTGAACAGGACGGTAAATGAAGCTTCCCCCATAGTAGATGCACGGCTGAAGGATGGTTCAAGAGTGAACGTTGTGTTACCGCCTGTTGCATTAAACGGCCCGGTAATGACTATAAGAAAGTTTCCCGACAGACCGATGACTATAGAACAGCTTATAGAATTAGGCTCAATTACGGAAGAAGCGGCACAGGTGCTTAAGAGAATGGTTGTTGCAAAATACAATATTTTTATCTGCGGAGGTACCGGTTCGGGGAAAACTACATTTCTAAATGCTCTATCCAACTTTATTCCACAGGATGAGAGAATTGTTACAATAGAAGATTCAGCTGAACTTCAGATTGTCAATATTGAAAATATTGTAAGAATGGAAACCAGAAATGTTAATACAGAAGGCAAGGGTGAAATTTCAATAAGGGATTTGATAAAGGCGTCTCTCAGAATGCGGCCTGATCGTATTATTGTAGGTGAAGTACGCGGTGCTGAAGCTCTTGACATGCTGCAGGCAATGAATACCGGCCATGACGGTTCCATATCCACAGGTCATGCAAATTCTACAAAGGACATGCTGAGCAGATTGGAGACCATGGTGCTGTGCGGGGCTCAGCTGCCGCTTGATGCAATCAGGCAGCAGATAGCTTCTGCGATTGATATACTGGTACATCTCTCAAGGCTTAGGGATAAGTCAAGAAGAGTTATGGAGATTACTGAAATTATAGGATACTCAGACAGAGAAATAAAGCTCAATCCTCTTTTTGTATTTGAAGAAGAGGGGGAAACAGCTGACAAAAGGGTTATTGGAACTTTGAGGCGTACAAAAAACGAGATGGTTCACAAATATAAGTTCAAACTGGCAGGAGTCTCAGACAAAGTCTGAGGGTGTGCTAAATTATTGAGATGTTTGTGAATTAAGGAGCCGGGAAAGAGCCTGAGAAATATTTCAGAACAATAATGATTGACCAGACTGAAAAAGATTGAAAAGGTGGTGGGGAAGATAGAGGCAAAAACTTTGGAACTGGCTGTCTTAATTGTACTGTCTCTTATTAGCGATATAAAAACCTATAAAATCAAGAATTATATTATTCTGCCTTTTATTTTATTTGGTATTATAACAAACTGCTTTATTTACGGAATCAGAGGTGTCTCAATTTCTTTATGGGGGATGGCGGCTCCTGTACTTGTTTTATTTGTATTCTATGCTTTGAGGATGCTGGGGGCCGGTGATATCAAACTGTTTTCAGCAATTGGTGCCCTTATGGGTGTAAGGTTTGTTTTATACTCCATAGCGTTTTCATTTATAGCGGGAGGAGTGATGGCTTTAATTATTATAAGCATAAACAGGGATTGGAAAAAACGCATGCTATATTTATTCAATTATTTAAAATGCTGTTTTCTTGCCAATTCACTTCTTCCATACACAGACTTTGGAGAAAAAAACGATGGAGGTAAATTCCACTTCTCATTTGCGATGGCCTGTGGTGCCATAATAAGTCTAATATGTTTATGATGCCATAATATATTTGTAATACCACAGTACGCTTGATATCACAATATGCTTATAATATCACAATAATCTTATGGCATCACAGTGTTCCAATTTTTTGCCAGATATCCTTGATTAATAGTACGGTTGACAGTGAATCAGGTTTTTGCTTTGTATCAATATACGCCTCCAGTTCTGTCAGTCCTTTTTCCATGTCATATACAAAATCGTGGTCTATGTCTATCTGGAGAAGTGGTTTTAATTTCTTCCAGGCTTTTTTTGAATCTTTAAGACTTGTCTCTGCTTTATCCCAGTCTTCACTGCGAATATTCTCCTCCAATTGCTTAAGACTTTCACTGAAGCCGGTGTGTCTGCCGAGAGATTCTGACAACAGCGAGCAGGAACAGGTAAGTGTTGTTATGCTTATTATAAGAATAATTCCGGTAATGACAGCATTTAGTTTTTTATACAAAAGAAATCCTCCTCTTATATTTTCAGCTGTTTGTAGGTATGATGTAATAAGGTTTATCTCCCTTGAGATCAACATATAGATTTCCTCTGGTATCAAGCTGTGCAAGGGAAACTTCTGAAATATCATTTATATTTTGTTTGCCAAGCTGGTGCAAAAGCCAGGCTTTGGACAGGTTCAATGAACGAAGAGAGTCATAAAGTATCAACCCATCCAGGATCAGGTTTGTGGGAAGTCCGTCATATTGGGTTGCAAGGTTGATATCGCTTGGAGTAAGAGGCTGTTTTTGTGATTTTTTCTGAACGCTTATCTTACCTCCGGGTTCAAACAATGCAAATTCTACGTCTGCTATATTGAAAACTCCCAGGGTCCTGAGCTCTGAAATTAACCTATCTATAGGAATGCGAATTCGCTTCAAATTATCTTCAAGTATTTTTCCGTTTTCAATAACAACTGTTGCCTTTCCGCTTATAAGCTTGCGCAGCCATGTGTTATGAAGATCCAGATATCCAAGTAATATTGTTAACATAGCCCACACGGTCATTCCCACCAGGGTTGCCAGTGTATTTTCGTTTACCTGAACTGAAAGGGTTGAAGCTGTCGAACCAATGGTAATGCCCAGAACATAATCGAAAAATGTAAGTTGTGCAACCTGCTGTTTGCCTATAAGTCTTACAAGGAGCAATAGAACAAAAAAGGCAATAATTGAACGAATAACTACAACAAGAGTAATCGGCAATTTTTACCCTGCCTTTCTTATTATTCTTATTAGATTAACTTACCTATTTATTAGTATTTTTTCGATAAAGCAATGGTTTATTCATGAAGGGATATAAATCGCAAAAAGTGGGCACATTTTAGCAACGATTGGAAGGCACTCAAATACCATTCAATATAAAATAAAAATATAATAGATAGAATTTACAAAAAGCTTTACAGATAAATAGATATATAGCAAAAAAGGAAAAGACGCGATGCTATTAAGTATAATAAACAATTGGAGGGGTGATCATGTCCGGGATACCTAAATACAAAGATGAAAGTCTGAGTTTTGAAGAGCGCGCCGGAGATTTAGTGTCAAGAATGACGTTGGAAGAGAAAGTTACCCAGATGGTTTACAATGCACCTGCCATTCCAAGATTGGGTATAGCTTCTTACAACTGGTGGAACGAAGCCCTTCACGGTGTCGCAAGGGCCGGAGTTGCGACAATGTTTCCCCAGGCCATAGGAATGGCGGCAACGTTTGATGAGGATCTGCTATACAAGGTTGCTGATATAATTTCTACTGAGGCCAGGGCTAAGTATCACCAGTTTCAGAAAAAAGGCGACCACGGCATATATAAAGGACTCACCTTCTGGTCGCCAAACATCAATATTTTCAGGGATCCCAGGTGGGGCCGGGGACATGAAACTTACGGAGAAGACCCTTATTTGACAGCCAGAATGGGCATTGCTTTTATTAAAGGGTTGCAGGGCAATGATAAAAAGTACTTGAAGACAGCAGCCTGTGCGAAGCATTTTGCCGTCCACAGCGGGCCGGAGAATGAAAGGCATGAATTTGACGCTGTTGTATCAAAGAAGGATTTGCGCGAAACATATCTTTATGCGTTTAAAGAATGTGTTAAAGAAGCTAAAGTGGAAGCAGTGATGGGAGCATATAACAGGGTGAACGGAGAACCATGTTGCGGAAGCAAGACGCTCCTGAAGGATATTTTAAGAGATGAGTGGGGATTTGAAGGCCATGTAGTATCTGACTGCGGGGCTATAGCGGATTTTCATAACCATCACATGGTGACAAAAACTGCTCCTGAATCGGCAGCTTTAGCACTTAACAACGGTTGTGACCTGAACTGCGGGGCAATGTTCGCCAACTTGCTGATTGCGTACAAGGAAGGACTTGTCAGCGAGGAAACTATTGATAAAGCGGTTACGCGGCTAATGTTAACGAGAATGAAGCTGGGAATGTTTGATAATCCTGAAAATGTTCCTTATACAAAGATACCCTATGAAAAAAATGACTGCAATGAGCACAGGCAGTTTGCCGTTGAAGTCGCTAAAAAATCAATGGTGCTCCTGAAAAACGAAGATAATTTACTTCCATTGGATAAAAAGAAATTGAAAGCTATTGCTGTCATAGGACCTAATGCAGACAGCAGGGACGTACTTACAGGAAACTACTCAGGAACGGCATCCAATTACATAACGGTACTTGAAGGAATAAGAGAAGCAGTAGGTGATGATACAAGGATTTATTATGCCCAGGGTTGCCATTTGTTTAAAGACAGAGTTGAAGAACTGGCAGAATACGGTGACAGATTTGCGGAAGCTGTTTCAGCTGCGGAAATGGCAGATGTTGTTATCATGTGCCTCGGGCTGGATGCAAGCATTGAAGGGGAAGAAGGAGACCCCTTAAATGCGTATGCCAGCGGTGACAAGAAAGACTTAAGCCTTCCGGGACTTCAGCAGGAACTTCTGGAAGCTGTGAATAAAACCGGAAAACCTGTTGTATTGGTTTTGCTTTCGGGCAGCGCTCTTGCGGTGACATGGGCAGATGAGAAGATACCGGCAATAATCCAGGCATGGTATCCTGGTGCTGAGGGCGGAAAAGCAGTTGCTTCTTTGATTTTCGGAGAATATAGCCCTTCGGGAAGGCTACCGGTTACATTTTACAGGACAACGGAGGAACTTCCGGATTTCCATGACTACTCTATGAAAAACAGAACCTACAGGTACATGAAAAATGAAGCCCTCTATCCCTTTGGATATGGTTTAAGTTATACGAAGTTTTCTTACAGCGGGATTGAATTCAGCAAACAAAGAATAAATGCGGGCGAAAATGTAGAGTGTCGAATAATGGTTAGAAATATAGGCAACATGGACTCAGAGGAAACGGTACAGTTGTATTTAACAGACATGGAAGCAAGTGTGGAAGTTCCAAGATGGCAGCTAAAAGGATTTAAAAAGATTTTCCTTGCTGCAGGTGAGGAAAAGGAAGTCAGGTTCACAATAACACCACGTGATATGGCATTGATTGACGAAGATGGCAGGTGTGTTCTGGAGCCTGGCAAGTTCATGGTATATATCGGTGGAAGCCAGCCGGATAAAAGAAGTGAGGAACTGACAGGGTCCAAGGTGTCAAGAGGTGAATTTGAAGTTATAGGTACTGCTGTAGAATTGGAATACTAAAATTATTTGTGATATTAAATGCCGGCACAACAAATTAAGTTATAAATTGTAATACTGATTGAGTTGCCCCCGACAGTTGTATCTAATATAATTGTGGTATCGAAGGTATAAAGGCTGTATGGAAATAATTATAAAATGTACCTTTATCATAATGCACGAAGTTAAATGTTAGAGCATTGTAAGGGGGCTTATTAGTGTTTTTAGATGGCTTACATGAGAAAGGAATTTTCTCAGAGAGCTATCCCTTCAGGCTGGTAGCAAACACAGAAGAAAATTTCGATTATCCTTTTCACTGGCATAAGGCTCTTGAAATAATATACGCCATGGAAAGTGATTATGAAGTTATTGTAAATAATGCTAACTACGTCCTTGATGAAAGGGACATTCTCCTCATTTCCGGCGGTGATATTCACGGCTTTCATGTTCATGGAAACAGAGGAAAAAGAATTTTTATTCAGTTTGACATTACAAAGCTGAAGGGATTTGGTTTTGATAATTCATTAAAGCTTCTCATCTCAAAAACAAGGAAGATAAGTTACCAAAATGATAAAGACCTCCACCGTATGTTAGAGGAACAGATAATTAAAATGATTGAGGATTACAACAAAAATGATCTTGCAAGCCCTTTGTATTTAAGCGCAAGAGTATATGACATTCTTTCAATTCTTGCTCGTCACTGTGCAAACTGGATAATGAACGAAACTCCTGTTTCCGGTTCTAAAAGAATTTACGGACTTGAAAAATTGAACGGGGCGTTAAAATATATTGAAGAAAATTACCATAAAGATATAACGCTAAAGTCTGTCGCCAGTGCATCAGGATTCAGTGAATACTATTTTTCCAGGTTGTTCAAGGAAGTTACGGAGAAAAATTTCTGCAGTTATCTGAAGGAACTCAGGGTAAAAAAAGCGGAAAAGCTGTTGGCGGATTCAGATATGCTCATAACTCAAGTTGCATATGCTTCAGGCTTTAAAAGTATTACTTCTTTTAACAGGACTTTTAAAGAAATAAAAGGCTGTACCCCAACGGAGTATAAAAAAATGCGGGTATAACAAATTTTACATAAAAGTACCTTTTTTATAGTGGCCTATGAAGAAATGTTTCTGATTTTAAGTTTACAATCCCAAATATTCAGATGTACTATAAAAACGTAAATATTTCTCAGTTAGCCTTATTAGATGGAGGAGTATATTATGTCTGCCAATAAATATGAAATTGGGATTTTTTATTTCTCAGACTGGAATCCTGAATTATCCCCTTATATGATTCAAGCCACAGAAGCTACGTATGGGAGAAGTAACGACTGGTTCGGGGGTATTAGAGATATGCTTACACACCCGGGCTTGTGGGGATATGGGCCTATTGCCGACAGGGAGCCACTTCTCGGATGGTACGACGACAGTCAGCAGAGCATTTTAGATCAGCATATTTTACAAGCGGCAAGCCGTGGAATAGATCATTTCGCCTTCTACTATTATTGGAAGGATGATGGCGGAGGAGAACGTCCAGGGCAGAATATAAACAATTTTGCAACATCGCAATACAGAGATCTGTTGAAATACTATATATGCTTTGTGGCGGACGGGCAATGGCCCGAAAGTGACTGGTACAACCTTATTGTTCCTAAATTAATAAGTCATATAAAAAATTCCTGTTATAAAAGGACACCGGACGGCCGGCCGGTAATCAGCTTTTATGGGGATATGACAAGCAGGCTGGGAGGCACTGATAAAGGAGTAAGGAATGCATTGGAGTACCTTAGGGAACAATGCAGGAATAATGGTCTTGGCAACCCTTTGCTTGTCTACAATGCTTATGAAAACTTAAGCACATATATTGATTCTCAGGGGTATGACGGCTTCCTACCGCTGAATTTGGCAGGCATAGGCTTATCCGAATATGTACCCGGGGATTATAGCTCATACCTCGATGAATGGGTATATTTTGTTTCAATGTATGATAACTATATGTTTATCCCGGGGGCATTGCAGGGATTTGATACAAGGCCGTGGAAACGCACCGGATATGCCTATGCCGATGCTGATGTCTATTCATATAAAAATGCAAATCCAATAAAATTCAGAGATATGCTTCAGGCCGTTAAAAACTATCTGGATGCGCATCCATCCTCAATGAATATGGCTACCCTTTATGCATGGAATGAATTGGGGGAAGGCGGAGTTATCGAGCCTACGACTCTATATGGCTATGGTAATATAAATGCTATACAGGAAGTCTTTAATCTTGACAACAGTCCATACAAGGAAAAAGTTCAGCAGCTTGGTCTGACGGATATTGCTCCCGATTTAAGAGTGGAGATAATGCCGGACAACTATGCGGTACAAGATGGACAGTCCTTTAATATAAAAGTCAGAACAAAGAACTATTATTCAACAAGTATCTCATCAGGCACAATATCACTTGATGCAGGTGGCTGGACAATTGCGTCATCTTTAAATACCGGCCTGGAAGACCTTGCTCCCGGAGCAGTAATAAGTTCTGAATTCCAGGTCATTACCGGAGAAGGTACACCCTGGACTAAAAAGACACTTACTGTAAAAGTAAGCTACACTATAGATGGACAAAGTTTTAACCAGTCCGTCAGCACTTTTGTAGTAAAAATTAAACCGGAGAAATTAAAGAATTATAATATGGAAAATGATACAAATTCAGACGGAATCGCCGACGGATGGATGAAAGAAGGGTCACCCGTATTATCCCTAAGCGCTAAACGTGAGTCATACCAGAAGTCGCAAAAAATAGTGGGCACAGGCTATGGAAACGGGATAAAGCAAGAATGGATAAGTATAGATCCTAGTAAACAATACGTAATACAGTTCTGGGCTAAAGTGGATTTAGGAGTACTTTCAATATTGGAAGGTGAGTGCACATCAGATTACCAGTGGCTGGGATATAATGCCAGGCTTGATGTCAGTACATCGGATAATGGCGGCCAATGGCGCTTTTATACGTTCACTTTTACACCTGAATCCAACGCAGCATATGCCAGCATAAGGGCATTGACGTGGTCGGATTCGTCCACAATTGCGTATGTAGATTGCATATCATTGAGAGAAAAGTAAGAAGGAGAAATATTAATGATAAGGGGACCGTTGAGCAGGGAAGAAGTAATAAAGGCTATTGAAAGAAAAGGAGGAAGCAAAATACCTCTTGTACTTCATAAATGGTGGGGTCAGGGGCTGGAAGCAAAATACGGGGAACAACTGAAAATTATGGCATCAAATTACCCCGATGATATATATTTTGCTTTATATTTACAACCCGGAGAACACATTTCCAGCAACGGCAATCCATCTTACCGTTGGGGTTATAGAGATGATTATTCCAATACAGAGATACACAGTATAGGAGAAAAACACGTACTATTACCCGATTGGTCTGAATTAGATATGTTTTTGAATGATTTCCCCGATCCTGATGAGCCTGGTGTATTTGACAAAATCGAGAAAGATTTGCAGCAGGGGGAAAGCAGGTACAAGCTTGGAGGATGGTGGTGCCTTTTTCATGAGCGGATGTGGTCTATCAGAGGAATGGAGAATTTAATGATTGATTATTATGAAAACATGGATAAATTGAAGCTCATTGGACGAAGAGTTCTGGAGTATTATAAAGTTATAATAGACAGATTTGCCGCCCTTGGGTTTGATGGAATTTTCACCTCAGACGATCTGGGTCATCAGACCGGACCTATGATGTCACCGGCAATTTTTGAAGAGTTATACCTGCCTTTATATAAGGAGTTTGCATCCTATGTTCACTCTAAGGGAATGCATTTTTTCCTGCATTCCTGCGGTGACAATACAAAGCTTATGGAATACTTGATTGAAGCAGGGCTTGATGTCTTCCATCCAATTCAGACCGGGTGCATGAATCCGGCAGCAACGGCTGCTGCATATGGAAACAGAATCAGCTTTCTTGCAGGAATTGACGTACAGCATTTACTTCCTGAAGGAACAGTTGACGAGGTCAGGGCAGGTGTACGTGAATTAATTGATGCTTTATACAAACCTGAAGGAGGTCTTTTGTTGGCTGCCGGAAACGGAATAATGGCAGATACTCCAATTGAAAATATAGAAGCTATGCTATATGAAATTTCCACATATATACCGGGAAAGTAATACCGTACAGCTCCCCAAAACATACAAGTTTTACCTGGATGTTAATGTGACATGTTGCTGCATAACGGGAGTGAATCCCGTAAGACCGCAACAGAAGAGTCAATAGAAGATGCTAAAAAATTAAGAAAACCTGCAGAGGAGTGTTTGAAATGATTTTATCTTTGAAGGAATATAAAAATAAGGTGCTGGGCTGCTGGATGGGAAAGAATATAGGAGGTACTCTCGGAGCACCTTTCGAATGCAAAAGAGGCGTATACGATATTGATTTCTATACCCAGGATCTGGGCGGCGAGCCTCTGCCCAATGATGATTTGGACCTGCAGCTTGTTTGGCTGAATGCAGTTGAAAAGTATGGCAGGGGTGTAAATGCATCTATATTGGGTGAATACTGGCATTCGTACATTGTTCCTAACTGGGCGGAGTACGGAGCGGGTAAAAATAATATGAGGATGGGGCTGGTTCCACCTCTGTCCGGCTATGTAAACAACAATTACCGGGATAGCTGCGGTGCCTTTATACGGTCCGAAATCTGGGCTTGTCTTGCACCCGGACATCCTGAAATTGCAGTTAAATATGCATATGAAGATGCGATTGTTGACCATAGCTATGAGGGGGTATATGGAGAAGTTTTCTTCGCAGCCATTCAAAGCTCAGCTTTTGTAGAAAAGGATAAATACAAGCTGATAGATATAGGACTTTCTTATATACCTGAAGACTGTGGAATAGCGAAGGCTGTGAAATGTGTAATTGAATGCTATAAATCCGGCCTTGACTGGAAAGAAGCCAGAAAAAAACTATTGAACGAAGTGCCTGGAAGTTTTGGAATGTTGATAGGTTATGTCGACAGGGAACCTGAACAAGATGTACCGGCCGGCAGGATGGGATATGATGCTCCCAGCAATGTTGGAATTGCAATATTGGGCTGGCTTTACGGAGAGGACGATTTTGGCAGAAGCCTGTGTATTGCAGCCGGGTGCGGGGAAGATTCCGATTGCACTGCAGCGACGCTTGGAGCTATACTGGGAATTATTAAAGGATATGATTCAATACCTGAAAAGTGGATTAAGCCATTGGGTAATACCATAAAGACGATATCTTTAAACCTTGGTGATGCAGGGATTATAGTGCCTAAAACAGTAGATGAGCTTACAGACAGAGTTATAAGACTTACACCTGTTTTCCTTGGAAGCCAGTTTTGCGATACAGTAAATTCAAAAAATGGCTATTCCATTTATACTTTAGAGCCATCAGAGCTTGCATGCCATCCGGTACGCATAAATGCTTATAATTCATACAGATTTGAGGATGTACTGAAGCAGCAGCCTTTCGGTGTTAAATACACTTTTCCGATTTTTGATGTAGTTGTGGATTATTGTGAAGCACCCATGGTAAAGGAAGGAGTGCCTAAAAAATTTAAATTAAAGATAAAAAACAAGCTCTGGATGCAGCAGTGGCTGGAAATAAAATGGTATTTGCCTGAAGGATGGCTTATCAGCCCTTCAAACAATATCGGTTTGTCTCTGGAGCAATATCACGGAAACAATGGAAAGACAGAAGCGGAATTTGAATTGACCCCTCTGGGATTGAATAAACCGAAGTATGACCTTGTAGTAGCTATAAGTTCACAGGGAAGACACACAAAAGGACTAATACCGATAGTACTGATTAACGGATAAGGACTATAAAATTGAACATAACTGAAAGAAGGCTTGAGAAGCTGCTTCCGGCATAAATGAATTTATTTAAGTTTCCAATTTAAAGCGCGATTTTATATAAAAGTACCTTTTTTATAGTCGTATGTAAAGAAAAGTTTCAAATTTTAAGTTTACAATACTGGCTTTGCGGATATACCATAAAGGTGTCACGTGATGCCATAACAATAAAATCAATTTAATGATCAACCTATCAATCAGACTGCACATGTTTCTACAAAAGGGGGTGAAATCCAGATGAATTTAAAAAGGACAATTAAAGACATAAAAAAGAATGGAGACTTAATTTTACTAGCACTGCCAGCAGTTTTATACATCTTTGTATTTTCATATATACCCCTGTATGGGCTTATTTTACCATTCAAAAACTATAAATATAACCTTGGATTTTTTAAAAGCCCATGGGTAGGCTTTGAAAACTTTAAGTTCTTGTTTACTTCTGATATGTTGTACACAATTACAAGAAATACGATACTTTATAATCTAGTATTTATAGTTTTGGGGGGCTTTGTAGCAGTATCACTTGCTTTAATGCTTTTTGAACTCAGCAGAAGACTTGTAAAGATTTATCAGACGGTAATGTTTTTTCCTTACTTCATTTCATGGGTTGTGGTCTCGTATATTGCATTAGCCTTTCTTGATATGGAGCATGGACTATTTAATGTTATTCTAGAAGCTCTGGGAAAGGAACCTGTCCTGTGGTATAGCGTGCCCAAATACTGGCCGGTTATACTTGTGCTGGTGAATATATGGAAGGGTATGGGGTATGGTGCAATATTATATTATGCTGGTTTGATGGGCATAGATAATGAGTTGTTTGAAGCAGCCAAACTAGATGGAGCATCCAGACTTCAGCAGGTAAGGTATGTATCTCTTCCGATGCTAAAGCCGTTGATAACCATAATGGTAATACTTCAGATTGGAAGAATATTCTATGGCGACTTTGGCCTATTCTACAATGTGACTTTAGATTCTTCCATGATAAGGTCTACTGCAGAAGTTATAGATACTTATGTATATAGATCTCTGAGACAGCTTGGAGATATAGGAATGGCTTCTGCCGCAGGATTGTATCAGGCAGTAGTGGGTTTTATTCTGGTTCTTCTGAGCAATTTGGCTGTTAGAAAGATTAATAAGGACTATGCACTATTTTGAGAGGTTAAATTATGGATATTAATGTGCTAAACAATGATTATGAGAAATTTCTGGATAATAGTATTTCTAATAAAAGAGCAGGTGTTAGAAATATCAGCGGAAAAAGAAAAGTATCCGTTGGCTATATACTGATAAATGCAGTGTTTATATTAATAACCATAGC
>DUMB01000039.1 GCA_012840085.1 Clostridiaceae bacterium
AGACTTTTAAAGTAGTTAACTTGTGCATACAGCATAATTATCATACAATAATATTATTCTTTTTTCAATAATCGTACCATACTCTTTCTAATTTTCATTTTCAATTTATCCCAAATATTATTTTCGCATTATCTCATATATTATTTGCAGATCATCTCAAACGTTATTTTTTTAGGCTCATCCGTATAGTGTTTGCAGGTTATCCCAAATGTATTTTCAGCCTGTTACAAGCATTATCTGCAGGTTATTAAAATGTTTTTTTAGCTTATCTCAGGTACTATTTACAGCCTATCTTAAATGCTACTTTAGCTTATACGAATATTATCTGCAGGCTATCTCAAATGCTGTTTAGCTTATCTCACGTATCATTTGCAACCTATTTTAAATGTTATTTTAGCTTGTCCCAATATTATTTTGCCGGTTATCTCAAATGCTGTTTTCAGTTTATTGCCAGACATTACCCGGCAACATATGTATTTCTCTAAAAATATATTTTACTAAAAGATTGATGTATTTTATCTAAAAGATTGATCACAATTAAAAATATAATTGCATTTTATTTCTAGAACGAGTATTATAATTATATAGTAACTTGTGCATACATCTATAACTGTTAGGAAGGAGTTAATCATATGAATAAAAAGCCCTATGAATTTTGGTTTGTTACAGGCAGCCAGCATCTATACGGCGAGGATTCTCTCAGAGAAGTTGACAATCATTCCAAAATAATAACAGACGGACTAAACAGTGATCCTGCTATCCCTTATAAAGTGGTATTCAAACCTGTGGTAACAACGGCCGATGCCATCAGAAAACTACTTTGCGAAGCCAATTCAGATGACAACTGCGCAGGAATAATTACCTGGATGCACACTTTCTCTCCTGCAAAAATGTGGATCTCCGGTCTATTGGAACTTCGTAAACCATTACTTCACCTCCATACCCAATTTAACCGTTGTATTCCCTGGGACAGCATAGACATGGATTTTATGAATCTTAACCAATCAGCACATGGAGATCGTGAATACGGTTTCATGGTAACACGTATGCGCATTCCGCGAAAAGTAATAGTAGGATATTGGGAGGACCAAGAAGTACGCAGGCGTATAGGCAACTGGATGAAAACCGCTGCAGCTTATGTATCCGGAAAACATTTGAAAGTCGCAAGATTTGGTGACAATATGAGAAATGTTGCCGTAACGGAAGGTGACAAAGTTGAAGCTCAAATAAAATTCGGATGGTCAGTAGAAGGATATGGTATAGGCGACCTTGTACAGCAAATTAATAATGTAACGGATTCGGAAGTTGACAATCTTATGGAAATATACGAATCTCAATATGATATTTCAGAAGATGCCCGGGTTCCCGGCGCTGCACGCGAAGCTGTTCGTGAGCAAGCCCGTATAGAGCTCGGCATAAAAGCGTTCCTTGATGAAGGCGGTTTTAACGCTTTTACTACTACATTTGAGAATTTGCATGGTTTGAAACAGCTCCCTGGTCTTGCTGTACAGAGGCTGATGGAAGCAGGATATGGGTTTGGCGCTGAAGGTGACTGGAAAACTGCCGCAATGCTTTATATAGCCAAGATAATAGCCGATGGAAAAGAAACTTCCTTTATGGAAGACTACACTTATCACCTGGAAGTTGGCAATGAGATGGTACTTGGTGCACACATGCTTGAAGTGTGTCCCACAATAGCCGCAACAAAGCCCAGAATTGAAGTTCATCCCCTGTCCATTGGAGGAAAAGCTGATCCGGCAAGATTGGTATTTGACGGAAAATCCGGTCCTGCAGTTTGCGCCTCCCTTATAGATATGGGAGACCGTTTCCGTCTGATAATAAATGAAGTGGAAGCGGTCAAACCTGATAAAGCAATGCCTAAGCTCCCAGTAGCAAGAGTGCTCTGGAAGCCACAGCCTTCCCTTTCTACTGCAGCAGAAGCCTGGATATATGCAGGAGGCGCCCACCATACCGTATTCTCATATGCTGTAACCGCTGAACAATTTATCGACTGGGCTGAGATGGCAGGCATTGAATATGTGCTTATCAATAAAGACACGGATATACTCAAGCTTAGAAGCGAACTAAGATAGTACTGGATATCGAACTCAGGTAGTGCTGGATATTAAAGATCAGAAGCAAACTCAGGTAGTACTAAATACCAAACTCAATCAGTACCGGACAAAACTCATCCGGTACCGGACACCTCAACAAAAAACAGGATAGCACTTTGCTATCCTGTTTTTTAGGAGGTTTGAGAATCCACTATCTCATGTCGTTACAAATCTGCTATTATTTGAAGCATATTGAGGAATCAGCCGCATTTTGAGTATCCGCAGTTCTTGCACACTATGCATCCACCCTCATGCTCAACCGGCTTGCCGCAGTCAGGGCAGAGTTTTTCGCTTCTATTCAAAGATGCACTTATCTCATCCTCAATTTCAGCCAGACTGTTTAAAATTGCAAGTTCATCATCCCTGCTATTGCCATTTTGCAGTTTCATCACTTTCTCAATAACCCTGCCTATGGCATCCGGGCAGGACATAACTTTCAGTCCTCTTTGCCTTATTGTGGTAGCGCATCGTATCCCTTTAAGCTGTTCAACAATTGATTTTACGTCCATACCGGATCTAAGCGCTATTGACACAAGCCTGCTTGTAGCTTCGGACTGGGATGGGCAACCGCCTCCGCGGCCAAGATTGGTAAACACTTCACAAATTCCTTGTTCATCATAATTAACTGTAATATAGAGATTACCACATCCGATTCTTACTTTCTCAGTAAATCCGGTTGTTATTTCAGGCCGTGTTCTCGGGTAAATATGAGTACACTTCTCATTTGATTCATATCCGCTCTGTTCCTCTTTAGCCGTTTCCTTACCCCTCACTTTACCTATATTCAAAACCTGGCTTTCTCTGCTTCCATCGCGATATATAGTTACTCCCTTGCAATAAGTTTTATAGGCCAGTGTATAAACCTGCCTTACATCTTCTTTCGTAGCATCGTGCGGGAGATTAACAGTCTTTGACACTGCATTGTCGGTATATTTTTGGAATGCAGCCTGCATCTTTACATGATATTCCGGAGATACATCATGGGCAGTAACAAAGACGGACCGTATTGCTTTAGGTATTTCTGAGAAATTACTGATGGATCCTTTCTTTGCGATTCTTCTCATCAGGTCTTCAGAATAGAAACCTTCTTCCTTTGCTATCTGTTCGAATATAGGATTAACTTCCACCAGTTCCTCATTGTCCATGACATTTCTTATGTAAGAAATGGCAAATAAAGGCTCTATTCCGCTGGATACACCCGCAATAATACTTAAAGTGCCAGTGGGAGCAATAGTCGTTGTTGTGGCATTCCTTACCTTTATGCCGAGATTTTTGTATATGCTCTTGTCGTAAAGGGGGAATACACCCTTCTTTTCAGCCAATTCAGCAGATTTCTTTCTGGATTCCTCCTGAATAAACTGCATTACTTTCTCAGCAAGGTCCAAGGCTTTCTGAGAATTATAAGGTATTCTCAGCTTACACAGCAAATCAGCCCATCCCATTACTCCAAGGCCTATCTTTCTCGTTCCTTTGGTCATCTTATCTATTTCCGGGAGAGGATACTTGTTAACGTCAATTACATTATCAAGGAAATGTACTGCTTTTCTAACAGTATCCCTAAGACGGTCAAAGTCTACCGTAATTTTTCCTCCGGATTCCTTAACCATAATACTCAGATTGATTGAACCAAGATTGCAGGATTCATATGGCAGAAGTGGCTGTTCACCGCATGGGTTGGTACTTTCTATAACTCCAACTTCGGGAACAACATTATCTTTGTTCATCCTGTCAATAAAGATTATCCCAGGTTCACCGTTATTCCAGGCGTTATTCACAATAATATCGAAAATTTCCCTTGCATTTTCCCTGCCGGCAGGCTTGCCATCCCTTGGATCGATAAGATCGTACATTTCACCTTTTTCAACAGCTTTCATAAATTCTTCAGTTATTGCAACACTTATATTGAAATTTGTAATATCGGAATTGTCCTGCTTGCAAGTAATAAATTCTCTGATATCGGGGTGGTCTACCCTCAGGATTCCCATATTGGCCCCTCTCCTGGTTCCCCCCTGTTTAACAGCTTCGGTAGCTGCATTAAAGACTTTCATAAAACTTATAGGTCCGCTTGCTACCCCGCCTGTTGAGTTAACCGATGCACCCTTTTGCCTGAGTCTTGAAAAACTAAAGCCGGTACCTCCTCCGCTTTTATGTATAAGAGCAGCATTCTTTATTGCTTCAAAAATACCCTCCATTGTATCCTCAACAGGAAGAACAAAACATGCACTAAGCTGTCCAAGCGGTCTTCCAGCATTCATTAGAGTTGGTGAATTTGGCAAAAACTCAAGATTAGACATCATTTCAAAGAAATCTTGTTCTATTTTCTCAAGTTCGGAAGGAGAAACATACTCGGCATCAGCAGCAGCAATAGCTTTTGCAACTCTCCTGAACATACCTTCCGGGTCCTCAAGCAACCTGCCATTTTCGTCCTTTTTCAGATACCTCTTTTCGAGAACTTTTATTGCATTTTTGGTTAAATTCATAAGGCAACCCCCTTAGTGTTTAAATCGCCCAAATAAAAAAGGCGCGTTTTTCTTAAGTTTTTCATCAGATTATTGATTAAGTTTTTACTAGGCTATTAATTGAGTTATTAATGCATTGAGAAATATCTCGTGTACAAATATAATAGGATTTTGTAAATTTTTTCATTGTTACATTACTATATTTAGTATAGCATAATTTTCCTAGCACAGTATATTGTATCATTTATATTTAACAAGTCAATATAAATATGGTTATTTTTTTATAGGTATTAAGACCTATTTATGTTTTTCAGAATTAAATACCGGCAAATAACAAGCCTGTATTACATTAAATCCATTCTCAGCCCTGTTGCAAAGATACAGTTCTGCATCCTCTCTATCAGGCCTGTGAAAGAGCTCCCAGGCTGTACCCCCATCCAGAAAAAAGCGTGCCATCTTCATACACCAAAAATCTTTTTAATTCTTTAATTGCGCTCCTTTAGATGTCTATTCTTTGATTGTACTCCTTTAGGTGTTTCTTCATAATCAGCACAGTACGTACCGGTTTCAGCGCGAAATATTGCATTAAAAAAGACCTGAATATGTTCAGGCCTTTTTCTGTACTGAAGTGGATTTGTACTGAAGCAGATTTTTCGTTTAAGTTAACTTTTCAATGAAGTTAATTTTCCACTAAAGCAAAACTTTCTATGACACGAATTTCTCACTTATGTGAATTTTCCGTGTCATTCCTTAAGCAGTCCGGCTTCGCTATATTTGTTTCTGGCAGACCAGAGTATCCATTCTTTATAACCTGCATCGTAAACAGCCTGTATTTGCTGTCTCACCTGCTCGGGGCCATACTCAATGTAATTGCCCTTGCCAATCCAATTAGCGGTAAAATCCTGGAGGTATGGCCGCACATCCGGTGTATATCCATCAACTTTTGCAAACCTGTTCTTTGTCTTTGCAAGGCTGTTGTAAACAACAGCATAAGGCTCAAGATCAGGCTTTGCAAATTTAATACCGTTTACCACCTGGCCCAAAGCATAGTGGGATGGATACAGCATAGGCGAAATATATTCGAGATCTTTGCCGATCAGCTCCAAGTACTGTCCTATATCCTCGCTGTCTCCTTCGCCTTCACAAACTATACCGAAAATATCTGCAGACAATACAACATCAGGCATTTCCTTTCTTGCATATGCAAGGAATTCGTTTATAGCTTCATATTTTTTCTTGTCTGGTGTACCAAAATCCATAACCGTCTTATCCCCGCTTGGGAACCTTACATAATCAAACTGGATCTCATCAAACCCTTTTTGAACAGCTTCCTTGGCTATATCTATCAGGTAAGGCCATGATTCTTTATTGTAAGGATTAAGCCATGTTATCATTTTGCCATTACTGTTCTTTTCCTTCCACAGCCCGCCTCTTGTATCCTTTATAGCAAGGTCAGGCCTTTTTGAAGAAAGGTAAGGATCCTTGAAACATACTATACGCCCAATAACATGAATGTTATTTTCATGAAGCCTGCTAATTACGTAATCTACATCATACTTCTTTGTCCATGCTCCAATTTCTCTTACTGCAGGAATACTTGACTCATATCCGACCAAGCCGTCATCATCCTTGATGTCAATGACATATGAGTTTATTTCAGTCGTATTTGCAAGCTCAATATAGTGGTCAAGTCTTTCTTTCATACCTACAGTCCAACCTGTAAGATATAAAGCCTTTACAAGTATATCTTTCTTTTTTGCGCCAGGCCCTTTATTGCTGCCATTTGCCGAGTCGTTTGTTCCTGCGTTATCTCCCTCTTCACTCCCCTGATTGGTGCCACTTCCATCTGTCCCGTTTTCTTCTGATTTTGTTTCGCCATTTTCGCTATCCTTCGCACCTTCATCAGCATTGCCTGTCTGTCCTTCATCAGAGTTACCGTTTTCATTGTCTAAACCTTCATTATTTTCATTTTTTGTAGCATCCGGAACATCAGGCTTTGCCTGTTTTTGCCCGCATCCTGTAAAGAGCATGCTGACTGTCATTATTATTACTACAAGCAATGCTACGTGATAAATTAATCTTTTGTGCATAAAAAACCCCCATTATTGTTTTTTTCCTTTTAATTTAAATTGATATAGAAAAATTTCTTTAAAACTACTTTATTCCCTTTAATTACTTTATATTGAAAAATTTCTTCAAACTACTTTTTCTCAAAAGCACCGTCAGGATATATGTTTCCACTATTCCATAGAATCCATTCCTCATATCCGGCATCATAAACTGCCTTTATTTGCTGCCTTATTTCTTCAGCTCCATAGTTTTTATAATATCCTTTCGGCAGATAACTTGCAGTAAAACTTTGTAAATATGGTCTTACTTTAGCATTGTATCCATTAACTTTTGAAAGCCTGTCCTTTGCTACCAACAGCGTATTATATATAACCTTGTATGGCTCAAGATCCGGAGCGGTAAACAAAATACCATTTATGTTCTGTCCAACTCCATTACCTGAATAATGATCTGTAGATGCATTAGCATAATGCGACGGATATACCATCGGACATATATAATCTATGTCAAGACCCACAGTTTCGAGATCCTGTCCAATTGTATTTTTTGTGTTTTTATCAAGACATATTATGCCAAAAACATCTGCCGAGACAAATACTCCTCTTTCATCATGCAATTCTTTTTTGGCTGTTCTTAAGAATTCGCCTATTATTTCAGATTTTGCAGGAATGTTACTTCCGTAATCAACCTTTTTCCCTGTACCTGATGGAAATCTTACATAATCAAATTGAATTTCATCAAATCCTTTTTCAACTGCCTCTTTGGCTATATCAATATTATATTTTCTAACTTCTTCGTAATATGGATTTACCCAGACTCCAAGTCTTCCTTCTTTCCAGGGGGCGCCATTTGTCTGCTTAATTGCCAGGTCTGCTCGTTTTGTACCTAACCCGTTATCTAAAAAGCATACTATTCTTCCAATAACGTATATATTATTATCATGCAGTTTTTGTATCAGACTTACAGGATCATAGTACTCAACATAAAGCCCATTGTCTCTGACTTCAGGCACATCCGATTTATAATTTACAACTCCTGCTTCTTTTACATCAATTACAACAGCATTAAGCTCAGTAGTTTTTGCAAGCTTTATTACTTTATCAATTACCTGACTTTTGCCTGCTGATGAACCTGAGAGATATAAAGCCCTTGCTTTTACCGGCTCTATCTTTCTTTTACCGCTGCTTTCATTATTATTTGCCTGTTCATTGCCGTCTGAATTATTATTTTCTTTATTGTTTTCTTCATTATTATTGTTTTCTTCATTATTATCCTCATTGAGGTTTCCTTCTCCAAGGTTATCTCCGGATTTTTCGGTACCTTTGGTTTCACTGTCGCCTTTGCTCAATTGATCCTGGTCACCTTTATTCAATTGATCCTGAATGTTTGTACCGTTATTGCTGTTCTTAAGTTTATTGTCCTTATCTTTTCCAAGATTAATAGCTAGTATCGCTAAACCCAGCACTAATATAGTGGCAATAACAATAATTATTGATGTCTTTTTGTTTATCATACACACCCCTGGCTCCGCTTATTTATATTTTCATCTTTAATTAATGCTAACTATCAATTTATCAAATATTCACATAGAAAACAAGTTGTTATGTCAATTTTAACGGTTTTTTAAATAATGTAATACTTTAACTTGTTGTGCCGGCATTTCGACAGCATGAATTCCGAGAAAAGATAAATAAAAAAGGAAAGACTTAGCGTCTTTCCTTTTCTTTGGCTCCTCAAGTAGGACTCGAACCTACGACCCTGCGGTTAACAGCCGCATGCTCTACCGACTGAGCTATTGAGGAATATAATTCTGGCAGAGACCTACTTTCCCGGGCCGTCTCCAGCCAAGTATCATCGGCACTGAGAAGCTTAACTTCCGTGTTCGGGATGGGAACGGGTGTGTCCTTCTCGTTATTTCCACCAGAAAC
>DUMB01000040.1 GCA_012840085.1 Clostridiaceae bacterium
GACGATAGAAATCAGCGACAGTGATGTTGCTTTGAGGTGAGATTACTGTAAAATATTTTCAAATCTGTTATGTAAATTGCTGCATTTTTATATGGCAACTTGCTGTACTTTTATTTTACACTATACAAAAGTTGAATTGATAAGCTACATTAATAAACTGATTAATTATTAGTTAACATTAAATAGATATTAAAAAATAGAAATTAAATTGATAATGATAATAATTTAGCTAATGATGATTTATAAGATGACTAAAAAAATGATAACAATTAAATAATATGACTAAAACTGATTTAAATAAAATAGCTAATTAAATTAAAATATAAAACTGATATAAATAATCTGATAATTGTTAAATTAGAGAGATAATCGTTAAATTTAAAGAATTGACAAAACCTAATAGATACTGTATAAATAACGACTAAAAACTAAAAAAACTATAAACACCTCCTCCTGATTATACAAAATTTTTATTTTGTATAATCATATATATTTTAAATACCCTATTATGTACTTTTACTATTAAATCAAAGCTGAATTGTTGCAGAATTGCTAATAAAAAATTTCTCTTTTTCTTAATATGCAATAATCTAATAAACACTTAGAACTGTTTTTTCACTTCCGTCAATTTTTATTTTAAACCATTTTTCACTGGAACAACTGTAGTAATATATCCAATCGTTAACAATATTTATGGTACTGTTTTCTGCGATTGCTCCCATCTGTTTTAATTGTATAGAATTTCCATCTGTCTGAAGGATTATTATAGTAAATTGTATCGCCATATACAACAAAGGTATATAAAGAATCGTCTGAAAGCTTTGACTTCGAACTTCCGTCAGTTTTCATTCTGTATAGATTACCGTTGTCACTATAATTAATATAATATATCCACTCATCTATGACATAAAAATCACTTATTTCAGTTGTCGAGCCTAACATCAAATCTTCATATGTATGCACAAATTTGTCATCGCTAATTTTGATTTTAGATGAGCCATCAGTTTTTATTCTATACAGTTTATTATTATCACTCCGAGTTTATACTGTTGCACGGTCCGTCACTTATCTTGATTGAATCATTTCCGTTTTTACCGGCTTTATATAAACCATACCTGTTTAGATCGCTGGTAAAGTTGATATAATATATTCCTTCGTCACTTCCAGCTGCCAATGCTCCATTCATAAAATTGCCGCAGCTATTTCCTGAGGCGGAAACAATAATGTACTAATAATCCATCGTGTCTCCTATAATTCCATACTCATTTATGGAAGCAGCCTTCAATATGGTTTTTCCTTCCCTCAACTTAATTGGTTCTGTATATTGTTTTGAATCCTTACTTACCTCAGTACCGTCCAAGGTGTAATATATTACGCTATTCTCATCCCGCCCAGTAAGCTCAACAGTTTTTATTCCGGTATATTTTCCGCTTTTCAGATTGGCCTTGGGCTTTTTGGGTTTAATGTCTTCCAGCTTCTTACGGAGATTATCACTACCAGTTTCTTCTATATTATCAGTTTCATTATCAGTTTCTTCTATGCCTTCTTCCAAAATCCTGACAGCTTTTTCTCCTTCACCTATAGATATATAAGTCAAACAAAGCTACATATATATCTTCTATATCTTCCTTTTTCGGATCGATTTCCAGAGCTTCGTTCAATACCAGCTCTGCTTTGTCTGGCTGGCTTATTGCCTGATAAGCCTTGCTTAGACCCAATCTTGCTTCTATGCTTTTTGGCTTAATTTGTATAGCCTTCTCAAATGCCAGTATGGCTTCTTCATAATAATTATAGTTTATCATTGAAGTTATCATTGTAATAGTAATGGCTGTATCAAGATTGATACAGCCATTACTCTCACTGTTTATTGTTTAGTTAATCGTACATCATCAATATGAAGAGTAGTACCTCCAGGCGAATCAACATAGAAACCTACGTCAATTTGCCCATTTGTTACATAAATATTGCTAATGCTTATATATTTCCAAACCCCATCGTTAGTAATATTATAGTATATATCACTTCCTCCGTAATTCGATATTTCAGCTCTGGCAATTGTTGGTGTGGTATTTTTGAGTCTTACCCACGCTTCTAGCTTGTAATATGCATTATTGACTGGAACTGAAACTACCTGATGTATACTTTGCTTATATGCTGAACTATAGTACATATATACACGATTGCTTCCTGTCCATGGAGATTCCGGCGGGTTTATAGTCGAACCGCTATCAATTCCATATGCAAGTGGTTGACCTGCCGGATGCCATTCAGTCCAGTTGCTTGAAAAACCGATGGGTCTTTCAAAGTCACCATTATCCAGAAGGTTAAGTTCGGACTGAGGAGTAGCAGGAGTTGTCGATGCAACTAAAATACGGTCTATATTGACATTTCCACTATCTGACGAATCATATTTATATGCTATTGTGTTTATTCCCGCATTAAGAGTCAGGGTTTGCTCATAATCATTCCAAATATTCCAATTGCTTGATGGACTTGTCAGGCTGGCCTGCGCTACATCAACACCATTTACATATGTGCTTAATGTTTTTGTACTTCCTGTACCATTTGCATACCTCAATTTAACTTTATATGAGCCTGCTGAAGGAGCATAAACTTTAAACTTAACCTCTGCTCCTACTTTTGTGATTCCGTCAACAAATGCACTTCCTGAGTAGAACCAATGATCCTTGTTTGTTGACGCACCACCGGAAAGTTCTGCGCTTTCTGCTTCGTATTTCTGAACGTTTGCATCAAATGGAACTGTTATATAATCTATGTTTACATTTCCAGTATCACCAGCATCATTATAGTATTTCAAAGTAATTATATTGTTTCCGGCTGTGAGTGGGATAGTTTCATTCTTTATAGCCCATGTATCCCAGTTTGCCAGGTTCGCAAGTGATGTTTGCTTCACCCTCTTGCCATTTACAAATATGCTGATGGTTTTTGCTGATCCCGTTGCATTCGCATACCTGATTCCTATATTATAATCTCCACCGGTTTTAACCTTTGGATAGAATGTTACTGCTGCACCTGCATTATCAAATCCGTCTACAAATCCCGAACCGGAATAACCTGCGTGATTTGTATTTACTTTTGCCTTAGTTGCTACGGTATTCCCTGAAAGAGATGCTTCTTCAGCTTCATATTTGTAAGAAGTATCCGATACTGTTGCCGTTCCATTTATAACTACGTTCTTTGCACTTGCACTTGCTGAGCTAATTTTTACATAGGTAACAGGACCATAAATATCTTTTCCTGTAGCCCAACCTTCACCTGAAGCTGATTTAAGAGCATTAAGGTCTGCATATTTGGTAGCTGCCACCCCATTAATAGTTACACTTGTACCTGCCTTACCGTGAATCTGTGCAATGTAATTTTGAACTTGTGGCACATAGGTTCCGGATTTTGCTCCTACACTGAAGCTGATACCGTTTGTTCCGTTGTCTTTTACGGTCATTACCTGTTTGAAGTATGCATTTCCTTCATAATTGTATGAAATACCGTCATCATCATAATAAGTAAAACTGGATTGTGTGGTATCCGGGAATACATCCACCATAACACTTGTAATACTGCTTTGTCCTATATAATCCAAAACCTTCTGTGTCGGAATGATTGCACCTTTTTTTACAAATACGGGAATATCAGTCCAAGTTTCCGAATCAATAGGATATGATATAGTTTGTCCACCTGTATAAGTATCACCTCTGAAATAGTCAATCCATGTACCCGACGGCAGATATATACTCTTGGAAGCCTGTCCCTGATCAACTACAGGAGCAACAAGCAAATAGTCCCCGAACATCCATGCATCTGTTCTGTTGCTAACATTTGGATCATTGGGGTAGTCGAAAATCAAAGGCCTTACTAAGCCTATGCCGGTTTCGTATGCACTTCTTTCATAAGAATACATATATGGTATTAAGCTGTATCTAAGTTGAATCGCATGTTTGGAAACTTCTTCTGCAGTTGTTCCATAAAACCATGGCTGACGCTGCTGGTGGTTGTTTCCATGAACCCTGAATACGGGAGTAAATGCACCGAACTGAATCCATCTAGTATACAATTCAGGATTTGGGTTTAATATGGTTCCATCATTCTGATTGAATCCTCCCCCATCCATTCCCCATTTTGCCTGTCCATTGTTAATGGAAGACAGCATAACTGCTCTTTGTTCCTGCATACCTGCAGCCCAGCTGATTTTTTCGCCTTTATAGAACTGAGTTCCTATATCTCCTGACCAAAGTGTCGTTGCGTACCTTTGTGCACCGGGATAGTAAGTTCTTGCAGTTTGCCAAACCCTTTTGGTTCCTGAAGTGTAAGCCCTTTGACCCTCGTAAAGCGCTTGTGACAAGTGGGTTGTAGTAAAGTTTCCGAACCAGTACGTTGTTCCACCGGATGAAACTTTATCAGTCTCATCATTCCACCAACCAACAATACCTTTATCAAAGGCACTGATAGAGTGGTTCCAAAACCATGATCTACAAGCTGGATTATATGGGTCAATACTTCTAACCAATACAGGAATAAAATAGTCAGTATATTCAGATTGTCCAGGATACCAATAACCACCATTATTTGCATCATAATACTGTACGGTTCTTGTACCACCCAAGGTTCTTGTTACTATTCTCGGTTTTGTAATACCAATCATTTTTATGCCTTTTCCATCCATTATTGTTTTCAACAAAGTTGTAGCAGCACTGGGAAACTTCGTCGTATTCCAGGTAAATTCACCATAATTATCTTCACCATAGTTTTTCCAGTCGTAGTCCAAGCCATATGAATCAATTGGTATATTCTTAGCACGGTATGTGTCTACCATACTAATAACTTCACTTTCAGTAGTGTCCCACTCAAAATTGGAAAATCCTAAAGACCATTTGGGCAACATAGGTGCTTTTCCAGTTATCTCAGAAAATGATTGCATGATTTCCTTTGGAGTTCCCAGCATGATATAGTATTCAATATCCGATTTTGTATAGCGGCGGCCTTCCGGTGGTGTTCCACCTACGTAAAATTCGAATTTTCCTGTGGCAGATTCGGTATAAGGATAGCCACCATCTGAATCTACAAGTAGACCATATCCTGCTGTAGACCACATGAAAGGTCCACCCGAATCACCTTGCTCACCTGCATGGGCTGGATGATTGTTGTCATTTCTTAAAATTTCTCCGTTTCCTTCAAATGCATTATAGCTTCTGATGCCATATATATTATGTCCAGTGTTGTGAAGGAATCTTACGCCATCATAAAAGACACCACCGCTTGACGGTTCCCAGAGAAGAGTTGTTCCGTCAGCTTTTTTTATGGTCATTCTTACCGGAGTCTTAGTAATTTCTATTCTCATTTTTGATGTCACAATTGTCATGGGATTTGTGTTTGTATTTATTGTAGCCCCTACAGCACTCCAGGTTTTATTGGGGTCTATTATAGGTGTGTCTGGACTTGCAGCAACCCCATTCGGTCTGTAATTTACTTTGAGAATATTATCTTTACAAGCCGTTATCTCTAAAATATCATCCCCTGGTTCTGCACCATTGTCTACTGTTATAATAAGTGTATCACCACTGACGCTAGTGCTAATAGCATTTCCTAACGCGCCGACATATGCTTCAGTCTTTATAGGACTAAGAGTAAGGATGGAAGAAAACAGAATAGCAACTATGACAATAAAGGATAAAATCTTCCGCTTACTTATATCCAGTTTAATCATATTTTTATCTCCTTTCTTATATTTTAGAGTAGATTACCATAATTGATGTCCTTCATTAATAATAGTATCTGTGTAATAAAGTAGACGTTTAAGGAGGGAAAACCCTCCTTAAACGATATTAAGATAGTATATATATTACTTTTTATGTCGTAGTTCTTGTAATCTATTGTTCCAGCAGAGCAATATTATCTAGATTGATTCCCAGAGAATTGGTACTATCATAGCTAACCTTTATGGTATTATGCCCTGCGTTAAGAGGGACTGTAATCGATACGGTATCCCATGTATCCCAGTTTGCTGTTTTCGGTAGCGTTACGTCCTGGATTTTTACACCATTTACATAGATTGCTCTAGAAGCATTTCCGGCAGCTGATGAATATCTCAATTTAATAGTGCGGTTGCCTGCTGTTTTTGAGAATATATCAAACTGTGCATAGTCCCCTACTGTTTCAAACCCATCTATAAAGCCAGTACCCATATAACCTGCATGATTAGTGTTAGTGGATACAGCATGCATAGTGGCAAATTCAGCTTCATATTCTACTTTATTTACTCCGCTTAGCACAATCGTCCTTGTGCTTGTACTTGGACCGACTTTGACATATGTGAATTTTTGTGCAGTATCATAATACCAGCCGGTTGATGCACCAATTAGTCCGGACAATGTGCTGTACTGTGTTAATGTGGTTCCTCCCACTTTAACTGAAGTCGGCTTTGTTGTGAAGACCTGTAATGTTGTTGTTGAGCCAACTGCCGGAAGTGAAATTGTTTCAGTACCTGCTCCATATGCTTCTGTTGAAACTATTGTTTTGACACTTCCGCCTATATCATCATACCAGTCATAAGAAGTTGTTCCGTGCGGATATATCCTAAAGGTAAGATTAGTATAGCTTGTAAGATTATTTCCGATTGTTCCGCCAAGTTCATATTGTGAATTTAGATTCATAGGAATTATAGATCCGGCTTTTACAAATACGGGTATGTCATTTACGGATGCCCAGTAGGTTATGGTTCTTCCACCCGGTCTCTGAGCTCCCCACCAAAAGTCGATCCATTCACCGCTTGGCAAATAAATACTCTTATTTGTTTCTCCCTCGTTTACAATTGGAGCAACCAACAGGTTGTCACCAAACATATATTGTGCAGTCAGGTCATAGGTGTTGGTGTCATTAGGATATTCTATTGCCATAGCTCTCATGAGCGGGATGCCTGTAGTGCTGGTTTTCTTTGCTTCACTATATATATAAGGTAAAAGATTCATTCTTATATTTGCAAACTTTGCAAATGTACTAATTATGGACGTATCACCTGTTCTTGCTTGTACATTCCACGGTGATCTTTCTTCGCTTGGGGACGGATTTGCTTTTTCCGAATGGAACTGCATTATTGGAGAGAATGCAGCCATTGCAGTGCTTCTCTTATATAATTCCGGTGTCGGGAATGGACCTGTAAAACCGGCTAAATCCCAGCCCCAGAAGGGAACACCTGAGATGTTTGCTGTCAAGCCCGCCATTACTGCCTGCTGGTAAGAAGTAAAGGTAGACGATTGATCTCCTGCCCAATATCCACCGTACAACTGTGCGCCTGCTGTTCCTGATCTGCTGAAAGTATAAGCATTTGAATTCTTAGAACGTGCATATTCATAATATGCTTTAATGTATTCATTGGGATAGAAGTTTCTCATTTCATCGCCTTTTTTACCATTTGAGAATGTTACATTCTTACCCCATACCATTTCTCCACCATCTGTTTTGAAACCGTCAATTCCAACTCCGTCAAACAGATAGGCTCTCTTTGACATCCACCAGTTTTTGGCATTAACATTTGTAAAGTCTAAGAGTAAGCTGTTCTCAAACCATTGCCCCCATGGAATCCTGTATTGTCCGCCTGATCCATCTCCTACAGCATAACCCTGTGAGATCATATATGCTTCATCAATATCCTTTTGTGTGTAAGGATAGCTCATATATTTCTGAATAGGTACCTGCCATAGTATAACCTTCAAGCCATTATCATGAGCATAATCTACCATAGCTTTAGGATTAGGCCATCGGCCACCGAAAGTAAAATCACTGTAGCTAAAACTTTGATTTCCGGGTTTTGGTGTATATGTTGCATCATTAAATATATAGAATGTACTTTCATCACTCCATTGTTCCAGAACTATTGCTGTGGCAGGAATACCATAAGCTTTAGCATTATCTATAGCTCCTATTACTTCCGACTGTCTATCCCATTCATTGGCAGACATCCACAAGCCGAAAACCCATTTGGGCGGAAGTGGTGCTTTTCCGGTAATATCGGTATAGTTTGATATTACATCCTTTAAATCACTACCATAAATGAAATAATAATCCAGTATTGAATTTGATGATCCTCCGGTATCAGCTGTAAAACTGTACATGTCATTTCTTTCTGTTGCCATTCTGAACTTTGAATAGTATGTTGTATTTAAGTATATTCCGTAGCCTTTGGTGCTGACAAAAAACGGAATTGCCATGTAAGTTCTTTCATTTTGGTTGAGATATTGGTTATAGACATAAGTATCTATATCATGGCCCCTTTTTCTGAAATTATTGTAATGCTCTCCAAATCCATAGAACTCTTCATTTGATGGTGTATAAAAATGATCCTCAACTTTGCTAATAATTGTATTTCCGTTAGTAAGCCAGGCCATATTGCGATTAATGCTGCTATCATATTGCTGCGATATGACTGTAACCCCATCTGGTTTAAAAACAGTTATTCGGAACGGATTTTTTTGTACCTGTACTTTCAACTTTGACGTTGACATTGTAATAGTATTGGTAGTACTTGACAATGTATAATTGCTAAGACCTGTGGCAGTAAGGTTGTTTCCTGTCGGTGACATCTGGATGCGGAAAACGTCATCTGCCGTAAATGCAATATTTATCTTGGGAGTGAATGTCCCTGTATTTGGTACTGCATTCAGAACAACGCGATTGCCATAATTGGTATATCCGCTTACGCTTGTAATGTATTCCCACCCTGTTACAGTGAACTGGAAAGGCCCTATTGTCTTTTCATTAGCTCCGTCCTTATTTGCATGAATGGTATAACTGATTACATCTCCTTTGTTGAAACTTCCCATATTAACTTCCCAATATGAGTTATTTCCGCTGTTGTACTTCCACTGTCCACCTATATTAGGTTGTGGAACCCCATTTTTAGTCCATGTAATCCATGTAGCTTGTCCGGGTTCTATAGGCCATGTGGTGAGTTTTATATATACATTTTCACCCGCAACCGGATCCCTTGGATATCTTTCGGTTTGTTGAATTTCATAAAGGTCATTGATGCCATAGGGAGAATGATATACCCCATCAATTGCAAAAACATTAATTGAATAGAAAAGGAATATAATTGTAAATACCAAAGCACCGAATTTGTGTTTTCTAGACATAAAATGCCTAATCATAAAGTCACTCCTTTCTGATAACTGTTAAAAAATTAATTTACACATAACAATTAACTAATTAATTTACATAATAGAAATACATACAATCATATATATACATCACCTCTCAGAAAAGATTTAATGATAAGATTGTAAATATTTTTTTGTATCTTGATATTGATTAATTAAAGAGCCATTTCCAGTATGAATTGAAGCCTCAAACTTTTTCTTATTAGGCATGTGTTATTATCTCAATATTGTACTTTGTGAACTTTTTGTATTTTGTAAATTTTCGCTATAACGTTACATTATTTACTATAACGTTACATTATTTACTGAAATATACCGGTTTTCCCGTTTTTGAAGACTCATAGATTGCTTCCAGAATCTCACTTACGATAAGTGCTTCTTCCGGTTTTACTACAGGATCCGTATCATTCAATATACATTCAATCCAAAGCCTTGCTTCCATATCCGATTCACTTTCCTTAACACCATCGTAAAAAACATCCCCTCCAGAGTCCAGATCCGGCTTGAAAATATACATTCTGCCATACTTTTCTCCGTTTATGCGAAGTCCATCCAGCATATCAGCGCCTGCTTTAGTTCCGCACAGGGTTGTACGTGCTTCACACTGCTGTAGGGTGTTCAAAGCCCAGCTGGACTCAAGTATTATGGTAGCCCCGTTCTCCATTGTAATAAAACCAAATGCGGAATCTTCAACTGTGAACTTTTCAGGGTCCCATGGCCCCCAAGCGTTTGCAGCGTTTTTCATTTTAGCCAGTTTATGATAGACATTGCCTACAACATATTTAACATTGTAATTATCCATCAACCAGAGTGTAAGGTCTAAAGCATGTGTTCCAATATCTATCAACGGGCCTCCACCCTGCTCTTCTTTGTTTAGGAAAACCCCCCATGTAGGCACCGCACGGCGGCGTATTGCATGTGCCTTAGCAAAGTAAATTTCTCCAAGCTCCCCATTTTCACAAAGCCGTTTTAAATACTGCGAATCCGGCCTGAAGCGATTTTGGTAAGCTATGGTCAGCTTTTTACCGGTTCTCTTTGCAGCTTCCAGCATTTTTCTTGCTTCAGAAGCAGTCTTTGCCATAGGCTTTTCACACATTACATGCTTTCCTGCTTCCAGTGCAGCAATTGTTATTTCAGCATGGGATTTGTTGGGTGTACAAATATGAACTACATCGATGCTCTTATCATCAAGAAGCTTTCTATAATCATCATATACTTTTGCACCTTCAGTACCGAATCGTGCGGCAGCCTTTTCAGCCTTTTCGGGATAAATATCATAAAAAGCTGCTATCTCAACACATTTCTGTTTTGCGAGACTTGGCATATGTTTTCCAAATGCTATTTCCCCACAACCAATAATTCCAATTCTAAGTTCTTTCATACACTTGCATCCTGCCATAACTCAAACCCTCCTGTTAAATCTTGGCCTGATAATTTGATAAATAAAATGAATTCTGAGTTATCTCTGGTGTAATGGAGTTGAATGTTAGTCGGAATTTGTTAATTATTTATATATTTGATTATTATTGGTACATTTACTTAAAAAATATTTATGAGATAACTATTATTTGTTAGAGCAATATATTTGGTTGTCATTTCTCATAGCTTAAGGAAAGTTTTATGGCACAATAGATGTATAAATAATAACTTAATGAATATGAAAAGGTAGAACCAACATATCTGAGTTTTTATTGAAAGAACTATTATATTAAATACATATTCTATATCTTTGTATTTATATTTTACCATAAATTATAATTATTTCAATATATTTTCATATTTTCTATATAGTAAATTAGTCCTAGAGTTTTTATCTTTTATTAATATACCTCAATTTGTTAGTATAGCTCAAATGGATGCAAGCCCTCCTAATAAGTGTATTTAAGTAAAAATTTCAACTAAACAAATTATAAAAAGTTTATATTTATATATTGTTTACTTTTTTCACAATCCAGTTTTATTATCAAGCTATTATTATCCAAAGTATAAGAATCAGATATAATTTCTTTCACAGAATTAACTTTAATAATATTCTTTTTATCACTTTGAATTGATATTTTTTCATTAATGCCTCTAAAAATTAAAGTAATAGGACTATAGTTTGATTCAATCTCTGCCAAAATATTCTCATCTTTTCGCTGAACGTTAATGCTAACTTTATTTCCTAAATCATCAATATAATTACAATCTGCAATACTTGTAACGAATAACATGAAGCATAAATTATTGTAAGTGTCAAGCTTGTTAGACACATATTCGAACAGGGAGAAATTACTGCCTAAATTTAACGGAATCACGCTGTTTTCTTTTACAAATACCGGAATTTCGTCGAGATTGGCTTTTACTCTGGTGTCCAAAGGTCCTTCAAATATTTCTCCGCTAAACAGATTGAGCCATTTTCCTTCAGGCAGATAAACATCTTTAACTGTGCTGCCTTCCTCAATTACAGGAGCAACCAATAAACTATCACCGAATAAATACTGCTGCCAAAGATCAATACAACTTGGGTCTTCAGGATACTCTAAATGCATAAGCCTCATCATCGGAATCCCTGTCTTACATGTATTAACAGCCTGCATATAAATATACGGCAAGAGGTTCATTCTCAAATCTGCATATTTCTTATAGATTTGGATCACACGTTCATCTCCGGTCCTTTCTGCAATATTCCAGGGTGTTCTGTCCTGATTAAACTGTCCTTTTGTCTCAGCATGGTATTGCATTATAGGACAGAAAGCTGCCATTTGTGCAGACCGGACATATAGTTCTGCAGTGGGTATATCTCCATTGAATCCACCTAAATCCCATCCCCAGAATGGAATACCTGACATGCTGCAGCTTAACCCTGCTTTTACGGAAGCAGCAAAAGCTTTATAAGTTGACCGTTCATCTCCTGCCCAGTGTAAAGGTATTTTCTGGGCACCCGTATATCCGGCTCTGCTGAATGTTATTCCATCTTCTCCTTTATATTTTTTTATAAACTCTTGGTAACTGCCTACATACAGATTCGGATACAGGTTTCTCATTTCACTGCCGGTAGAACCATCATGGAACAAAAGATCACTGCCATATATACATTCTCCACCATCAGTTTTAAAACCGTCTATCTTTAAATCCTCCAGGAGATACTTTCTCTTATTCAGCCACCATTCTTTTGCAGCCGGATTTGTAAAATCAGGCACCAAACTTCTCTTGAACCATTCAAAACTTGGGATTCTATATGGCTCTCCATCTTTATGTTTTACACAGAAACCATTTTTAAGCATTACTTTTTCATCTTCATCTCTTTGTGCGTGAGCAATTCCATCCATATACTTCATAACCGGCGCTTGCCATAACAGTATCTTAAGGCCTTCGTCATGTATGTCCTTAACCATTTTTTTCGGATCAGGCCAACGTCCCCAAGCAGGAAATGTGAAGTCCTCCAATTCAAAATATGAGTTTCCGTCTTTAACTTCATATTGCGCATCATTAAAAATGTAAAAAGTAGCTTCATCACTCCATTGCTCAAGTACAATAACTGTAGAAGGAATTTCATATTTTTTGCCCAGTGCAATTTGCTTCATTACTTCTTCCTGTTTATCCCAGTTATTACTTGATATCCATGGACCAAAAACCCATTTTGGAGGAAGTTTTGCCTTGCCGATGGTATCTGTATAACTACCCAGAACCTCTTTTGGGTTGCCTGTATACAAATACATATCCAATGTTTGATTTTTACTGCTTAAGTCTACTTCAAGCTCCATGAGATCTGATAATCTTGTGCCAAATCTGTAACGGGCATATAATGGGGTATCCAGGTAAATGCCGTAACCTTTTGAACTAAGCAGGAACGGTACAGGCATGTAAGTACGCAGTCCCTGGTCCCTATACTGGTTATAGACATAGTTGTCAACTTCAAGGCCCCTGTATTGAATATGTGAGTATCTTTCACCAAGACCAAATATTCTCTCATCTGATGCCATATTCAAATTAAAGCGTACTTTAAAAGCCTGTGAACTTCCGTCTGTGAGTATATCTATAAAACCAGGTCTTTTGTTTTTTCGATAGCTTTTCAGTATAGTATTGTTATTGAGGTCATTGATACTAAATGATATCTTATTATTATTGAAATTAAGCTTATTATTGCCAAAATCTATATCCAAAGTATTGTCTATATTCAAAGCATTGGTTGATTGATTTAAGTGATTTAATATGTTTTTCACAGATATCTGATCTTCAAAACAGAAGGACCACTTCAGCGTATTATCATTTACCTGCTTTATCTTTAAACAAGGTATATGTTGATTATTATCTATATTTTCAAAATATACTGAAAGTTCATTTTCACCTTCAACTATTCCTGTTACCTTAGATAAAGTATGCCACTTTCTAACTGTAAAGCCATATTCGTTTGACTTTATCGTTCTTTGTCTGTCAGAAACTTCAAAATAATAGGTAATTCTATCACAGTAATTGAAACTGCCAATTTCTGTTTCCCAGTATTTTTCCCCTTCAGATGAAGTTTTGATTCTCATCCGGGATTTTTGTTGAGTAATGCCGTTTACTGTATATATTGCATTAACAACCTGCTCTTCATCAAATGGTTGTGTAACAGCTTTAAGGATAACATTTTCGCCTTCCTCGGGCTGCCTTGGAAATCTCTCAATTACCGAGAAAATATACTTGTTCTCTGTTCCCAAAGGATTGTGAATTATTTGTATATCCGTACCGGCATCGACGCCTTGCTGTTCCTTAAGCTTTATATTTTGCTGAGCTATCGCATAAGCAATATAAGTGAAAGGCTTCTCCAAACATTTATTATCCTGCATTTCGCTCCAATAGCTAAAGTATAATTCTTCTTTATAGCTTCTCAGATCCAGTTCAAATAGTTTTCCATCTCTGTTCCAGACAGCTTCCACTTGTTCCAGCAACCATTTTGCACGTGCAATATCTCCTCTTTCCGAGTAATACCAAGATAAAAGGCAAGTCAGGTCATTCCTTATACAGCCTCCATAATATGTATCATTTTTGCTTAGTCTGACGCCTTTTGATACCAGTTCCCTTTCAACAACCTTTATAGTTTCAACAAGTATCTGGTTTCCTGCATCCATTAATCCAAAGGGTACGGATATGAGACATATATCGCCCATTATTTCTTCTGAACCAAGCTTGCTCAAGACCTTGCCTTCCTTAAGGAATTTTTTAAACATAAAATCTTTAATTTTGAGCATACATTGCTGTGCAGTATCATTTTTTAAAAAATTGTTGACAGATTGGAGTGCGCCATAGGCAACGGCCAGATTGGTAAGAAAAATGCCTTCCTGAGTTTCTCCAATCCAGTTTACTGCCGGTTTTTGCCAGTAAAGTTCAACATTATTGATCACTTTTAGCATAAGATTCTTCGTTTTTTCAGGTATTTCCACGTTATTTGCCTTATTGAAGTATTCTCCTGATATCCATAACCAAAGTATTTCTTCCATGTATGTTGAACTGGAATTTTGAATACTTCTGGTTATAGAATCTATTAGTCTTGCAGCAAGTTTTAAATCTCCCTTTTGAACCAGATGATAGCATAGAAATACTGAATCTTTAATGCTTATTTCTTTATGATTAAACTTAATATGTTCGTCTTCAAAATCAAAAATTGAAATAGGATTAAATTCTTTATTAGCCTTCATAATATTCCTCCTGTTTATCTAATTGAAATAATCTCTTCCTTACATTTCAAGAGTAAAACAGGCTGATTTGCTACAGTAATTTGCAATTCATCTGGTTCTCCTTCCTCATATGTTACTGAAATAGCTTTGGAGGAAACAGATACTTTTAAAAGACACTGATGATAATACATTCTAAAGCTAACTTTTTCCCATTGCTTCGGAATATGAGGATTTATTTTTAAATTACCCTGCTCTAACTCTATACCGCAAAAACCGTTGATAACAGCTTGCCAGCTTGCGCCCAGAGCAGCAAAGTGAATTCCTTCCTCCTGGGTATTTTGCATAATGTTATCCAGGTCAAGACACACACTTTTTATAAAATATTTATAAGCTTCCTCCATCATATTAAGTCGGGCAGCAAATGCAGAATGCGTGCCATAGCTCAAAGATGAATCATGGGCAGTTATAGGTTCATAATAATTCCATGCTGCCAATTTTTCTTTGGTACTAAATTTATCAGAAAGCAGCAACATTAAGAGAATTACATCAGCTTGTTTCAAAACCCTATATCTTTGTAAACGGTCAAAGCATATTTTTCTGTATAACGGCCGGTCTCCTTCCTTCACACTGCTTAGATCCAATGGCTCCAGATTCAGGATGTTGTCATCCTCCAAGTAAAGTGATTTATCTGCGTCATAGTTTATAACTACTTTCTCTATAATCTCATCCCACTGTCTAACTTCATCCTCTTTAAAACCAAGCTTTTCGGCCAAAAGCTGATATGCTTCAGAATAACATGTTTTTATCTTTTTAATAAATTTCTTAGCAAGCTGCATATTATGAACAGCCATCATTACAGTATAGAGATTGTTGTTCACAACTCCTCCGTATTCATTGGGACCTTTGACGAACAACATATTATAACAGTCTTTACGGCTGTCATATGTAAACCTGCTCTTCCAATACCTTGACGTCTGGATAAGTATCTCTAATCCAAAATCTCTCATAAATTCAATGTCATTGGTTGCCTCATAGTAATGATTTATTGCATAGGCGACATCGGCAGTTATATGGACCTCACTAAGTCCAATATCCCAGGTATCACACTGGTCTAATCCGTCAACAGCACTCATCCATGGATATCTGGCACCTTCAACATTCTGCCTTCTGGCATTTTCCTCTGCTCCGTTTAAAGTGTGATATCGGTATAACAGAAGATTTCTGGCTGCCTTTGGATTGGTATAAATATAGAATGGAAGCATGAATATTTCCGTATCCCAAAAATAGCATCCCTTATATCTCCCATGCATTAATCCCCTTGCACCGATATTTACATAAGGGTCATTTTCAGCATTGGTTTGTATAAGCTGAAATATGTTATATCTTATGGCTTTCTGGCTTTTGTTGTCACCGACAAACTCAATATCACTTATTCGCCATTTTCGTTCCCAGGCTGCAGCATGATTTTTAATCATCGCAGCCACTCCCAAATCCTTCGCAGTTTTTACCGACTGAAGTACTTGATCCTCCAGGCTTCCGGCATACTTATCCCTTGATGTCCAGACACTGATGAATTTATTCAAAGTATAGACTTCACCTTTGGCAACTGGGAAGGTAAACTTATCGGCAACATATTTTTCCCGTTGTACAATATTTTGTTCCAACTTTAGAATACTTCCTCCATGCCTCACTTCTGATGAAAATCCCTCATATATTTTTAAACCTGTTACAGTTGTTTTCAAACGGATAATATGAATATTATCAATATGAATAGCTTCTCCATCCTCTGCAAATAATCTGCAAAAATTAGTACTGGTCTTTACCTGGTCATCATCAATTATATTGTTCCATATATCAGCATCAATTCCGGTTTCTATTACGATCTCTCCGGAATAGTTGACAGGAGTAATATTTATACTCAGTACAGCATTGTGTATTGAATCAATGCTTAAAATCCTTGTGGTCTCTATTAAGGTTTCGTTTCCCTGCTCGTTCTTCCAGATTAATTTTCTTTTTAATATTCCTTCTCTCATATTTAATTCTTTGTTATACTCTAAGATTTCTCCCCGTTCAGGAGCGAACCTTTCACCGTTGACAAAAATACTGGTACACCAAAAGTTTGGTGAATTTACCATATCCGTCTTGCCTGGCGCATAATAATCAAAAACTCCGGCTATAAAGGTATTTATTTCATGTTTGGCATCCCTAATTTCTTCTTCGTCAAATCCTCTAACACCCATATAACCATTGCCTAATGAAAATATACTTTCATAAAATTTCTTACTTTGTATATCAAAATCATTTTGATTTATTACCCAGTTATTCATATAGTCAACCCCTCGCGCTCATACGTAAAAATCAATATCTACTTTTGCTGTACTTTATTTTGCTGTACTTTATTTCCTGTTTCACTTTTATTTTTGCTCGAAAAATGCATGATAGATTGCATATGCCAAAAATCCTGCACATGTAGCAAAAGCCTCTCCTGTTGTACACTCACCTGTAGTTTCATCAACGCTCTCACAAGCAATTCCATTATCCATTTTCAATACAGGCAGTATATCAAGGAACTCTCTTTTTCTCCCACATATCAGACTATTAGCTATGCTTAAAACCCATGGGTGTGGAGCATGTTCACAGCCAATTTCCGCTATTCTGCAGTTATGAAATGAAAATTTGTATTCTGGTCTGCGTATATGCTCAACTGTATTTTGATAAACATGATTATTCTCGTCACAAAATCCGTAAAAAGGCAAAAGCTGCAAACTTCCGGGAGGTTCATCATATATATTCCATTGTCCGTTAAGATCAACTGACCAGGCAAACATTTCCTTATCACACAGTTTTACAACACAGTGATCCCAAATAGCCTTTTCAACTTTAGCAGCTTTTTCAAGTAATTTGTTACTGAACTCAACTCCTTCAATACCTTTTAGCATTTCAGCAAGATATATAAGTGCCTTCCATACTAAAACATTGTTATATGTAAGATATGGATAGACAATCATATCATCAGTAGGTTGTAAAAAGGTTTCGTAAAGATCAACCTCTCTGTGTTTTTTCGAATCAAGAATATTTAAAATTTTCCTTAAACCTTTTAGAATATAATCTTCACTAAGAATTGTCATGTCCCCGGAATAACTAATATAATTATGCAGGGCAATGACAGGAGCACATAATTCATCCAATTCAAAACCCGGCTCCAACATAGTACCGTCAATAAAGCGGCTGTGAATTCCTACATTCCTAATCTGCTTTGTAAAAACATATTCTAACATGTTTCTAGCATAGTCCACGTCGGTAATTAAAATCGAAGGGAAGCTCCATAAAAGACTGTCTCTATCCCAATAAGCCGCACTTACGTAATATCTGGGACTTCTGGATGTAACCAAAACAAATTCTTCAGTATCCAAAGTTATACCTGATGCATAAAAGTAATTAAAAAACAGGTTTCTATTGAATAAGCTTTCTAATTCCTTATTTGGACAGGTTTTTTGACGGCTTGACAGCCAGTTGCACGTATCATGCATTACTTTTTCAAAGCCTTTTCTTAACATTTCCTGTGCAGAGGTTGCCGCGCTTACCTCTTCAAGGCCTAGTCCCCAGTAAAATGTTAGTTCACATGATTCACCGGGACATAGATGAAAACTCTTGGCCAATTCATATCTAATTCCATCATTGTGATGTTCAAAAACTTCATTATCCATTTTTTCATTAAATATCGGAGCAATTGAAAATATAGTGACCATGTTTCGGAAATCCATTATGAAACTTCTATTCCAGTTGCTTTTATATATATATTGGCTTCCGTTCATAGTTTTACTTTCATTTATTGTATGAAGACAGTTTTTCCAGCATCCCTTCAGGCCTGTTGAAATATCAACATCTTCTTTTCCATGATTCGTTATACTTAATTTATAAATAAAACCTCTTTCACCCACAGGTGCAAGTATTAAACCTGAAAATATTATACTGCCCCATTCTGTTTTAAATCTCGGAATCCAGTAATGTACATTGTCCCATACTAAATTTTCCATAGGCATGTCTTTTCCGTCTACTCTGCAAAATGGGCGCATAAACTCATCTCCGTGGTTGTTCCCTCCACGAATTTCAATAAGCCCCTTAAATCCCATATGTAAAAAATTTATAGAGCAAATTGAAGCATCGGATTCTCTAATTTCTGGTATTGATATCATTTCATTGCCTGTAGGGATAAATCTTTTTGTCATTAGTTCCACTCCTTAAAGAGATTTATAATTATCCATATATTTTCCTTATCATAGACTTTCATAACTTGATAATATATAGTTAATGTAATATAATAAAAAGTACGCGTAGAAGTACTATTAATAATTAATAAATGGTAATTTATAGATGGCCGTATTTATTACGACCATCTATAAATACAGCTAATCATTAGACGATTTAATAAATTTAGTATAAACGTTAATGTTTTTTATCATTTTAAATGTTTTCTTTATTTTCAGATTGAAAAATTATTGGAGCAGTTTTTCAATCTTTTCTTTTGCTGCATCAAGCGCTTCCTGTGCAGTAACTTTTCCATACTTTGCTTTTTCCAGCTCTTCACCTAATACTTGTTGTAACTCAGCCCACTTTTCAGGTATTGGTCCCAGTGGAGGCAGTACCAGAGAGTCGAGAAGATCTGTTGCAACCTTTTTGGATTCCGGTGGTGTCTTCTTATAGTATGCACTCATGACATTATCATCGTTAAGTACAGGAATGTTCCAGTTCTCTTCTATCCTTGTGTTAACTACAAACGGATCTATGGCCATATATTTCATAAATGTCCATGCTGCATTACCTTTCTCGCTGTTTTTATACATAGCTAACCCGTTGGAGAAGAAGTGATGTGCTTTTTGAGTATTTCCAGGTTCAAGTACTATATCCCAATTACATTTAGCATTCTTTTCAAATTCTCCAAACTGCCAGGTACCATTTCTGAGCATTGCAATTTTACCCTCTTCAAATGCACGCCAGTCAGCATCAGGCTGAGTATAAATATCGCTTGTAAAAGGCGGTTGAACTTTATATTTATATGATTTATCAATCATCCATTGAAGAGCTTCTACACATTCCTTGCTGTTGACAGTCACAGTCTTTCCGTCAGTACCCCAGACGCTTCCTCCGTTTTGTGCAATAGTTTTGTAAAACTCATATACCTGAAGCGGAGAAACAGTTCCCCATATGCCCTTGCTTTCATCTGTAAGCTTCTTAGCTGCCTCGAGCTCATCTTCCCAAGTCCAGTTTTCATTTGGGTATTCCAATCCTTTACTGTCAAAGAGGTCCTTATTGTAATACATTATACATCCGGTAAAATCTGTGCATATTCCCATCTGTTTTCCATCAAACTTATATGCATCAAATGCAAGCTTTTTCATGTTTTCCGTTTTGAATTCCGAATCGCTTGCCACTATATCAGTTATATCTTTTAAGAGACCTTTCGAAGCATACTGTGCAAAATTTTCATAACCTACCTCAAACACATCGGGTGCTTCAGCCCCGGCACTTAACACTGTATTAAGCTTTGTGTAATAGTCGTTCCATGGTATGATTTCATAATCTACAGTTATGTTTGAATACTTCGTCTGGAAATTGTCTATCATAGACTTTAATACATCTTCACGTCCGCCATTTGCTGAGTTCTGTATAAATTTAATCGTAACAGGTTCTGCTTCTTTTTCTTTCGGCTGGGTATCAGGTGTGTCAGATTTGTTTTCTTCTACAACTTTCTCACTATCATTTGTTGCCTTCTCGTTTTTGTCAGACCCACATCCAACAAAAAGTGCCGTCACCATTAATAAAGCAAGTATCAATGCAAAAATTCTTTTTACCATAATAAAAGCCCTCCTCTTTTTGATACATAAATTTTCTTTTTCATAGTAAAAATTACTCCTTTATTAATTTGTAACTGCAAATAGCCAGTTTGCGTTGTCTTAATGTCACCTCCTTTGCATAGAGTAAATCCTGTTTAGCCTTTTATGCCGCTGTGTGCAAGACTTTTTATAAAGTACTTTTGAGCAAACAGGTATACCATAAGTATTGGTATAGTACTGATTACATTGCCTGCCATAAGGAGATTCCATGCAGTTGTCCATCTCCCTTGCAGTTTAGAAAGTCCAAGTGGTAATGTCGCTAACTCTGTACTGCTTGTGATAATTAATGGCCAAAGGAAACTGTTCCATGATTCCATAAACCCCAGTATACCCACTGTTGCGAGTGCTGGTTTACATAATGGTAATATTAATTTAAAAAATATCTTAAAATGGGATGCTCCATCAACTGTTGCAGCTTCTGCAAATGAATCCGGAATAGTTCTGATGTGCTGTCGCATGAGAAATATTCCCAGTGCATTGTATGTACTTGGCAAAATCAGACCCAGGTATGAGTTTTGCAGGTGCAAATTAACAAATATCCTGTAAAGTGTAATCATTGTGAGTTGTCTTGGAACCATCATGGTAATCAGAAATAAGGTAAATAAAACTTCTCTTCCGGTAAACTTTATTTTTGCAAAAACATATGCCGCCATTGCACAAAATAATAGCTGTAAAATCGTTGATGAAAATGCAACAAATACACTGTTAAGTAAAAACCTGCCGACAGGAAACAGCTTGCTTATTGTTCTGAAATTATCAAAACTAAATTTTGAAGGCAATAGCGTCGGAGGCATTTTTATTACTTCTACATCATTTTTAAAAGCTCCCATGAACATCCATAAAAACGGAAATATGAATAATACGCTTAACAAAATGAGTAAAATATGCAACAGGATCCTCTTGGCTCTTTTATTGTTATTTTGACTCATAATGAACCCACCTTTTTTGCAGAATATTCTGAACAAGCGTGACAACAAGTATTATTACAACCAGCAGCCAAGCCTGTGCACATGCAAATCCGACCTTGCCCATTTGGAAAGCATTTTCATATATTTCCTGTACGATAGTCCTCGTACTGCCGAAGGGCCCTCCCTTTGTCATTATAAATACTTGGTCAAAAACCTGAAATGATGTGATAAGTGAAGTAACTATCAAGAAGAAAAGTATTGGGGTCAGACATGGCAGAGTGATATAGAACAGCTTTTTTATACTATTGGCACCGTCGATTTCTGCGCTTTCATAATACTCATCAGGTATATTCTGCAATCCTGACAGAAGAATTACAGCGGCAAACCCTACATCCTTCCATAAACTAGCTATAATCACTGCCGGCATGGCAGTATGTTCATTTTGGAGCCAGGCAGGGCCATTGATACCGATCAAGGATAACAAGTAGTTAATAATACCGCTGTCTGGACTATACAGCCAAATCCATATAAGAGATACTACTACCCAAGAAATAACTACAGGCATGAAAAATATTACTCTATATACATCTAAACCTGTAATTTTAATATTCAGCAATATGGCAAGCATTAAACCAAAGCAAATAACCAAAGGGGTAAACCCAACTACATATTTAAGAGTATTAACAATGCTTTTTATAGAATTTTCATTAAAAAAAACGTTATAATAGTTTTGAAACCCAACGAATTTGGGATTTGTGAGCATATCCCAATCTGTAAAACTCATAAACGCTGAACTTATTATCGGAATTATATTGAATAGTATAAGACCAATGAGACTAGGTAGAAGAAATGTCAAAATTACCAGTCCTTTGCTAAGCCTGCTTTCGCCAACCATAACCTCACTCCTTTATGTCTAAAGCCTGCCTTTAGCTATTTATCTTTAATCCGTTTTACCGTCTCTCTTTCTATTATTCGAAGAGGAAGTATTTTTTCTTTAGACTCGTTATCTCCTTTTCCTTCGATTAAATCGATAAGTAATTCAGCAGCTTTTATTCCTTTAGCTGTGATATTTTGGTCTACTGTTGTCAATGGAAGTGTAAATTGCAGAATAGAGATATTGTCAAATCCTATTACAGATATGTCTTCCGGAATTTTCAAACGGCTTTCTGTCAGTCCTTTGATAACACCTAACGCCATCAAATCCGCACTCGCAAATACACCTGTAACTTTTTTGTGATTTTGGGCAATGGCAATTCCAGCTTTATAACCATATTCAAAGCTTACCAAACCATCAAATACATAATCCGGGTTATAGAAAATACCTGCTTCACTTAAAGCTCTTTTATAACCTAAAAATCTCTTTTCATTAACTCCATCCCGCTTTATGCTTCCTGTAACTAATGCAATGTCCCTGTGACCATGTTCAATAAGATATTTTGTGGCAAGATAACCTCCGTATTCATCATCAATTCCTACCCTATAAAAATAGTTGTCACTTATATAACTGTCAATCAATACAATTGGTATTTGTGCCTGCTTCAGTTCTTCATAAAACTGTTCCTGGTAAATACCCATAATGATTGCTCCGTCCAGGTTTCTCTGAACTGATGTATCAAGGTAACTTTTGCCTTTATCTACTCCTGACAGGAGCAAATGGTAACCGCATTGTCTTAGTTTTGATTCAATTCCACCAATAATCTCGCTATAAAAGGGATTCGTAAGTAAAAGCTGCGATGTTTCTTCTGTTTGAGGAATTATTACACCAACTAATTGAGATTTGTTCTTGACCAGACTTCTTGCTGTTAGATTAGGAATATAATTTAATTCCTTAATTGCAGCCTTCACTTTTAAAACAGTTTCTTGAGATACTTTGTACTCCTTTCCGTTTAACACATAAGAAACTACCGCTGGACTTACTCCGATAGCCTTTGCAATATCCTTTACCGTTACTCTTTTCATATCATATATAACACCTCTTTATCTCTTTGGTTATTCGTTTAACCTTATGCGCATTTTTTCTTACAGCTGTAAATAAAATGTAATTATTGTTTAATTCAGTAATTCATTTTTGCAACTTAAAATTGTGAATAATAGCAATTTTCTTACATGAAATCAATGCAGCGACAAAAAGCAGAAATAAACACAATTCAAGTCCATACGGTAAATAAATAAGTTGTACAATTTTTGTAAATATTAATATGTTAAACGTGTAACTTGTAATTTGATAATAACATATATTATTTAAATATGCAAGCACTTTTTAAAAAAAATTATACGACAACTATCGCTAAACTTGTAAAAATAATTTAAGTTAATTTAAAAAATAACAGGTTTTTTATATATTTCCATTATCATGTCCTCAATGTCCGGTTCTTTAACACTTACATCTCTTATGGGATATGTTTTGGAAAGATCTGAAATGAGTTCTGTCGCAGCAATACGCGACTTATCAAACTTGAACCATACACGGAGAGTCTCCGTCTTTACCACTTCAGCAGCAGGATGGAACAGGTTGTGATGTGGGGATGCAAGTTCAACAACAAGGTACCTGTAAGGTGCCATTCTTTCGATAATAGAATTCAAAGGACCGTCCTCTACAATTTTTCCGTGGTTTATTACAATAAGTCTCTTGCATAGTTCCTCCACATCTCCAAGATCGTGAGTTGTGAGGATTACTGTAGTGCCGCATCTTTCATTTATCTGTTTAATAAAGTTCCTTATTGAGTGCTTTGCTTCAATATCAAGCCCTATGGTAGGCTCATCAAGAAAAAGCATTGTGGGTGAGTGAAGCATTGCAGCTGCAAGGTCACCGCGCATTCTCTGCCCCAGGGAAAGCTGTCTTACAGGAGTATCAATTATTTCGGTTATATTTAAAACTTCATCCAGCATCTTTATATTATCTTTATACATTTTATCATCAATTTTATAGATTCTCTTCAGCAGTTCAAAGGTCTCTCCAAGCCTTAAGTCCCAATATAATTGTGTCCTTTGCCCAAAAACAACACCAAGCTTGCCTACAACTGCTTTACGGTTTTTGTGAGGCGAAATGCCGTTAATTTTGACGGACCCCATTGTAGGATGAAGTATCCCGGTCATCATTTTAACTGCAGTGCTTTTGCCAGCGCCATTTGGACCGATAAAACCTACTATCTCACCCTGCTCAATATTAAAACTAATATTATCCACTGCCCTTACTTTGTACTTTTCTGGATGGAACAGGCTTGAAACAGCTCCCTTTAAACCTTCCTTCTTTTTTGTTACAGTAAATTCTTTCACTAGATTTTCTACTTCTAAGAATGCCATTAAATCACCTCATGAACCTGCGCTTTCATATTTTTTTAGTCCAAGATTAAAAAACATATTAGCAAGTATGAACATTACTATACCTATTATTGGTGTATACACAGACATTTCGAGCGGAAATACAATCCTGCCGTCTTTACCGAGAATTTCACATGCAGGGTAAAAGCTTATAAATGCTATAGGAACTATGAATGTCAACATAAACTGTACAAAGTAAGGATAAATAGTCATTGGATACTGTGTAGTTCGCTCCAACATATCATTAAGCAGTAAAAACAGCGATTCACTTCTTTTTGTCCAAAATGCGACGGAACAAAATATCGTAAAAATTGACGACCTTATCAGTACTCCTCCGATTATTACAAAAGCAATCGTTATTATATTATGCAGAGACCATACAAAATTAATCAACTTGCAGCTGTAAAGGAAAATTGTTAATCCTACCAGTACGTCAACCAAGCCTATAAAATTGATGTAGGTAACCGTGAATTGAAAAAAAACACTTAAAGGTCTTAAAAGCATGCGGTCAAACTCTCCGCGTAAAACATAGCTTTCTATCCACCAGTTTTGTACAGAAAATACCATCATCAGCCCATGGCTCAGGTAACCTATTCCGAACAAGAAGGCCAACTGCGGAAATGACCATCCTCCCAGAGGTTGAAAATTGTGAACCATGAAATACAAAAGAAGAATTCCGGTGCCATACATCATTGGGATCATAAAGACACAACTGATTATCATTGCAGGATATTCGAACTGTTTTTGTAAAGAAAGCTTGAAGTAATATAAAGCAACCGAAATATAATACTTAACATTCTCTAACATCTGCTAGCCTCCTTGAACTAAAACTCTTTTCCTTGCCCTGCTCCACCCAAAGCACAGCAGGGAAGTGAAAAGGAGTATCCATGCAAACTGTATCAGCATTGGAACTATAGCCTGTTCAGGCTGAACTTTTCCTATATATATACTTAAAGGTGTCTGGTATACATACTGGAAAGGTAAAATTTCTATCATTCTTTGAATCTTTTTCGGGAATAGCCATAAGGGTATTATCTTGCCTGAAAGCAAAAGTACAATTCCGTCTTTAACTGTTTTCATTTCGCCCAACTGTAAAACCCAAAAACACAACAATGAGATTAGCGCACTTATAAGCCATAATATCAAAAAACTAAATACCGCACTAAGCAGGAACAACACAAAAGCCATAGGGCTGTCAGGAACAGGAGGCTGTACAAACACTGTCATAATTACAAGCAACGGCATCAGCTTGCTTAATATCGAGCTAATAGCAATACCGATATCTTCAGCCAGATACTTCAGTAAAATACTAATTGGTCTGAAAAAGTCAATTGCAATATCTCCGTGTGTTATGCGTTCTTGCAGCGCGTGTTCAATATTCACACTAAAAAATGACGCTAGCAAAGTTGACATTATTGTGTATGTTAACATTTGAGTTTCTTTGACGCCGGCTACACTGTCGATGCCCTTGTATGCGGCTTTCCATAGGTATATATTCGCCAAAACTACTATGAGATTTGTTCCAAGCGAAGTGAATACTTCAAATCTATATGAAAGAAAAACCAGCAACTTCATTTTGGCTAAATAAAAATACGCACTCATAATTACATATCCCTTCACTTCATTGTTAAACTCTATCAGCATTATAAGTTACGTCATGTTAACAGTGAATGTGAATTTTGTACTTTTTTTGTAAAATAATGATTTTTCGGCTCAATACATTGCATATAATGACGGTTGATTCAATCATATTTATAGACCCTTGCTTCATAAGGCCTTAGTTTTAAGCAGTTTAATTGCTCTGTTCTTTCTGTTTCATAATTTGAAATCAGAAGTTCTATATTATTTTGATCAACACTCTCAGGACTGTTAAACCATGCATACTCATTTGAAAAATTCAATATCACCAGAACCTTGTCATTACCTAGTTTTCTGGTATATGCGAATATTTGTTCATCATCTTCAAGAATCAGATTAAATTCGCCATATATAAGCACAGGTAGGTTTTTCCTGATCTGTATGAGCTTTTTATAGTAGTTGAGGACTGAATCAGGGTCTGTCGATGATTGAGCCACATTGATTTCTTTATAGTTAGGATTGACCTTAATCCAAGGTTCACCTTTTGTGAAGCCTGCATTTTTTTCATCATTCAATTGCATCGGCGTACGGACATTATCTCTCCCTTTGCAGTAGATTGCCTCCATTACCTTTTCAACCGGCCAGCCACTATTTACAGCTTCTTTGAAAAAGTTGAGAGTTTCCACATCCCTATAGTCTTCGATTGACGAAAATCTTACATTTGTCATTCCAATTTCTTCACCCTGGTATATAAAAGGTGTTCCATGAATGGTAAGAAGCAATGTAGCCAGCAGCTTCGCTGATTCCTTTCGGTATATTGTGTCATTTCCAAACCGGGATACCATTCTCGGCTGGTCATGGTTTGAAAAGTAAAGGCAACTCCAGCCTTTACCGAAAAGTCCAACCTGCCATTTTTCAATAATTCTTTTAAAGTCGGTTAGCTTCCATGGTATGACGTCCCATTTCCATTTTGGACCGGCATCTATAAACATCAGCTCAGAATTGCACACCATATCTATTTCTTTCCTAACTTCATCAGAATATAGCCTGGCAGTCTCAGGATTTACGTTCAAGGTTTCACCAATACATACTATGTCGTATTTACTAAGCACCTTTTCATTCATTTCCCTTAGTAATTCATGTATTCCAGGTTGATTTGAATACATGTCTTCATCAAAAACATATCCATCTAAGGTTGCAGGAGTTATCAATTTATTGGGGTGCTTCTTTTTTTATTTTGTGGGATGTCGGTTTAACGTTTAACTTTATGTTTCTTTTTTATCTATAAAAAATTATACAAGCCCTTGGTTAGCAGTTCCACTGCATAAATGTGTAGCTTATAGAAACGCTACTCAAACAGGCAGTACTTTTAAATACGTTGTATTATCAGATATTTAGAAATATTATATAATGATATCGTATACCTACCTATAAGAAAATGACCAGATATAAATTTTTCTATATAAATCACTGTTATGCCATTAGCAAACAACTTTTGTTATGTATCTTATTACGTATCTTGTAAAAAACTGTAAATACACTTTTCAAGGCTTTAAAATAAATATTTGTTTTATTTCATGCAATCTTTATACTAAAATTATACAAACCTCTGGATAATACTTCCACTACACAGATGTGTAGCTAATAAAAGTACTGCCTAAATGGGTAGTACTTTTGTATATATTTAGTAGTGTGGTATAATGATGTAAAATTTCATTTTAATCCATAAGGAGATGACTAAAATAAATGCTTCTTTATAATTCAAGCATTATGCCATTAACAACACACTTTGGTTTTGTATCTTATAAAGAACCGTGGATACACTTTCCAAGGCTTACAGATGAGTATATGCTTTATTTTATAAAAAGCGGCGAATTATATATAGAAGAAGCCGGTAAACGGTATGTCTTAAAAAAAGGAGATTCTTTTATACTTCAGCCTGGATTTAAACATTCCGGTTTCAAAGCTGCTTGTTGCGACTATTATTATTTTCATTTCAAACATTCAGATATAACTACAATTGATAAACCATTAAACGAACTTATACTGGAATTGAATAAAAGTAAAGATTCATCACTAGCACAAAGCTTTATGCAAGACGGCAAGACTCATAACACAAGATGTTATTTGCCTAAGCATTATAGTGTATCCAACAATAAGTTATTGACATATCTTCTTTATATGCTTAAAGAAACAGCAGATGAATATTCAAGAAAAAATGAATATTATAATTGCCTTACATCATGTAAGCTTTCCGAATTGATTATAAGAATATCAAGCGAATTTGCCGATTTAAACTTTAGAAAGTCAGTATCTGCTTATCCGAAATCTTTCATGAAATGCCAAGATTTGCTTGATTACCTGAATAATGAGTATCATAAAAAGATAGACAGTAACGACATACAGCAGAGATTTGAATCGAATTATGCTTATTTAAACAGAGTTTTTAGAAAACTAACAGGTCATACAATCCGCGATTATCTTAACATGGTAAGGATTAAGAAAGCGATTGAATTTATTGAAAACACTGACATGAACTTTTCTGAAATTGGATACCTGGTAGGTATTGAAGACCCATACTATTTTAGCAAAATATTTAAGAAGTATACCGGTGTCTCTCCCAAGCATTTTAAAAGAAATAAGCTGCAAATAACCACAGCATAGTATGAACCTGTTATGGATCTTTTTATAGGGCGCTGAAAATTAAATTTCAAACCAGCTTCTAATTTTAAACCGGCTTCTGTCTTTTAAAGACAGCTATAACTTTTCTGCTTGCGCCATATGATTGATTTGTATCAAAACAGCTAACTAACTCCCATCCATCTCTGCCGCAATTATTTAACGCTTCGTTAAAGGCACTTATGTCAAGCAGCCCTCCTACAAATCCTTTAGTTTTAAATTCAATAGTTTTGTATTCCCATTTATCCATTACCAACATATCCTTTCAAATTATAATATTATAATAATTATTTTATAATACTGTTTTTAAAGCTTTTTTATCTCAAATTTGTGGTTTACTTCACTCTCAATTGTGCTATAATATAGATAAGGAAGGCAACGCTTGTTGCTGTCAGGTTTAATAATGAGCGCTATAATTTTAACGGTTTTTTAGATCGTTTTTTTCTTTGTCTTTTAGGCTGTGACCGAAGTAACTTTTCCGCAATAATAATTCTTGCAGAAACCGCTACCCCAACTGGTATGAATATGGATTCCATGCACCACACAACAGCTAAGCCGATGTTTGTGTAGAAATCGGTATTCATATCGATCACCCCCTTCCTTTGCAGATTCCCTGCAGCAACTATAACGTCTCCATCCTCATGAGTGGGAATCTTTGGGAAGGAACCTTCAGAGACATATTACTCATATTAAACCTGATCACTTATCACTTATCCATTATATAACAAATCGTATTAGTTTACAATATTTTAGGAACATCTGTTCTGATAGAATTAGAGTTTCTATGTTTCTATAAAATTGTCGATTTATTTCATCAACATTACCGTTTAATAAACTAAAATTCAAGAATTGTTTATTCTGACATTTCCTGCATATGCTTTATTGTTTTGAACTAAAGTATTTGAATTCATAATGTTTCTGCTAGTACTGCTAAAATAATTCGATTAAATCAATACAATTATTAGCAGTAATACTTTTTATATAATACCGTTATATTACATAAATACCAATCACTTGTTTGCTATATAAAATATAAAATCAATTTTTCAATATACAGCTAACTTGTTGTGCCAGCAAGACGTTAGCACAACAAGTTGTATTAACTAATTACATTACCTCTTCCACTTTCGCTTCTTATCCAGCAACTGCGAAATGTGAGAAGATGCAGCATTATCTTTTGTGTTTACAGTATCTTTATTAACTTTGATTTCAGTCCTGTCATTTGCATTAATAGTTCCATTTATATTGCTGCTTTTAGCTTTATTTGTAGTCTGGCGGTTTATGTCTGTAGCTCTGCCTGTAGCTCTATCTAAAGTCTTTTCCGGAGTTCTTTTTTTGGTTCCATCCGTTGGTCTAACTAAAGTTCTGATAGAATTTCTGTCAGAAGTTATATCTGCAGTGCCAGCTGCGGTTTTATTTGAAGTTATATCTGAAATTCTATCTGTAGGTCTATTTTCGTTTATATCCAAAGTCGCATCTTTAGTTCTATCCGCAGCTCTATCTATTGTTTCGTTACCATCTCTGTTAGTAATCCTTTTAGTAATTCTTCCGATTCCATTAATACTTCCGGCTATCACAGCTTTACCTGAATCAGCAATCGAAACAAGCCTTTTTGTCCATGTACCGGGATGAAAATTAACACGTCTTATAATGACATCCAGCATGAACAAAACTAATACGACAATAATCAATGCATACGTTGGGTCTATCTTTCCCGTAACAGGAGGCAATTCGTTTTCAAATACCTGAGCCGGATTACTTAGTATACGTCCCCCGCCTTCATACACTATTTTTTTAAGAAGTGCATCATTGTCGTTTGATTTTTCATTTGACAACAAATCATATTCAGGTGAATAAGGCATAATCAGCCCTGTACTGATGTGCTCACTCTGTCCTTCACTGCCGGACAGGATAATATCCGCAATATAGACACCACTTTCCAGGTCTGTAAATGTACCCGTGTATTCTCCCGGTGCACCCGGCAACAGCTTTATTTCCTGCTTGGTTCCATCAGGAGCTATGAGAGTCCCCCTTACGTCACTAGCAGTCATAAAGGCATCATCTTCCGCTTTGACGGTTATGGAGCCATTCTGTCCGTCAATATCAGTTTCTATTGCATAACCTTTGCTCATATTCTGCTGGACAATCCATGATACAACATTCCTCCAGAACTTCGGAGAGTCTTCCCAATTCATCCAGTCATATGTCCATATGCCTTGCACATCAGGAGTCCATGCAACAGTTCTTCCCAGTCCGTACTGCCAGCATGCCAGAACAGGGTCATTTTCATCACTCACAAACACAACATTAGCTGTTTTTTTCGCAGTAGTTGTTACATACCCATCCAGCTGAGGCACTGCTTTGATGCCTTTGAGAATCTCCGATGAACCTGCAAGCCCCGGGGTAAATGTCCTGTTAGTCAGATATTTTTTACCTGCAAGAAAAACTTCCTTTGCAAATATCTTGGGTATGTCAGTAAATTCATCTGTTTCGTAATATCTGCCATTGCCTCCGTAGGCAAGTGCCTTCATCAGGAGAAAATCCGCACCACGCCCTACTGCAACAGTTGAAAGGGTAATCTTATTTTCCCTCAATCCTTCTATTAAATGCTCGTAACCGCTCTTTTCCGCCTGACCGTCTGTCAATAGAATTATATGCTTTAATCCGGCATCAGCATTTTTTATCGCTTCGTAGGCTGCTTCCAAAGGTGGAAGAATCTGCGTTCCGCCACCCGAACGAATTGTGCCTATTGCATTCTGAATTCGCTGTAAGTTGTCAAGTTTTTGAGGTTCAACAACCCACTTATATGCATCGTCAAAAGCAATAACCCCAATTGTATCATCCTGATCCAGAACCTCTGTTGCCCGTATTGCTGCTTCCTTTGCCAGTTCCATTTTTGATATTCCAAAATCCCCTTCGGACATACTTCCGGATTTGTCAATTACCAGCATAAGCGCAAGGTTTGGTTCTTCTTCTTTTGGCTTAATATCCATATTTACAGGCAGAATTTCCTCCAGAGCAGTTTGATAATATCCTCCCGGACCATAACTATTGTCACCCCCTGTAACAAGGAGCCCTTTGCCCTGGTGGCTTACCGACGTTTTCAGATTTTCAAGAAATGCATTGCTGAGACTGTCGGCAGAAACGTTAACCAGGATAAATGCGTCATATTTAAGCATTTCTGAAAGATCAGCCGGTACCTGTTTAGGATTGACTACAGTTAAATGCATATTTTCTTCAAGAATATCTGCAAGTACTCTACCGGCTTCTTCCGATTCAGAAACCATCAAAATTTCAGGTATATCCTGAACGTATGTATAAGAGGAAAGTGCATTGTTCTGTGAAAAGGTATCAGAATCTGCAATTACCTCAACTCTGTATGTAACCATCCCTCCGTTTATGGCAATGTCCAAAAAAGCAAATCTGTTGTCACCCTTATTCAGTTCAACTTCCTTCTGGGCTGTCAACGTACGGTCACTGTATAACTGAAGAACAGCCCTGGTATTAACGTTACTCCTTATATTAACCGAAATTTCGAACTGTTCATTCAAGTTTACCGATTTCGGAATATTTAACTCCTGAAGCTGGACTTCTTCTTTTAAGCTGGAGCTTATGGGGTAAACATCTACCGAATAACCCTTTGTCTTCATTTGCTTGACCTGAGCAAGGGCATTGCCGGTATTTTCCCGTCCATCTGTTAAAATTACCACTCTTTTCATGTGATCCCACGGCATAATGGACTGGGCGGTTATCAATGCATTTTCCACATTGGTGAAAGAAGAGTTGATTCTTGTTTGCACCTTATCAAAAATTGGATTATTATCCGGCAGCAATTCAATACTGGAGTTTCCTCCAAAATTAATAACCCCTGCTTCGTCATTTCTGCCCATGTTTTTTATTGCTTCCCGGACAAAGGCTGCAGCCTGCTCTTTATCACTAATGCTGTCAGATGAATCTATCAGAAACAAAGTAGTAGTTGTGTTTGAAACCTGCTGCAGTGTAAAGCCCGAAATAAGCAATATGACAATAAGGAATACAAGGCTGCGGAGCAGAACAATAGCAATGCGTCTCCAGCGCACCAGTCGAACCATATTTCTTGTTGTATAATACATAAATACCGCTGCAGGCAAAAGCAACAACAGCAGCCACGGATTTTCAAATTTAAATACCATTTGAATAAACCCACCATTCTATCGCAAGGATTGCAAACAAAAGGCATAATAAGGGGATTTTGATATTCCAAAATCCAAATTGCTTATGTTCCTGAACTTTTTCAACATCCTGCTGAAGGGATTTTGTACCTTCAAGCATTGCAAATTCTTTCTCCGAGGGCGCATTCACGAAAAAAGCTTGCTGCAAGTTTTCATTTTCAAGCTTTTGTTCAAGTATATACGTACCTATTTGTGTAGCCCCGTCGAAAACATCCACCGGAAAGGGAGGTGCAATTTGTGTTTTATTGCCGTCAGGTGCAATAACAAACACTTCTCTTGCTTCCGGGTCAATAGATAAATTTATTAAATCTCCGGCATTAACTGCAGAAATCTCATTCAGGCCTCCCGGCAGCAGTTCCTGTACAAATCTTGTCATGATAACGGGAAATAGAGGCTGCACCGGTAAGTTTGTTTCATGCAAATCAAAACCAAAAACCATTAACCGAAACTTATCCAAATAGCCTTCAAAGGCTACAATACCTTCATCATTTTCCATAAGCGGATTGCTCCATTGAGGCAGATGATATAAATCTGTTTTCAATGCATCGAAAGAAATATTCTCCTCCAGGTTATTATATATCCTGTGCTTTGTACAACGTATTTCGGTATATTCAGATTTTCCGGCTAAAGAAAAATATTCGTTCTGTGGAGGATTAAAAAGAATTATATGCCCGTCACCGGGAAGCTGTTCTGGCAAATTTCCGTCGAAAATGTACAGTTCATAACCCTTCAGCTCCTGTATATCTCCTGCATCCGTGCGGTAAAGCTCCACATCCGGCATAAGGCTCAGGAGCTTTTCCAGAAAAATATTTCCTGCCGATGAAAGCAATACCTTTCTTACCTTGTTTGTATGTACCATCAATCCTGCACTGTTATCTTTATCCAGTGTATCGTCAGTGTCTATCCTGCACTCAAGTCTTGAAGCTGATGCAGGTATCTTCTTCCAGTAAATGTTTTCACTCTTTCCAGCCTCAACCCTCACCCTGCGTGCATCAAACAATTCACCGTCTGTATATAAGCTGACATCCAGCTCAGCATCTTCAAGTGAAAAATTGGCAATACGGCTAAGCGCCATTATTTCCTGGCTATTTTGTAGTTTGCGCTGAGAAAGCAAGGTTACTGCATAGTTTGCTCCATTTCTGTTGTATAAATGATACTGTATATTGTCGCTGGAAATATATTGGTTTGAAATATTGCCTGATGAATGATTTGAAACATTTTCGGATGATTGTTTCGAAACATTGCCGGATGAACTGTCCGAAACCGGATTGACACCATCTCCGAACCAGTTAACCTGCATTTCTGAATTTTCACGCAACAGCGAATTTACCAGTTCAATAGTTCCTTCAAGGTCCTGTGCTGTATCACTTACCTTAAGGTTTTGGATTTCCTGTATAACCCTGTCTTTGTCATTGGTCTGGCTTAACACAATTTGAGGTGTATTTCCGGAAACAATCAATATAAATTTTGTATTGGAACTGCATGATTCCACCAAATTTATAGCATCTCTTCTGGCTGCTTCAAATCTGTTTGGCTTAATATCAGTTGACTGCATGCTCAGTGAGCAGTCCATTACCAGCATGACCGCATCACTGTTGATACTACCAGTTTTAACAGCGGGTTCAGCCAATAATAAGGCTAGAAGTACCACAGCAACTATTTGAAGAAACATCAATATGTTTTTCTTAAGTTTTTGCCAGGGAGCATTTGCTTCAATATCCTGTAAAGCATTTTGCCACAGAAAAATACTGGAAATTATATAATCTTCATGTTTTTGCTTCAAGAGATATAGTATTATTATCACAGGGACAGCCAATAGTGCTGTCAGTCCCCATGGAGAATTCAGTATCAATGCTCAGCCACTTCCTTTACCATTTCTGCCACATCCATATCAGAAGAAAAGCTTAAGTAATATGCGCCCCATTTCATGCAGGTTCGTTCAATTTGGTTTTTGAAATTCTCAAGCACCTTGCTGTATGAGTTCAGAAGAGAAGGTGTCACCGTTATTTCCACTGTTTCCATTGTTTCACTGTCAACCAGTCTCACGGATTCATTAATGTTTGGCCTGATCTCCTGCGGGCTAAGAATGTGGCATATGTATATTGACTGCTTATTATATGCCAAGTATTTTATTATGTCATTTAAATTTTCCTTAGAAAAGAAATCGGATATTATTACAGTTATCCCGCGATCCATCTGCATACGAAAGCTTTCTATGGGTTTTTGAATACTGCTTCTTCCTGTATAACGGACGCTTTCAAGGATATCTGTTATTCTGTGGAATAAGTTTTTTCCCCTCACATTTCTGCACATATTTTGAATTCCATCATCTATACACACCAAAGAAAGCCTGTCAAAATTAGCCAGGCTGATGTATGCCAGTGCTGCTGCAAGCCTTCTGGATGCAATGCTCTTATTGGGTTCACCCCAGTCCATAGACTTGCTTACATCAAGAAAAATGTTTACAGGCGCTTCTCTTTCCTCCATAAAGAGTTTTACAAAAAGCTTCTCAAACCGCCCATATGCATTCCAGTCTATTCTCCGGAAATCGTCTCCCGGGATATACTCTCTGTAATCAGAAAACTCCACAGAGCTTCCCTTGCTTCGAGATTTGCGGTTGCCTGCTGTTGACCCGTCTATTGAAAAATGTGCACTAAGCGTTAGCTGTTGTATTGTCTGGAGAAACTTGCTGTCAAACAATTCACTCATTATTCTGAATCTCCTTGATTATTTCTGATATAAGCTTGTCCGGGGTGAGGCCTTCGGACATGCCGTCAAAATTTAAAAACAAACGGTGGCGCAATGCAGGGTAAGCTGTATAGTAGATATCTTCAAACGCCACATTGTAACGGCCTTCCAGCACAGCTCTTATTTTTGCTGTTGATATTATTGCCTGGGCGCCACGTGGGCTTGCCCCAAAACGTATATATTTCTTTGTAATGTCTGGTGCATATTTTGTATCAGGATGACTAGCCAGAACAAGTTTTAGCGCAAATTCCAGCACCGGCTGTGCAACCGGTATTTCTTTGACAATTTCCATCATCTCCAGTAGTTCCTCACCGCTTGTAACCGGCTTTAATTCCGGCTGCTTTCTGCCTGTCGTCAAGGTAACAATATCCGCGAGTTCTTCCAATGAAGGGAATGGCACCTCAAGTTTGAACAGAAATCTGTCCAGCTGTGCTTCAGGTAATGGATAGGTACCTTCCATTTCTATGGGATTTTGCGTGGCAAGCACAAAAAAGGGCTGCGGTAGTTTATATGTTGTATTGGCAACTGTAACTGTTTTTTCCTGCATAGCTTGCAGCATAGCGCTCTGGGTTTTGGGTGTGGCACGGTTAATCTCATCTGCAAGCACTATATTGCTGAACACAGGCCCTTTCTGAAATTTGAACATTCCAGCGTCCGACTGGTCTTTGACAACAATATTGGTTCCGACTACATCAGCCGGCATAAGATCCGGTGTAAATTGAATCCTCGAGAACTGTAGTCCCATAACCTGTCCAAGGGTATTCACCAGCCGCGTCTTGCCAAGACCGGGTACGCCCTCCAAAAGAACATTTCCCCCGGCAAGCATGCAAATCAGAACCTGCCGGATTATTTCCTTCTGCCCGACCATGTGCTTTTCTACTTCCTGCTCTATTTTTCGCACTGTCTCTGTTACACGTTGTATATCCTTTTCATTTGCATTCAAACCAAGCCACTCCTTTTTTATGCAAGGGTTACATCTTTTTTCTTGAATAATCTTTCTTTAAATTCTGGGGATAAGCAGCATTTCTTTTGTATTTTGTATCAAGAAGAAATGTACTGTTTCAAAGAAAAGGTGTCCCCATTTTTCCTTTTTTAGATATATTTTATAATATTCTTCCTGTCAAAAAGGTTTCTTTAAATCCCTTCAAATTAAGTTTAAGTCTTCAATTCTTTATAACTTAAATTGGATTCTTTAATTCTTCATACCAAAGTTGATTCTGAATATCCTTTTCTTAATATCCTTTCTGTCTAAGATAGATCCTCTATATCAAGTTTCACTCCAGAGATTTAAAGTACTCTCTTACAATCTCTTTCATTGCCGGAGGTATGTTTGTTTCCTCCATGTATGAAACAGCTTGATCACTATAACGGGTCAGTACTTCATTGTAAGGCAGCATTGCTCCTTTTTGCACAGAAATGTGATCTGCCTGGGAATAGCTGCTGTTACCTCCATCCTGCTTTTGTCCGCTGACATAGCTGGGATTGGCGTCCCCACCCAGATGGTCAGGGTCATAAAGCTGCTCATATTTTTCTTCATACCCCTTTCCCGGTTTGCGTACACCTCCTGGGCCTTCACTACCGGTATAGCCTGCATCCTCATTAGTGGATCCTTCTCCTGCACCGCTGCCACCGCCTTGAGATTGACCAGATCCTCCCTGGCCTGATCCAGGTGTCTGACCTGAATTTCCCTGGCCTGATCCTGATGTCTCATCCGATCCTTGCGGCTGATTAGAACCGGATCCATTGCCACTTTCTGATGTCTGGCCTGATCCGCCATTCTGCCCGGAACCGGCAGACTGACTTTTTCCTCCGGCCTTACCGGACTGGGCGGAGTTACTGTTTGCCTGCCCGTTTCCCAGTGCCGCCTTCTGTCCTGATCCATCAGACGAATTTTGTGCCGACCCACCTGTATTGTGCTGATTTCCGGCAGATAAACTGCTGTCCACCTGAGATATGCTGCTTTTCGCCTGCTGCATTGCCTGGGCAAGTTGCTCCAAAGCCTGCTCCAACCCGGCACTTCCCTGGGACTGCATCATTTGTTCCAGCATATTAGCCAGATCATTCAGGGCAACTGACTGAGAATCTTTATTGTCGGAAGTTAAGTTTTCAGCAATTTGCTGCAATTGTTCAGCTGCTTCATTGCCTGATATCTGCTCAGAAACTTGCTTAAGCATTTCAGCAAGTTCTTCAGGGGATGCTTCTCCCTGATCAAACTGCTGCATTAACTGCTCCAGTGCTTGCTTCATATCAGTAACACTGTCATTTTTCAAGGCTTCTCCAAGACCTCTTGTCATGTCGTTCATACTAAAGGCTTCACTTATTTCATTAAGCTGTTTCTTCATATCCAGTTTTTTAAGCTCATTCTCAGTGCGCGATACCGCCTTCAGCGCTTCCTCTTCTGTCCTTGCATCTTTTAATTCCTTAGCCAGCCGTCTTGTTTCTTCCAGGATTTTTTCCAGTTCTGCTTCGTCCAGTTCCTCATTTTTTACGAGTTCTTTCTCAATCTTCTCGATCTTCTTAAGCTGTTCGTTTACTACATTCTGCAGCTGTTCTGTCTGTCTTGCGATTTCTCTTGCATGGCCTGGTATAATAAACGAAACTGAAGTAAGTATCATGAAAGCTACGAGTGCTGCAACCAGCTTTATTGGAAACCTTATAGGATAAAGGCTTTTGAAATTAGTTTCTGAGACTGTTTTAAACGTATCCATTCTCTGAAGCTGTGCAATTATGGAATTATCATCTTGAAGCTGCCACGCAGTTGTAAGTCTTTCCTTAAGCCCAAGAGCATCTGCTGTCTTAATGAGGTCTTTTGTTCTCGGGACAGCAAATGCTGAGATTAGAATTCCTGCAACCGCAAAAGCAGCATACACATAAAGAATTAAGCGTACAAGGTGCGGAACAGGAATCCATAATGAAGCAAACGCCAACACTGTAGCAACCGCTCCTGCAGCAGTAAGGCATGCAAAGAAGAGAAATAAACCTGTATTAAGATGCATTCTGTTTCTAAGGGGCTTTAACAGCCTCAAAATATCTTTAATATTATTAATGTTCAAACTTAACCACCTTGTTAGTTCTTTTTCACATTGCTAATTTAATTGCATAGTGGTGCTTCAAGTTAGCATAACTCTTCTCGCTAATTTAACTTTTTACGTTAACTTAACTATTTACGCTAACTTAACTCTGCAAACTTAACTCTTTCGTTAGCTTAACTCTTCATGTTAATTATGCCCTTCGCACTAACCTAAGCCTTTACATTAACTTTAACTTTTCAAACAAATTCTTTCGCTGCCCTTTCCCAATAATTTCAAATAAGCTATCAAGCTTATGCCTTTCTTTTTCTTTTCTTTACGGGTTGCAGCTTCCATGCGCTTAAGGATATAAGTATGCCTGAAAAAATTATATTAAACAATCCATTGATCATCCATGGCTTAAGATAGCGCAGAAAATTGGTTTCTTTTTCAGCTAAATGCTGAATTTCGTTAAATATGGTTCCGAATAAGTTGCTTTGTGTACCTGCAAAAAATGAAGCAAACCCATAACCTGGGGAAGGAAATAAAAATGCCGTTAATAAACTGTAAGTAATTTCAACGTTATAACTTCTTTGAAAAAATACTCCCCAGATAAAAAAGGCAATAACAGGGCCTAATGCCAAAATACCCAGGCATATATATGTTGCAATAATCGCAGTTACATTTTTGCGAAAAAGTGTAGAGAGAAAAATACCCAAACTTGCCACCATCAAAGCAGTTATTACATAAAACAAAAACATGAGTATTATTTCTCCAAAAGTAATACCTCCAAACAGGAAAACTGTTCCCATAACAGGAAGAGATGCTACAACAAGAAGCATTATATGAGCTATCGATACTATCAGTTTTCCAATGATTATTGACCAGGTGGAAATATCCGAGCAGAGCATTAAATCAAGCGTCTGCCTTTCCCTCTCACCGCTTATAGCCGTAGCTGTAATAGCAGGTACAATCAGCATAAGCAATACAAATTGAAACATAGCAATTACATTATATGCACTGACAGCTACTCTGGGATTAAAAGCAGTATCAGTGTAATAGACAAATATCTGGTTGTTGGCCAGGAAAAACAGAAAAAGCACGCCACCGAGAAACAATAGGTATATACTCAGCAAAACAGGTGTACGCCACCCTCTCATTTTAGTTTTTAAATCCTTTTCAAGAATGGGATTAATCATCATACTCCTCACTCCCTTCAGTAAGATGCATAAAGACAGATTCAAGACTTTCTCCTGTTTCTGTAAACGATACTACAGGAATTCCCTGCGTCACAAGCCTTTTGAGAATTTCAGCAAGTACTTGATCATCCCCTTTAAAGCTTGCTTCAATAGCACTATCTGCAATGTCTATTTTACCTATGGAAGGCTGTTCCTGTAATAGCCTAATCGCGTCCTCCATCCTGTCTCTGACCTTTATTTTTATTCTGCTGGAATGGGATAGTTTGTCCATAATTTCGTCTACTGTTCCACAAGCTACCATTTTGCCCTGGCTTATGATGCCGATGGACGTACACATCTCTGACAATTCTGAGAGAATGTGTGAGCTTATCAAAATAGTCTTCTTCATATTTCTCAGTTCTTTTAGTATGCATTTCATTTCAACCCTTGCCCTGGGATCCAGTCCTGAAGCCGGTTCATCCAGTATAAGCAGGCTGGGGTTATGTATAAGGCTTCTGGCAAGGCATAACCTTTGCTTCATACCGCGGCTGAGACTGTCTACGTAAAAATCCCTCTTATGGCTCAGATCCACCAATTCAAGAAGCTGATCGGTTATTGCCCTTCTCTCTCTGTAAGGTATTCCGTAAATTCCCGCATAAAAATCCATGTATTCATCTACTTTTAAATCATCATATACCCCGAAAAAGTCCGGCATATATCCGATTTTTCTTTTTACGGTCCTGGGCTCGGATAATATATCTATACCACCAACCAGAACTTCACCGGAAGTAGGCTGCAGCAAACCGGCAACTATTTTCATTGTTGTTGTTTTTCCAGCTCCGTTTGCGCCGACAAATCCAAAGATATGACCTTCATCAATTTCCATACACAAATTATCAACCGCTGTAAACTTTCCGTACCTTTTTACCAGATTTGTAATCTTAAGCACTATTGCGCCACCCCCTTTAATTGAAGTCCCGGATATGACAGATACTCGAATTCTATATATTCATTTCCTGCAGTTGGGTCAGCATTTGCTATTTCAACAACACTGACACGTACAACAAGTCTGTTATTTTCATCAATATACCGGTCAATATTTTCAGACTGGATATGATTGTCATTTATTTTCTCCCAACTGTTTGATGCTTTATTATATAGATAATACTCGTACTTGTTCTGCAGTATCCTTGCTTGTAAATTCTTGTTTCTGGCTTGCATGTCTTCAATATTATACTTTATATAAAGTGGTACATAAGTATCAAATTTCAGCGAAAATTCCGTTATTTTCATGTTTTCGGGGATGTTATAAATAAAATCTATATCTCCCACATCTCTTATACTGAGGCCATAATCTCCATCAATTCTGTCTATACTCTTTGTAATTGCTTGCTCTGATATTTCCGGAATTATAATTCCTGCTGGAATATCAAATTTCTGTCCTGCTTCAAAATTCATATCCATACATGAGAATATCCCATTGGTAAAATATTGTGCAGGATGTTCACCATTAATTTTTACATCATAACCGAGGTTCTGATAATTTAAGGCATACAGGCCTATTTTTGTCTGTCCTCTTATTCTTTCATACTGAGGTATTAAAAGTCTTTCAATCAAAAGCCTCTTTCTGCGGTTTTCCCGGAAATTAGCCGGCGGTTTCATGTTTTGAGGATAATAACTTCTTCCGTATTTTGCATTCAAATATTCTTCATAGCTTTTATATATATCTTTGGAATTCAGATCAACTTCAACCGTTTTTTGCTGGCCTGACGGAATATCTCCAACACTTATAAAGTTAGAGCCAATAGTTATAAATGCATCCATTAAATCATATTTGGTTGTATTGTCTATAACTGCTTTGATTTTTCCATCACTTATCTGCACAGAGTTAATAATTTTCTCCTGAAAAGATTCGCTTTTCTGGGCAGTCAGGTATTTAGGCTCCCACATTGATACATCATAAAGCTCATAGTTGACCGGATCCGAAAGTACCAGCCTGCTTATCAACCTGCCATCAGGTTCTTTTCCGTCATCATATACTACATAACCTCGTCTGCCGGACTGGGCAACATTAAAATCTATGTTATCTTTTTCAGAATACGAGAGAACCAAATCCCCCCTCTTGTTATTAAAAATGCCCATACCCGTTGTAATATCAGCTTTTTGATTTCCCATATCCAGGTTAATCAGAGAAACGGTGTTTAAAACAGCAGTCCTGTACCTTGTCTTAAAACCGACAAGGTATATTACCAACAGGAATACAAAAGCTACCGCAGGAATTACAAGCCAGTTGTAATCCCTTCTGTCCTTTCTTTTTAAGAATATGTATATGACAGGGCCTACAACTATTATATATACGGCAATGGTTACAAACATAAACATAAATGGCGGGGTTTTGTCCTCCGGTACCTGTCCTGCCAGATCATCGAAATAATAGTTGTTGTTATAACTTGACAGGTAATATCCGGGCATGGACTGATAAACCCTATTTATATTACTGCAGTGAAACAGCAGGTTTTCCCAAAATGATTGTTTGCCATTCCAGTTTGCCACAGGATCCACACCTGGATCAAAGGTTAGGAACAAAATGCGTCCGGAACCATGAATGTATTTAACAGCAAATGGTCTTGTGTTGTCACCAATTATTACTTCATCTGTATGGGCGCTATAATAGAATTTTTCTTCCTTCATTTCACCGGACTTTGATTCCTGCGTCTTGTCCCATTCTGTATCCTGCTCTTTATTTTGCTCAGTATCCTGGCCTTCTGTCAAAGTATCATCATCCAAAGGGACTGCATCTTCTTTTTTATACTCGAATCCTATATCTCCATTAACTGTATTCAGGTTAACATTTCCCGTAAATTCAGTTCCCGAAAATTCTTCCAGCTCAACTGGCGGCTCCACGGAATCAATGCCTGAAACCGAAAATTTCTTCAATGCATCCGGCAAGGGACTGTAAGTTTTCTTCCAGCTTGCACCTGTCCCTATAACGAGGGTGCCTCCGTCTTCCACCCATTTTTCAAGAGTATCCAACTGTTCAGTAGTCAGCGTGCCAGTATCAAAATTACTTATTATCAGTATGTCAAAACCAACCATTGCTTTGATGTCTTGGGGCAGGTCTTCCGCAGTCAGTGGAATAAGTGTGCTTTCTACTTTTATTGTATCTGCGCCAACTTCTTTAGTAATAACTCTGGTAGCAGTCGGATAAAGCCCGGCTGCCTGCATTACTCTTATCTTTTCTTCATACATGATATCGTTCATCTGTGGCAGCTTTGCACCGTTTAAAAAACTATAGGCTGCATTGTCTGAACTTAATACTCCAATAGTTTTTATATCCGGGGGAATAAGTTTTGTAAAAGTATATTCCATTTCTTTGATTGTTTTTTTGCCCTCAAGAAACTTAACCTGTACACCACGCCTTGCCGTAAAGACTGGCGCATTGATTTCCAACTCCTTTACAGCCCCCTGGGGAAGAGATACAGGCTTTGAAAAAGCTACTTTGCTCTCGCTGTCAACCTTAACTTCAATTTGCACTTCACCTTCAACAGCTCTGCCTTTATTGATTAGCAGAATTTTGTATGGAACATAAGCACCCAGCCTGGCAATTCCATCATAACCTGCTTTTACTTCCATCTCAATGTCTGCATTTGATTTTGCCGAATATGCTTCTGAAGGCAAAAAGTATGTAATTATCAATGCACATGAAATTACAAGAATAAGTATTCTGAAAGCAAATATTTTAGGTATTTTTTTGTTATGTTTCAAAGAATCACCTCTTTTAAGTTTTTTATCAATCTTGGCTCCTATAAACATTTTTCAACCTTGATATATTATTCTGTACTTTATGCAGCCAGGCATTATGTAAATATACTTTCAAACTCATTTGCAATGTAACTTTATATTAAGACGAAACAAATTGGAAAAAGTTTCACAAATAATTGATTACAATTCTTATTCCTTGTCCACTACCAGAACATAATACCTCTTCATAATACTTTTTCATACTTTTTTGGAATTGTTTCAATTATACCATATAAAAAGCAAAATTCAAAAATGTCGGTAAATTTCCGGCCACATTTATGTGTCTTGCAGTCATATTTTCCCAATGTTTGTTCTATCCAGTAAATGATGAAATATATTTACTGCATGATATTTTTGTAATTAATATTTTAACTATTTTAATATATTTGCTGCTTAATATATTGCTGCTTAATAAAGTTGTTGCTTAATATAGTTGCAGTTTGGTCTGTCCTTCCGTTAATTCATATTCTCAATTATTCCATCCCTAAATTTGCTGACTTCATCTGTCAGCTTATAATCGTTTTTCTCAAGCAAATCTACAAAATCACTGATAATTTTTATATATCCGCTTTCTTCGCCGCTCTCCAATATGCTCAAATATGCCTCTTTCGCTTTCGGGTCAATGACTTTTGTTTCATAGCTGAAAAGTGGAGTGTTGTTCAGCCCGAATAAGGTAAATATTACATATTTCTTATATAATTCTTTTACATCAGCGATTTTTATCGAGTCGCTATACTTGGAAATAAGCTTCTCCTGATTAATTGCCCTCTTCAATACTTCATTCCAGCCAATCACCAGCGCTGCATCTTTGGCAGGTACATTATTGGATTCAACAGCCATAATGTCAATATACTCCTTCATATCCGGAGTAACATATGAACTGTACTTTTTGTAAAACTCGTAGTCAATAACAGGGAAAAACATTCCTTCCGCAGTCTCCACCTTATATCCGCTGTCTTTTGTTTCTGATAAAAGCTGTTTCAATTCAGTATCTTCAACATCGTAAATCTTACTGATATCAAAGTCCTCCATGAATGCTTCACTCATTTTTCCCTGTAAGTCTTCATCTTTGTAAAATTTCTTATCCATCCCGGGCAGAAATTTTTTCTGCATTTCTTCAAGCTTGTCAACCATCAATGTGGCATTCTCTTTTGAAACCGCAGAAATATTATTATCTATAAACCTGATAAGTTCAGGCAAAGAAGCATTGTTTGCCAACAGAGCCTGAAAATCTTCCATAACCTTGCTATCGTTTGCTGCAGGGTCATTAACTGTCTTCTCGCTCTCCGACTTATTTATTTCTTCGGAATTGTCAGATGTTTGAGCATTTACTACATTTGAATTGCCCTGGTTTTTATTGGCCTCACATCCTGTCAACAGTCCTGCCGCAAATATTGAAATAATTAAAACACCCGCTGATGCCGCCCTTATATAGTTTTTCTTATTAAACATTAAGCTCATATGAGTCCTCCTTTACTTTTTGCCATTGTGTATGCTTTCTATAATAGTGACGTTTGAGAAGCATCAAATGTTACATGAATTAAGTTAATATTTCTTTACAAAAACTAAAACTAAATATAATGCCCCTTATGCCCTTTTCCTTGTTTTATTAGATGTGAAAATTAAAAATAAGTTCCAATGTTAATGTTAAGGGGACACTTCTCTCCAATTGTCAATAATGCCATTTTTCGGGGGTTGGTTTATTTTCGGATAATTATTTAGATTAAGAAACATTTCTTTTGATTAAGGGACATTTCTCTCCTATTTATCTTGTTGATTCTCTTCCTTTAATTCTTTCCGCACAGTCATAATCATAGTTGTATAACAGGCAATGCCGCCAATAAATTCGGAAATTGGCTCAGATAAGAATACACCATTGCTTCCCAGTCCTAAAAATCTTGGCAGTAAAATCACAAGTGGTATGACAAGAATGACTTTTCTGAACATTGAGAAAAACACAGCATTTTTTGATTTGCCCAATGCTATAAATGTTGTTTGCCCGGCATATTGCAAGGCCATAATAAAGAAACATGAATAAAAAATACGTGTTACAGGAATACCTGCTCTTAATACATCAGGATCACTGTTGAAAACACGAATAAAGAATCCCGGAAAACTTTGAAGCAGCACCCACATAACAGTGTTAAAAGTAACTGATGCAATTGTAATAAACTTAATACTGCTTATTACTCTTTTATATTTTCGTGCCCCGTAATTGAATCCAATAACAGGTTGCGCTCCGTTGCTCAGCCCTGAAACAGGCAATGAAAGGATTTCACGAATTGAATTTATTACAGTCATAATGCCAACATACAAGTCTCCCCCAAATACTTGAAGGGTGGAATTACATAAAATTTGAACCAAAGAATTGGTAAACTGCATAGCAAATCCAGAGGTCCCTAACATAATAATTCTTATTGCTCTGTCTTTCTTTAATATGAAACTATTCTTATTTAATTTTAAAATAGCTTCTTTACTTATCAAAAATTTTACAACCCATAGTGAAGAAAGAAACTGAGAAATGATTGTTGCCAGGGCTGCTCCCCGTACTCCCATATTAAATATAAAAATAAAGATTGGATCAAGGATTATATTTGCTGCTGCACCTAAAACTACCGTACTCATCGCGATACGCCCAAACCCCTGGGCATTAATAAATTGGTTCATCCCCAAGCTAATCATAACAAAAACATTGCCAAGTAAGTAAATGGTAATATACTGATTTGCAAAAACAAATGTCGCATCACTGGCGCCAAATAAATATAGCATGGGCTTTCTTATTATTAACCCCAGAATAGTTAACAGAACACCGCTTGTTACAAGCATAATAAAAGAATTGCCCATAATGTTTTCTGCTTCTTCATTGTTTCCGCGGCCCCGCTCAATTGAGCACAGTGGAGCCCCACCCATACCAAACAAGTTGGCAAATGCCGTTACCATTGAAATAATGGGCAAACAAACTCCTATGCCTGTCAGTGCCTGAAATGAATTTTCTGGTATTTTTCCGATATATATGCGGTCTACAACGCTGTAAAGCACATTGACCAATTGGGCTAATATCATTGGAATAGCCATATTCATAATATTTTTTACAACACTGCCCTTTGAGAAATCATTTTTAACTATCATTAATATCTCCTCACAAATATTGCTTCACATGCTGCCATTTATGAAATTGAAACAGCTCTCATCAGTTTTATCTATGCATTGGTTTAACTTGTTGTGCCTGCATTTCGTTAGCATAGGTTCCGCGCTTAAGTGCTGATAAGCTCTTTACGTGGAATATAAATTTTTATGTTAATAATGCATTTTTTTCATTGTTGTTATTCTATATTTGAATTTGGCTAATTTTCAACGCTAAAATGGTTATTACAACACTTAACTGTTTCAACGTTTGAATATACCGCTTATCTGTAATTATGTCAAGTTTTATAATTTGCTCTGAAAAATTTAGGGTATTAATTCTGAAAATTTGTAGTCATAATTTATTATTTAATGAAATTAATTTATGGCGTGTGAAGTAAAGGAACAAAAAAAGGTACTATGTGTTCGCAAAATAAATTTAAAGAAATATTTATCCATTTTCTGCGAGAATGTAAAAAGAGAAAAAGGAGAGAAATGTCCCTCCTTTTATTTTTTCAACATTACTTTTAGACCTTTTATAAAGTGTCCGTTTGCCATGTGAACCAGACCTTCTATTGTGTACCGTTTCATATCTCCGCCGCTCATTGTGCACAAATTCTTTATTGGTACTTCTGTTGAGCATTTCATGACCATCTTAAATGCAGGATTTGTATAATCAACGCCACCATACATTTTTGCGTACTTTCTCTCAATAACTTTATACATAATACGCATGACAAAGGAGTCCTGCATATCAATTATACAATCATTCATGGTATATTCTTTTCTTTTTTTTGGCTTGTGTGGCTCAATTATCCGGCTTAAAATCTTTTCGAAATCCGACTTACTTGGCTTGCCTTTAGGGTGCTCATACCATGTATCTTTTATATCTTTCTGTGTACCTGGTGATATTGTCCCTTCCAGTTCAACGACCTGATTCAGCCTGATATCCCTGCTGGATGCTCCAATTTGAACATTATACTTGCCCTTTTGAACCTGCCAGTCCTTTGATTTTACATCGTAATATGCAAATGCACGTTTATCTAAGACAAAGCTAATCCTTTTGCTTTCTCCACTGTCAAGAAATACCTTTTCAAAACCTTTCAGTTCTTTTACAGGTCGATGAACTCCTTTCTGCATACAGCTGACATATAGCTGTACAACTTCGGCACCTGCCATCTTGCCTGTGTTTTTTATTGACACATTGACTACTATATTTTCATTCTTTTTCTCTACTTGAAGATCATAATACTCAAAAGTAGTGTAGCTTAAGCCAAATCCAAAGGGGAAACAAACATCTTTATCAGATTTATCAAAGTATCTGTAACCGACATAAATGCCTTCTCTGTACTGTGCCTGATCACCGCCATTTTCATATATTCCCGAACTTGGAACGTCTTCATATTTCAGAGGATATGTTTCCTGTAATTTCCCACTGGGGTTAACATCTCCGAACAACAGATCAGCAGCAGCCTCTCCGCCTGCCTGTCCCGGTAAATGCATATGTAATACTGCCTTGACATCGTTAAGCCATGGCATAAGGACGACAGAACCTGCAAACAGCACAACCACTGTATTTGGATTAGCCTTTGCTACTTCTTTAATCATACGGTTATGGCCTTCAGGCATGTCTAACGTTTCCCTGTCAAAGCCTTCAGATTCATATATTTCTGTCAGGCCAGCAAAAACAACAGCCACATCACTATTCTTCGCACCCTGTACAGCCTCTGCGATTAATTTATCTGTAGTCGTGCCATCTGGTTTGCAACCTTCATAAAAAGAATATTTAACTTTTCTGTTATCAAATGCTTCAAGTACATTTGTTATTTTCGTAGGATTTATTAGTGAACTGCCGGCACCCTGATAACGTATCTTTTTCGCCATGTGGCCAATGACAGCTAGCTTTTGTGAATAGTTCAGCGGTAAAATTTCACCTTCATTTTTTAATAAAACTGCAGAATTTGATGCTGCTTTTCTTGCTATCTGGTGATGTTCATCCGGGTTGTATGAGCATTTTTTATCCTTCACGCTTGCGAACTTAAATATAAGCGACAGCAGCCGATCAACCGACTCATTAATTCTTTCTTCCGACAACTTTCCGGATTTAACGGCTTCAATAATCTCCTTATCAAAATAACCGGCACTGCCTGGCATTTCCAGATCAGTTCCTGCTTCAAAAGCATCTATTCTGTCATTCATTGCTCCCCAATCAGTGATTACTACACCGTCAAATCCCCACTCGTTACGTAATATTTCTCGAATCAGATATTTATTGTCACTGCAATAAACACCGTTTATTTTGTTATATGCACACATAACAGTTGAAGGTTTTCCCTTTTTTACAGCCATTTCAAAACCTGTCAGGTAAATCTCTCGAAGGGTCCTTTCATCCACTATGCTGTCGGAAGAAAAACGCCTGTTTTCCTGGTTATTTGCAGCAAAGTGTTTTAGTGAAGTGCCTACTCCCTGTTCCTCAACCCCCTGTATAAAAGCAGTACCTAATTCTCCTGCTGCATAAGGGTCTTCAGAAAAGTACTCAAAATTCCTGCCGCACAGAGGGTTTCTTTTAATGTTTATACCAGGACCTAAAACAATAGAAATCCCTTCGCGCAAAGCTTCCTCAGCAATTGCTTTACCTATTTCCTTTAATAGTTCCCTGTCCCACGAGCTTCCGGTAGCACAAGCACATGGAAAACATGTAGCCTTCTTGCTTTTATGTATACCCATATGGTCACAATCTTTGTCCTGCTTTCTTAAGCCGTGTGGCCCATCGCTCATTGTGATTGAAGGAATGCCGTACTTTTCAAAGGATTTTGTATTCCAAAAATCAGCCCCAGAACAAAGAGCAACTTTTTCAGCTAAAGACATCTTTCTTATTAATTTCTCGTATTTCATAACTGACACCTTTAAGATTTATATTTAAAATTCGCGAATACATTGAGTTTTCTCTTATAATTGACAGGAACTTATTTTATATCTGAATCATATTATACCCTTTTATTATAAGGCTGGCAATATCTACCTCACTCAAAAAAGCTATGTACAAATCATCTAATGTAAATATTTGGTTTTACTCGTAACTAAGTAAATGGTAAAATTGGTATTGGTTCATCAAATAAAGAAAGGATTCTGAAAATGAGAAATAACATAAGCTATTGGAAAAAAGGTTTTCGGGACGGAATTCCGATTGCTCTTGGATATATTGCAGTTTCATTTACTTTTGGTATTGTAGCAAAAAATGCGGGGCTTAGTGTATTTCAAGCTGTGTTAATGTCCGCAGTCAACGTAACATCGGCAGGACAATTTGCAGGTCTGGGATTGATCGCGGCATCTGCCAGCTATCTTGAGGTAGCATTCACTCAATTAATCATCAATCTAAGGTATTGCCTTATGTCCTGTTCTCTGTCGCAAAAAATAAGTAATGATACATCATTTATACATCGTATTTTTATTGCATCAGGTGTTACTGATGAAATATTTGGAGTTTCAGTAAGTACTGAAGGGAAGTTAAATCCGTTTTATTCCTATGGCGTAATTAGCATTGCTGTACCGGGCTGGGTGCTTGGAACGTTCCTGGGTGTAGTATCAGGAAATATATTACCTGAAAGAGTGCTCAGTGCCTTAAGCGTAGCACTTTATGGTATGTTTATCGCTATAATTGTTCCTCCTGCAAAGCAAAATAAAATAATTGCCGGGATAATTATGCTTTCTATGCTTTTAAGCCTGGCGTTTGCGAAGTTTCCCTTACTTGAACAAATATCATCGGGATTTAGGATAATTATTCTTACAGTTGTAATTGCAGGAGCTGCTGCAGTACTTTTTCCGATAAAGGAGGATACCAATGAAAAATAATGTTTATATTTATATTTTAGTTATGGCAGTAGTAACTTATTTAATCAGATTACTTCCCCTAACCCTGATAAGAAAGGAAATTAAGAATAATACTATACGCTCTTTCTTATATTACGTGCCTTATGTCACCCTGGCAGTTATGACTTTTCCGGCAATTCTTTATGCAACATCAAGTATATGGTCCGCATTAGGAGGTTTTATTATAGCAATTGTCCTCGCATACCGGGGCAAGAGTTTGTTTAAAGTGTCCTTGTCAGCATGCCTCGTTGTTTTTTTAGTAGAGCTGCTTATTTGCTGATAATAACAAATACCCAGCTTTCAATGTTCAGAAATTTCTATAGCTTTATATAATTTTTAAGCAGTTCTATTGCTTTGTCGTATTCATTATTCTCAAAACCAGCCAGCCCTCTTTCGTCCGTAATCTTAAAACCTGATTTTATGTAAATATTAATTGCTTTATAGCTCCATGTTTGCGTGGCTAAATACACATCTCTATCTCCTTCAATCTCAATAAGCCTTCTCAACCCTTCAAATACTAGAGCTTTTCCCAATCCTAACCCTTGATACTCAGGCCGAACCGCTACCCAATGTATCCACGGATCTCTCCTTACTCCGGTATAGTTCCACCAAATAGTTAGTGTTCCTATTTTCTTTCCTTTATCATCTTCTATAAAAATACACCTGCGTTCTAATTCACTTAAATAGGGCAAATAGTTTTTTTGAAAATAAACCAGGGCATCCACTGCTCTATCAAACTCTCCAACAGAAGTTTCTATTTCTGCCCAATCCTTTTCATCACCTGACTTAAATAAGCTAAATGCAAAACTGTCTGGTAATCTGCTTTCTACTAGAGGAGTTCCTTTATCCCTTTTCATCAAGACACGGTAGAATTGGATTGATTTATCTAACATTAATTAACCCACCTTTACAAGTTTTCAGAGATTAATAATATTTTATCATATTCTAAGGGTCAAAGGGGAGGTCAAAGGGGACATTTCTCTTAAATCAATAAAAATATCGAAAGAGACATTTCTTTCAAGTTGAAGGGGACATTTCTTTCCAATCGATAATAACAATATCTTTAAGATTATATTTGTCAGTTATAAAATTACGAAATATAGAATGCAATACAGATAAATATTAAAACTAACAGAATCTTATCAGTTAGGCTATATTTTTAGTGAAAAAAGAATCTTTTCAGCAAAAATAAAAAGGCTTTGAGGCCTCACTCAAACCATACTAATATTCATAGTACACACAACATTAATTATATTCTTCATCTGTTATTAAACTAGCTGCAGAAGTGATTTCATTGCTTTTTGACAACGCTCATCATGAACAGTCAAATAAAAGCCTTTCATTGATAGCTTGGTAACTCCCGACATTGTTATGTTTCCGATATATTCACAAATTTCGCGAAATTTATATCCGCAAAGAATTCGCATTGCATACACAATAAACGCCCTGATATGGCTATCTTTTCTGCTGTATTTATTTTTTAATACTGCAGGAGACTGAATACCCATAATTCTCAATACTTTTTTAACAAGTGTATCAGGATCTACGTCTCTTGTGATTATTTTTTTCTCACTTCTGTATTCATTTGCAATATACGAAGTAACTATGTCTTCATCTATAACATTGCTTATTCCTGATTCTTTCATGTCAGTTACAAATCGTTGGTACAGTTTTACAGCTTTTTCAGGCACTTTTGAGAATTGATCAAGTATAAATTTTTTATCAATAAGGTCGTATCTGTCATTTTGTATGCCAAGGTAAATTCCATATGACGAATATGCATATAAATGCTCCATGCCATTATATCCGTCTATATCTTTGCTGTTGTTATGTATATATGCGCTTAGTGAAATAGCATAAGCGTTGCTATCTACTATAGTGCTTGCAAATCGTCCCTGGAACAAATGGCCGTGGCGATTATATTTCCTGTTAAAATATGAAACATAAGCGCTGTTCAAGCAATGCATAAACGTGGAAATATCAAAGCCATTCGGGTTTATAAACAAATGCATATGATTATCCATTATGCAATAAGCATATATGCTACATTTATACTTTTCTTTATATCTCTTCAATAGAGCCAAATAATAGTTTTTATCTTCGTCACATTGAAACAAGTTTATTTCACTTATACTTCTTGACATTATATGGTATATGCATTCTGATGATTTCACTCTTGCTGTCCTTGGCATTTTTTCTCACCTCAGTATAAATATACCATATAGAACATGTGTTTGTCAAATAAATATTTTTATGTTTTAAGGTGAGAAGTGTCCCTCTGCTGGTCTTTAAGGAGAGAAGCGTCCCTCCAGTATCCCTTTGGTGCCCCCTCCTTTTTATTGAGAATTTCTGTAATTAAGATTATTTATAAAGAAAGCTGAATTCAGGTTTCAACATATTACTAAATTCAGTATAGTCAACTACAAACTCCTGAATACCGGCAGCATAGGGGAAATATTCGTATTGCTGGAAATATACTACCACTCCATTATTGGACAAGTAAAAATCCTGATCATCTCTAATAGCAGTAAATGGCGTAAGCAAATAATTCGGTAGCAATCCAATTTTTATTCTTTCATCGATTTTTTGTTTAACAACATTACTGATAAATGTAACATAATCTGCATCAGCTTTCATCAAATCCTTAAACTTATATTCCTCGCCTGTTTTCAAATCAAATGTATATGAACTTTGTACAGTTATTCCATGTGCGCCTCCTGTGTACTGATAATTAAATAAAACCACGCTCAGCAACCCATTTTGATTATATTTCATCCTGTAATCAAAATACACTTCATGTTTATTTGGGCTTGTGGCAGATAAATCTGTACCTTCTTCAAAATATTCGGCATTCTTTTGGCCCTCATCTCTGGCAGCCTCAGCAGCGCCTCTTAAGATTGAGTTTATTCTGTCCTCAGCACTCTTGTCGCTTAACCCCTCAATTTGCGGAAACTTCAATGTAATTTTTATTCTATCTGTTTCATTTGTTTCCTTAACTGTCCTAATAAAAATTGGATTCTCTTTTATGCTTTTAACAATGACTTTTGCACTCTTTTTATCTAATGAAATTTTAAGACCTAGATTGTCGGAAAAGAAATCGTCCTTCATATATGTGCTGTTTTCAATATCTTCACTTTCATCAAATACAATATCTGCATACTCTTCAGTAATGTAATATTCGTGATCATTAACTGTTATTTTATAATTTTTCAAATCAATCAAAATACTTTTGCCTGGCTTGGTAACAGAAACCACTTCATCATTTTGGGACTTATCGACATTATAACCAAGAGCTTTGCAAACATCTTCCAGGGGCAGGTAGATGCTATCTCCTTCAATACTGGCATATGCTCGAATCTTTTTGCCGTCTATTTCAATTCCCGGACGATTAATTGTGTTGTCATAGTTTAATCCGTATGTAGATAAAATAAATAGAACAAGGGTTCCGACAATAACACTTTTTATCATGGTCTTAACACTCCTTAAAATAAAATAATAATTTTACATTACAAGCCATACTTCAAATAAAAGAGTTAGTCATATTTTATATTTACTACACAATTATATGTACTATTAAAATGTTTTGACGAATTAATTTATAATAAGTTCCTTAACTTCACTGATTCTGCTGACATTTATTGAATTTATAATTAGATTATTTTATTGTTACTTAAATAAACGATAAAGGAGTATTCTTGGCACTATTTCTTGTTTCAACTCAAATACACTTCATGTTTTTTTGAATAAGAAATTTACTTTAACGAAAGAAATGTCCCTATTACGCAAAAGTTAAAAAGGAGTAAAGGAGAGAAGTGTCCCTCCTTTGTCACCTCCTTTGTCAAAGCAAAATAAAAGACTTCCGAGAAATTCCCGGAAGCCTTGGTGCCGAAGGTCGGATTCGAACCGACATGGTATTGCTACCGCTGGATTTTGAGTCCAGTGCGTCTGCCAATTTCACCACTTCGGCAAGTGTTATTTGCTTTTCAACAACCGCTTTAATATATTAACATAAATGCTTTTACAAATCAAGACTATTTTTTTAATTCTATTAAAACTTATAGTGTATTTGCCAATCCATTATTTGTTCGTCGTAATCATTTTAATTATGTCGTCGACGGATGTTCCGGCCTTTATTGTATATGTGTCCGCGATAATGTTCCTGGTAAGACTTAATTCTCGTATCTTCATATTGAACTGTTCTACATCATCTATAAGCCCTTTATTATACAACTTTCTCCCTATTTCTTTCGCCACATCGCCTCGATTTATCGTTATTACAACTTTCGTACCGGGCTCCAACACAGCAGGCCTTGTCTCATTATTGGTATTCTCCACATTACTGTTCCTTTCAGTATTGCCTTTCACACCAGAATTATTTTCACTGTTTCTGCTTTCATTTCCGTTGCTTTCATTGCCGGTTACCGCATTACCGCCGCTTTTTTCTGCGTAGCTTTCATCAACATTATTCTGATCTTTTCCGTCTTCTACGTTAAGATCATCACTGGAAAGATTTCCGCCGGAATCTTCATTTTCTTTATCCACATTGCTGCTGTCAGTCTCTGTAACTTCAGCATCTTTGCTGCCATTATCCATATCATCATTGACATTTTCAGCAACATTGCTACTTTTACCAGTCTCATCTTTATTATTTTCTTCTAAGTTAAATATACCGTTATTTTTTTCCTCAATAACGTCTGATTTCCTGACAAGATCATACGTTGAACAAAGCTTGTCAATGTCCTTATCATCAAGCTTGTCCAAAGGGTTAAAACCCATAGTAAATATTATGCCTGCAAGTGATGTAATTACAATACCTATTCCAATTCCCAAAATAATACTTTTTATATGAAAATTTCTCATATGCACCTACCTGTTCAATCCCAGTATAAGTTGGACTTCGCCTTTACCAATATTCATTCTCTTTGCTATTTCAGTATCGCTCAAACCTTCAGTGGCAAGCCTCAAAACCTCTCTGTGCTTGAAGCTTAAAGGCCTAGCACTTTGTTCAGCATTTTGTGCTACATTTGGTACCGCATTTTGTGCTGCATTTTGTGCTGCATTTTGTGCCTCATTTAGTGCCGCATTCTCTGTTGCACTTTGTGCTGTATGCTTTTTTGAATTCTTTATTATATCCCTGATCGTATAAATATTTTTTTCCTTATTATTTTTGTCCTGATAGTTTTTATTATTTAAATCTAACCAGACAGCATCAAAACTGCTTTCATCGTTTTCGTTCTTTTTTATCTCCTCAAATTTTGCATTGTCTTTAGTTTTATACGTCATACCTGCGTTGTTTATTAATTCTTTATACGTCATACCTGCTCTATTTACTAATTCATATTTTTTTTTATCTTTGCTATTGATCGTTTTATCTTCGGCTTTATAATCTACATAATGCTCTGCTTTAGCAACTACTTTTTTTTCTTCTTTTACACCGGGTTTGGTTTCTTTTTTATTTTCTAATTCATCTCTTACACCCGGCTTAATTTCTTTTATATTTCCTAATTCATCTCTTACACCAAGTTTGATTTCTTGTATATATCCTAATTCTTCATTTACACCAGTTTTAATTTCTCTTACGCTTTCCGATTCATCCTCTACTCTAATTTTTGCCTTATATTCTGTATTTTCACCGGCTTTTTCTTCTCTATTTGTTATTTTATTCTCTGCAATATTTTCTTCGGCATTATTGTTTATATTTTTAGTGCTTGTGTCCTTGTTAACCTCACTCAGTTTACTTTTTATATACTTATTATTAGAATTAATCTGATTAACTAAGTAATCAGAAAATCTATTCATTTCCAATATCATTTCTTCAGCTTCTTCAATTGTGTTCTTCAATTCTACATTTTTTTCTTCCATTTTGTTCATGTAGTTTTCTGATCTTCTCTTGTCATACAATATCCATATTAACGAAATAATAATAAGTGACAGCCCAATAAAAATGATGCTCAAAAAAAACTGGCTCAATGTTTTCACCCTCTCTACAGCTTAATATCAATAGTTGATATTTGGCTGCTTTGCAAACTTCTTCTCATATATTGTCCATTATCGTTTTCATTGTTTTCTTTTTTGCTTTTTTCACCTTTTTGACGTCCATCATCCCGTCTTTTACCGTCTGATTGTTTTTCTCTTATCGCTATATTTTCTGCCTTATCTCTGGCATATACCTGCTTTAATACTTTCTCGGTATTATGCTGTGTCTGAATCGTTTGCTGCTGCTGTATTGCTGCATTCTTTTGCATTTCGGCTGAAGAAGTTTTTGATATTTCCAAAGTTCTAGGAACAGAAATTTGAAAGTCAATAGGTTTTATTGACATGTATATCACTACCTCTCTAAGGAATATTCCCTCTACCACTGCAATTAATCTATAGGGCCTACTCTGATATCTGCTCCGTCTCTATAAAGTGTACAATATTGGAGATTTTCTCTGATACGCATTGAACTTGTGCCGATTGTAACTTTAACACCCGGATAAATGTAATTGTACACTTTAATTTTCCCAAAGGAATCCTGCTGTAAAGCAACTTCAATTTCAGATAACTCTTCCTTTAAATCTACCAGCTTATTGGTGAGAAATATTTTCGTTCTTAGTGCTTTGTTCAACATATTTTCTTTATCTTCTGTCAGCATACCGGCAATTTGGAGCTTTTTCAACAGGTTTATTGCCTGGTCGGATTTTTTTAAATCATTCTCAACAGCTGAAATTTCATCTTTAACTTGCTTGTATTTTTCACGCAGTCTTGGATCTACACCCACTTCAATATCAGTGCTGGTAGCCATATAAGAACCTATAACCTTTGCCTCAATTTCCTTGCCAACCTTGCAGGTACCCCCGACCAAAAGACCCTTTCTTCCTGACAGCTCCAGTTTATTTCCACATTTTACATTGCTGTGCATAATAGCTTCAGCTTTAATATCATTCCCAGCTTCAATATTACTGTTTTCAATGTATCTTGCAATTATATCGCCGCCGCATACGAGTATACCTTTTCCAAGTCCCTGCATACCTCTTCTCAAAACTATATCGCCACCGGCTTTTATTACAGCACCTTCTACAACACCCCACACTTCAACATTACCGCCGGCTTCTACAGTAAAACCTGAAAGCACATTCCCTTTGATAATTATATTTCCGATAAAAGTTATGTTACCGGTTGAATTGTCAACATCAGCATGAACTTCGTATGTTGCATATACATTAACTTTTTCATCGCTATATTCAACTTGTCCATCTATTGAAGCAATAAGTGATTGCCCGTCTTCATCAGGTTCCACATTTTTACCTCTTGGCAAAGAAGCCGGTTTGCCTGGCTTAGCAGGTATATCAGTTCCCAAAACCGTTTTTCCGGGTGTTCCGTTCTCAGGCGGGATAAGTGTGCAGAGTTTCTGTCCTTTTCTTACATTCTCAACAATATTTAACTCTCTGAAATCGACACTTCCATCCGCAAGAATTCTAGGTTTAGCTTCCTTCTTTATATTAAAGTAAAACTCTACACTTCCGTTTTTTCCATCTACAGGAGGCACACCTTCAGCAACACATATCATCTTTCCATATACTGGATTAATCACAATACTTTCGAGTACTAAATCGTTTATACCAAATATTACTCCGTTTTCTTTCAGAATATTTAATAGCTCATCCTTGGTAAGCATTCTACCGCCTTCAGGAGGTAGCAGTGCCAGAAATGCCTTCATTCTATCAGGTGCTATAAAGACCGAGGCCTGAGCATCTAATATCTCTTCCTGCTGAGGTTCTGCTATCTTGGCAGGTACTTTGTTTGCCTTGGCAACACATTCGTTTACAATTTTTCTATCGTAGTTTTTTACTTTTTTCCTTTGCAGCTTGTTTAAAACTTCATCAACATCTACAGCTTTACCTTTCCCTTCAGGAGGATAAACTGTCAAATAAACACCATCATCAAAAAATCTGATCTCGAAAAAGCCATCGTTAACATTTCTTTCGCCTCTTATGCCACCAGTAAACATTTTGACCTCCTTTCCCAGCATAATATCAATCTGATAATCCCAGCATAGTATCAATCTGACAAAAGTGTTTTGTGACGAGCCAGTTTTCCCCTTAAGCGAAGTATGGCTTTTGTATGAAGCTGAGAAATCCTTGATTCAGATACTGACATTATTGCACTTATTTCTTTCAGTGTTAACTCATTAAAATAGTATAAAGAAATAACCATTTTTTCTTTCTCAGGAAGTTTATCAATTGCGTCAGCAAGTATTTCTTTTATCTCTTCCACTTCAATGTGCATTTCAGGATCGTCATCTTTGCTTCCGTTTGTTACAGTGATGCCGGTTTCATTATTTTGCTCAAAAATTTCTTCAAGGGATGTCATGGAACCAATACTTACATCATTAAGAAGTTTGTGAAATTCCCTTATAGAAATCCCAAGTCTTTCGGCTACTTCATCATCATTTGCCGACCGGCCCAATTCATTCTCAAGTTCATTATATACCTTCTCAAGTTCCTTGTGCTTTTGCCTTAATGACCTTGGAATCCAATCCATTTCTCTTATGCTATCTATAATAGCTCCCCTTATCCTGAGAGAAGCATAAGTTTCAAATTTTACGCCTTTTCTTATATCAAATTTGTCAATTGCATCAATAAGTCCGAACACGCCAAATCCAACTAAATCATCATACTCAACATTAGTTCCGAAATATATATTAAGTCTCCCTGCAACATACTTAACCAGATGAACATATTGTAGTATCAATTTTTCTCTTAAAGCAGGATTTTTTGTTTCACTATATTGCTTCCAAATATCCCTCTGCTTATCATTAGATGACATTTGCATCCCCCATCATCTAAATTTATCTTATGTTACTAATATGATTTTCCAATTATTTTAACTTTTATATTCTTACCTTACTTTTATACTTCTGCTAATATACTTTTTACTCTTATACTTTTTATACTTATTACTCAGTTTTTAAATATGCATTTTTGATAACCTTACTCGCATTAAGAGGCGTAAATTCGTCAGCATCATTCGCCTTTTTATTGAACTTAGAATCTGTCAACTTATCTGTCTCATTATCTGTAGTGCTTTCACTTTTTCCTAATTCTTCTTCAGCTTTCTTTTGGCTTTCCAATTTTTCTTGTTCTATTTTCTCATCAACTTGCTTTTTAATTTCAAGAATTAAATTTCTTACAATTAGTCCTATTATATAAAAAACCGTCAAACTTATTATCATTTTTATAAATGTGTCCCTGGTACTTGCACCTGAGACATAACAAACCAGTCCTATTATAATTGTAACAGAAGAAGTTAAAATAAACGGTAACCTCTGGATGTAACCCATAATGCACCTCTAAGCTATATTATTTTTACTCCATGGCCAATCGTCTTTACAAGCAGACTTCCATCACTGGAGTAAAGTTCTATAGTTCTTCCATAATTGCCGCCGGTATCCTCAGCAATAATAGGTATCTTTAGTTCTTCCAGCTTTTCTTTTGTAGAAATTACATTTCTTGTACCTATCCTCATCATTTCAGATGAATCTTCAAATGAAAACATCTGAGCTCCTCCGGCGATTTTCGCAATCAAATGTCTTCTGTTTGCTCCCAGCGCTACCATATCCTCTACCAATTTTTCTATTGCTGTATCCGCAAACTTTGCAACATTTGATTTATTCCTTGATTGAGCACTTGATGGAAGCATAATATGCGCTAACCCAACTACCTTGCTATATGTATCATAAAGTGCTATTCCGACACACGAACCCAATCCTAGAGTTGTCAGTATGCACGGATGTCTGGAGCTTCTCAAATCTGCCATACCAACTCGAATTATATTGTCCATTAACCCAGTACCCCTAATGCTCTTAACATAATTTCATAGGACTCGATATCCGGAATGAGAAAAAAATCTCCTATAACCCTGTTAGAACCTTCTTTAAATTCAGTTTCAATATAAAGCACATTATCTCCAATCTTTCCAAATTCAATAGCAGGTACGCTTATAATTGCCCCTGCCATATCAATTGCCAAATTAGGTACAGAAGGTTTAATATCAAGTCCTGTTAATCCAGATAATGCGGATATGTATGATCCTGTAAGTATATTACCGATTTCTTTTAAAGCAGATATCTCTATTTCGTTAAAATCATCCTTACTCTCCAACGGCTTTCCAAGGAGCATATTAACCAGAATATGGGCAGCATCAATTTGTAGAATGAAGAGTATGTTCCCCTTAATATTGCCATAAACCTTTAATAGAATTCCGACAACAATCATTTCTGCTCCACCAAGAATATCACTTACATCCTTGAATTCAACAATTCTTACTTTGGGAACTTCCATATCAACTTTTCTGCCCAACATTTTCGCCAATGCCGTTGCCGCATTTCCCGCACCTATATTTCCGATTTCCTTAAGCACGTCAATGTGCATATTATTTAAATCATTAATATCAAAAAACATATCTATGCTCCTAATTCCTACGCTACATTAATATCAATTAATTTTTCAATGTTAAGAATTGTAACTATTTTGTCGTTCATTTTTCCTACACCGTATATGTAGTCCATCATAACGTCATTGGTATAGTTTGTAATATTTTCTATAGCATCGTTGGTAAGTCTTACAACTTCTGCGACTGCATCGACAATAATTCCAATAACTATTTCATCTGTTTTTAAAACTATTATTCTTGTTTCTTCAGTATCTTCAATCTCCGGAAGCCTGAATCTTTTTCTTATATTCATTACGGGAATAATTTCGCCCCTTAAATTTATCACGCCTTTGATGAAATCAGGAGTCTTGGGTATCCTTGCTATGTTCATATTCTTCTCAATAATTGTAACTACCCTTTGTATATCAACACCATATTCCTGATCACCAATTTTGAAAACCAAAAATTGTCTTACATCCGTACTTTTTTCTGCAGCCATATCTTCTATCCTCCCTTCTAAACAATGGAATTAACATCAAGTATTAATGCAACATTTCCATCTCCAAGTATAGTTGCACTGGTAATAATCTTGATACCTGAAAGAAGTTTTCCAAGTGGCTTTTGAACGATCTCCTGCTGTCCGATAATTCCGTCAACCAAAAGTCCTGACAGCTTATCGCCTTTCTTCACTATAACAATTGTAAGCTTCTTTTCAACCTTTTCTTCCTTCGGTACATCCAGTACCTTATCCAGCCTTATGATTGGTATAACGTTATTTCTTAATAATATCACTTCCTGATTTTGAACCTTTTTGATTTCATCAGGAGAAATTTTAATAATCTGATTAATCGAACTGAGCTGTATTGCATATTTCTCTTCTCCCACCACAACAAGCAATGCTTGTATTATGGCAAGGGTAAGAGGAAGTCTGATAATGAACTTGCTTCCTTTGCCCTCTTCTGTTTCTACGTCCACAATGCCGCCCAAAGATTCTATTTTATGCTTTACAACATCAAGCCCGACTCCCCTGCCGGATATATCAGTAATTTTGTCAGCAGTACTGAAGCTTGGTCTGAAAAGATAATCAATAACATCTTTTTTCGAAAGATTGCCTACAAGTTCCTTGCTAACAAGGCCTTTTTCAATAATCTTGCTCTTAACTTTATTAATATTTATACCTTGACCGTCATCATCACATTCAATAACAACGTCACTGCCATCCTGATAAGCACGCAGGAATATTTGTCCTGCATCGGGCTTGCCCAGTCTTCGTCTTTCCTCAACCGGTTCAATGCCATGATCAATTGAATTTCTCAACAGGTGTATCAAGGGCTCACCTATTTCATCAATGACTGTTCTGTCCAGCTCCGTTTCTTCTCCTGACATAACAAGGTTTACTTCTTTCCCCAGCTCTTTTGATATGTCCCTTACCATTCTGGGGAATCTGTTAAATACCGTTTCAATAGGTACCATTCTTACCTTCATCACAGCATCGTGAAGGCTGGTTGTAATTCTTTCAAGATACTCTATGGTTTCAGTAAAAGCCTGTGATTTTTCCCCTACAGCTAACCCTTCAAGTCTTGTTTTTTGGATAATCAGTTCGCTAACCAGATTAAGCAATACATCAAGTCTGTTTATGTCAACTCTGACTGTCTTCCCTGTTTTTGCTTTCTTGTTTGTTATGGCATGCTCATCAGAAACATTTGCAATTTCGCTTTCAAATTCACTGGCAGTATCAGTGTTTTGCTGGGAAGACAAACCAACAGTATTATCTGATCTTACATGCAGGGGTGTAGATTCCATTTCCTTTATGATAACATTCCTTACCTCAGAAATAGAATTAATCTCATTAATGAATAACTGTTTGTCTTCTTTGCTCACAACAACAACGGTAAAATTAAAATCAAAATTCTCATCCTCTATATCTTCAACTTTGGGAACAGATTTTATTATATCTCCATATCTTTCTAATAACTGGAATATAATAAATGCTCTTGCAGACTTAAGTACACATCCGCTGTCAAGAACGACAGTGATTTGATATACATTTAATCCCATCTCATAAGCTTTATTAATTGCGTTTCTATCATATTGATTGAGTTCTATGGTTGGTGAAACAATCTCCTCTGCTTGTCCGCCTTCAGAAGATGTTTCTTCATGTCTACCAGCATTATTACGCATTTTATTATTTATTTCACCAAGTAAATCTATTAAATGACTATAATCGTTGTTTCCTTCGTTCCCGGTATCTGCAATACTGTTAACATAACTCTCCAAGGCGTCAAGGCAATTAAAAAGTATATCCATTAATTCAGAATTCACAGTAAATTCTTTATTTCTGAGTGATTGAAGAACATTTTCCATATCATGTGTAAGTGTAGACATTTTATTGAATCCCATTGTAGCAGACATACCTTTTAAAGTGTGTGCTACTCTGAATATTTCATTTATTACGTCCAGATCTTCAGGATTCTTTTCCAGTTCAAGCAAGGATTCATTTAAACATTGAACATGCTCCTTTGATTCCTCAATAAAAATATCTAGGTATTGATTCACATCCATTATTAAAACACCCCCACAATTTTTGTGATTTGGCTGGCTATTTCATGTAATGGTACAACAAAATCAACAACTCCGGTTTCTAATGCAGCTTTTGGCATTCCATAAACTACACTGGTTTTTTCATCTTGTGCGATAATAAAACCATTATTTTTCTTTTTTATATTTACTATGCCTTCACTTCCGTCGGCACCCATACCAGTTAAAATAATTGCAATAATATTGTTAATGCCTGTATCAGATAATGAATTCAACATTACATCAATAGATGGCCTGTGTCCTCTTACCGGAGGTTTATCTGAAAGTCTGATTCTCAGATCAACATCAGTTATTTCAACGAGCATATGAAAATTCCCCGGAGCAATATATACATGCCCGGAATTAACAATATCCCCATCTTCAGCTTCCTTTACCGTAAGTTCACTCATACTGTTCAATCTCTCTGCCAGAGATTTAGTGAAACCTGACGGCATGTGCTGTACAATAAGGAACGCCGCAGGGATATCCCCTGGTATTTTAGATATAATCTCCTGCAAAGATTTAGGCCCACCTGTTGATGCACCAATAGCAACAATTTTTCTTAAATTCATATCTTTTTCTATATCTTTTTCTATATTTTTTTCTATATTTAATATATCACTTTTTTGCAAATTTTGCATTTGAAATTTAGTATTTTTTGTATGAAGAAGGATGTTTTTTGTCATTCTTGCGTTTTCAAGTACTTTATTGATTTTTTTATCTATTGCTGTCATTATTTGTACCAATCCTTTTCCATTTTCTCTAGTCATTTGTTAGTAAACCTTTTCTTATTAATTTAATCTGTTCTTTATGCAAATACTGGATTAAAATTTCTTTATTCTTGTTTTCTATAGTACTGAATTTAAGTGCAGTTTTATATTTATCAGGATTCACCTCGTATAAGTTTTCCGATCTTACAATTTTTCCTATAAAGGCTATTTCTTTATTATTAGGCAGCATCAGTTTACCTTCAACATCCATATCGAATTCCAGCAGTTCGTCGGTTATAAAACTTATTCCTCCGCCGCTGACATCTATTGTAGTTGATTCTTTAAATTCCTTCTCTTTATCATCATCTTCTTTTGACAACGGATTATATTCTCGGTAACTGACAGGCAGGCTCAAATTCAATCTGAAAAAATGACGTCTCTGTATTCTTGTAATATTATCAGTTATTTCAAGATTCATTAACGGCATTTCGTCTTTTTTGCTTCTTCCGGTTATTTTTGCCGGGAAAAAATATAAACTTTTCTTGTGAGTAAAATATACATTTGCTCTCCATCCAATATGTACAGGAAAAATCTCTCCTTTAAAAATGGGTGCATTAACTACTATATTGTTTTCATCAAGAATAGTTTCGAGCTTGCTTGAAAAAGGAGGAATAGCTTTTTCACCGTCTCTATTATAAATTTCAATCTCAAACTTTATACCAATAACCAAATCAGTGATTTTCATACAAACAATCCCTCACTTGTAATACTTTTAATAACCCCTATGCATGTCATGCAAATCAACTACTATGTGTTTTGAACTTTATAAGCCTGTTAATAAAGCCTTTTATGCCGAAATCTTCTTTTTGGGTTTTGTATTCTGCAATGCCGGCAATTTTTTTTGATATATCCTCAATTTGTTTTGCAGCTTGACATCTTGGATATTTCAGCAAAAATGGCTGCTGCATTTTAACTGCTCTTATCACCATATCATCCCGTAAAACGTATCCCAGGGAGTTAAGCTTAATAGATAAAAAATTATAAGAAACAATGCATAACTTATTTATGATATCTTCTGCTTCACCGGGAGTTTCCACTCTGTTTGCTATAATTCTTATATTTTTGCTTTTATCCCTGTTTGCTACCATTTTTATTAATGCATATGCATCCATTATTGATGTTGGTTCCGGTGTTGTAACAAGAAGTATCTCATCTGCAGCCATTACAAAACTCATTACACTTTCCGATAATCCTGCTCCTGTATCTATAAGTATAATATCTACCAATTTGTCCAGCAACCCTATGTTTTCAACAAATTTTTCAAGCTGATTTTTATCCAGCCTTACAAGCTCTTCCACACCGGAGCCGCCGGAAATAAATTTTATATTCTGTGGCCCGTCGCATAAAACTTCAAGAATGCTTTTTTCTCCTTTTATTACATCAAGGAGAGTAAACTCCGGGATTATTCCAAGCAGAACATCAATATTTGCAAGGCCAAAATCAGCATCAATCACTATAACCTTCAAACCCATTTTACTTAAAGCCACTGCAAGGTTAACGGTTATATTGGTTTTTCCAACACCACCCTTTCCACTTGTGACAGTAATTACCCTGGCAGCTTTATTGCTGCTTTCACTTTGATTTTCTGACGGATTTGAAGATTCTTTTGTTCTGATACTGCTTATTGCCTGTCTTAATTTATGTGCCTGATCAACCATTTAGTTAATACTCCCCAATATAGATTTTGCAATTTTTTCTATGTTCATCAACTCAATATCATCAGGTACATTCTGTCCCGTTGTTATATAAGAGAGGCTTTTACCGCTCATCTTACTGGCATTCAGAATTATACCTGCCGAAGGTGCTTCGTCAAACTTGGTAAAAATAAGCTTATAGTCATTTAAGAAACTGTAATTATTCAAAATATCAACGCAATTTTTGCGGCTTGTGGCTGCACTAATGACAAGGTATACCTCATCAGCTTTAGACACTTCAATCAATGTTTCCAGTTCCTTCATCTGCTGTTTATTTCTATGACTTCTTCCTGCTGTATCAATAAGAACCAGATCTTTATCCGAATATCCGTTGATTGCATCTTCCATTTCATTGGGAGAATATATTACGCTAACCGGTATTCCAAGTATTTCGGCATATGTTTTCAACTGTTCCACAGCTGCGATTCTGTACGTATCTGCGGTAATAAAAGCAATGCTTTTTTTGTCATTCAAAAGGTATTGGGCGGCAATTTTAGCTATTGTGGTGGTTTTTCCGACACCTGTAGACCCGACAAAAATTGCTACTGTAGGCCTTCCCTTGTTTTTCAATTTCAGTGACTGAGGATTGCCTGTTATTCTTGAAATAACATTATATAATGCTGAAACAGCATCATTTACACCTGGATTTTTTCCGACCTCTCCTATGATATCGTTAATTATCTGTTCTGCAAGTTCCGTATCAACATCATTTTTTATAAGTTTGCTGTATAGAATCTGTAGTATTCCCGTAAGATTGCCCGCCAGGTTGGAATTCGTCTCTGTAACTTCATAAAGATTATCAATTGGCTCAATTTTCCTATATACCTTTTGCAATAACAGTTCCATTTTTTCCATCTTGTTCTCAAGAGCATTTATTTTTTCCTGGAAACGAGTTCCGTCAGCTTTTTCAACTGAATAGCCGTCAAAGCTTTTCACCGGTTTTGAACTTTCTTTTGCTGAACTATACTCATCAATTGCTGCCAATACTTCCACCATAGGTTTTGAAAAAATACCCGATATACCTTTTTTCTTAACTTTTCTGGTATTAAGTATAACTGCCTCATTGCCTAGATCAGTCTTGACTTTTAGCATCGCTTCCTGTGCATTATTAGCCACATATCGCCTAATTTTCATACTCAGATACTCACCATTCCTATCGATTGTATTTCCATATCAGGATCGATTTCGTTATAGGATAAAACTATCAATCCAGGAGCTACCTGATCAGCCAGTCTTTTAAAATACAACCTTACTATTGGAGACGCCAAAACTATAGGCTGCTGCCCAAGCTGTATAAGTTTTTGTATCTGTTTGGACAGATTATTCAATATGGTATTGCTAACAGTTGGTTCAAGCGTTAAATACGAACCGGTTTCGTTTCTTTGTACCGACTCCATTATAACCTGTTCAAGCTTAGGATCTAAGGTAACAACCTTTGCGGAATTTTCTCCAATAAACTTCTTTGAAATTGCTCTTCCCAATGCCTGCCTTACATATTCCGTCAGTATATCCGTATCATGTGTTGCAACTGCATAATCTGCCAGTGTTTCAAGAATTGTAACCATATCCCTTATTGAAACTCCTTCCTTAAGCAGATTAGCAAGCACCTTTTGTATTTCTCCTATAGTCATAATCTTTGGTACAAGCTCTTCAACAATAGCAGGGTAATTTTGCTTTACATTATCAATCAATGTCTGTACTTCCTGTCTTCCGAGCAATTCATGTGCAAACTTCTTAATAGTTTCTGTAAGGTGAGTCGCAATTATTGACGGTGGATCAACCACAGTATACCCGAGCATTTCTGCAGTGTCTCTTTGGCTTTCTGTTATCCATATGGCCGGAAGTCCGAATGCCGGCTCTGTAGTTTTTATTCCGTCAATTTCCTCTTCCACAACACCCGGATTCATTGCGAGGAAATGATCAAGCATTATCTCGCCTTTTTGGACCTCTACACCTTTTATCTTTATGATATATTCATTGGGATTTAACTGGATATTGTCCCTCAGTCGTATTATAGGAACTATCATACCAAGTTCAAGAGCAAGCTGTCTTCTTATCATTACGACTCTGTCCAGCAAATCTCCGCCCTGGTTTATATCAGCAAGAGGTATTATACCGTAACCAAATTCAAGCTCTATAGGGTCTACCTGCAAAAGAGAAACAACATTTTCAGGTTTGCGTATTTCCTCAACTTCATTTTCTTCAACCTGTTGCTCTTCCTCTATGATAGCCTTTTTCTGCTGATTGGTTATTGTATATCCAATAAATGCAAGCAAAGCTGAAAGAAGTAAAAAAGGTATTCTCGAGAGGAAAAAGGAAAGTATAACACATAGAACTGATGTCATGTAGAAAACTTTAGGATTTCTAAACAGCTGGGTTAGCATATCCTGACTTATATTTGAACTGGACGCTGCACGTGTAACAATGAAGCTGGTGGCAGAAGATATCATAAGAGCAGGAATCTGGCTGACCAGACCATTTCCGATAGTGAGAACAACATAGTTATCAAGAGCATAACTAAGGTCTTCGCCCCTCATAACCATTCCTATTATCAAACCGCCTATTACGTTCAGGAAGGTAATAATGATCCCGGCAATGGCATCGTTTCTTACAAACTTGCTTGCGCCGTCCATGGATCCATAGAAATCGGCTTCTCTCTGTACACTGAGCCTTCTTTCTTTCGCCTCTGCCTCGCTGATAAGACCTGTGTTAAGATCGGCGTCTATTGCCATCTGTTTTCCTGGCATGGCATCCAATGTAAACCTGGCAGCTACTTCCGCAACTCTTTCTGCGCCTTTTGTTATTACCAGAAAGTTCACAATCATTATGATAAAGAAAACGATAAATCCAACTACCAGGTTATTTCCACCTACAAATCGTCCAAATCCCTCAATAACCTTTCCTGCCTTTCCTTCACCTAAAATAAGTTTGCTGGATGCAACATTGAGAGAGAGTCTGAACAGCGTAGTTATTACCAGTAATGAAGGAAAGACTGAAACCTGTAGGGGCTCGGTTATTGAAATTGTATTTAGCAGTATAATAGCTGATAATGCTATATTTATTGCCAACAAAAAATCAAGAATATATTCGGGTATAGGCACAACAAAAGTAAGTATAATTGCTATAAGCATTATTGGTACCGAAACATCCCTTGCCTTCATTTATACCCATTATCCTCCCTTCACATTTTATCTTCAGTAAAAATTTCCGTATAATAAATCAATGTAATAAAAGTTGTTAAGTAACTGTTTTATTTTTTAAGCTGTAAACAAAAGCCAAAACCTCCGCAACTGCCTGATACAACTCCTGTGGTATTGTCTCACCTATGTCCACTTTTTCATAAAGTGTTCTTGCCAGAACCTTGTTTTCGACTATCTCAATGCTATTCTCTTTTGCAACTTCTTTTATTCTGGCGGCAATAAAATCTACACCTTTTGCAACAACCACCGGAGCATTGGATTCTTTAGGGTCGTATTTTAGTGCAACAGCGTAATGTGTAGGGTTTGTAATAATTACATCCGCTTTTGGTACTTCCTGCAGCATTCTCCTCATTGAAATCTGCCGTTGTTTTTGCTTTATTTTCGACTTAATTTCCGGATTTCCTTCCATCATCTTATATTCTTCTTTGACTTCCTGCTTGGTCATCTTCATTTCTCTTTCATATTGCCACCACTGATAGCCATAATCAAACAAACCAAGTATGACCAGCATAACGCACAATCTTATTGCCAGGTTTAAGCTTGTTACTGCCAGATACTGCACTACCCCTTTCAGGTCCATACTCATTACATTAATTATGTTAGTGGCTTCACCTCTGATAAATGAGTATGCCACATACCCGACTATACAAATTTTAAGAAGTGCTTTAACCAGCTCAACAACACCTCTTAGCGAAAATACCCGCTTGATGCCGTTTATCGGGTTCAGTCTGCTAAATTTGAACCCCAGGGTTTTCGAGGTAAGCAGAAAACCAACCTGTGCATATTCCATAACTACAGCTCCTGCAAAGGCTGCTGCAAGTATTGGTGCCAGAATCATAAAGGTCTGCACAATAGTTTTGGCAAAATACTTTGAAATCGTATCAATCACAAAAAGGTCATCAATTTTTGAGTATTCAACTATAACTTCTTCCGTATATGCTGCTAGTTTACGATATATATAGCCTCCTGAAATCCTGATAACAACAAAAACCAGCAATAATATTACTGCTGAAGTAATTTCCTGGCTTTTTAATATTTGTCCTCTTCGCCTTGCATCCCGTCTTTTTTTGGGAGTTGCCTTTTCTGTCTTGTCACCGCTGTCTCCAGCAAAAAGCTGAAGGTTTATTCTGATTAAACTGTTTTCCTTTATCATGCACTTCTTACCCGGTTCTTATAGAATTAATAAAATTAATAATCTCTTCATTCATCCTGCTAAAAAGGTCACCAAGCAACATAATAAACAGTGGCAGACTCAACATTATTATGACAATACCCATAACTATTTTAAGTGGCATTCCAACGATGAAAATATTCATCTGTGGAATGGTTTTTGATAATATTCCCAATGCAACATCAGTCAAAATTATCGCTGCAGTCACCGGAGCTGCTATTTTTACACCTGTTGCAAGTATCTCTCCAAATATTCTGATAAAGTCTTCAACTATCTTGTCATCAAATACAGCGCCTCCAATGGGCACAAACTTGTAACTGTCAAAAACAGCTTTTATAAGCATGTGATGCCCTCTTATTCCAAGAAAGACAATCATGCTTATTATATAATATAAGTTTGATGTTATCGGCATTTGTATATTGCTTGCAGGATCCAGCACATTTACCATTGCAAAGCCTGTCTGTACATCTATTAACTGGCCTGCTAAATATATAACCGAAAAAAATATATATGAAACAAACCCTATCATAAGGCCTGTGATGAATTCCTTTAATACCACAAGCATGTACTGATAAACATTGCTAATATTGCCAATACTGCTTAAACCATCATCCTGTATCGTATTTATCAATATCAAAGACATTATAACTGAAAAACCGATTTTTAAATATACCGGTATGTTCCTGCGTCCGAATACAGGTGATATTATAAATAATCCAGTCATTCTGACAAGTATTAAAGCAAAAGCGGCTGCCCCGCTGATTAAAACCTCAGGTAAAAACTCCAATAAATCGCCTCCGCAGAGTCAAGTTCCTTTATCTTATGTAATGTAGAATATTTGAATAGAGCTCCTGGGTATATTCAATAATCACCCTCAGCATCCATGAACCAAACACCGCAATGGCAGCAATAACAGAAAGAATTTTGGGTATAAAAGTCAAAGTCTGCTCATGAATCTGTGTTGCGGCTTGAAATATACTGATTGCCAGCCCGATTATCAGGCTTAAACCAAGTACAGGAGCCGAAACATATAATATAACCAATAAGGTTCTTTGCGCTATTTCAATTACAATTTCCTGTTCCATGCCAACTACCTCCTCTAAGTGGCAAAGCTGCCTATAATTGTTCTTACTACAAGTCCCCAGCCATCTACCATTACAAATAGAAGTATTTTAAACGGCAGAGAAATCATAATAGGTGGCAACATCATCATTCCCATTGACATCAGAGTGCTTGCGACAACCATATCAATAACCAGGAACGGTAAATATATAATGAATCCCATTTTAAATGCCACCGTAAGTTCACTTATAATAAATGCCGGTATAACTACATTTAGAGGTAGTTCTTTTGGATTGACTCCTCCTTCTACATCTATTTTTGCCATAGACGTAAAAAATTCCAGGTCTTTTCCATTGCTGTCGTTATTGAATATCTGCTTTAGCATAAACTCCTTTATTGTATCGGAAGCTCTCTCAAAAGCCTCTTCCTGCGATATCTCTTCATTAATAAAAGGTTGCAGAGCTGTATCATTCATTTCCTTTCCAACAGGTGCCATTATAAAAAAAGTAAGGAACAAAGCCAGCCCAATCAGTACCTGGTTTGGCGGCATTTGCTGTGTTCCGAGTGCATTCCTCAGAAAAGACAAAACAATGGCTATCCTTGTAAAGGAAGTCATCATTATTATAATTGAAGGGGCAAGGGACAGCACCGTCAACAGCAAGAGCAACTGTATTGAATCTGCTGTATCCTGAGGGCTTTCGGCAGGCTCAATGTTGAACCCGAATCTAAACGGCAAGGTAGGCTCAGCATAAACACTTAATGAATAACAGAATATAAAGGAGATAATAACAAATATTAGCATATACTTTTTGTTAATTTTTTTCATTTGTATTTTCATCCTCACTTTTCCGTTTTTCTCCGCTAAACCTTCCTTTTAAATCCATATGCCCGAATAAACTTTGTTTAATTGTGTTTTGAGTGTTATTTCTTCCTACCTCGCTTTCATTCTTTTCCCCGGTATAATTATTTTTGTTGAACTGTATATATTTGTCCAAAAAAGCTTTAAAGTCAAAAGTATTATTTTTCTTTTCATGCTTTTCTGGGTCCTCATAGTTTTCCAATGTAACATTTGTAAGAAATTCAATATTTTTCCCACTGGTCGCAATCAAAATGAATTGCTTGTCAACCTTGACAAGATGTATTTTTTTATCCATTCCAAGGTTGACTGTCTCAACTATTTCTATATACTGTCCTTTCATAGCTCTGGTTGCCTTTCCTGCTACCAGTCTTGTTGTAATATACGCAAGAAAAAGAATTGCTCCAAAAGCCAGTATGAATAACAAACCTTCAATTAAAACACTGCCACCATTATTCATTGTCTCTCTTTATCCTATAACCTTCTTAACTGCTTCGACAACTCTTTCAGCCTGGAAAGGTTTAACAATAAAATCTCTGGCGCCAGCCTGGATTGATTCTATAACCATTGCCTGCTGGCCCATTGCCGAACACATAATAATTTTTGCATCGCTATTTATTTTTTTGATCTCCCTAACTGCCTGGATACCGTCAACTTCTGGCATTGTAATATCCATAATTACCAGGTCGGGAATAAGTTCCTTATATTTTTCTACGGCACGCAGCCCGTTTTCGGCTTCTCCTATTACTTCATAACCGTTTTTAGTAAGAATATCCTTTATCATCATTCTCATAAAAGCTGCATCATCCACAATAAGTATTTTGTTAGCCATAAAATATTCCTCTCCTTATAACTTATGTTGTTATATACAAATGTGTTTATTTATTATAGACTTTCAGAGAATTACAAGCGCTTTGACGGATGTATTATGTCGGTAACTCTTACTCCAAAGCTTTCGTCTATTACAACAACTTCTCCTTTTGCAATGTATTTCCCGTTTACAAGAATATCAACAGGCTCACCGGCAAGCTTGTCCAGTTCAATAATCGATCCTGGTCCAAATTCCAGTATATCCTTTATAAGCTTGTGTGTCCTGCCAAGTTCTACAGTTACCTGCAAAGGGACGTCCATTATCAGACTTATGTTTTTCTTTTCAACGGTAATAGTGCTATCATCAAAATTCTGAAATTGAACCGGTTGAACATTCACAGGATTCCTTGGTCTTGAAGACGTATTCTGTGAATACATCTGGTTCGTATACCCCATATCATAATTACTTTCATGCATTGCCGTCTGGGGCTGCTGATACATATTTGGTTGCTGTGGCTGCATGGGTTTTTCTGCTCCAAAATTTGGCTTTGGTGCGCTTTTATTGTTATTATTGTTTATTGCAGTAGAAATATCGACATTACCTTCTCCAATGTCAATATTTAGCAGATTCTCAACCAATACCTTCGCAAAACTCAGTGGAATGAGCTGCATTATCTCACTGTCAATAATATCTCCAATAACCATTTTGAAAGCAACTTTTACAACCTTCTCACGCTTTTCAAAATCATCTCCATAACTGCCACTGTCAGCAAAAGTCATCAGGAAAGCTACTGGAGGTGATATATCAATTCTTTTATCAAACAGTGATGACATGGATGTTGCTGACGAACCTATCATCTGGTTCATAGCTTCACTAATTGCACTAAAGTGCAATTCAGTTAGATCACCGTCAACATTTGTTCCATCTCCGCCCATCATCAGATCAGTGATAACTTTTACATCGTTTTCCTTTAATATAAGCATATTGGTTCCGATTAGTCCTTCTGTATATTTAATTCTTACTCCAACATAAGGAATCGGATAATCCTTGGCAAGCTGCTCCCATGTTGTAACACTGACTTTCGGAGTAGTAATTGTAACCTTTTGACCAAGGAGTGTAAACAATGTGGTAGCTGATGTACCTATACATATATTTCCAATCTCACCAATTGCGTCTATCTCCTGAGGTGTAAGATCTGATTCCTGAGTTTGAACTTCATCCTCATAATCATCCAACGATGTTCCTCTTAACAATGCATCTATTTCAGCCTGTGAAAGCATATCACCCATACTAATCATCCTCCTTTTTTACAACACTGGTAATTTTAAGCGCCAGCTTATTTTTTCTGACACCTGGTTTTGCATAAAATTTTGTAATATCTCCCACCTTGATCTCCAGGTCTTCATTTACATTGGTATCAAGTGGAATTACATCACCAACCTGCAGTTCCAAAAAATCCATTACCAATATCGATGCCTCTCCAAGTATGGCTTTTACAGGAACTTCTGTGTTTTCAACACGTTTCTTGATGGAAGCTCTCTGTTCCTCGGTATTTTCCTTTTCAACCATAGAAAACCAAAACTTTGTACTAAGTTTGGGTACTATAGGTTCAACTACCATATGAGGAATGCAAATATTTATCATACCCTCGGCATCGCCAATATGTGCATTGAGCGTAATAAGAGCTATCATTTCATTAGGAGAAACAATCTGAGCAAACTGGACATTTGTTTCAATTCTTTCAAGTCTGGGTCTTATGGGTGCTACATTTTCCCATGGCTCTCTCAGCAAATTAAGAATTTGTATTACGACTCTTTCAATAATTGCCAGCTCAATTTCAGTAAAGTCCCTTACTTTTTCCACCTGCTCACCTTTTCCGCCTAATATTCTGTCTACGAGGGCAAAAGCTATATGAGGATCCATTTCAAATATTATTGATCCCGAAAGAGGTGAAAAATCAACAACTGCAAGAACAACAGGATTCCCAATCGAGTTGGTAAATTCGTTATAAGCCAGCGTCTCTACAGAAATAACATCAACCTGAACGAGTGTTCTCAGATATCCCGTAAGGAAATTCGTAACAAGCCTTGCATAGTTATCATGCATAATATTCAATGTTTTTAAATGCTCTTTTGCAAACTTGCTCGGCCTTCGGAAATTATGGCTGGTTATTTTCTTTTCCTGGGTAGTATTCTTTATCTCATGAACATTTAGTTCACCTGCATTCAAAGCCTTTAATAGTTCATCAATTTCATTTTGCGAAAGAATATCGCCCAATTATGCCACCTCCTTACGGCTGATAAAACCATTTGTCAAATATTATTTCATAAACTATGTCTTCCTTATATTTCTCATTTGCTAAAAGATGTTCGTTAATTATACTGACAAGTTCCTTATTTGCCTTTTCTTTGGCATCAGGGCTTTTAACATCTTCTATAGTAAGATTTTGGAAGTATGTACCAAATAATTCTCTGATCTTGCCCAGGTTGAAATTTATTTTTTCATCAACGTTCTTTATGCCTTTTACTGATTTTTTGTATTTGAGCTGGGCACTTATCTGTATAATACTTAATTTATTTTCACTTTTAAGATTAAAGAAGTTATCACCATCGAAGAGATTTATTACGGAAAGATCTTGATCTTTAATCTTCTGTTCTTCGCTGTTTACTTCTGAAATATTACTGCTTGATCCCGAATCGGAGACAAGAAATATATATCCAACCAAAACGGCCAGGGTTAGTGTAAGAAATGCAATTATAACCAAAAGAATTACATGACTACTTCTTGATTCCAAAACATTTGCCCCCTTTATCTTTTGAATATAAGTCAAAATTAAGTAATTATGTCATAAATAATTAATTTTATATTATTAGCTACCTATCAATATAATAATAAGTTAATTAAACGGCAAGGTTTTTTAATCAATTCTGTTTATTAATTGTATTTTAGCCTTGTATTTTATTACTTTATCTATTATTTCATCCACATCCTCAGCTACCACAAATTTCTTACCGTTAGTTGTAGTAATTACTGTATCAGGTGTAGACTCTACAGTTTCTATTAATTCACAATTTAATACATAACTGGAACCATTTAATCTTGTTACTCTAATCATAATAGTTTTACTCCAAAAACTCAACAATTTTTTTAAACAATTTTGACAAATTGCTCTTATTTATCTCATAAATTTTATCCTTCATCATTAACTGCATTGCCATATTTTCATTAGTTTTTCCGTTGGGCATTACGATTCGTTACAGGAATCCACTATGTAGTACATTAATCGCTATCATCTTATTGTCAATAATTCTTCAGTTTTTTATCATTTATTCTTACCTTGCAGCTTTATGGATTCTATTCTCCAAAATCTACAATGTGGCAACATCAGTTAACATTCAGCAGGCTGCTTTTAGCCAGCAGCCTGCTATAATTAAGGTTGCAGAATCATTATCTCTTGAGATTTACAAGCTCCTGAAGCATCTCATCTGATGTAGTAATAATACGGCTGTTTGCCTGGAATCCTCTCTGGGTAATTATCATATCTGTAAATTCCCTAGAAAGATCCACATTTGACATTTCAAGAGTACCCGGATTCAAAAGGCCTACTTCTGATCCCGGTTTTTTCGCTACATAAGTGCCTGAGTTAGGTGTATCCAGGAACAAATTCTCTCCCAATTTCTGCAGACCTGCTGGGTTATCAAACCTTGCAAGAGCTATCATAGCCAAAGGCATCTTTTCGCCATTACTATATACACCAGTGATAACTCCGTCGGAGCCTATTGAAAAATTAACAAGGGTTCCAGTAGGATATCCATTTACATCTGTAGGTTTAACAGAGTTTTCATTTGCAAATCCTGTCAGACCGGCAAAATTCAATGTTACCTCAAAACTGTCGGTTCCTGAGCCCTGTGGAGTAACTATAACCTTGTCCAATCCTACAGCTTCAATCAGATTTCCATTAGCGTCAAATGTTATTGTACCGTGCGTAAAGTCCGGTCCGTCAAAAAATACAAACCATGTAGTTCTTACTGTAGTACCGTCATCTACAACTTCCTGTTTTAAGAAGTTTAGCTTCAGCTCATGAGCATTTCCTAACTTGTCGTATACAGTTACAGGTGCTCTGTGGGTACTACCGCTCTGCTGCTTTTCAAGAACTTCCATTGCTTTTTTTGCATTATCCAGAGTATCTAATGTAATTTGCTGTTCAGCTGGTACTGATGCGTTATAATCAGTTACGCTCAGTGCTCTGGAATTAAGATTGCCTGAAAAAACAGCCTTGTCCGTTACTTTTGGAGGTATAATTCTCTTGTTCTGTATCGGACCGCCTTCATATAAATTTATTGATACCAGTTCAGCTTCCGTATTAAACTCGCCGGTATTTACGTCGTAATCCATCCAACCCTGTACATTCATACCATTTAGGGTAAGGAATCCAAGCTTGTCTATTGTGAAATTTCCTGCCCTTGTAAATTTAGGTGCATCGTAAATCGAGCTTCTTACTATAAAGAAACCGTCACCTTCTATAGAAAGGTCTGTCGGATTGTCTGTCCTCTCAGGATTACCTCTGGTCATTATTGTATCAATAGATGCAAGTCCCAGACCAAGGCCTATTTGCATTGGGTTTATTCCGCCTCTTCCAGTACTTGAATCCGGTGCACTTGCACCTCTTATCGTCTGGTTAAAAACTTCCTGAAAAGTAACCCTTCCTGATTTAAAACCAACAGTATTTACATTTGCTACGTTATTACCTATAACATCCATTCGAGTCTGGTGTACCTTTAAACCTGATACACCTGAAAACATTGATCTCATCATAGTGATATTTTGACCTCCTTCAACTATCTATTCCATCCGTCGTTCCGGAATAGGCAGCCTCCCGAAAGGGTCCGGCTGTATTTTTAATTCTAAACAATTACTGCACCATCAATATTGGTAAAAACATTTTCCTTTAGTTCACTATTGCTTACTGCAGTTATTACTGTCTTGCTTTTTACGTTAACTACAAAGGCCAGGTTGTCCATCAGTATGAGAGAATCTTTGACTCCCTTGTCCTGAGCTTTTCTCACACCCATATCTATTCTTTGTCTCTGCTCATTTGAAAGATTAATATTTCTCATCTGGAGTCTTAACTCTGCATGTTTTGAAAACTTCACTCCAGATTGCTTTATAATGTTTTCCTGCAGCAGTCTTTCAAATTCACCGTTTCCTTGCAGAACCTGTCTTTGTGTGCGCTGAAAATCATTTAATTGTATTCTTTTTATATTTCCTGTGAAACTGTTGTTTACTACCATTAAACCACCTTCTTTCCGGTTCTCAGGTACCAGTGTTAATTTATTTTTTTCCTTTAACTATATTTAATCGTTATCCGTCTGCTGCGGTTTTGTGATGTTGTATACACTTTCAATAGGTACAAGGACATCATTAAGAGTTACATTTACGATTCCATCGTCTGAAACCGTATAATCCTTGAGGGTAGCCTTTACAGGCACTTTTACGTTTGATTTTCTGTCAATGAGGTAAACAGAAACTTCCTTGCCCAGATTATCCTGTAAATATGCCTCGATGTCATCCAAGTTGCTGGCATTATTATTAACAATGCCGGACATTTCACAATTTACCCCGTCAACTACAGCATAATCCTCATATATACCCTTCTGGATTGCCTGAACTATGCCACTGACCAGAATAACATTGCCGTTTGAAGGATCATATACGCACCCTTTTATATTAGTGCCAATAAGGCCGGTGTGAGCTGAAATATTTGAGTTTTGATAGCTGCTGTCAATAACATTGGTTACATTTTCAATTGGAATATCTCTGTCGTTGACAACAACGTATATTTTCCCATTTCTGGTCTTCACTGAAGATACATAGCCCTGAACAGCAGTTGACACCTTTGTGCTTTCATCTGTAACGCTTGCCTCTACTTTTTTCCCGAGAAGGGCATAAGCCTGGGTTTTAGAAATAGTGCTGTTCATATTCTGCATCTGTTCCAGTGAGCTAAACTGCGCAAGCTGTGCAATGAACTCCTTATCATCTACAGGATTCAATGGGTCCTGATATCTGAGCTGGGTAATAAGAAGGTTCAAAAACTCAGTTTTCCCCAATTCACCGGTATTTCTTGCAGCAGCAGTTCCTGCACTGCCGTTTATGATTCCCTGCATTATATTCTGATTGTCTACTGCACTTGTACTCACTCTTTCACCTCCTACAAACAAATTACGCCGTCAGATTAATAGTGCTGGTACCCCAATTCAAATAAGCACTGCCGGTCTCTGTCTGAATAAATCCAGACGGATTTGCCGCAGCAACAGGAATGTTCTGAATCTTCACATTCAAATTCCGTCTTCCTTCCTTTTCATCAGAATAATACCCTTTCTCATTTCCGGAATCCTGACGAACAGAAACGCTGAAACTTTGCACATTTAACCCTTGGCTTTCCAGATTTTCTTTTAGCAAATGCATATTTGCTTCCAATATCTGCTTTACTTGATCATTTTCTGCGACAAATTTCGCAATTACTATACCATTTTCTGTAACAACCTTTAGTGAAAGTTTGCCAAGACTTTCAGGCTTGAGGCTTAGAATCATCTCCGACTTATCACCGTCAAGAATAACCTTTGCCTTATCAACAACCTGCCTGATTATTTCGTTACCTGATTTGACGTTTTCTACAGAGGGCTTAAGCGTTTCGTTCACTGCCTTTTCAGCATTGCTGTTATAGAAGGCAGCATCAGGCTGAATATTTACACCAGCATTATTATCTCCGGTCTCTGATACTGTAATCAATTGCTCATCTCTGTCTGAAAGTGCATTTACCTCAATTGATTCAGCATTTTCAACTTCTGCCCCGATATATAGTTCTGAACTTTCCTCCTGAGCTTGAGAATACTCATCATTGGCATTGTTTTCAGGCGAATAAGCATTAATGTCCTTTTGAAGTTCCATGTAATTGTTATCAGCCAAATCGCTTTCAGCTTTTTTTATAAGCGTTTCTCCATTTTCGTCTGCTTTAACTTCTCCTTGGCTTTCTTCTGAAGAAGAGGATATTTCAGAGAGTTTTTCCCTGATCGCTTCAGCTAATTTATCCGTAACTTTTCCCGAAATTCTTTCAACTTCCAGGCTGCCCTGAATATTCAAGCCTTTTTTTACCTCTTCTACTGACATTCCCAGCATGCTTTGAAATTCGCCAATGCCGGCATTGCGTTCGATTATAGCTGCAATTATTTGCTGCAACTCTTGTTTCAATTGGTTATCAAGGCCTAAAAAAGCTGCAAGTTTCTCTGATATCATAGAGACATTCGCACCGTCGCTTAAATCATTTATATTTATCCCTGCGGCATTTAGTATCATTTTCAATTGTGCTGAATCAAGTCCAACAATTGCAGCAATATCTTCAATATTTTTCTCAGCACTGATTTCTTTATTTTTGTCTGCCGCACCAGCTCTTTTGGCTTCAGGTGCTTTTTTGCCGTCGTTTGATACCGCCATCCCGGCTTTGTCATCTACAGCACAGTCATTTTCAGGCCTGTTTAAAATACCCCTCTCTTTTTCATTTCTAACAAAGCTTTCTTTTTGCGCAGCCTCAGATTGTGGAGTATCAAATCTTTTGCGTGTGTCGTTGTTTATTGCTCTTACGGAGTTTTTCCTCTCCAAAACACCATAAGGGCGGTTACTGTTTTGATGACTGAACATATTCATTATCTGCGCAAATTCACTATTGCTGTTGTTAGAGCTATTTCTTGTTTTTGCTGATTCACCTGCGGTAGCATTGCTGTCAGAGACCATATTGAACAGGCTCATTACGTAATTCTGTGCTATCACTTTTTCACCTCCTCTCAATGATCTATAGGTTTATTTGCATAAACGGAGCAGATAATTTTACTCCGAATCTGCCGTTTCATTTTCTTCTTTCGCCGCAATGTAAAGCTTTGAAAGTTCCTCAGATACTTTCGAAGCATACTCCGGATTCATTGCAGCAAGCACTTGAGCACAGACATCTCTTTTCATATTTTTCATAATGTCAACTACCAGATTCAGCTTTGAATCTCCCATCTGCTCAAATATTTTAGCTGCAGATTTAGGTTCCATATTTTCATATATCTTAACAAAGTTTTTTACTTCATCATCAATCTTCTTATCTTTTAAAATTTCAATATAAAGTTTTTCTGCATTTGACTTGTCCATACCTTTGTAAAATTCAATGAAACCTGAACTGTCTTTATTGGCAACTTCCTGCTGAAACTTATATTTTGCTTCTTCCAGTTCTTGCAGCTCTTTATCCGCCTCGGCAATCTTATTTTTTAATTCTTCCTCTAAAGCCTGGTACTCTGATATCTTTTTATCTCTTTCAGCTATTTGGTTTTGCATTTCATCAATTCTTTTCTGAGCTTCTGCAAGCTGATCCTTCAACTCATCCCGAAGCTTCCGCAATTCCTGATATTTTTTTCTTACCTGCTCATCTGACATGTACTTTGGATCCTCAGGATCTTCCACTTCAGGAAGAGCATTTTTCAAAACCGGTATTGTACTGATCTGTTCACGGTACCTTTCAGCAAATCCATTAATGTTTTTGCTGATTATAAAATAGAATACCCCTCCGAATATCAAAACAATAATGAGAATGCTGACAAGAACTGCTGACAGTCCAAATAAAAAGGAATTTTTTTTGTTTCTTTTTTCGGTAGTATTTTGTAAGTTTGAATTTTTATTTTGTGTATTCATTTCTATACCCCTGCTAATTTGTACTATGCTTAAAACTTATAATCTCATCAATTATTTTCTGCTCTTCTTTAAGTTCCTGCTTTAAGAACAGGTTATATTCCTTCTCTTTCAGCTTGTCCATAATTTTTCTTTCCTTAACAGCTTCCAATAATTCCTCTCTTTTTTTATCGACAATATTCGAAGCTTTGTTAACATTTTCCTTTTGAACTTCAATTTTTTGTCCGAGCAGAGATATATAACTGTTTATTTGCCTTAGTGTACTTACTTTAGCTTTATTTTTTAATTCATTGCCAAAGGCATTAATATTCTTTTCCTTTTCATCCTTGATGTTCTCAAGCACTTTTTTTTCATATTCAAGTTTTTGCACTGCGCTTCCAAACTCATTTTTCTTGTTGTCTTCCATTTGAATTTTTAAATCCAGCACAGACTGTAGCTTGAAATTGAATTTTGCCATTGCAGCCCTCCGCTAAACAAGGATGTTGTTCATTTGTCCAAGAACTTCATCAAAAGAAAACTTGTCATAAATGCCCTGTTGTACAAAATCCAATATGTTGTCAATAACATCAATTGCATAATCTATATTCTTATTGCTACCTCTGACATATGCACCAATGTTTATAAGATCTTCAGCATCCTTGTACACAGCCATCACTTTTTTTATTTCCGCTGCCAACTTTTTATGTTCAGAGCTGACTACATCACCCATAACCCTGCTTATGCTTGCAAGAACATCCACAGCAGGATATTGATTTCTATTGGCCAGTGATCTTGACAATACAATATGACCATCCAGTATACCTCTTGCCGTGTCAGTTATAGGTTCTGTCAAATCATCTCCGTCAACAAGCACAGTGTAAAGTCCTGTTATCGAACCTTTTTCCGAATTCCCTGCACGTTCAAGAAGCTTTGGCATTATACCAAATACAGATGGTGTGTATCCCTTTGAAACCGGCGGCTCACCAATGGAAAGCCCAATTTCTCTTTGCGCCATGGAAAAACGCGTCAGTGAGTCCATCAGCAGAAGTACATCCTTGCCCTGGTCCCTGAAATATTCAGCAATTGCCGTTGCAACGAGAGCACCTTTCAGTCTCACAAGGGCTGGCTGGTCTGACGTTGCAACAACCAATACCGAACGCTTGAGTCCTTCCTCTTGCAGGTCTTTCTCGATAAACTCCCTGACTTCCCTGCCTCTCTCGCCTATAAGTGCAATGACATTTATCTCTGCTTTTGTATTTCTTGCAATCATACCCAGAAGTGTACTTTTTCCTACACCACTTCCTGCAAATATTCCAATTCTCTGACCTTTCCCTACTGTAAGAAGTCCGTCTATAACTTTAACTCCAAGGGGCAAAGGTTCAGAAATCCTCTTTCTGAATAAAGGATGAGGTGGAGTATTATTGACCGGATAAAATATATCAGAATCGATGGAGCCCTTGCCGTCTATTGGGTTTCCAAGACCGTCAAGAACCCTGCCTATTAAGCAATTTCCTACTTTGACTTTTAAAGAACTGCCAGTTGAAACAACAATACTGCCCGGTCCAACTCCCCCCATGTCACCAAGAGGCATAAGAAGGACTTTATTATCTTTAAAACCTACTACCTCAGCCTCTATACCTTTTTTATCGCGCGTAGAAATAATTCTGCACAATTCTCCGATATTTGCCTCGGGACCATCAGACTCAATAGTAAGTCCTACAACTTTTGATACTTTTCCGCTGTACTCTATAAAATCAGAACTATGAAGCAGTTTTCTATACTTTTCAAAATCAATGACTGTCAACGCCACCAGCTACCTTCCCACAGCCTGCATAAACAATTCTTCAATTTTAGTGATTTTTGTATCTGCTCCTGCATCAACATTTCCAAAGGGTGTCTCTATAATACATGAACCAGGCTTCATTGAAGGATCTTCCCTGACATCAAAATCGTCAATTCCTTCAACTGTAGATAAAATCTCATTCTTGTTTTCTATTACATAGTCATAATCTTCCGAAGATACTTTCAGTATCATTTTTTCTTTATTTGTACACCTGACAAAGGCCTCTCTGACAAGATTTAATACAACATTCCTGTTAGTCTTGATTTCATTGCCTATTACTTTTTTTGTAATGTCAAGAACAATCTCAACAATATCTGATTCCAAACTCTCAAGAGTTTGCTGATATTCGCGCAGAGAATCTTCTTTTTGCTTCTGAACTTCTTCAATTAAATCCTCATATTGTTTTTTGCCTTCAGCATAGCCTTTTTCATAACCTTTTTTACGTGCTTCTTCCAGCACTGCATTTTTCTTTCTTTCAGAATCCCTGTGCGCTTGTTCAATTATTCTTTCAGCTTCAAGCTCAGCTTCGCGTATTATCGCATCAGCCTGTTCCTGCTTCATCCTAAGATATTTCTCAGTACTTTCTTCATTCATAAAGTCTGTTGCTTCTGAATCATCAGCAGATAGTGTTTCAGGGCATTCTGCAGTCTGAAAAATTACAGGAGCCTTTATGTGAAAAGGCACTCCAACATTAATCTGATAATTTTTATACACTCTGCTATACAATTATTTCATCTCCTCCGCCTCTTGAAATTACAATTTCGCCGGCATCTTCAAGTTTTCTGATTACATTTACAATCTTCTGCTGTGCCTCCTCAACGTCCTTCAACCGTACAGGACCCATGTATTCTATATCCTCTTTAATCATTTCAGTCAGACGCTTGGACATATTGGAGAATATAACCTTCTGAACTTCTTCAGTAGCTCCCTTAAGCGCAAGGGCAAGCTGATTATTGTCAATTTCTCTGAGAAATCTTTGAATTGAACGGTTGTCCAGAGTAAGGATATCCTCGAATACAAACATTCTTCTCTTAATTTCTTCTGCCAGGTCGGTATCTTCTATTTCGAGCGTTTCCATAATATATTTCTCAGTACCTCTGTCAACACAATTAAGTATATCAACAATTGCCTGTACCCCACCTGCCGCAGTAAAGTCTTCTGTAACAAGAGTTGAAAGATTCTTTTCAAGTATTCTCTCAACCTCTTTTATTACTTCCGGTGAAGTTCTGTCAATTATTGCAATTCTTCTTGCAACATCTGCCTGCTTGTCCTGAGGCAAAGCAGATAAAACCTGTGCAGCTTGCTGGGGCTTAATATATGACAATATTAAAGCAATTGTCTGTGGGTGTTCTTTCTGTATGAAGTTCAATAACTGTGTAGCATCTGTTTTTCTTACAAAATCAAAGGGCTTAACCTGCAGTGAAACAGTCAACTTATTTATTACTTCCAAAGCCTTCTCTTTTCCCAGCGCTTTTTCCAATATTTCCTTTGCGTACCCAATACCACCTTCAGCAATATAGTTTTGTGCAAGACAAATTTGATAGAATTCTTCTAGAACCTTTTCCTTTTCCTCTGGCGTAACAGTACGAATATTCGCTATTTCCAAAGTTAGTTGCTCGATTTCTTCTTCTTTCAGGTGTTTAAATATTTCTGCAGATCTTTCCGGTCCAAGAGAAATTAACAACATTGCTGCCTTTTCTCTGCCTGTGTATTCAACTTTTGTTGCAGTCATACGAGGCATATTATCAACTCCTAATTCCTATACTAGCTGTATCATTCGTTTGAACTATCCGTCTCATTCATCTGACAACCAGTTTCTCAGAAGCTGCGCAACGGCTTCAGGTTTTTGCCTTACAAATTTATCAATCTGTTTTTTGATTTCTGATTTTTCTTCCAATTCTATTTCAGGAAGTTCTATTTCAGGCTGCTCAGGTTTAACATATACCGGTCCAGCCGCTGCCACAGGCAAAGGTTCAGGAAGTTGCACACTTTCCACACTTTTTCTTCCCCTAAGTGTAGCAATAAGAAGCGCAAGTATCAGTATGAGTAGAACTATTGGCACACCATAATTTGAAACAAATTCCTTTACAGCGTCTGCCGTAGTTTTTTCAACAACTTCAGGCGGAGCCAACTTTAATTTTGTAACTGAGATATTTTCAAGCGGTATTCCAGTTGCTGTACTAACAGCCAACCTTACCTGATTCATAAATTCATCATTCAGATTTGTATCATCTGTTACACGCTGACCATACCAGAATGAAAGCGCAAGAGTTGATTGTTCAGGAATCAGGCGTCCGGTAGCCTTCTCCTGTTCTGTTATGATTTCATCGTATGCATAATTCTTTACTTCATGAGATTTGTTATATGAAGAATTTTCATTATTACCTAACTGATATGTTGGAGCATCAGCTGTACCGGGATTTGATTCAACTCCAGGCTCTCCGCTGACTGTACCGTTAATAAGTTCTTCCTTCAAAATGTCGCTGTTTAATAAAGCCCCTCCATCCATATCTTCGGGGTTTTGAATTCTTTTTGCCTGTGTCTTCACTGTATCAAAATCAAGAAATGCATTAGCTACTACTCTGACAGTATCAAAATTCTCAAACTGACCTGCACTGAAATATTCATAAACCTTGTTCTGAAGATGTTTTTCCATATCTCTTCTCATTTGTTCCTGAGTATTGGCAACATCTACTAAATTATCTTCAGACTCGGTATTAAGTATGTTTGAATTGTTATCCACTACCGTAACATCCTCGGGTTCAAGCCCATCAACACTACGTGAAACGAGCATTACTATACCCTGTATCTGATTTGCGTTGAGTTTTTGATTTGGAGTTACTTTGACAATGGCTTTTGGTTTGGCAGGTTCCTGATCTCCCATAGTAAATATAGTCTTCTCAGGTATTGCTAGATTTACCTCAGCAGAATCTATATTATCATAAGATGATATCATTCTTTCAATTTCAGCCTTTTTCTGTTGCTGCCATATATGCTTTTTATCACTTTCAGTAGTACTTATACCTATCATGGAAACAGCATCTTCAAAGGTAAGTCCTGATTTGGGATAACCGCTCTCAGCAATAGCAATACGAGCCCTAGCATTATCATCTTTATTAACAATAATACTATTTCCATCTTCACCTAGCTCATTCCATATATTAGCATCATCTAATACTTTCTTTATTTCGCCTATCTGTTTTGTATCGTTACTGCTCAAAAGCGTAACATAAGTAGGTCTTGTCAGTAGAATAATACCAATTATAACGGACACAAAAACTATAGCAGATGTTACAAAGAGTCTTATTTTTTGTGACTTATTAAGGTTTTTCCAAAAATCTGCCACCTGCTGCTTTAATTTTTGTAGTAAACCGGGCAATTTGTTCACCACCTTATTCCAGGTATTCATCTTTTGTATTAAAATGTATAAAAATATGCATAAAATTATATGACAAAAATATCTACACCATAACCAATTGAGGTTAGGCAAGATAATTTAAACTAATAAAGAATTACAACTGCATTCTCATAATTTCATTATATGCATCCATTAACTTGTTTCTTATTTGTAATGTAAGTTGAAGTGCTATATCAGCTTTTTCCACTGCAATTAACACTTGATGAATATTGTCTGTCTTTCCTGCAGCAAAATCTTCTGAAAGTTGGTCTGATTGAATTATTAGATCATTTGCTTTATCAAGTTCATTTTTTAAGAAATCTGAAAAAGTAATTTCACCATTTACGGATTTATTTCCGCTTAATCCGTAAACTCCACTCATGGATGTATTTATTCCTGTAATGCTATTAATCAATGCTATCCACCACTTTTCTTTTTTATCTTATGTATAATGTATAATTATTCACGCATATAAGTTATATGCTTTATTGAATACTTTTAATTTGCGTTTCTATTTTCCTATTTCAAGGGCTTTTAGAGCCATGCTTTTTGTAGCATTCATTACAGTTACGTTTGCTTCATATGCTCTTGTAGCAGAAATCATGTTTACCATCTCAGTTACTAGATCCACATTAGGCATAAGTACATATCCTTCTTCATCCGCCTCTGGATTTCCCGGATCATATACTCGTTTGAAAGGGGATTGATCTTCTACGACTCTTGCCACCCTTACTCCCTTTCCTACAAGCCTCTCCTGACTGCTTTCAGTCAGGTATTCTGAGAAAGGCTTATCTACGGATTTTTCTTCAAAAATTACAGCTTTTCTTCTGTATGGAGTTCCGTTTTCAGTTCTTGTAGTATTAATATTAGCAACATTCTGGGTGATTGTATCCATTCTGAATCTTTGGGCAGTCAAACCTGATGCACTAATATCTAAAGCACTGAAAAAACCCATAAATTATCTTCTCCCTTCACTTATAACTGATTTAAATCTATTGAAACCTGCATTTAAAGTCTGTACCAAAACATTATACTTAATTGAGTTTTTTGCAAGTGATGACATCTCAGAATCAATATCTACATTGTTTCCGTCGAGACGATTACTTAAATTGCTGTGATCTTCACTTACTTTGATGTCAATGTTATCAACATTGATTTTTTTCCTGTTTTTTGTATCCAGTGCTTCAGCAAGATGTTCTTCAAAAGAAACTGTCTTTCGCTTATATCCCGGAGTGTCAAAATTAGCAATATTTTGAGATATTACTTCTTCTCGAAGCCAACATGCATCAAGCGATTTTTCAAGCATTCTTGAGCTGCCATAAATTTTGTCTATCACTTCTCACATACCCCCCAGAAAATATTTTTCTCTAAGCAGAGCATTTTTTTCCTTAGTAAAACAGGCTTTTCAAGTATATTTATTAGCATATTATACAGTCCATACATAAAATCCCATTATAATACATAAATATTAGCACATAATATGTTAAAATACAACCATTTAATTAACATTTTATCGAAAATTGTCTGTAATTGGTGAAATAATCATGATTCTAGCTGTTAATTTTTTTATTTTTTTCATAATTTTTTTCACAATTTTATGATATTTTAACAATTTACCTAGATGGTAAATATAAAAAAGCAACTCTCAAAATATAATTTTTAGGTGTTTTTTTAAAGTTATATAATAGGTTGCAAGGCACATTTGTAACAAAGAATATTTAGAACAATACATATTAGAACAATACATATTTAAAACTAAATGTATTTAGGGCAAGGTACATTGGGAACAAAATATATTTAGAAATAAGATGTATATGGAACACAACCTATAGTAAATCAGGATATATAGTAAATAAGATATACAGTAAATAAGATTTTAATATATACAATAGTCAATAAGTTATATAATAAATAAGTTATATAGTAAATATAAGTAAAAGGTATATAAACAGGCATATCACATATTGAATAAGACAGATAATGAATAAGGCATTTATTTAATAGGGCATATTGTTTAAGATATGCATTCTAAAGACAATATAGTAAGAAATAGTTAGTGAGAAATAGTTCATAAGAGATATAACTAAAGACAAATAACTAATAAAACAAATAAGGAACAGTTCTCAACCGGAAGCACTGCATCCCGTCCGGAGAACTGTCCCCCCTTTTTGTTTTTTGGTTTTGCTTCAGGTTTTACCTTCAGCTTTCATTTAGCTCTGATAGCTCCGAAACCATCTTTTTAATTATATCTAAGGATCTGGAGGCGATTTTTTGGTTTTTCTCCTGTTTGTTTCTTGTCTTGATTCCCAGCTGCGTCATTAAGCCAAAATTTATATTCATAGGCTGGAAGTCTTTTACATAATTACTTGATATATAGTGACCTAATGCACCAATTGCGGTCTCAGCAGGAAAAACCACCTTATCCTTTCCCATGGCATCCATTGCTGCATTTATTCCTGCCACAAGACCTGAAGAAGCAGACTCTACATAGCCTTCTACACCTGTAATCTGTCCGGCAAAATAAATGTTTTTTCTGGTTTTCATATTGTATGTAGGTTCAAGAAGTCCCGGTGAGTTAATATATGTATTTCTGTGCATTACACCATATCTGACAAACTCTGCATTCTCCAGTCCTGGTATAAGCCTGAATATCCTCTTTTGTTCAGGCCATTTCAAATGAGTTTGAAATCCTACTATATTATAGAGCGTCCCCTCTGAATTATCCTGTCTCAACTGTACCACAGCATAAGGTTCTTTTCCTGTAGCCGGGTCCAAAAGTCCTACAGGTTTTAGAGGACCAAAGCGCAAAGTATCATATCCTCTTTTAGCCATGCATTCAACCGGCATACAGCCTTCGAAGACGCGGTCATCCTCAAAATCCTTCATCTCAACTGTTTCAGCATTGACAAGCTCATTCCAAAAGAGGTCATACTGCTCCTTATTCATGGGACAGTTCAAATAATCTTCAGTACCTCTCCCATATCTAGATGCTCTGAAAACTTTATTCATATCAATGGATTCATAAGTTACGATAGGTGCAGCTGCATCAAAAAAGAACAGATATCTGTTTCCTACTATCCCCTTAAGATATTCTGAAAAGGTTTCTGATGTAAGGGGACCCGTAGCCACTATGCATATTTCATCTTCAGGAAGCTGCTTAACTTCTTCATTAATAATCTCTATATTTTCATTGCGGGATATTTCATTCGTTACTGCCTGTGAAAATTTAATACGGTCTACGGCAAGTGCACCACCGGCAGGAACTTTTGTCGCATATGCACACTTCATTATCAGTGAATCGAGCAGCAGCATTTCCTGCTTAAGCAAGCCAACTGCATTCTCCAGTCTGTCTGAACGCAGTGAATTGCTGCACACCAGCTCTGCAAAAGTGTCCAAATGATGAGCTGGTGTATATTTATGGGGCTTCATTTCATATAACTTAACTTTTATTCCTCTCTTGGCAACCTGCCATGCAGCTTCGCATCCGGCAAGTCCTGCTCCTATTATGTTGACATGATGTACTGACATCTTTATATTATTTTACTTCTCCTTTTCTTCTTCTCTTTCATAATCGCATTTCTCATTGCTGCATTTTATAACTGACTTTTTGCCTGAAAACTTTTTAGCTAAAAAACTGCCGCATTTTGGACAGTTCCCTTTAATAGGCATATCCCATGTCATAAAGTCGCAAGTTGGATTGTTTTCACATCCGTAATATTTTCTTCCCTTTTTTGTTTTCTTAATCATAACCTTTCCACCGCATTTGGGGCAGTTAACACCGGCCTCTTCCAGTATTGGCCTGGCATTTCTGCATTCGGGAAATCCGGGACACGCCAAAAACTTACCATACTTCCCATGCTTGATGACCATATTGCGGCCACATTTTTCACATTTAATATCAGTAACTTCTTCAGGAAGCTCAACCTGCCCTATCTTGGATTCTGCTTCCTGAATATCCAGTTTAAACTGGTCATAGAAATCCTTAAGCAAGCTGTTCCACTGTACATTGCCTTCCTCAACTTCATCAAGCTTACTTTCAAGCTGGGCGGTAAACTGCACATCAACAATGTCCTTGAAATAGGTTTTCATGATATCGGTAACTATTTTACCCAATTCTGTAGGCACAAGATACTTTTTATCTTTTTCAACGTACCCGCGGGCAATAATAGTAGTTATTATCGGCGCATAAGTACTTGGTCTTCCTATACCCTTTTCCTCAAGAGCTTTTACAAGTGTCGCTTCAGTGTATCTCTGAGGAGGCTGTGTAAAGTGTTGTTTGGGTTCAATTTTTCTTACATCAAGCTCTTCACCTTCTGCAAGCTCAGGAATGTTTGACTCATCTTCTTCCTGTTCATCGTCCCTGCCTTCTATATATACTGCCATGAATCCCTGGAACTTTATTTGGGAGCCATTTGCTTTGAATATATAGTCTCCGGCAGCAATATCTGCACTTATAGTATCATATACTGCAGAAGCCATCTGGCTGGCTACAAATCTCTCCCATATAAGCTTATAAAGCTTATATTGGTCATTTGTCAGCGAAGTCTTAATGGAGTCAGGTTCCAAATTTACATAAGAAGGCCTGATTGCCTCATGGGCATCTTGCGAAGACGATTTATTCTTATATACTTTTTCCTCTTTAGGTAAATATGCTTCTCCAAATTTTTCTTTAATTAGTTTTCTTGCTTCATCTCTTGCATCAGCCGATATTCTTGTAGAATCGGTACGAATATATGTTACAAGACCAACCGGGCCCATTTCTTTAATATTTATACCTTCATAAAGCTGCTGTGCAATCATCATTGTCTTTTTCGTAGGAAATCCCAGTTTTCTTGATGCTTCCTGCTGCAATGTACTCGTTATGAATGGAGGAGCAGGAGTTCTCTTCTTCTCCCCTTTTTTTATTTTATTAACACTAAATTTTTCTCCTTCAATATTGTTCAGAATATCCTGAACTTGTTTTTCATTTTTTAGCTCTATTTTCCCTTTTAAATCTCCATAAAACTTGGCTTCAAATGTAGAACGTTTCTTTTGTTGCGAAAGCTTGGCAGTTATGCTCCAATACTCTTCAGGCACAAAGTTTTCTATTTCTTCCTCTCTGTCACATATGATACGAGTAGCGACAGACTGTACCCTTCCTGCGCTTAGTCCTTTCCTTACTTTTCGCCACAAAAGAGGACTTATTTTATAACCGACAATCCTGTCAAGAATTCTTCTTGCCTGTTGTGCATCAACCAGATTCATATCTATTTGTCTTGGAGACTTTAACGAATTAAGAACTGCGTTCTTAGTAATCTCATTAAATGTAATCCTGCATTTTTCACTTTCATCAATATTCAAAATATATGCCAGATGCCAGGAAATAGCTTCACCTTCGCGATCGGGGTCAGTTGCAAGATATACTTTTTTTGCATTTTTTGCTTCCTTTTTTAGTTTGCTTATTACTTCTCCCTTTCCTCTTATTGTTATGTATTTAGGCTCAAAATTATTATCTATATCAACCCCCATCTGGCTTTTGGGGAGGTCTCTTATATGTCCTACAGAAGCAAATACTTTGAAATCCTTTCCCAGAAATCTCCCTATGGTATTAGCCTTTGCGGGTGATTCCACTATTACCAAATTATTAGCCATTCCGGTCCTCCATTCTCTGAATTGTTATCTGAACTGTTACGTTTATATTTGAACCTTTTTTTTGCTTTTTATTCACCTCTTTGATTTTAAATTCTGCTTTTTTAAATGTCAATCATTATCTACTTTCGTAAACGGAACATTTTTCCGGGAAACTGCTCTACCAAGCCTTTTATCTCCAACATTGACAGGTTTGAACTGGCATTCTGAATATCCAAACCACTTTTTGCTGATATATTATCTATGTGAAGAGGGCCATTTGACAAACAATTGATTATTTTGACCTCTTCTTCAGTAAAGATAGGGTAAATTTCATTGTCATACATATCTTTATTATCATTGTGGCAGGTGTCTTCCTCTATTAAATCTGCTAAATCTAATCCATTCAATTCTTCAAGAATATCTTTTACATTCGTTACAATTTTTGCTCCTTCCTTTATTAACTTGTTTGTCCCTTTGCTGAGCCTGCTATTTATGTTTCCTGGAACTGCAAAAACTTCTCTTCCCTGCTCCAGGGCAAACTCTGCGGTTATCAGTGAGCCGCTTTTTTCGCCGGCCTCTATAACTGTCACTCCCATTGACAGACCGCTTATAATTCTGTTTCTTGCCGGGAAATTTCCTCTCATCGGAGGTGTCCCCGGCGCATATTCAGAAATTATTGCCCCTGAATATATAATTCTTTCCATCAGATCCTGGTTATCCGGAGGATAAGCTATATCCGGTCCACAGCCAAGTACTGCAATCGTCCTCCCTCCTGACTTTAATGCTCCTTCATGAGCAGATGAATCTATACCTCTTGCCAGGCCACTTACAACCGTAATGCCTCTCTTTGCAACTTCCCCTGCCAATATCTTTGCAATAGTATTACCATAGTCAGTAGCATTTCTTGACCCGACAAAAGCAATAGCTTTCTCGTCTGCACCTAGAGTCCCTCTGACATAAATGACCATTGGAGGATCATAAATATTTCTAAGAAGTACGGGATATGATTCATCTATTATTCTTATTACTTTTATATTTAATTTATAGATTGTTTCCATGTGTTTTTCTGCCAGAACTTTTAATGGGTAGCTTACAATTTGTTGGATCATTTCCCGGGACAAAAAATGAACTTTCTCAAGCTCTTCTCTTTTAGAATACCATAAATTGCGAGGACTTCCAAACATCTCAATCAATTGCTCACTTCTTTTTGAGCCTATTCCCGGTAGTGTACTTAGCCATACCCAATATTTTAAATCCTCCGTCATATTTATCCCCCTATATAAGGCAAACTACCAGTATCTTTTTAAATTACCGGCAAAACGTCTATCCAGGCTTCTATATTGGATTGCTTCCGCAAGATGACATGGCTTTATATCTTCGCTTTCATCAATATCAGCAATCGTTCTGGAAACTTTCAGTATTCTATGATGTGCCCTTGCACTTAAGCCCAGTTTTTCAAATGCATCCTTCAGCAATCTGCTGCCCTTTTCATCAATTTTGCAGAAACGGTCTATCATCGCTGGCTGCAATTGAGAATTTGAATATATATTCAATCCCTTGTACCTTTCCAACTGAATCTGTCTTGCTTTGCTCACTCTTGATCTTATAAGGCTGGAATTTTCCTCTTCGTTTATACTGCTCAGTTCGTTGTATTTCACAGAAGCAACTTCTATATGTATGTCTATCCTGTCAAGAAGTGGGCCTGACAACCTTCCGAGATACTGCTGTATCTGTTTTGGAGTACAAGTGCACATTTTGCTCTCATCAATAAGATTACCGCATTTACACGGATTAGCCGCACATACAAGCATTACCTGCGCCGGATATTCAATACTTGCATTCAATCTTGATATTGTCACGATTCCGTCTTCAAGAGGCTGGCGCAAGACCTCAAGTGCTTCTTTGCTGAATTCAGGTATCTCATCAAGAAAAAGGACACCATAATGTGCAAGACTCACTTCGCCTGGTCTTGGATATTTACCTCCGCCGACAAGACTGGTAGCTGAAATTGTATGATGAGGACTTCGGAAAGGCCTGTATGTTATTAAGGAAGTTTTTGGCGGCAAAAGTCCTGCAATGCTGTGTATCTTTGTAACCTCAAGGGCTTCCTCAAAAGAAAGAGAAGGCAGTATTGTAGGCAGCCTGCGTGCAAGCATAGTCTTTCCTGATCCGGGAGATCCAATTAATATGCAGTTATGGCTTCCTGAAGCAGCTATCTCAAGAGCCCTTTTAACATTTTTCTGTCCCTTGACATCTGCAAAGTCAACATTATAAACTTTATTATCATTAAAAATAGCATCAACATCTGTAAAATATGCTCTTATCTCTCTTTCTCCGTTTAGATGCTCAACAACTTCTCGCAGATTTTTTACCGGCAGAACGAAAATTCCCTTCACAATTGCTGCTTCATCTGCATTTTCATGATTAACAATCAGATATTCAATGCCGTTTTTTAATGCGCACATTGCCATTGGGAGCATACCTCTTACAGGCTTGACCTCTCCGTCAAGCGACAGCTCTCCTATAAACATATATTTATCAAGCATTGTATTGCATATCTGGTTTGTAGCAGCCATAATGCCGACAGCTGCCGCAAGATCAAAAGAGGACCCTTCTTTTCTCAGGTTTGCAGGTGCAAGATTAATTGTTATCCTTTTTGTCGGGAATTCAAGGCCAGTATTACGTATTGCAGCTCTTACCCTTTCTTTTGATTCTTTAACTGCCACATCCCCCATCCCAACAATCTCAAAAGACGGTATTCCACTGCTTATATCCGTCTCCACCTCTACCACATATCCATTAATTCCCAACAACCCACAGCTTTTAACCTTAGACAGCATTAGCATATCCTCTCTTTTTTCTTACAGTTCGTTAAAATCTTACTATATTATACAATTATTTACAATATTATTCAACACCAAAAAATAAAAAAACCTTTAGGGTTTCTTTCTTATAAATTATGGGTTTATTAATTTACAGGCTTTAGCCATAAAAAAACACCTTTTCGTTAAAATTAGAGTTGTTCAAGCTACTAAAATAACGCGAAAAGGTGATTTTTTACACTACGTCAAAATCAATATTTATATTACTGAATAATCATTATCTATATTACTGCATAATCAGCATTAGCAAAATTATACAGGATGTGTCCTGTCCTCATAATTGACCATGTCAGTTTCAATTTTGTACTTTTGTGCCTGGCGGAATTTGAAAAACTTCTCCGCAACCTGTGGGAACAATGCATATGAAAGTACATCTTCGTCCTGTTCCATGTACTGCTTCATCTCAGATTTAATCTTTTCAAGTTCTGGCTCAATCAAATCCGCCGGCCTGCATGTAATAGGTTTCTCATCTTTAAGGATTTTCTTAGTTATTTCTTCAGGAATTGGAGCAGGTGTTTTACCGTACTCGCCTTTTACAAGAGCTTTTGACTCCTTAGGTACCATTTTGTACCTCTCCCCGGCAATTACGTTCATAACAGCCTGAGTACCAACAATCTGGCTTGTAGGTGTTACAAGCGGAGGATAACCGAAGTCTTCCCTAACTCTTGGAACTTCCTTAAGAACTTCCTCAAACAAATCAAGTTTATTCGCCTGCTTAAGCTGTGAAACAAGATTTGAAAGCATTCCACCAGGAACCTGATAAATTAAAGTATTCACATCTACGCCCATTACCTTTTGATCCAAAAGACCGCTTTGTACATATTTTTCCTTGATGGGCCTGAAATAATCGGCTATTTCACTTAACAGTCCAATGTCTAATCCTGTATCATACGGTGTATCTTTTAATGTAGCAACCAACGGCTCAGTTGGCGGCTGTGAAGTTCCCATTGACATAGGTGATATTGCACAGTCAACTATATCGCAACCGGCTTCAATAGCCTTAAGATATGTCATTGATGCAACACCGCTGGTATAATGGGTGTGTAACTGAATGGGAACTTTAATACTCTTCTTAAGTGCTTTTACCAAATCATATGCAGCATATGGAACTAAGAGCCCAGCCATGTCCTTTATACATATTGAATCTGCGCCCATATCCACGAGCTGTTTTGCAAGGTTTACAAAATACTCAAGGTTGTGAACAGGACTTATTGTATAACTTACAGCTGCCTGAGCATGGCCGCCTTCCTTTTTACATGCCTTTATTGCTGTCTCTATATTTCTGGGGTCGTTTAATGCGTCAAATATTCTGATGACATCTATTCCGTTGGCAATAGCTTTCTGAACAAAATACTCGACCACATCATCAGCATAATGCTTATATCCAAGGAGGTTTTGTCCCCTTAACAGCATTTGCAATTTTGTATTTTTCACATGTTTGCGTATTATTCTAAGTCTTTCCCATGGATCCTCATTCAGAAATCTGAGGCATGAATCAAAAGTTGCACCGCCCCAGCACTCTAATGAATTATAGCCAACCTTATCCAATTTATCTAAAATGGGAAGCATTTCCTCAGTTGTCATTCTTGTTGCAATAAGTGACTGATGAGCATCCCTTAAAACAGTTTCAGTTATTTTAACTTTTGGCGCTTTATTTTTTGGCACATTATCTCTTGGCACATTATCTTTTGCCATTGCCTTGCTGCCTCCTTACATTAGAATTTATTTGTCCCTTCATTTATATCATAGAAAGAAGAACATCTCCTGCATTCACCGATGCACCTTTAGAAACATTTATGGAAGCAATTTTTCCGTCATTAGGAGCAACTATTTCGTTTTCCATCTTCATAGCTTCAAGAATCAATAAAACTTGTCCCTTCTTAACAACATCACCGGCATTTACAATAACGTTCAGTATTGTCCCCGGCATTGGAGCAGTAATAGCTTTTGCCCCGGCAGGAACTTCATTGGATACTTTTGGCTCAGGTGCAGCAGCTTTTGGTGCTGGCGCAGGAGCCGGTGCCGGTGCAGCAGGTGAAGCTGTTGGTGCAGCAGCAGGTGCCGTTGCCACCTGTACGCTCTGTGAAGCAGCACTACCGTCTCTTATTTCTTCAACTTCTACTTCATATTGATTACCATTAACTTTTATCAAAAACTTTTTCATTGTAAAGCCTCCCTCAAATATTTTCCAATAGAGTTTTTCTTACAGCGGTATATTACCATGTTTCTTTGCAGGTCTTGATTCCCTCTTGCTGGCAAGCATGTCAAGTGCGTTTATTAACCTTGGCCTAGTAATGGCCGGTTCTATTACATCGTCAACATAACCTCTTGCAGCTGCAACATAAGGATTTGAAAATTTCTCTCTGTATTCCTCAATTTTTTCTCTTCTTGCAGTTATGGGATCATCTGCATTTGCAATTTCCTTCTTGAAAATTATATTTGCCGCACCTTCAGGTCCCATAACAGCTATTTCAGCAGTAGGCCATGCAAATACCATGTCAGCGCCCAGATGCTTGCTGTTCATAGCTATATAGGCTCCTCCGTATGCCTTTCTGACAATAACATTTACCTTTGGTACAGTCGCTTCTGAGAAGGCGTATAAAAGTTTTGCACCATGTCTTATAATTCCACTGTATTCCTGTCCAACACCTGGCAGGTATCCTGGTACATCAGTAAAGGTTATAATCGGAATGTTGAAGCAATCACAGAAACGCACAAACCTGGCAGCCTTATCCGATGAATTTACATCAAGGGAACCTGCCAAAACATTAGGCTGATTTGCAATTATTCCCACAGTATTACCGTTAAGTCTTGCAAAACCTATTATGATATTCTTTGCATAATGCTTTTGAATCTCAAAGAAATCTCCATTATCAACAATTCTTGTTATAATATCCATCATGTCATACGGCTTGTTTGAACCGTCTGGAATTATTTCGTCAAGTTCAACGGAAACTCTGTTCATATCATCGTTGTTCTGATAAACTGGTGGATCCGACAGATTATTATCGGGAAGATAACTAATGAGTTTCTTTATATTTGCTATGCAATCTTCTTCATTTGCACATTTGAAATGAGCCACACCACTTATTGAATTATGAGTATCTGCACCACCAAGCTGCTCAAAAGTAACATCTTCTCCGGTAACAGCTTTTATTACCTGCGGACCTGTAATGAACATCTGACTTGTGTTTTCAACCATGAATACAAAATCAGTTATTGCAGGAGAATATACTGCTCCACCTGCACAAGGTCCCATAATTACTGAAATCTGTGGTATTACACCGGATGCAAGTGTATTTCTGAAGAAAATATCTCCGAAACCACTGAGGGCATCAATCCCCTCTTCAATTCTTGCTCCGCCTGAATCATTTATACTTATAAACGGAGCTCCCATTTTGACTGCCATATCCATCACTTTTGTAATCTTTTTGGCATGCATTTCTCCAAGGGAGCCGCCAATTACAGTGAAATCCTGGGCAGATGCAAAAACAAGACGTCCATCTACATTTCCATACCCTGTTACTACACCGTCTCCTGCTACCTTTTTTTTCTGCATGTCAAACTCTATACATCTGGTTTCAACAAAAGCATCTATTTCTACAAAAGTGCCATCATCAAACAGCTTTTCGAGCCTTTCTCTTGCCGTCAATTTTCCCTGGCTATGCTGTTTGCTGATTTTTTCCTCTCCGCCTCCCAGTGCTGCCTTTTCTTTCCTGGCGCGGAGATCATTTAGTTTGTCATTTGTTGCCATTAACTTTTCACCCCGGATTCTTATATTTTAATATATACTAACCTTTAATTTATACTAATTAATATATACCAATCTATTTTAATGCCAATCTTTTTTGTACCAATCTTTTTACGTTTCTTGAATAACACATTCAAAACTTTTTGCCTTACTTGTACAACTCTTCATTGGATATCGCCGAATCGTTCAAGAGATTTGCTTTACATCATATTCGCAAAATACTCCTGGATGTGATCGGTGACATTTAAAAAATAATCTCCCAAATTAAGTTAACACTACCATTTCTTGTATTGCCATAAATTTAACAATCTTTCCACATCTATATATTATAATAAAAAATGTCAAAAGTTGCAATGGATTTTATTAATATATGGGTGTATTTTTCTTTACATTTCTTCTATTTTGAAAGTTTTTCTATGCAAACAAGTATAGGTGGACAATTGATTTGATTTACAAACTCCGTCTTCATAACTGTATACTTTCTGGGATCAATGCCCTCAATATATTTTATTAAATAATTTTTCTCATCAAATCCGCTGTCTCCGCCATAATATATAACAATAGATATAATACCATGTACTGCAAGCAAATCCAAGGATTTCTCAATAGCAACTGAAGTAGTTTCACCCTTTGTTCCTATTGAGTGATCCCCTCCGGGCAGATAGCCAAGATTAAACATTACAGCTTTAACCTCTTGCTTAACGTATTTGTCCATGTTCTGATGTCCGTCCAAAATAAGTTCAACCCGCTCAAGCAATCCTTTTTCCCTAAGCTTGTTTTCAGTATTTCTTATAGCTCTTTCCTGAATGTCAAATGCATAAACTTTTCCCCTCTCCCCTACCAGTGATGCAAGAAAAGCAGTATCATTTCCATTTCCCGCAGTTGCATCAACCACTATATCTCCTTCTTTAACGACACTCTTAATTATTTCATGGGATTGGTACAGAGAGTTTTTAATAATGCACATAACAGCCCCCCTCTATCGCAGTATATATCGTTATTTAACCATATAATTGAATTTAAGCATATAATTAAATTTCACCATATAATTTAATTTCACCATATAATTGAATTTAATCATACCATCGAATTTAACCATATTATTGACGATTAACCATATTAAGACATGACTTGACTTCGAACTCTGTAAGGTATCTCCACTGTCCCTCTTTCAGATTTCCCAGTGTCAGATTACCGATAGAAATTCGTTTTAAATCAAGCACAGGATGTCCAACAGCTTCACACATTTTTCTTACCTGTCTGTTTCTGCCTTCATGTATGGTTATCTCAACTGTAGATTTCTCTTTATTTTTGCTAAGTATACGCATTTGGGAAGGAGAAGTTATATAGCCGTCAATTTCTATCCCTTTTCTGAACTTTTCCACAACATCACTTCCAACTTCTCCCGACACCGTTGCTATATACACTTTATCAACCTTGTGGCTTGGATGAGTCATCTTGTATGAAAAATCGCCGTCATTAGTTAACAGAAGCAATCCGGATGTATCATAATCCAGCCTTCCTACAGGATATACCCTTTCCTTCACGCCTTTAACCAGATCCAGCACTGTTTTTCGTGAAAACTGATCTTTAGCAGTTGAAACATAGCCTTTCGGTTTATTAAGCATTATGTAAACTTTATTTCCCTCAAGTTTTGCCTTTTTCCCGCACACTTCCACTATGTCATTATCATTTACCTTTGTTCCCATCTCAGTTACTACTTTACCGTTAACGGTTACAAGTCCACTTCTTATAAGCTCCTCAGCTTTCCTTCTCGAGGCAATGCCTGCAAGTGCAATATACTTTTGCAGCCTCATTTGCTCCATTATTTCCGCCTCCCCCTATCCATTATAATTTATAATAAAAAAGTGGGGTATGTAAATATCCCACTTATTCTTCATCTAATTCTTTAACTGTTTCAGTTGCAGGACGTGGAGTCTTTATTTCTTTTTTAACTGAAATCTTTTTCTTTACAGCTTCATCAACTTTGTTCATCAAATCAGGTATCAAATCAAGTACTTTATCCAATGCTGAATTAATGTTGACAGGTAGCAGCCTTATTTGCCCCTGTCCTACCACCATGAATGCTACGGGATTTATACTTACCCCTGCACCGCTGCCTCCTGCAAATGGAAATTTCTTGGTAGAACCGCCCTCTTCTTTTTCTTCATCGTCATCACCAGAAACTTCGCAGCAAGTGTTATATTCGCCTCCACCGGCAGCAAAACCGAATGTGACCCTTGAAATTGGTATAATCACAGTTCCATCCGGCGCCTGTACTGCATCACCGACAATGGTATTTACATCCACCATTTCTTTGATGCTTTCCATCGCCGTTGTCATAAGACCCTCAATCGGATGTTGAGCCATATGCATCACCGCCTTCTTTTGAAATCAACGAAAACTCAGTTGACTTATTTTGTTTTACAGTTTCGTTTATTTTTTAAAAATTTATAAAACTTTATTCTCACTACTATAATATGGACTAATTTAGTCTTTAATATGCAGTAAAAATCTATTTTCATTTCCTTCTTCGAGAAATTTGGCTGAACATCAATACATTTTTTAATTACGCAAAAATTTGAGCAGATAAAAGATAAAACAGCGCCTGTTATAGACCACATCAGCCCGTTTAATATTCCTGTATAAAAAGCGTCACCCGTTCCTAATCTGACTTTGAGGCTAAATTCCTGAACAGTGAGCTTCTTCTTTAAATAATTTATTATATCTCTTATGTATTTTTTGTTTTGGTCATAAAAACATTTGATACTTTTTATTTTTTTATATATGTCTACGGGGTTTAGTCCCTTTTTTTTCTTCTCTTTTTTATCTTCCTTTTTATCTTTTTTCCCTGAATCTTTCTTTTTTACTCTTACAAGTCTTAACCCGTCACTTTCTATTTCTTCCAGGGGCACCTTGTATCTCAGCTTAATAATTTCATAAACTAAATAAAAAGTCAGATATATCTGACTTTTTATTTAGTTTATGAAATTATTAAGCTGAGATACAAGGTGCCCCTGGAAGAAATAGAAAGTGACGGGTTAAGACTTGTAAGAGTAAAAAAGAAAGATTCAGGGAAAAAAGATAAAAAGGAAGATAAAAAAGAGAAGAAAAAAAAGGGACTAAACCCCGTAGACATATATAAAAAAATAAAAAGTATCAAATGTTTTTATGACCAAAACAAAAAATACATAAGAGATATAATAAATTATTTAAAGAAGAAGCTCACTGTTCAGGAATTTAGCCTCAAAGTCAGATTAGGAACGGGTGACGCTTTTTATACAGGAATATTAAACGGGCTGATGTGGTCTATAACAGGCGCTGTTTTATCTTTTATCTGCTCAAATTTTTGCGTAATTAAAAAATGTATTGATGTTCAGCCAAATTTCTCGAAGAAGGAAATGAAAATAGATTTTTACTGCATATTAAAGACTAAATTAGTCCATATTATAGTAGTGAGAATAAAGTTTTATAAATTTTTAAAAAATAAACGAAACTGTAAAACAAAATAAGTCAACTGAGTTTTCGTTGATTTCAAAAGAAGGCGGTGATGCATATGGCTCAACATCCGATTGAGGGTCTTATGACAACGGCGATGGAAAGCATCAAAGAAATGGTGGATGTAAATACCATTGTCGGTGATGCAGTACAGGCGCCGGATGGAACTGTGATTATACCAATTTCAAGGGTCACATTCGGTTTTGCTGCCGGTGGAGGCGAATATAACACTTGCTGCGAAGTTTCTGGTGATGACGATGAAGAAAAAGAAGAGGGCGGTTCTACCAAGAAATTTCCATTTGCAGGAGGCAGCGGTGCAGGGGTAAGTATAAATCCCGTAGCATTCATGGTGGTAGGACAGGGGCAAATAAGGCTGCTACCTGTCAACATTAATTCAGCATTGGATAAAGTACTTGATTTGATACCTGATTTGATGAACAAAGTTGATGAAGCTGTAAAGAAAAAGATTTCAGTTAAAAAAGAAATAAAGACTCCACGTCCTGCAACTGAAACAGTTAAAGAATTAGATGAAGAATAAGTGGGATATTTACATACCCCACTTTTTTATTATAAATTATAATGGATAGGGGGAGGCGGAAATAATGGAGCAAATGAGGCTGCAAAAGTATATTGCACTTGCAGGCATTGCCTCGAGAAGGAAAGCTGAGGAGCTTATAAGAAGTGGACTTGTAACCGTTAACGGTAAAGTAGTAACTGAGATGGGAACAAAGGTAAATGATAATGACATAGTGGAAGTGTGCGGGAAAAAGGCAAAACTTGAGGGAAATAAAGTTTACATAATGCTTAATAAACCGAAAGGCTATGTTTCAACTGCTAAAGATCAGTTTTCACGAAAAACAGTGCTGGATCTGGTTAAAGGCGTGAAGGAAAGGGTATATCCTGTAGGAAGGCTGGATTATGATACATCCGGATTGCTTCTGTTAACTAATGACGGCGATTTTTCATACAAGATGACTCATCCAAGCCACAAGGTTGATAAAGTGTATATAGCAACGGTGTCGGGAGAAGTTGGAAGTGATGTTGTGGAAAAGTTCAGAAAAGGGATAGAAATTGACGGCTATATAACTTCTCCTTCCCAAATGCGTATACTTAGCAAAAATAAAGAGAAATCTACAGTTGAGATAACCATACATGAAGGCAGAAACAGACAGGTAAGAAAAATGTGTGAAGCTGTTGGACATCCTGTGCTTGATTTAAAACGAATTTCTATCGGTAATCTGACACTGGGAAATCTGAAAGAGGGACAGTGGAGATACCTTACAGAGTTCGAAGTCAAGTCATGTCTTAATATGGTTAATCGTCAATAATATGGTTAAATTCGATGGTATGATTAAATTCAATTATATGGTGAAATTAAATTATATGGTGAAATTTAATTATATGCTTAAATTCAATTATATGGTTAAATAACGATATATACTGCGATAGAGGGGGGCTGTTATGTGCATTATTAAAAACTCTCTGTACCAATCCCATGAAATAATTAAGAGTGTCGTTAAAGAAGGAGATATAGTGGTTGATGCAACTGCGGGAAATGGAAATGATACTGCTTTTCTTGCATCACTGGTAGGGGAGAGGGGAAAAGTTTATGCATTTGACATTCAGGAAAGAGCTATAAGAAATACTGAAAACAAGCTTAGGGAAAAAGGATTGCTTGAGCGGGTTGAACTTATTTTGGACGGACATCAGAACATGGACAAATACGTTAAGCAAGAGGTTAAAGCTGTAATGTTTAATCTTGGCTATCTGCCCGGAGGGGATCACTCAATAGGAACAAAGGGTGAAACTACTTCAGTTGCTATTGAGAAATCCTTGGATTTGCTTGCAGTACATGGTATTATATCTATTGTTATATATTATGGCGGAGACAGCGGATTTGATGAGAAAAATTATTTAATAAAATATATTGAGGGCATTGATCCCAGAAAGTATACAGTTATGAAGACGGAGTTTGTAAATCAAATCAATTGTCCACCTATACTTGTTTGCATAGAAAAACTTTCAAAATAGAAGAAATGTAAAGAAAAATACACCCATATATTAATAAAATCCATTGCAACTTTTGACATTTTTTATTATAATATATAGATGTGGAAAGATTGTTAAATTTATGGCAATACAAGAAATGGTAGTGTTAACTTAATTTGGGAGATTATTTTTTAAATGTCACCGATCACATCCAGGAGTATTTTGCGAATATGATGTAAAGCAAATCTCTTGAACGATTCGGCGATATCCAATGAAGAGTTGTACAAGTAAGGCAAAAAGTTTTGAATGTGTTATTCAAGAAACGTAAAAAGATTGGTACAAAAAAGATTGGCATTAAAATAGATTGGTATATATTAATTAGTATAAATTAAAGGTTAGTATATATTAAAATATAAGAATCCGGGGTGAAAAGTTAATGGCAACAAATGACAAACTAAATGATCTCCGCGCCAGGAAAGAAAAGGCAGCACTGGGAGGCGGAGAGGAAAAAATCAGCAAACAGCATAGCCAGGGAAAATTGACGGCAAGAGAAAGGCTCGAAAAGCTGTTTGATGATGGCACTTTTGTAGAAATAGATGCTTTTGTTGAAACCAGATGTATAGAGTTTGACATGCAGAAAAAAAAGGTAGCAGGAGACGGTGTAGTAACAGGGTATGGAAATGTAGATGGACGTCTTGTTTTTGCATCTGCCCAGGATTTCACTGTAATTGGCGGCTCCCTTGGAGAAATGCATGCCAAAAAGATTACAAAAGTGATGGATATGGCAGTCAAAATGGGAGCTCCGTTTATAAGTATAAATGATTCAGGCGGAGCAAGAATTGAAGAGGGGATTGATGCCCTCAGTGGTTTCGGAGATATTTTCTTCAGAAATACACTTGCATCCGGTGTAATACCACAGATTTCAGTAATTATGGGACCTTGTGCAGGTGGAGCAGTATATTCTCCTGCAATAACTGATTTTGTATTCATGGTTGAAAACACAAGTCAGATGTTCATTACAGGTCCGCAGGTAATAAAAGCTGTTACCGGAGAAGATGTTACTTTTGAGCAGCTTGGTGGTGCAGATACTCATAATTCAATAAGTGGTGTGGCTCATTTCAAATGTGCAAATGAAGAAGATTGCATAGCAAATATAAAGAAACTCATTAGTTATCTTCCCGATAATAATCTGTCGGATCCACCAGTTTATCAGAACAACGATGATATGAACAGAGTTTCCGTTGAACTTGACGAAATAATTCCAGACGGTTCAAACAAGCCGTATGACATGATGGATATTATAACAAGAATTGTTGATAATGGAGATTTCTTTGAGATTCAAAAGCATTATGCAAAGAATATCATAATAGGTTTTGCAAGACTTAACGGTAATACTGTGGGAATAATTGCAAATCAGCCTAATGTTTTGGCAGGTTCCCTTGATGTAAATTCATCGGATAAGGCTGCCAGGTTTGTGCGTTTCTGTGATTGCTTCAACATTCCGATTATAACCTTTACTGATGTACCAGGATACCTGCCAGGTGTTGGACAGGAATACAGTGGAATTATAAGACATGGTGCAAAACTTTTATACGCCTTCTCAGAAGCGACTGTACCAAAGGTAAATGTTATTGTCAGAAAGGCATACGGAGGAGCCTATATAGCTATGAACAGCAAGCATCTGGGCGCTGACATGGTATTTGCATGGCCTACTGCTGAAATAGCTGTTATGGGACCTGAAGGTGCGGCAAATATAATTTTCAAGAAGGAAATTGCAAATGCAGATGATCCCATAACTGCAAGAAGAGAAAAAATTGAGGAATACAGAGAGAAATTTTCAAATCCTTATGTTGCAGCTGCAAGAGGTTATGTTGACGATGTAATAGAACCGGCCATTACTAGGCCAAGGTTAATAAACGCACTTGACATGCTTGCCAGCAAGAGGGAATCAAGACCTGCAAAGAAACATGGTAATATACCGCTGTAAGAAAAACTCTATTGGAAAATATTTGAGGGAGGCTTTACAATGAAAAAGTTTTTGATAAAAGTTAATGGTAATCAATATGAAGTAGAAGTTGAAGAAATAAGAGACGGTAGTGCTGCTTCACAGAGCGTACAGGTGGCAACGGCACCTGCTGCTGCACCAACAGCTTCACCTGCTGCACCGGCACCGGCTCCTGCGCCAGCACCAAAAGCTGCTGCACCTGAGCCAAAAGTATCCAATGAAGTTCCTGCCGGGGCAAAAGCTATTACTGCTCCAATGCCGGGGACAATACTGAACGTTATTGTAAATGCCGGTGATGTTGTTAAGAAGGGACAAGTTTTATTGATTCTTGAAGCTATGAAGATGGAAAACGAAATAGTTGCTCCTAATGACGGAAAAATTGCTTCCATAAATGTTTCTAAAGGTGCATCGGTGAATGCAGGAGATGTTCTTCTTTCTATGATATAAATGAAGGGACAAATAAATTCTAATGTAAGGAGGCAGCAAGGCAATGGCAAAAGATAATGTGCCAAGAGATAATGTGCCAAAAAATAAAGCGCCAAAAGTTAAAATAACTGAAACTGTTTTAAGGGATGCTCATCAGTCACTTATTGCAACAAGAATGACAACTGAGGAAATGCTTCCCATTTTAGATAAATTGGATAAGGTTGGCTATAATTCATTAGAGTGCTGGGGCGGTGCAACTTTTGATTCATGCCTCAGATTTCTGAATGAGGATCCATGGGAAAGACTTAGAATAATACGCAAACATGTGAAAAATACAAAATTGCAAATGCTGTTAAGGGGACAAAACCTCCTTGGATATAAGCATTATGCTGATGATGTGGTCGAGTATTTTGTTCAGAAAGCTATTGCCAACGGAATAGATGTCATCAGAATATTTGACGCATTAAACGACCCCAGAAATATAGAGACAGCAATAAAGGCATGTAAAAAGGAAGGCGGCCATGCTCAGGCAGCTGTAAGTTATACAATAAGTCCTGTTCACAACCTTGAGTATTTTGTAAACCTTGCAAAACAGCTCGTGGATATGGGCGCAGATTCAATATGTATAAAGGACATGGCTGGGCTCTTAGTTCCATATGCTGCATATGATTTGGTAAAAGCACTTAAGAAGAGTATTAAAGTTCCCATTCAGTTACACACCCATTATACCAGCGGTGTTGCATCAATGACATATCTTAAGGCTATTGAAGCCGGTTGCGATATAGTTGACTGTGCAATATCACCTATGTCAATGGGAACTTCACAGCCGCCAACTGAGCCGTTGGTTGCTACATTAAAAGATACACCGTATGATACAGGATTAGACATTGGACTGTTAAGTGAAATAGCCGATTATTTCAGGCCCATCAAGGAAAAATATGTACAAAGCGGTCTTTTGGATCAAAAGGTAATGGGCGTAGATGTGAATACTTTAATTTATCAGGTTCCTGGTGGAATGCTTTCAAATCTTGTTTCACAGCTTAAGCAGGCGAATAAACTTGATTTGTTTGAGGAAGTTCTTAAGGAAGTTCCAAGAGTTAGGGAAGACTTCGGTTATCCTCCGCTTGTAACACCTACAAGCCAGATTGTTGGTACTCAGGCTGTTATGAACGTAATTGCCGGGGAGAGGTACAAAATGGTACCTAAGGAGTCAAAAGCTCTTGTAAAAGGCGAGTACGGTAAAACACCTGCTCCAATTCCTGAAGAAATAACTAAGAAAATCCTTAAAGATGAGAAACCTATTACATGCAGGCCGGCGGATTTGATTGAGCCAGAACTTGAAAAGATTAAATCTGAGATGAAGCAGTACATGGAACAGGACGAAGATGTACTTTCATATGCATTGTTCCCACAGGTTGCGGAGAAGTTTTTCAAATTCCGCCAGGCACAAAAGTACAAAATTGAAACTGACATGGTCAATTATGAGGACAGGACACATCCTGTATAATTTTGCTAATGCTGATTATGCAGTAATATAGATAATGATTATTCAGTAATATAAATATTGATTTTGACGTAGTGTAAAAAATCACCTTTTCGCGTTATTTTAGTAGCTTGAACAACTCTAATTTTAACGAAAAGGTGTTTTTTTATGGCTAAAGCCTGTAAATTAATAAACCCATAATTTATAAGAAAGAAACCCTAAAGGTTTTTTTATTTTTTGGTGTTGAATAATATTGTAAATAATTGTATAATATAGTAAGATTTTAACGAACTGTAAGAAAAAAGAGAGGATATGCTAATGCTGTCTAAGGTTAAAAGCTGTGGGTTGTTGGGAATTAATGGATATGTGGTAGAGGTGGAGACGGATATAAGCAGTGGAATACCGTCTTTTGAGATTGTTGGGATGGGGGATGTGGCAGTTAAAGAATCAAAAGAAAGGGTAAGAGCTGCAATACGTAATACTGGCCTTGAATTCCCGACAAAAAGGATAACAATTAATCTTGCACCTGCAAACCTGAGAAAAGAAGGGTCCTCTTTTGATCTTGCGGCAGCTGTCGGCATTATGGCTGCTACAAACCAGATATGCAATACAATGCTTGATAAATATATGTTTATAGGAGAGCTGTCGCTTGACGGAGAGGTCAAGCCTGTAAGAGGTATGCTCCCAATGGCAATGTGCGCATTAAAAAACGGCATTGAATATCTGATTGTTAATCATGAAAATGCAGATGAAGCAGCAATTGTGAAGGGAATTTTCGTTCTGCCGGTAAAAAATCTGCGAGAAGTTGTTGAGCATCTAAACGGAGAAAGAGAGATAAGAGCATATTTTACAGATGTTGATGCTATTTTTAATGATAATAAAGTTTATAATGTTGACTTTGCAGATGTCAAGGGACAGAAAAATGTTAAAAGGGCTCTTGAGATAGCTGCTTCAGGAAGCCATAACTGCATATTAATTGGATCTCCCGGATCAGGAAAGACTATGCTTGCACGCAGGCTGCCTACAATACTGCCTTCTCTTTCTTTTGAGGAAGCCCTTGAGGTTACAAAGATACACAGCATTGCAGGACTTTTGCCGCCAAAAACTTCCTTAATAACATACAGGCCTTTCCGAAGTCCTCATCATACAATTTCAGCTACCAGTCTTGTCGGCGGAGGTAAATATCCAAGACCAGGCGAAGTGAGTCTTGCACATTATGGTGTCCTTTTTCTTGATGAGATACCTGAATTCAGCAAAGAAGCACTTGAGGTCTTGCGCCAGCCTCTTGAAGACGGAATCGTGACAATATCAAGATTGAATGCAAGTATTGAATATCCGGCGCAGGTAATGCTTGTATGTGCGGCTAATCCGTGTAAATGCGGTAATCTTATTGATGAGAGCAAAATGTGCACTTGTACTCCAAAACAGATACAGCAGTATCTCGGAAGGTTGTCAGGCCCACTTCTTGACAGGATAGACATACATATAGAAGTTGCTTCTGTGAAATACAACGAACTGAGCAGTATAAACGAAGAGGAAAATTCCAGCCTTATAAGATCAAGAGTGAGCAAAGCAAGACAGATTCAGTTGGAAAGGTACAAGGGATTGAATATATATTCAAATTCTCAATTGCAGCCAGCGATGATAGACCGTTTCTGCAAAATTGATGAAAAGGGCAGCAGATTGCTGAAGGATGCATTTGAAAAACTGGGCTTAAGTGCAAGGGCACATCATAGAATACTGAAAGTTTCCAGAACGATTGCTGATATTGATGAAAGCGAAGATATAAAGCCATGTCATCTTGCGGAAGCAATCCAATATAGAAGCCTGGATAGACGTTTTGCCGGTAATTTAAAAAGATACTGGTAGTTTGCCTTATATAGGGGGATAAATATGACGGAGGATTTAAAATATTGGGTATGGCTAAGTACACTACCGGGAATAGGCTCAAAAAGAAGTGAGCAATTGATTGAGATGTTTGGAAGTCCTCGCAATTTATGGTATTCTAAAAGAGAAGAGCTTGAGAAAGTTCATTTTTTGTCCCGGGAAATGATCCAACAAATTGTAAGCTACCCATTAAAAGTTCTGGCAGAAAAACACATGGAAACAATCTATAAATTAAATATAAAAGTAATAAGAATAATAGATGAATCATATCCCGTACTTCTTAGAAATATTTATGATCCTCCAATGGTCATTTATGTCAGAGGGACTCTAGGTGCAGACGAGAAAGCTATTGCTTTTGTCGGGTCAAGAAATGCTACTGACTATGGTAATACTATTGCAAAGATATTGGCAGGGGAAGTTGCAAAGAGAGGCATTACGGTTGTAAGTGGCCTGGCAAGAGGTATAGATTCATCTGCTCATGAAGGAGCATTAAAGTCAGGAGGGAGGACGATTGCAGTACTTGGCTGTGGACCGGATATAGCTTATCCTCCGGATAACCAGGATCTGATGGAAAGAATTATATATTCAGGGGCAATAATTTCTGAATATGCGCCGGGGACACCTCCGATGAGAGGAAATTTCCCGGCAAGAAACAGAATTATAAGCGGTCTGTCAATGGGAGTGACAGTTATAGAGGCCGGCGAAAAAAGCGGCTCACTGATAACCGCAGAGTTTGCCCTGGAGCAGGGAAGAGAAGTTTTTGCAGTTCCAGGAAACATAAATAGCAGGCTCAGCAAAGGGACAAACAAGTTAATAAAGGAAGGAGCAAAAATTGTAACGAATGTAAAAGATATTCTTGAAGAATTGAATGGATTAGATTTAGCAGATTTAATAGAGGAAGACACCTGCCACAATGATAATAAAGATATGTATGACAATGAAATTTACCCTATCTTTACTGAAGAAGAGGTCAAAATAATCAATTGTTTGTCAAATGGCCCTCTTCACATAGATAATATATCAGCAAAAAGTGGTTTGGATATTCAGAATGCCAGTTCAAACCTGTCAATGTTGGAGATAAAAGGCTTGGTAGAGCAGTTTCCCGGAAAAATGTTCCGTTTACGAAAGTAGATAATGATTGACATTTAAAAAAGCAGAATTTAAAATCAAAGAGGTGAATAAAAAGCAAAAAAAAGGTTCAAATATAAACGTAACAGTTCAGATAACAATTCAGAGAATGGAGGACCGGAATGGCTAATAATTTGGTAATAGTGGAATCACCCGCAAAGGCTAATACCATAGGGAGATTTCTGGGAAAGGATTTCAAAGTATTTGCTTCTGTAGGACATATAAGAGACCTCCCCAAAAGCCAGATGGGGGTTGATATAGATAATAATTTTGAGCCTAAATACATAACAATAAGAGGAAAGGGAGAAGTAATAAGCAAACTAAAAAAGGAAGCAAAAAATGCAAAAAAAGTATATCTTGCAACTGACCCCGATCGCGAAGGTGAAGCTATTTCCTGGCATCTGGCATATATTTTGAATATTGATGAAAGTGAAAAATGCAGGATTACATTTAATGAGATTACTAAGAACGCAGTTCTTAATTCGTTAAAGTCTCCAAGACAAATAGATATGAATCTGGTTGATGCACAACAGGCAAGAAGAATTCTTGACAGGATTGTCGGTTATAAAATAAGTCCTCTTTTGTGGCGAAAAGTAAGGAAAGGACTAAGCGCAGGAAGGGTACAGTCTGTCGCTACTCGTATCATATGTGACAGAGAGGAAGAAATAGAAAACTTTGTGCCTGAAGAGTATTGGAGCATAACTGCCAAGCTTTCGCAACAAAAGAAACGTTCTACATTTGAAGCCAAGTTTTATGGAGATTTAAAAGGGAAAATAGAGCTAAAAAATGAAAAACAAGTTCAGGATATTCTGAACAATATTGAAGGAGAAAAATTTAGTGTTAATAAAATAAAAAAAGGGGAGAAGAAGAGAACTCCTGCTCCTCCATTCATAACGAGTACATTGCAGCAGGAAGCATCAAGAAAACTGGGATTTCCTACGAAAAAGACAATGATGATTGCACAGCAGCTTTATGAAGGTATAAATATTAAAGAAATGGGCCCGGTTGGTCTTGTAACATATATTCGTACCGATTCTACAAGAATATCGGCTGATGCAAGAGATGAAGCAAGAAAACTAATTAAAGAAAAATTTGGAGAAGCATATTTACCTAAAGAGGAAAAAGTATATAAGAATAAATCGTCTTCGCAAGATGCCCATGAGGCAATCAGGCCTTCTTATGTAAATTTGGAACCTGACTCCATTAAGACTTCGCTGACAAATGACCAATATAAGCTTTATAAGCTTATATGGGAGAGATTTGTAGCCAGCCAGATGGCTTCTGCAGTATATGATACTATAAGTGCAGATATTGCTGCCGGAGACTATATATTCAAAGCAAATGGCTCCCAAATAAAGTTCCAGGGATTCATGGCAGTATATATAGAAGGCAGGGACGATGAACAGGAAGAAGATGAGTCAAACATTCCTGAGCTTGCAGAAGGTGAAGAGCTTGATGTAAGAAAAATTGAACCCAAACAACACTTTACACAGCCTCCTCAGAGATACACTGAAGCGACACTTGTAAAAGCTCTTGAGGAAAAGGGTATAGGAAGACCAAGTACTTATGCGCCGATAATAACTACTATTATTGCCCGCGGGTACGTTGAAAAAGATAAAAAGTATCTTGTGCCTACAGAATTGGGTAAAATAGTTACCGATATCATGAAAACCTATTTCAAGGACATTGTTGATGTGCAGTTTACCGCCCAGCTTGAAAGTAAGCTTGATGAAGTTGAGGAAGGCAATGTACAGTGGAACAGCTTGCTTAAGGATTTCTATGACCAGTTTAAACTGGATATTCAGGAAGCAGAATCCAAGATAGGGCAGGTTGAGCTTCCTGAAGAAGTTACTGATATTAAATGTGAAAAATGTGGCCGCAATATGGTCATCAAGCATGGGAAGTATGGTAAGTTTTTGGCGTGTCCCGGATTTCCCGAATGCAGAAATGCCAGGCCAATACTGGAAGAGGCCGGTGTTAACTGCCCCAAATGCGGTGGAAAGGTTATGATTAAGAAAACAAAAAAGGGAAGAAAATATTACGGATGTGAAAACAATCCAACTTGCGACTTTATGACATGGGATATGCCTATTAAAGGGAACTGTCCAAAATGCGGCAGTTTTTTAGCTAAAAAGTTTTCAGGCAAAAAGTCAGTTATAAAATGCAGCAATGAGAAATGCGATTATGAAAGAGAAGAAGAAAAGGAGAAGTAAAATAATATAAAGATGTCAGTACATCATGTCAACATAATAGGAGCAGGACTTGCCGGATGCGAAGCTGCATGGCAGGTTGCCAAGAGAGGAATAAAAGTTAAGTTATATGAAATGAAGCCCCATAAATATACACCAGCTCATCATTTGGACACTTTTGCAGAGCTGGTGTGCAGCAATTCACTGCGTTCAGACAGACTGGAGAATGCAGTTGGCTTGCTTAAGCAGGAAATGCTGCTGCTCGATTCACTGATAATGAAGTGTGCATATGCGACAAAAGTTCCTGCCGGTGGTGCACTTGCCGTAGACCGTATTAAATTTTCACAGGCAGTAACGAATGAAATATCCCGCAATGAAAATATAGAGATTATTAATGAAGAAGTTAAGCAGCTTCCTGAAGATGAAATATGCATAGTGGCTACGGGTCCCCTTACATCAGAAACCTTTTCAGAATATCTTAAGGGGATAGTAGGAAACAGATATCTGTTCTTTTTTGATGCAGCTGCACCTATCGTAACTTATGAATCCATTGATATGAATAAAGTTTTCAGAGCATCTAGATATGGGAGAGGTACTGAAGATTATTTGAACTGTCCCATGAATAAGGAGCAGTATGACCTCTTTTGGAATGAGCTTGTCAATGCTGAAACAGTTGAGATGAAGGATTTTGAGGATGACCGCGTCTTCGAAGGCTGTATGCCGGTTGAATGCATGGCTAAAAGAGGATATGATACTTTGCGCTTTGGTCCTCTAAAACCTGTAGGACTTTTGGACCCGGCTACAGGAAAAGAACCTTATGCTGTGGTACAGTTGAGACAGGATAATTCAGAGGGGACGCTCTATAATATAGTAGGATTTCAAACTCATTTGAAATGGCCTGAACAAAAGAGGATATTCAGGCTTATACCAGGACTGGAGAATGCAGAGTTTGTCAGATATGGTGTAATGCACAGAAATACATATATTAACTCACCGGGACTTCTTGAACCTACATACAATATGAAAACCAGAAAAAACATTTATTTTGCCGGACAGATTACAGGTGTAGAAGGCTATGTAGAGTCTGCTTCTTCAGGTCTTGTGGCAGGAATAAATGCAGCAATGGATGCCATGGGAAAGGATAAGGTGGTTTTTCCTGCTGAGACCGCAATTGGTGCATTAGGTCACTATATATCAAGTAATTATGTAAAAGACTTCCAGCCTATGAATATAAATTTTGGCTTAATGACGCAGCTGGGAATCAAGACAAGAAACAAACAGGAGAAAAACCAAAAAATCGCCTCCAGATCCTTAGATATAATTAAAAAGATGGTTTCGGAGCTATCAGAGCTAAATGAAAGCTGAAGGTAAAACCTGAAGCAAAACCAAAAAACAAAAAGGGGGGACAGTTCTCCGGACGGGATGCAGTGCTTCCGGTTGAGAACTGTTCCTTATTTGTTTTATTAGTTATTTGTCTTTAGTTATATCTCTTATGAACTATTTCTCACTAACTATTTCTTACTATATTGTCTTTAGAATGCATATCTTAAACAATATGCCCTATTAAATAAATGCCTTATTCATTATCTGTCTTATTCAATATGTGATATGCCTGTTTATATACCTTTTACTTATATTTACTATATAACTTATTTATTATATAACTTATTGACTATTGTATATATTAAAATCTTATTTACTGTATATCTTATTTACTATATATCCTGATTTACTATAGGTTGTGTTCCATATACATCTTATTTCTAAATATATTTTGTTCCCAATGTACCTTGCCCTAAATACATTTAGTTTTAAATATGTATTGTTCTAATATGTATTGTTCTAAATATTCTTTGTTACAAATGTGCCTTGCAACCTATTATATAACTTTAAAAAAACACCTAAAAATTATATTTTGAGAGTTGCTTTTTTATATTTACCATCTAGGTAAATTGTTAAAATATCATAAAATTGTGAAAAAAATTATGAAAAAAATAAAAAAATTAACAGCTAGAATCATGATTATTTCACCAATTACAGACAATTTTCGATAAAATGTTAATTAAATGGTTGTATTTTAACATATTATGTGCTAATATTTATGTATTATAATGGGATTTTATGTATGGACTGTATAATATGCTAATAAATATACTTGAAAAGCCTGTTTTACTAAGGAAAAAAATGCTCTGCTTAGAGAAAAATATTTTCTGGGGGGTATGTGAGAAGTGATAGACAAAATTTATGGCAGCTCAAGAATGCTTGAAAAATCGCTTGATGCATGTTGGCTTCGAGAAGAAGTAATATCTCAAAATATTGCTAATTTTGACACTCCGGGATATAAGCGAAAGACAGTTTCTTTTGAAGAACATCTTGCTGAAGCACTGGATACAAAAAACAGGAAAAAAATCAATGTTGATAACATTGACATCAAAGTAAGTGAAGATCACAGCAATTTAAGTAATCGTCTCGACGGAAACAATGTAGATATTGATTCTGAGATGTCATCACTTGCAAAAAACTCAATTAAGTATAATGTTTTGGTACAGACTTTAAATGCAGGTTTCAATAGATTTAAATCAGTTATAAGTGAAGGGAGAAGATAATTTATGGGTTTTTTCAGTGCTTTAGATATTAGTGCATCAGGTTTGACTGCCCAAAGATTCAGAATGGATACAATCACCCAGAATGTTGCTAATATTAATACTACAAGAACTGAAAACGGAACTCCATACAGAAGAAAAGCTGTAATTTTTGAAGAAAAATCCGTAGATAAGCCTTTCTCAGAATACCTGACTGAAAGCAGTCAGGAGAGGCTTGTAGGAAAGGGAGTAAGGGTGGCAAGAGTCGTAGAAGATCAATCCCCTTTCAAACGAGTATATGATCCGGGAAATCCAGAGGCGGATGAAGAAGGATATGTACTTATGCCTAATGTGGATCTAGTAACTGAGATGGTAAACATGATTTCTGCTACAAGAGCATATGAAGCAAACGTAACTGTAATGAATGCTACAAAAAGCATGGCTCTAAAAGCCCTTGAAATAGGAAAATAGAAACGCAAATTAAAAGTATTCAATAAAGCATATAACTTATATGCGTGAATAATTATACATTATACATAAGATAAAAAAGAAAAGTGGTGGATAGCATTGATTAATAGCATTACAGGAATAAATACATCCATGAGTGGAGTTTACGGATTAAGCGGAAATAAATCCGTAAATGGTGAAATTACTTTTTCAGATTTCTTAAAAAATGAACTTGATAAAGCAAATGATCTAATAATTCAATCAGACCAACTTTCAGAAGATTTTGCTGCAGGAAAGACAGACAATATTCATCAAGTGTTAATTGCAGTGGAAAAAGCTGATATAGCACTTCAACTTACATTACAAATAAGAAACAAGTTAATGGATGCATATAATGAAATTATGAGAATGCAGTTGTAATTCTTTATTAGTTTAAATTATCTTGCCTAACCTCAATTGGTTATGGTGTAGATATTTTTGTCATATAATTTTATGCATATTTTTATACATTTTAATACAAAAGATGAATACCTGGAATAAGGTGGTGAACAAATTGCCCGGTTTACTACAAAAATTAAAGCAGCAGGTGGCAGATTTTTGGAAAAACCTTAATAAGTCACAAAAAATAAGACTCTTTGTAACATCTGCTATAGTTTTTGTGTCCGTTATAATTGGTATTATTCTACTGACAAGACCTACTTATGTTACGCTTTTGAGCAGTAACGATACAAAACAGATAGGCGAAATAAAGAAAGTATTAGATGATGCTAATATATGGAATGAGCTAGGTGAAGATGGAAATAGTATTATTGTTAATAAAGATGATAATGCTAGGGCTCGTATTGCTATTGCTGAGAGCGGTTATCCCAAATCAGGACTTACCTTTGAAGATGCTGTTTCCATGATAGGTATAAGTACTACTGAAAGTGATAAAAAGCATATATGGCAGCAACAGAAAAAGGCTGAAATTGAAAGAATGATATCATCTTATGATAATATAGATTCTGCTGAGGTAAATCTAGCAATACCTGAGAAGACTATATTTACTATGGGAGATCAGGAACCTGCCAAACCAAAAGCCATTGTCAAAGTAACTCCAAATCAAAAACTCAACGCAAATCAGATACAGGGTATAGTAATGCTCGTTTCACGTAGTGTTGATGGGCTTGAACCCGAGGATGTTACGGTAGTGGATAACAATTCAAACATACTTAATACCGAGTCTGAAGATAATTTAGTAGATGTTGCCAATACTCAGGAACAAATGAGAAGAGATATGGAAAAACATCTTCAGAACAAGGTTTATGAATATTTCAGTGCAGGTCAGTTTGAGAATTTTGATACTGTCAGAGTAGTAGCTAATGCATTTCTTGATTTTGATACAGTGAAGACACAGGCAAAAAGAATTCAAAACCCCGAAGATATGGATGGAGGGGCTTTATTAAACAGCGACATTTTGAAGGAAGAACTTATTAACGGTACAGTCAGCGGAGAGCCTGGAGTTGAATCAAATCCCGGTACAGCTGATGCTCCAACATATCAGTTAGGTAATAATGAAAATTCTTCATATAACAAATCTCATGAAGTAAAGAATTATGCATACGATGAAATCATAACAGAACAGGAGAAGGCTACCGGACGCCTGATTCCTGAACAATCAACTCTTGCGCTTTCATTCTGGTATGGTCAGCGTGTAACAGATGATACAAATCTGAATGATGAATTTATGAATCAGGTAAGGTTGGCTGTTAGTACAGCAACTGGAATACCGCTTGAAAATATCTCAGTTACAAAATTAAAGTTGGCTCCGCCTGAAGTTGTTGAAAAAACTACGGCAGACGCTGTAAAGGAATTTGTTTCAAATTATGGTGTGCCAATAGTTCTACTCATACTGATACTTGCGCTTCTTATTGCTACACTTAGGGGAAGAAAAAGTGTGGAAAGTGTGCAACTTCCTGAACCTTTGCCTGTGGCAGCGGCTGGACCGGTATATGTTAAACCTGAGCAGCCTGAAATAGAACTTCCTGAAATAGAATTGGAAGAAAAATCAGAAATCAAAAAACAGATTGATAAATTTGTAAGGCAAAAACCTGAAGCCGTTGCGCAGCTTCTGAGAAACTGGTTGTCAGATGAATGAGACGGATAGTTCAAACGAATGATACAGCTAGTATAGGAATTAGGAGTTGATAATATGCCTCGTATGACTGCAACAAAAGTTGAATACACAGGCAGAGAAAAGGCAGCAATGTTGTTAATTTCTCTTGGACCGGAAAGATCTGCAGAAATATTTAAACACCTGAAAGAAGAAGAAATCGAGCAACTAACTTTGGAAATAGCGAATATTCGTACTGTTACGCCAGAGGAAAAGGAAAAGGTTCTAGAAGAATTCTATCAAATTTGTCTTGCACAAAACTATATTGCTGAAGGTGGTATTGGGTACGCAAAGGAAATATTGGAAAAAGCGCTGGGAAAAGAGAAGGCTTTGGAAGTAATAAATAAGTTGACTGTTTCACTGCAGGTTAAGCCCTTTGATTTTGTAAGAAAAACAGATGCTACACAGTTATTGAACTTCATACAGAAAGAACACCCACAGACAATTGCTTTAATATTGTCATATATTAAGCCCCAGCAAGCTGCACAGGTTTTATCTGCTTTGCCTCAGGACAAGCAGGCAGATGTTGCAAGAAGAATTGCAATAATTGACAGAACTTCACCGGAAGTAATAAAAGAGGTTGAGAGAATACTTGAAAAGAATCTTTCAACTCTTGTTACAGAAGACTTTACTGCGGCAGGTGGGGTACAGGCAATTGTTGATATACTTAATTGTGTTGACAGAGGTACTGAGAAATATATTATGGAAACGCTCGAAATAGAAGATACCGACCTGGCAGAAGAAATTAAGAGAAGAATGTTTGTATTCGAGGATATCCTTACTCTGGACAACCGTTCAATTCAAAGATTTCTCAGAGAAATTGACAATAATCAGCTTGCCCTTGCGCTTAAGGGAGCTACTGAAGAAGTTCAGAAGGTTATATTCTCCAATATGTCCAAGCGTCTGACTGAAATGATTAAAGAGGATATAGAATACATGGGTCCTGTACGGTTGAAGGACGTTGAGGAGGCACAGCAGAAGATTGTAAATGTAATCAGAAAACTTGAAGATGCCGGCGAAATTGTAATTTCAAGAGGCGGAGGAGATGAAATAATTGTATAGCAGAGTGTATAAAAATTATCAGATTAATGTTGGAGTGCCTTTTCACATAAAGGCTCCTGTAATTTTTCAGACTGCAGAATGCCCTGAAACACTATCTGCTGATGATTCAGAAGCAACAGACTTTATGAATGAAGAAAGTACTGAGAAATATCTTAGGATGAAGCAGGAACAGGCTGATGCGATAATACGCGAAGCTGAGCTTGAAGCTGAAAGAATAATTGAACAAGCGCACAGGGATTCTGAAAGAAAGAAAAATGCAGTGCTGGAAGAAGCACGTAAAAAAGGTTATGAAAAAGGCTATGCTGAAGGCAAAAAACAATATGAGGATTTAATTGAAGAAGTTCAGAAGCAAAAAGAAGATTCTCTGCGCGAATATCAGCAAACTCTTGAGAGTTTGGAATCAGATATTGTTGAGATTGTTCTTGACATTACAAAAAAAGTAATAGGCAATGAAATCAAGACTAACAGGAATGTTGTATTAAATCTTGTCAGAGAGGCCTTTGTCAGGTGTACAAATAAAGAAAAAATGATACTGAAAGTATCTTCGGAAGATTATGACTATGTAATAGAAAACAAGAATGAGATTTTATCTACAGTTGAAGGAATTGACGATTTTGATGTCAGGGAAGATCCTTCAATGAAGCCTGGTTCATGTATTATAGAGACACCCTTTGGAAATGTTGATGCAGGAGCAGATACAAAAATCACTAAAATTGAAGAATTGTTTATGCAGGCTGTGGGAAGGTAGCTGGTGGCGTTGACAGTCATTGATTTTGAAAAGTATAGAAAACTGCTTCATAGTTCTGATTTTATAGAGTACAGCGGAAAAGTATCAAAAGTTGTAGGACTTACTATTGAGTCTGATGGTCCCGAGGCAAATATCGGAGAATTGTGCAGAATTATTTCTACGCGCGATAAAAAAGGTATAGAGGCTGAGGTAGTAGGTTTTAAAGATAATAAAGTCCTTCTTATGCCTCTTGGTGACATGGGGGGAGTTGGACCGGGCAGTATTGTTGTTTCAACTGGCAGTTCTTTAAAAGTCAAAGTAGGAAATTGCTTAATAGGCAGGGTTCTTGACGGTCTTGGAAACCCAATAGACGGCAAGGGCTCCATCGATTCTGATATATTTTATCCGGTCAATAATACTCCACCTCATCCTTTATTCAGAAAGAGGATTTCTGAACCTTTGCCCCTTGGAGTTAAAGTTATAGACGGACTTCTTACAGTAGGGAAAGGTCAGAGAATTGGAATATTTGCAGGAAGTGGTGTAGGAAAAAGTACACTTCTGGGTATGATTGCAAGAAATACAAAAGCAGAGATAAATGTCATTGCACTTATAGGCGAGAGAGGCAGGGAAGTCAGGGAGTTTATCGAGAAAGACCTGCAAGAGGAAGGACTCAAGCGTTCGGTATTGGTTGTTGCAACGTCAGACCAGCCAGCCCTTGTGAGACTGAAAGGTGCTCTCGTTGCAACGGCAATTGCTGAATATTTCAGGGACCAGGGCAAGGATGTACTTCTGCTGATGGACTCACTGACGCGTTTTTCCATGGCGCAAAGAGAAATTGGGCTTTCCATTGGTGAGCCGCCGGTTTCAAAGGGATACACACCATCTGTATTTGGTATAATGCCAAAGCTTCTTGAACGTGCAGGGAATTCGGAAAAAGGTTCGATAACAGGACTTTACACTGTGCTTGTTGACGGAGATGATTTGACAGAACCTATAACTGACACGGCAAGAGGTATACTGGATGGTCATATTGTATTGTCAAGATCACTGGCCAATAGAAATCAATATCCTGCTGTGGATGTTCTTGCAAGCATAAGCAGGGTTATGGGTGATGTAGTCAGCTCTGAACATAAAAAGTTGGCAGCGGAAATAAAAAAAGTGATGGCTGTGTACAAGGATGCTGAAGATCTTATAAACATTGGTGCATATGTCAGAGGTAGCAATAAGAATATAGATTATGCAATTGATGTTATTGACAACATATTGGATTTTGTACAACAGGGCATTTATGACAAGTTTTCTTTTGATGAAGTTCTTGGACAAATGAACAACATCCTTGTTTAGCGGAGGGCTGCAATGGCAAAATTCAATTTCAAGCTACAGTCTGTGCTGGATTTAAAAATTCAAATGGAAGACAACAAGAAAAATGAGTTTGGAAGCGCAGTGCAAAAACTTGAATATGAAAAAAAAGTGCTTGAGAACATCAAGGATGAAAAGGAAAAGAATATTAATGCCTTTGGCAATGAATTAAAAAATAAAGCTAAAGTAAGTACACTAAGGCAAATAAACAGTTATATATCTCTGCTCGGACAAAAAATTGAAGTTCAAAAGGAAAATGTTAACAAAGCTTCGAATATTGTCGATAAAAAAAGAGAGGAATTATTGGAAGCTGTTAAGGAAAGAAAAATTATGGACAAGCTGAAAGAGAAGGAATATAACCTGTTCTTAAAGCAGGAACTTAAAGAAGAGCAGAAAATAATTGATGAGATTATAAGTTTTAAGCATAGTACAAATTAGCAGGGGTATAGAAATGAATACACAAAATAAAAATTCAAACTTACAAAATACTACCGAAAAAAGAAACAAAAAAAATTCCTTTTTATTTGGACTGTCAGCAGTTCTTGTCAGCATTCTCATTATTGTTTTGATATTCGGAGGGGTATTCTATTTTATAATCAGCAAAAACATTAATGGATTTGCTGAAAGGTACCGTGAACAGATCAGTACAATACCGGTTTTGAAAAATGCTCTTCCTGAAGTGGAAGATCCTGAGGATCCAAAGTACATGTCAGATGAGCAGGTAAGAAAAAAATATCAGGAATTGCGGAAGCTTCGGGATGAGTTGAAGGATCAGCTTGCAGAAGCTCAGAAAAGAATTGATGAAATGCAAAACCAAATAGCTGAAAGAGATAAAAAGATATCAGAGTACCAGGCTTTAGAGGAAGAATTAAAAAATAAGATTGCCGAGGCGGATAAAGAGCTGCAAGAACTGGAAGAAGCAAAATATAAGTTTCAGCAGGAAGTTGCCAATAAAGACAGTTCAGGTTTCATTGAATTTTACAAAGGTATGGACAAGTCAAATGCAGAAAAACTTTATATTGAAATTTTAAAAGATAAGAAGATTGATGATGAAGTAAAAAACTTTGTTAAGATATATGAAAATATGGAACCTAAATCTGCAGCTAAAATATTTGAGCAGATGGGAGATTCAAAGCTGAATCTGGTAGTTGACATTATGAAAAATATGAAAAGAGATGTCTGTGCTCAAGTGCTTGCTGCAATGAATCCGGAGTATGCTTCGAAAGTATCTGAGGAACTTTCAAAGCTTTACATTGCGGCGAAAGAAGAAAATGAAACGGCAGATTCGGAGTAAAATTATCTGCTCCGTTTATGCAAATAAACCTATAGATCATTGAGAGGAGGTGAAAAAGTGATAGCACAGAATTACGTAATGAGCCTGTTCAATATGGTCTCTGACAGCAATGCTACCGCAGGTGAATCAGCAAAAACAAGAAATAGCTCTAACAACAGCAATAGTGAATTTGCGCAGATAATGAATATGTTCAGTCATCAAAACAGTAACCGCCCTTATGGTGTTTTGGAGAGGAAAAACTCCGTAAGAGCAATAAACAACGACACACGCAAAAGATTTGATACTCCACAATCTGAGGCTGCGCAAAAAGAAAGCTTTGTTAGAAATGAAAAAGAGAGGGGTATTTTAAACAGGCCTGAAAATGACTGTGCTGTAGATGACAAAGCCGGGATGGCGGTATCAAACGACGGCAAAAAAGCACCTGAAGCCAAAAGAGCTGGTGCGGCAGACAAAAATAAAGAAATCAGTGCTGAGAAAAATATTGAAGATATTGCTGCAATTGTTGGACTTGATTCAGCACAATTGAAAATGATACTAAATGCCGCAGGGATAAATATAAATGATTTAAGCGACGGTGCGAATGTCTCTATGATATCAGAGAAACTTGCAGCTTTTTTAGGCCTTGATAACCAATTGAAACAAGAGTTGCAGCAAATAATTGCAGCTATAATCGAACGCAATGCCGGCATTGGCGAATTTCAAAGCATGCTGGGAATGTCAGTAGAAGAGGTAAAAAAAGGCTTGAATATTCAGGGCAGCCTGGAAGTTGAAAGAATTTCGGGAAAAGTTACGGATAAATTAGCTGAAGCGATCAGGGAAAAACTCTCTGAAATATCCTCTTCTTCAGAAGAAAGCCAAGGAGAAGTTAAAGCAGACGAAAATGGAGAAACGCTTATAAAAAAAGCTGAAAGCGATTTGGCTGATAACAATTACATGGAACTTCAAAAGGACATTAATGCTTATTCGCCTGAAAACAATGCCAATGATGAGTATTCTCAAGCTCAGGAGGAAAGTTCAGAACTATATATCGGGGCAGAAGTTGAAAATGCTGAATCAATTGAGGTAAATGCACTTTCAGACAGAGATGAGCAATTGATTACAGTATCAGAGACCGGAGATAATAATGCTGGTGTAAATATTCAGCCTGATGCTGCCTTCTATAACAGCAATGCTGAAAAGGCAGTGAACGAAACGCTTAAGCCCTCTGTAGAAAACGTCAAATCAGGTAACGAAATAATCAGGCAGGTTGTTGATAAGGCAAAGGTTATTCTTGACGGTGATAAGTCGGAGATGATTCTAAGCCTCAAGCCTGAAAGTCTTGGCAAACTTTCACTAAAGGTTGTTACAGAAAATGGTATAGTAATTGCGAAATTTGTCGCAGAAAATGATCAAGTAAAGCAGATATTGGAAGCAAATATGCATTTGCTAAAAGAAAATCTGGAAAGCCAAGGGTTAAATGTGCAAAGTTTCAGCGTTTCTGTTCGTCAGGATTCCGGAAATGAGAAAGGGTATTATTCTGATGAAAAGGAAGGAAGACGGAATTTGAATGTGAAGATTCAGAACATTCCTGTTGCTGCGGCAAATCCGTCTGGATTTATTCAGACAGAGACCGGCAGTGCTTATTTGAATTGGGGTACCAGCACTATTAATCTGACGGCGTAATTTGTTTGTAGGAGGTGAAAGAGTGAGTACAAGTGCAGTAGACAATCAGAATATAATGCAGGGAATCATAAACGGCAGTGCAGGAACTGCTGCTGCAAGAAATACCGGTGAATTGGGGAAAACTGAGTTTTTGAACCTTCTTATTACCCAGCTCAGATATCAGGACCCATTGAATCCTGTAGATGATAAGGAGTTCATTGCACAGCTTGCGCAGTTTAGCTCACTGGAACAGATGCAGAATATGAACAGCACTATTTCTAAAACCCAGGCTTATGCCCTTCTCGGGAAAAAAGTAGAGGCAAGCGTTACAGATGAAAGCACAAAGGTGTCAACTGCTGTTCAGGGCTATGTATCTTCAGTGAAGACCAGAAATGGGAAAATATACGTTGTTGTCAACGACAGAGATATTCCAATTGAAAATGTAACCAATGTTATTGACAGCAGCTATCAAAACTCAAATATTTCAGCTCACACCGGCCTTATTGGCACTAATATAAAAGGGTGCGTATATGATCCTTCAAACGGCAATGTTATTCTGGTCAGTGGCATAGTTCAGGCAATCCAGAAGGGTATATATGAGGATTATGCTGTAGTTGACGGGGTAAATTGTGAAATGTCCGGCATTGTTAATAATAATGCCAGCAACTTGGATGACATCGAGGCATATTTACAGGATAATCTGGGCAAGGAAGTTTCTGTTTACCTCATTGACAGAAAATCAAACGTAAAAGTGCCTGTAAAGGCTACCCTCAAGGATTATACGGTTTCAGACGATGGAATCGTAAATGTAACTCTTAATGATGTCCTTGTACCTATTGAAAGTGTATACAACATCACAAAACCGCAGCAGACGGATAACGATTAAATATAGTTAAAGGAAAAAAATAAATTAACACTGGTACCTGAGAACCGGAAAGAAGGTGGTTTAATGGTAGTAAACAACAGTTTCACAGGAAATATAAAAAGAATACAATTAAATGATTTTCAGCGCACACAAAGACAGGTTCTGCAAGGAAACGGTGAATTTGAAAGACTGCTGCAGGAAAACATTATAAAGCAATCTGGAGTGAAGTTTTCAAAACATGCAGAGTTAAGACTCCAGATGAGAAATATTAATCTTTCAAATGAGCAGAGACAAAGAATAGATATGGGTGTGAGAAAAGCTCAGGACAAGGGAGTCAAAGATTCTCTCATACTGATGGACAACCTGGCCTTTGTAGTTAACGTAAAAAGCAAGACAGTAATAACTGCAGTAAGCAATAGTGAACTAAAGGAAAATGTTTTTACCAATATTGATGGTGCAGTAATTGTTTAGAATTAAAAATACAGCCGGACCCTTTCGGGAGGCTGCCTATTCCGGAACGACGGATGGAATAGATAGTTGAAGGAGGTCAAAATATCACTATGATGAGATCAATGTTTTCAGGTGTATCAGGTTTAAAGGTACACCAGACTCGAATGGATGTTATAGGTAATAACGTAGCAAATGTAAATACTGTTGGTTTTAAATCAGGAAGGGTTACTTTTCAGGAAGTTTTTAACCAGACGATAAGAGGTGCAAGTGCACCGGATTCAAGTACTGGAAGAGGCGGAATAAACCCAATGCAAATAGGCCTTGGTCTGGGACTTGCATCTATTGATACAATAATGACCAGAGGTAATCCTGAGAGGACAGACAATCCGACAGACCTTTCTATAGAAGGTGACGGTTTCTTTATAGTAAGAAGCTCGATTTACGATGCACCTAAATTTACAAGGGCAGGAAATTTCACAATAGACAAGCTTGGATTCCTTACCCTAAATGGTATGAATGTACAGGGTTGGATGGATTACGACGTAAATACCGGCGAGTTTAATACGGAAGCTGAACTGGTATCAATAAATTTATATGAAGGCGGTCCGATACAGAACAAGAGAATTATACCTCCAAAAGTAACGGACAAGGCTGTTTTTTCAGGCAATCTTAATTCCAGAGCACTGAGCGTAACTGATTATAACGCATCAGTACCAGCTGAACAGCAAATTACATTAGATACTCTGGATAATGCAAAAAAAGCAATGGAAGTTCTTGAAAAGCAGCAGAGCGGTAGTACCCACAGAGCACCTGTAACTGTATACGACAAGTTAGGAAATGCTCATGAGCTGAAGCTAAACTTCTTAAAACAGGAAGTTGTAGATGACGGTACTACAGTAAGAACTACATGGTTTGTATTTTTTGACGGACCGGACTTTACGCACGGTACAATAACATTTGACGCTAATGGAAATCTGATTGAAGCTGTAGGATTGGACAAGGTTATAGTTACTCCACAGGGCTCAGGAACCGACAGTTTTGAGGTAACATTGAATTTTGCCGGTCTGACAGGATTTGCAAATGAAAACTCTGTTAAACCTACAGATGTAAATGGATATCCTACTGGAACCCTTGTTAATTTTTCAATAGGCTCCGACGGAGTTATCACTGGTGTATATAGTAATGGCGAAAAGATGCCTTTGGCTATGATAGCTCTTGCAAGGTTTGATAACCCAGCAGGTCTGCAGAAATTGGGAGAGAATTTGTTCCTGGATACACCTAACTCAGGCACTTATGTAGCGAAAAAACCGGGATCAGAAGTAGGCCTTTTGAATCCGGGTACTCTTGAAATGTCAAATGTGGATCTTTCTAGGGAATTTACAGATATGATAATTACCCAGAGAGGATTCCAGGCAAACAGCCGTATTATTACTACATCAGATGAGATGCTTCAGGAGCTTGTAAATCTCAAGAGATAATGATTCTGCAACCTTAATTATAGCAGGCTGCTGGCTAAAAGCAGCCTGCTGAATGTTAACTGATGTTGCCACATTGTAGATTTTGGAGAATAGAATCCATAAAGCTGCAAGGTAAGAATAAATGATAAAAAACTGAAGAATTATTGACAATAAGATGATAGCGATTAATGTACTACATAGTGGATTCCTGTAACGAATCGTAATGCCCAACGGAAAAACTAATGAAAATATGGCAATGCAGTTAATGATGAAGGATAAAATTTATGAGATAAATAAGAGCAATTTGTCAAAATTGTTTAAAAAAATTGTTGAGTTTTTGGAGTAAAACTATTATGATTAGAGTAACAAGATTAAATGGTTCCAGTTATGTATTAAATTGTGAATTAATAGAAACTGTAGAGTCTACACCTGATACAGTAATTACTACAACTAACGGTAAGAAATTTGTGGTAGCTGAGGATGTGGATGAAATAATAGATAAAGTAATAAAATACAAGGCTAAAATACAATTAATAAACAGAATTGATTAAAAAACCTTGCCGTTTAATTAACTTATTATTATATTGATAGGTAGCTAATAATATAAAATTAATTATTTATGACATAATTACTTAATTTTGACTTATATTCAAAAGATAAAGGGGGCAAATGTTTTGGAATCAAGAAGTAGTCATGTAATTCTTTTGGTTATAATTGCATTTCTTACACTAACCCTGGCCGTTTTGGTTGGATATATATTTCTTGTCTCCGATTCGGGATCAAGCAGTAATATTTCAGAAGTAAACAGCGAAGAACAGAAGATTAAAGATCAAGATCTTTCCGTAATAAATCTCTTCGATGGTGATAACTTCTTTAATCTTAAAAGTGAAAATAAATTAAGTATTATACAGATAAGTGCCCAGCTCAAATACAAAAAATCAGTAAAAGGCATAAAGAACGTTGATGAAAAAATAAATTTCAACCTGGGCAAGATCAGAGAATTATTTGGTACATACTTCCAAAATCTTACTATAGAAGATGTTAAAAGCCCTGATGCCAAAGAAAAGGCAAATAAGGAACTTGTCAGTATAATTAACGAACATCTTTTAGCAAATGAGAAATATAAGGAAGACATAGTTTATGAAATAATATTTGACAAATGGTTTTATCAGCCGTAAGGAGGTGGCATAATTGGGCGATATTCTTTCGCAAAATGAAATTGATGAACTATTAAAGGCTTTGAATGCAGGTGAACTAAATGTTCATGAGATAAAGAATACTACCCAGGAAAAGAAAATAACCAGCCATAATTTCCGAAGGCCGAGCAAGTTTGCAAAAGAGCATTTAAAAACATTGAATATTATGCATGATAACTATGCAAGGCTTGTTACGAATTTCCTTACGGGATATCTGAGAACACTCGTTCAGGTTGATGTTATTTCTGTAGAGACGCTGGCTTATAACGAATTTACCAACTCGATTGGGAATCCTGTTGTTCTTGCAGTTGTTGATTTTTCACCTCTTTCGGGATCAATAATATTTGAAATGGATCCTCATATAGCTTTTGCCCTCGTAGACAGAATATTAGGCGGAAAAGGTGAGCAGGTGGAAAAAGTAAGGGACTTTACTGAAATTGAGCTGGCAATTATTGAAAGAGTCGTAATACAAATTCTTAATTTGCTGAGAGAGCCATGGGAAAATGTAGCACCCATAAGACCCAGACTTGAAAGAATTGAAACAAATGTCCAGTTTGCTCAGATTGTTTCTCCTAATGAAATGATAGCTCTTATTACGCTCAATGCACATATTGGCGATGCCGAGGGTATGATAAATATTTGCATTCCTCATATGGTAGTTGAACCTATAGTACCCAAACTTAGTACAAAGTTTTGGTTTTCTATGGTTGAAAAGGAAAATACCGAGGAACAGAGAGCTTCCATCAAGAAACGTGTTGAAAACACAGAAGTTCCTGTAAAAGCCATACTTGGAGAGGCATCGATATTGGTAATGGATTTTTTGGAACTGCAGGTTGGTGATGTAATTCCACTTGATACCAATGTAAATGAAGACCTGGAGATCAAGGTGGGAGATATTACAAAATTTTATGCAAAACCAGGTGTCAGAAAAAATAAGCTGGCGCTTAAAATTACCAGTGTTGTAAAAAAGGAGGATGATTAGTATGGGTGATATGCTTTCACAGGCTGAAATAGATGCATTGTTAAGAGGAACATCGTTGGATGATTATGAGGATGAAGTTCAAACTCAGGAATCAGATCTTACACCTCAGGAGATAGACGCAATTGGTGAGATTGGAAATATATGTATAGGTACATCAGCTACCACATTGTTTACACTCCTTGGTCAAAAGGTTACAATTACTACTCCGAAAGTCAGTGTTACAACATGGGAGCAGCTTGCCAAGGATTATCCGATTCCTTATGTTGGAGTAAGAATTAAATATACAGAAGGACTAATCGGAACCAATATGCTTATATTAAAGGAAAACGATGTAAAAGTTATCACTGATCTGATGATGGGCGGAGATGGAACAAATGTTGACGGTGATCTAACTGAATTGCACTTTAGTGCAATTAGTGAAGCTATGAACCAGATGATAGGTTCGTCAGCAACATCCATGTCATCACTGTTTGATAAAAGAATTGATATATCACCTCCAGTAGCTTTCCTGATGACTTTTGCTGACAGTGGCAGTTATGGAGATGATTTTGAAAAGCGTGAGAAGGTTGTAAAAGTTGCTTTCAAAATGGTTATTGGAGATATTATTGACAGTGAGATAATGCAGCTCATTCCACTGAGTTTTGCGAAGGTATTGGTTGAGAATCTGCTAAATATTGACATTGGAGAAGGTAATGTCGATATTTCTACTGCAATAAACAATAATAACAATAAAAGCGCACCAAAGCCAAATTTTGGAGCAGAAAAACCCATGCAGCCACAGCAACCAAATATGTATCAGCAGCCCCAGACGGCAATGCATGAAAGTAATTATGATATGGGGTATACGAACCAGATGTATTCACAGAATACGTCTTCAAGACCAAGGAATCCTGTGAATGTTCAACCGGTTCAATTTCAGAATTTTGATGATAGCACTATTACCGTTGAAAAGAAAAACATAAGTCTGATAATGGACGTCCCTTTGCAGGTAACTGTAGAACTTGGCAGGACACACAAGCTTATAAAGGATATACTGGAATTTGGACCAGGATCGATTATTGAACTGGACAAGCTTGCCGGTGAGCCTGTTGATATTCTTGTAAACGGGAAATACATTGCAAAAGGAGAAGTTGTTGTAATAGACGAAAGCTTTGGAGTAAGAGTTACCGACATAATACATCCGTCAAAGCGCTTGTAATTCTCTGAAAGTCTATAATAAATAAACACATTTGTATATAACAACATAAGTTATAAGGAGAGGAATATTTTATGGCTAACAAAATACTTATTGTGGATGATGCAGCTTTTATGAGAATGATGATAAAGGATATTCTTACTAAAAACGGTTATGAAGTAATAGGAGAAGCCGAAAACGGGCTGCGTGCCGTAGAAAAATATAAGGAACTTATTCCCGACCTGGTAATTATGGATATTACAATGCCAGAAGTTGACGGTATCCAGGCAGTTAGGGAGATCAAAAAAATAAATAGCGATGCAAAAATTATTATGTGTTCGGCAATGGGCCAGCAGGCAATGGTTATAGAATCAATCCAGGCTGGCGCCAGAGATTTTATTGTTAAACCTTTCCAGGCTGAAAGAGTTGTCGAAGCAGTTAAGAAGGTTATAGGATAAAGAGAGACAATGAATAATGGTGGCAGTGTTTTAATTGAAGGTTTGTTATTCATACTGGCTTTTGGAGCAATTCTTTTTCTTGCGTATATTACAACAAGACTGGTAGCAGGAAAGGCAACCAGAGCTATGAAAGGACAGTATATAGAAATAGTTGAGACAGTCAACCTTGGAATGGATAAAAAAATACATCTTGTCAAGGTTGACAAGCAATTCATTTTGATTGCGACCAGTGGGAAAAATATTGAATTTCTTACAAATGTTACATTGGAAAACTATGAGGACCCAGAAAAGCATGAAAAGAAAAATAATACTTTTGACTTTAAAGCTTTTTTGGACAAATATATACAGTTCAACAAAAATAATTATACCGGGGAAAAGAATGAAAGCGAGGTAGGAAGAAATAACACTCAAAACACAATTAAACAAAGTTTATTCGGGCATATGGATTTAAAAGGAAGGTTTAGCGGAGAAAAACGGAAAAGTGAGGATGAAAATACAAATGAAAAAAATTAACAAAAAGTATATGCTAATATTTGTTATTATCTCCTTTATATTCTGTTATTCATTAAGTGTTTATGCTGAGCCTACCTTGCCGTTTAGATTCGGGTTCAACATTGAGCCTGCCGAAAGCCCTCAGGATACAGCAGATTCAATACAGTTGCTCTTGCTGTTGACGGTGCTGTCCCTTGCCCCTTCAATTATAATAATGATGACTTCCTTTACAAGGATAGCCATTGTTTTGTCTTTTCTGAGGAATGCACTCGGAACACAGCAAATGCCGCCAAACCAGGTACTGATTGGGCTGGCTTTGTTCCTTACTTTTTTTATAATGGCACCTGTTGGAAAGGAAATGAATGATACAGCTCTGCAACCTTTTATTAATGAAGAGATATCGCAGGAAGAGGCTTTTGAGAGAGCTTCCGATACAATAAAGGAGTTTATGCTAAAGCAGATATTCAATAACGACAGCAATGGAAAAGACCTGGAATTTTTTACGTCTATGGCAAAAATAGATGTAGAAGGAGGAGTCAATCCAAAAGAACTACCTCTAAATGTAGTTATACCGGCATTTATTATAAGTGAACTTACGGTGGCATTTAAAATGGGATTCATTATATATTTACCGTTCCTGGTTATTGATATGGTTGTCGCAAGCACTCTGATGTCAATGGGAATGATGATGTTGCCACCTATTATGATTTCTCTGCCGTTTAAAATACTTCTATTTGTAATGGTAGATGGCTGGGGACTTGTAGTAAGAACAATTATAGGCAGCTTTGCCACTTAGAGGAGGTAGTTGGCATGGAACAGGAAATTGTAATTGAAATAGCGCAAAGAACCTTATTGGTTATATTATATGTTTCGGCTCCTGTACTTGGTTTAAGCCTGATAATCGGGCTGGCAATCAGTATATTTCAAGCCGCAACACAGATTCATGAGCAGACTTTGACTTTTATACCCAAAATTCTTTCTGTTATTGCTGCCATTGCGGTGTTTGGTTCATGGATGCTGAGGGTGATTATTGAATATACCCAGGAGCTCTATTCAAATATTCTACATTACATAAGATAAAGGAACTTGACTCTGCGGAGGCGATTTATTGGAGTTTTTACCTGAGGTTTTAATCAGCGGGGCAGCCGCTTTTGCTTTAATACTTGTCAGAATGACTGGATTATTTATAATATCACCTGTATTCGGACGCAGGAACATACCGGTATATTTAAAAATCGGTTTTTCAGTTATAATGTCTTTGATATTGATAAATACGATACAGGATGATGGTTTAAGCAGTATTGGCAATATTAGCAATGTTTATCAGTACATGCTTGTGGTATTAAAGGAATTCATCACAGGCCTTATGATAGGGTTTGTTTCATATATATTTTTTTCGGTTATATATTTAGCAGGCCAGTTAATAGATGTACAGACAGGCTTTGCAATGGTAAATGTGCTGGATCCTGCAAGCAATATACAAATGCCGATAACATCAAACTTATATTATATAATAAGCATGATTGTCTTTCTTGGAATAAGAGGGCATCACATGCTTATAAAAGCTGTTTTTGACAGTTACAAGTTTGTGCCCATTGGAGGCGCTGTATTTGATGACAAGATAGTTGAAGACTTTATCAGAATATTTGGAGAGATACTTGCAACAGGTGTAAAAATAGCAGCTCCGGTGACTGCAGCGATAATTTTGACTGATGTTGCATTGGGAATATTATCAAAAACCATTCCACAGATGAATATTTTCATCGTTGGAATGCCACTTAAAATAGTTATGGGTATTGTCATAATAATGTTGAGTCTGCCACTGTTTATTATGTTGCTTGGTGACCTTTTTAGCAGGATGAATGAAGAGATTATTAATTTTATTAATTCTATAAGAACCGGGTAAGAAGTGCATGATAAAGGAAAACAGTTTAATCAGAATAAACCTTCAGCTTTTTGCTGGAGACAGCGGTGACAAGACAGAAAAGGCAACTCCCAAAAAAAGACGGGATGCAAGGCGAAGAGGACAAATATTAAAAAGCCAGGAAATTACTTCAGCAGTAATATTATTGCTGGTTTTTGTTGTTATCAGGATTTCAGGAGGCTATATATATCGTAAACTAGCAGCATATACGGAAGAAGTTATAGTTGAATACTCAAAAATTGATGACCTTTTTGTGATTGATACGATTTCAAAGTATTTTGCCAAAACTATTGTGCAGACCTTTATGATTCTGGCACCAATACTTGCAGCAGCCTTTGCAGGAGCTGTAGTTATGGAATATGCACAGGTTGGTTTTCTGCTTACCTCGAAAACCCTGGGGTTCAAATTTAGCAGACTGAACCCGATAAACGGCATCAAGCGGGTATTTTCGCTAAGAGGTGTTGTTGAGCTGGTTAAAGCACTTCTTAAAATTTGTATAGTCGGGTATGTGGCATACTCATTTATCAGAGGTGAAGCCACTAACATAATTAATGTAATGAGTATGGACCTGAAAGGGGTAGTGCAGTATCTGGCAGTAACAAGCTTAAACCTGGCAATAAGATTGTGCGTTATGCTGGTCATACTTGGTTTGTTTGATTATGGCTATCAGTGGTGGCAATATGAAAGAGAAATGAAGATGACCAAGCAGGAAGTCAAAGAAGAATATAAGATGATGGAAGGAAATCCGGAAATTAAGTCGAAAATAAAGCAAAAACAACGGCAGATTTCAATGAGGAGAATGCTGCAGGAAGTACCAAAAGCGGATGTAATTATTACAAACCCTACACATTACGCTGTTGCACTAAAATACGACCCTAAAGAATCCAATGCTCCGGTGGTTGTTGCAAAAGGTGTAGATTTTATTGCCGCCAGAATAAAAGAAGTTGCAAAAGAGAATAGCATTGAGATAGTCGAAAACAAGGTTCTGGCAAGAACACTTTATGAAAAAGTGGACATAGGTGAGACAATACCACAGGAGTTGTATCAGGCAGTTGCGGAGGTTTTGGCTTTTGTTTACAGCTTAAAAAATAAAACAGTTACTTAACAACTTTTATTACATTGATTTATTATACGGAAATTTTTACTGAAGATAAAATGTGAAGGGAGGATAATGGGTATAAATGAAGGCAAGGGATGTTTCGGTACCAATAATGCTTATAGCAATTATACTTACTTTTGTTGTGCCTATACCCGAATATATTCTTGATTTTTTGTTGGCAATAAATATAGCATTATCAGCTATTATACTGCTAAATACAATTTCAATAACCGAGCCCCTACAGGTTTCAGTCTTTCCTTCATTACTGGTAATAACTACGCTGTTCAGACTCTCTCTCAATGTTGCATCCAGCAAACTTATTTTAGGTGAAGGAAAGGCAGGAAAGGTTATTGAGGGATTTGGACGATTTGTAGGTGGAAATAACCTGGTAGTTGGATTTATCGTTTTCTTTATCATAATGATTGTGAACTTTCTGGTAATAACAAAAGGCGCAGAAAGAGTTGCGGAAGTAGCTGCCAGGTTTACATTGGATGCCATGCCAGGAAAACAGATGGCAATAGACGCCGATCTTAACACAGGTCTTATCAGCGAGGCAGAGGCGAAAGAAAGAAGGCTCAGTGTACAGAGAGAAGCCGATTTCTATGGATCCATGGACGGCGCAAGCAAGTTTGTAAGAAACGATGCCATTGCCGGGATCATTATTACCTTCCTGAACGTAATAGGCGGTTTGATAATAGGAATGGTTATGAGGGGCGAAGACCTTAGTTATGCTCTTGATAACTATGTTGTTCTCACTATCGGAAATGGTCTGGTCAGCCAGATTCCTGCTCTTATGATATCTTCTGCCACCAGCTTCATTGTTACACGTGCAGCGTCCAGTTCAAATATAAGTCAGGATATGCTAACCCAGCTGTTTAGAAATCCTAAAGTTTTCTACATGACATCAGTTCTATGTGTTATACTTTCCTTTTTCCTCTCGAGAATACCTTTTTTACTTCTTTCAGCTTTGCTTGCATTTATTGGATATACAATAACCAATCAGCAGAAAAAGGCTATCATAGAGGAAGAGCAACAGGTTGAAGAAAATGAAGTTGAGGAAATACGCAAACCTGAAAATGTTGTTTCTCTTTTGCAGGTAGACCCTATAGAGCTTGAATTTGGTTACGGTATAATACCTCTTGCTGATATAAACCAGGGCGGAGATTTGCTGGACAGAGTCGTAATGATAAGAAGACAGCTTGCTCTTGAACTTGGTATGATAGTTCCTATAATACGACTGAGGGACAATATCCAGTTAAATCCCAATGAATATATCATAAAGATAAAAGGTGTAGAGGTCCAAAAAGGCGAGATAATGCTTGATCATTTCCTCGCAATGAATCCGGGTGTTGTGGAAGAGGAAATTGACGGAATAAAAACTACAGAGCCGGCATTCGGACTTCCGGCCATATGGATAACAGAAAGCCAAAGAGACACTGCAGAAATGCTCGGGTATACTGTGGTTGATCCACCGTCAATAATTGCGACTCACCTTACAGAAACTATTAAGAAGTTTGCACATGAATTGCTCGGAAGACAGGAAGTACAGACATTGATTGATAATGTAAAGCAAAATTACCCTGCTATTGTTGAAGAGCTTGTACCAAAGATTATGACTATAGGAGAAATACAAAAGGTGCTTGCTAATCTGCTTAAGGAAGGAGTTTCAATAAGGGATATGGTTACAATTCTTGAAACACTGGCAGATTATGCAGTTGCAACACATGATACGGATATACTGACGGAATATGTAAGGCAGGCATTGGGAAGAGCAATTTCAAAGAAGTTTATTGGAGAAAATTCCGCAAAGGTTGTTACCTTAGATCCTAAGCTTGAACAGGTTATAATGGAGTCGGTACAAAGAAACGAAACCGGTTCGTATTTAACGCTTGAACCAACTGTTAGCAATACCATATTGAATAATCTGTCCAAACAGATACAAAAACTTATACAGCTTGGGCAGCAGCCTATAGTTTTGGCGTCTCCAATAGTAAGGTTGTATTTTAAAAGACTGGCTGATCAGGTAGCTCCTGGATTGATAGTTTTATCCTATAACGAAATCGATCCTGATATGGAAATACAATCGATAGGAATGGTGAGTATCTGAGTATGAAAATTAGGCGATATGTGGCTAATAATGCACAGGAAGCGATGCTAAAAGTCAAGACTGATCTAGGCAATGAGGCAGTTATACTTAATACCAGAAAAGTTAAGAAAAAAGGTATATCGGGTATTTTTTCAAAACCTATGGTGGAAGTATTGGCAGCAATTGATGAGTATAGTTCAGCAAAAGAAAGTTCAAAACCGGTGAAAAGCTTTGACGGCTATTCAGTTGAAAAAGCTGACGGAACTCGTTTCCAGGAAAAAATAAATGCTCTTGAGAACAAGATGGAAAAAATGGAACTGTTATTGCAAAAGGTATATAGGAAAATTGAGCCAATTGATAATCTTTATGAAGTTACAGAGACGAATTCCAACCTGGCGGGCAATCTTACGGGAATACTACAGATTCTATACAGCAAACTTATAAAAAATGATGTTGATACGGAACTTGCAGAACAGATAATTAACGATATCATAGGAGAGGTCGGAAAAAATCCAGGTGTAAATGATGCTGTTTCAGCATTATATAATGTTATTTCAAGAATAACAGGCAATCCTCAGTCACTGAAATTGAAAAACAAGGGAAGGCCTACAGTAGCAATTTTTGTCGGGTCTACAGGTGTCGGAAAAACCACCACAATAGCTAAAATTGCCGCCCAATACCTTTTGAATGACAAAAAAAGCATTGCTTTTATTACCGCAGATACGTACAGAATCGCAGCTGTGGAACAGTTGAAAACATATGCCGAAATACTTGGAATACCGGTTAGCGTAATATATTCTCCCAATGAAATGGAAGATGCAATCAACGGATATTCGGATAAAGATCTGGTTCTTATTGATACAGCAGGAAGAAGTCATAGAAATAAACAGCAGATGAAGGAACTGGAAACATTGATTGAAGTGTCTAAAGCTGATGAGGTATACCTTGTCATTAGTGCAGCCACAAGCCGCAAAAATTGCGTTGATATTTTGAATAATTACAGTTTCTTAAATGACTATAAGCTTATTTTTACCAAGTTTGACGAAGCACCTTCGGCAGGTATAATTCTGAATGCCAGTAAGATGAGCGGTAAAAGCCTCTCTTATATAACAACGGGACAGAATGTACCTGATGATATTGAGTTGATGAACATAGAAAAAATTGCAAAATCTATATTGGGGAGTATTAACTAAATGGTTGATCAGGCACATAAATTAAGACAGGCAATAAGCAGTATCAGAACAAAAGAATCTTCAAATCCGTCAGAAAATCAAAGTGAAAGCAGCAATAAAGCTGCCAGGGTAATTACTGTCACAAGTGGAAAGGGTGGTGTTGGAAAAACCAATATAACCGTTAACCTTGCAGTGGCTTTAAGTAAAATGGGTTTGAAGGTTATAGTGATTGATGCTGATTTTGGCCTTGCAAATATTGATGTTCTGCTTGGAATAATCCCGGAGTTTACTCTCCTTGATGTAATAAAAGGAGAAAAAAGCATTCTTGAAGTTTTATGCGACGGGCCACAGAATATAAAATTTATTTCCGGCGGCTCCGGTGTGGAAGAGCTTGTAAGGCTGGATAAAAATCAGCTTGAAAAATTTGTTGAAAACATAGGGTTGCTGGACAAATTGGTAGATATTATACTTATAGATACAGGAGCAGGATTATCGGAAAGTGTAATGAGTTTTGTAATGGCTGCAGATGAGATACTTCTTGTTACAACACCGGAACCAACATCAATAATGGATGCATATGCATTAATAAAAATGGTAGCAAACAGGGATAAAAGCAAAAATATAAGAATTATAGCAAACAGAGTGGAAACTCCCGGTGAAGCAGAAGATATCATAAATAAGTTATGCATTGTTTCTTATAATTTTTTATCTATTAAGCTTAACTCCCTGGGATACGTTTTACGGGATGATATGGTGATAAGAGCAGTTAAAATGCAGCAGCCATTTTTGCTGAAATATCCAAGATGTCAAGCTGCAAAACAAATTGAGGATATATCAAAAAAAATTGCCGGCATTGCAGAATACAAAACCCAAAAAGAAGATTTCGGCATAAAAGGCTTTATTAACAGGCTTATAAAGTTCAAAACACATAGTAGTTGATTTGCATGACATGCATAGGGGTTATTAAAAGTATTACAAGTGAGGGATTGTTTGTATGAAAATCACTGATTTGGTTATTGGTATAAAGTTTGAGATTGAAATTTATAATAGAGACGGTGAAAAAGCTATTCCTCCTTTTTCAAGCAAGCTCGAAACTATTCTTGATGAAAACAATATAGTAGTTAATGCACCCATTTTTAAAGGAGAGATTTTTCCTGTACATATTGGATGGAGAGCAAATGTATATTTTACTCACAAGAAAAGTTTATATTTTTTCCCGGCAAAAATAACCGGAAGAAGCAAAAAAGACGAAATGCCGTTAATGAATCTTGAAATAACTGATAATATTACAAGAATACAGAGACGTCATTTTTTCAGATTGAATTTGAGCCTGCCTGTCAGTTACCGAGAATATAATCCGTTGTCAAAAGAAGATGATGATAAAGAGAAGGAATTTAAAGAATCAACTACAATAGATGTCAGCGGCGGAGGAATAAGTTTTATAACCGACGAACTGCTGGAATTCGATATGGATGTTGAAGGTAAACTGATGCTGCCTAATAATAAAGAAATAGCCTTTATAGGAAAAATTGTAAGATCGGAAAACTTATACGAGGTGAATCCTGATAAATATAAAACTGCACTTAAATTCAGTACTATAGAAAACAAGAATAAAGAAATTTTAATCCAGTATTTGCATAAAGAACAGATTAAATTAATAAGAAAAGGTTTACTAACAAATGACTAGAGAAAATGGAAAAGGATTGGTACAAATAATGACAGCAATAGATAAAAAAATCAATAAAGTACTTGAAAACGCAAGAATGACAAAAAACATCCTTCTTCATACAAAAAATACTAAATTTCAAATGCAAAATTTGCAAAAAAGTGATATATTAAATATAGAAAAAAATATAGAAAAAGATATAGAAAAAGATATGAATTTAAGAAAAATTGTTGCTATTGGTGCATCAACAGGTGGGCCTAAATCTTTGCAGGAGATTATATCTAAAATACCAGGGGATATCCCTGCGGCGTTCCTTATTGTACAGCACATGCCGTCAGGTTTCACTAAATCTCTGGCAGAGAGATTGAACAGTATGAGTGAACTTACGGTAAAGGAAGCTGAAGATGGGGATATTGTTAATTCCGGGCATGTATATATTGCTCCGGGGAATTTTCATATGCTCGTTGAAATAACTGATGTTGATCTGAGAATCAGACTTTCAGATAAACCTCCGGTAAGAGGACACAGGCCATCTATTGATGTAATGTTGAATTCATTATCTGATACAGGCATTAACAATATTATTGCAATTATTTTAACTGGTATGGGTGCCGACGGAAGTGAAGGCATAGTAAATATAAAAAAGAAAAATAATGGTTTTATTATCGCACAAGATGAAAAAACCAGTGTAGTTTATGGAATGCCAAAAGCTGCATTAGAAACCGGAGTTGTTGATTTTGTTGTACCATTACATGAAATAGCCAGCCAAATCACAAAAATTGTGGGGGTGTTTTAATAATGGATGTGAATCAATACCTAGATATTTTTATTGAGGAATCAAAGGAGCATGTTCAATGTTTAAATGAATCCTTGCTTGAACTGGAAAAGAATCCTGAAGATCTGGACGTAATAAATGAAATATTCAGAGTAGCACACACTTTAAAAGGTATGTCTGCTACAATGGGATTCAATAAAATGTCTACACTTACACATGATATGGAAAATGTTCTTCAATCACTCAGAAATAAAGAATTTACTGTGAATTCTGAATTAATGGATATACTTTTTAATTGCCTTGACGCCTTGGAGAGTTATGTTAACAGTATTGCAGATACCGGGAACGAAGGAAACAACGATTATAGTCATTTAATAGATTTACTTGGTGAAATAAATAATAAAATGCGTAATAATGCTGGTAGACATGAAGAAACATCTTCTGAAGGCGGACAAGCAGAGGAGATTGTTTCACCAACCATAGAACTCAATCAATATGATAGAAACGCAATTAATAAAGCTTATGAGATGGGATTAAATGTATATCAAATCACTGTCGTTCTTGACAGCGGATGTGTACTTAAGTCTGCAAGAGCATTTATTATATTCCAGTTATTAGAAAGATATGGAGATATAATAAAATCTGTTCCCAAAGTTGAAGATATAGAGGATGAGAATTTTGATTTTAATTTTACCGTTGTTGTTGTGAGCAAAGAAGACAAACAGTTATTCATTAATGAGATTAATTCTATTTCTGAGGTAAGGAATGTTATCATAAAGGAAATGGAATCTACACCCCTGCATGTAAGATCAGATAATACTGTTGGTTTGTCTTCCCAGCAAAACACTGATACTGCCAGTGAATTTGAAAGCGAAATTGCAAATGTTTCTGATGAGCATGCCATAACAAACAAGAAAGCAAAAACAGGGAAGACAGTCAGAGTTGACATAAACAGACTTGATGTATTGCTTAATCTGGTTAGCGAACTGATTATCCAAAAAACAAGACTTGAAGGGTTAGCTGTAGGGGAAAAATCACAGGCTTTTACTGAAACCATAGAGTATCTTGAAAGAATTACAACCAGCCTTCACGATGCTGTGATGAAGGTAAGAATGGTACCTATTGAAACGGTATTTAACAGATTCCCCAGAATGGTAAGGGACATATCAAAAGAGCTGGGGAAAGAAGTAAACCTTGTTATGTCAGGAGAAGAAACGGAGCTGGACAGAACAGTCATTGATGAAATAGGTGAGCCCTTGATACACCTGTTGAGAAATTCAATTGATCATGGCATTGAACCGGTTGAGGAAAGACGAAGACTGGGCAAGCCCGATGCAGGACAAATATTCCTGCGTGCTTATCAGGATGGCAGTGACGTTGTTATTGAATGTGATGATGACGGTCAAGGTATAAATATTAATAAAGTTAAGAGCAAGATTATTGAAAAAGGCCTTGTTAGCAAGGAACTTGTAGGCAATCTTTCGAAAAAAGATGTTATTGATTATCTTTTCAGACCAAGCTTCAGTACTGCTGACAAAATTACTGATATATCCGGCAGGGGAGTCGGGCTTGATGTTGTAAAGCATAAAATAGAATCTTTGGGCGGCATTGTGGACGTAGAAACAGAAGAGGGCAAAGGAAGCAAGTTCATTATCAGACTTCCTCTTACCCTTGCCATAATACAAGCATTGCTTGTTGTGGTGGGAGAAGAGAAATATGCAATACAGCTCAGTTCGATTAATCAGATTATTAAAATTTCTCCTGATGAAATCAAAAAGGTTCAAAATCAGGAAGTGATATTATTAAGAAATAACGTTATACCAATCATAAGGCTGGATAAGGTACTGGATGTACCGAAGGAAGAAAAGGTTGAAAAGAAGCTTACAATTGTTATAGTGAAGAAAGGCGATAAGCTGTCAGGACTTTTGGTTGACGGAATTATCGGACAGCAGGAGATCGTTCAAAAGCCACTTGGAAAACTTCTTTCAGGTATCAAGATTATTACCAGTGCAACTATACTTGGAGATGGAAATGTTGCATTAATACTTGATGTTAATTCCATTGTTTAGAAGGGAGGATAGAAGATATGGCTGCAGAAAAAAGTACGGATGTAAGACAATTTTTGGTTTTCAAAATTGGTGATCAGGAATATGGTGTTGATATACAAAGGGTAGTTACAATTATTGAGAAGAATATGAACATAGCAAGGATACCCAAGACTCCTGATTTCATCAAAGGCGTGATAAATTTAAGGGGCGAAATTATTCCCGTAATGAATATAAGAAAAAGATTCAGGCTTCCGGAGATTGAAGATACTGAAGAAACAAGAATAATAGTTTTAAAAACAGATGAAATAGTTATTGGAATTATTGTCGATGCAGTCGCAGAAGTTGTAAGACTTACCAACGATGCTATAGAAAATATTACAAACTATACCAATGACGTTATGATGGACTACATATACGGTGTAGGAAAAATGAACGACAAAATAGTTACAATTCTTAACATTGAAAAATTAATTGATATTAATGTAGCGTAGGAATTAGGAGCATAGATATGTTTTTTGATATTAATGATTTAAATAATATGCACATTGACGTGCTTAAGGAAATCGGAAATATAGGTGCGGGAAATGCGGCAACGGCATTGGCGAAAATGTTGGGCAGAAAAGTTGATATGGAAGTTCCCAAAGTAAGAATTGTTGAATTCAAGGATGTAAGTGATATTCTTGGTGGAGCAGAAATGATTGTTGTCGGAATTCTATTAAAGGTTTATGGCAATATTAAGGGGAACATACTCTTCATTCTACAAATTGATGCTGCCCATATTCTGGTTAATATGCTCCTTGGAAAGCCGTTGGAGAGTAAGGATGATTTTAACGAAATAGAGATATCTGCTTTAAAAGAAATCGGTAATATACTTACAGGATCATACATATCCGCATTATCTGGATTAACAGGACTTGATATTAAACCTTCTGTACCTAATTTGGCAATTGATATGGCAGGGGCAATTATAAGCGTACCTGCTATTGAATTTGGAAAGATTGGAGATAATGTGCTTTATATTGAAACTGAATTTAAAGAAGGTTCTAACAGGGTTATAGGAGATTTTTTTCTCATTCCGGATATCGAGTCCTATGAAATTATGTTAAGAGCATTAGGGGTACTGGGTTAATGGACAATATAATTCGAGTTGGTATGGCAGATTTGAGAAGCTCCAGACATCCGTGCATACTGACAACTCTAGGATTGGGTTCGTGTGTCGGAATAGCACTTTATGATACATATAGCAAGGTAGTTGGGTTAGCGCATATTATGCTTCCATCAAGTGCTCAATCAAGGAATAAATCAAATGTTGCAAAGTTTGCGGATACAGCAATAGAAAAATTGGTAGAGGATATGGTAGCGCTGGGAGCAAACAGAAGACATTTGATTGCGAAAATCGCCGGAGGAGCTCAGATGTTTTCATTTGAAGATTCATCTGAAATGATGAGGATAGGTACAAGAAATGTAATTTCTACAAAAGAAAAGCTGGAAGAACTAAAGATACCTATTATTGCTGAGGATACCGGCGGCAATTATGGAAGAACTATAGAACTTTACTCCAGTGATGGAAGTCTGCTTGTAAAGACGATTGGCCATGGAGTAAAAATAATATAGCTTAGAGGTGCATTATGGGTTACATCCAGAGGTTACCGTTTATTTTAACTTCTTCTGTTACAATTATAATAGGACTGGTTTGTTATGTCTCAGGTGCAAGTACCAGGGACACATTTATAAAAATGATAATAAGTTTGACGGTTTTTTATATAATAGGACTAATTGTAAGAAATTTAATTCTTGAAATTAAAAAGCAAGTTGATGAGAAAATAGAACAAGAAAAATTGGAAAGCCAAAAGAAAGCTGAAGAAGAATTAGGAAAAAGTGAAAGCACTACAGATAATGAGACAGATAAGTTGACAGATTCTAAGTTCAATAAAAAGGCGAATGATGCTGACGAATTTACGCCTCTTAATGCGAGTAAGGTTATCAAAAATGCATATTTAAAAACTGAGTAATAAGTATAAAAAGTATAAGAGTAAAAAGTATATTAGCAGAAGTATAAAAGTAAGGTAAGAATATAAAAGTTAAAATAATTGGAAAATCATATTAGTAACATAAGATAAATTTAGATGATGGGGGATGCAAATGTCATCTAATGATAAGCAGAGGGATATTTGGAAGCAATATAGTGAAACAAAAAATCCTGCTTTAAGAGAAAAATTGATACTACAATATGTTCATCTGGTTAAGTATGTTGCAGGGAGACTTAATATATATTTCGGAACTAATGTTGAGTATGATGATTTAGTTGGATTTGGCGTGTTCGGACTTATTGATGCAATTGACAAATTTGATATAAGAAAAGGCGTAAAATTTGAAACTTATGCTTCTCTCAGGATAAGGGGAGCTATTATAGATAGCATAAGAGAAATGGATTGGATTCCAAGGTCATTAAGGCAAAAGCACAAGGAACTTGAGAAGGTATATAATGAACTTGAGAATGAATTGGGCCGGTCGGCAAATGATGATGAAGTAGCCGAAAGACTTGGGATTTCTATAAGGGAATTTCACAAACTTCTTAATGATGTAAGTATTGGTTCCATGACATCCCTTGAAGAAATTTTTGAGCAAAATAATGAAACCGGCATCACTGTAACAAACGGAAGCAAAGATGACGATCCTGAAATGCACATTGAAGTGGAAGAGATAAAAGAAATACTTGCTGACGCAATTGATAAACTTCCTGAGAAAGAAAAAATGGTTATTTCTTTATACTATTTTAATGAGTTAACACTGAAAGAAATAAGTGCAATAATGTCAGTATCTGAATCAAGGATTTCTCAGCTTCATACAAAAGCCATACTTCGCTTAAGGGGAAAACTGGCTCGTCACAAAACACTTTTGTCAGATTGATACTATGCTGGGATTATCAGATTGATATTATGCTGGGAAAGGAGGTCAAAATGTTTACTGGTGGCATAAGAGGCGAAAGAAATGTTAACGATGGCTTTTTCGAGATCAGATTTTTTGATGATGGTGTTTATTTGACAGTTTATCCTCCTGAAGGGAAAGGTAAAGCTGTAGATGTTGATGAAGTTTTAAACAAGCTGCAAAGGAAAAAAGTAAAAAACTACGATAGAAAAATTGTAAACGAATGTGTTGCCAAGGCAAACAAAGTACCTGCCAAGATAGCAGAACCTCAGCAGGAAGAGATATTAGATGCTCAGGCCTCGGTCTTTATAGCACCTGATAGAATGAAGGCATTTCTGGCACTGCTACCTCCTGAAGGCGGTAGAATGCTTACCAAGGATGAGCTATTAAATATTCTGAAAGAAAACGGAGTAATATTTGGTATAAACGATTTAGTACTCGAAAGTATTGTGATTAATCCAGTATATGGAAAGATGATATGTGTTGCTGAAGGTGTGCCTCCTGTAGATGGAAAAAACGGAAGTGTAGAGTTTTACTTTAATATAAAGAAGGAAGCTAAACCTAGAATTCTTGCGGATGGAAGTGTCGATTTCAGAGAGTTAAATATTGTTGAGAATGTAAGAAAAGGACAGAAACTCTGCACACTTATCCCGCCTGAGAACGGAACACCCGGAAAAACGGTTTTGGGAACTGATATACCTGCTAAGCCAGGCAAACCGGCTTCTTTGCCAAGAGGTAAAAATGTGGAACCTGATGAAGACGGGCAATCACTTATTGCTTCAATAGATGGACAAGTTGAATATAGCGATGAAAAAGTTAATGTATATGCAACATACGAAGTTCATGCTGATGTTGACAATTCAACCGGTAACATAACTTTTATCGGAAATATAATTATCAAAGGGAATGTGCTTTCAGGTTTTACTGTAGAAGCCGGCGGTAATGTTGAAGTGTGGGGTGTTGTAGAAGGTGCTGTAATAAAAGCCGGTGGCGATATAGTTTTGAGAAGAGGTATGCAGGGACTTGGAAAAGGTATACTCGTATGCGGCGGCGATATAATTGCAAGATACATTGAAAACAGTAATATTGAAGCTGGGAATGATATTAAAGCTGAAGCTATTATGCACAGCAATGTAAAATGTGGAAATAAACTGGAGCTGTCAGGAAGAAAGGGTCTTTTGGTCGGGGGTACCTGCAAGGTTGGCAAGGAAATTGAGGCAAAGGTTATAGGTTCTTATATGGCTACCAGCACTGATATTGAAGTGGGTGTAGATCCAAGACTGCGTGAAAAATACAAGCAAGTTAAAGATGAAATTTCAGCTGTTGAGAATGATTTAAAAAAATCCGACCAGGCAATAAACCTGTTGAAAAAGCTCCAAATTGCCGGTATGCTGACAGAAGATAAAGAAAATATGTTGAACAAAGCACTAAGAACGAAAATATTTCTCACCAATAAGCTGGTAGATTTAAAGGAAGAGTTATCTGAAATTGAAGTTGCTTTACAGCAGGATTCCTTTGGGAAAATTAAAGTGTACAATTACATTTATCCGGGTGTTAAAGTTACAATCGGCACAAGTTCAATGCGTATCAGAGAAAATCTCCAATATTGTACACTTTATAGAGACGGAGCAGATATCAGAGTAGGCCCTATAGATTAATTGCAGTGGTAGAGGGAATATTCCTTAGAGAGGTAGTGATATACATGTCAATAAAACCTATTGACTTTCAAATTTCTGTTCCTAGAACTTTGGAAATATCAAAAACTTCTTCAGCCGAAATGCAAAAGAATGCAGCAATACAGCAGCAGCAAACGATTCAGACACAGCATAATACCGAGAAAGTATTAAAGCAGGTATATGCCAGAGATAAGGCAGAAAATATAGCGATAAGAGAAAAACAATCAGACGGTAAAAGACGGGATGATGGACGTCAAAAAGGTGAAAAAAGCAAAAAAGAAAACAATGAAAACGATAATGGACAATATATGAGAAGAAGTTTGCAAAGCAGCCAAATATCAACTATTGATATTAAGCTGTAGAGAGGGTGAAAACATTGAGCCAGTTTTTTTTGAGCATCATTTTTATTGGGCTGTCACTTATTATTATTTCGTTAATATGGATATTGTATGACAAGAGAAGATCAGAAAACTACATGAACAAAATGGAAGAAAAAAATGTAGAATTGAAGAACACAATTGAAGAAGCTGAAGAAATGATATTGGAAATGAATAGATTTTCTGATTACTTAGTTAATCAGATTAATTCTAATAATAAGTATATAAAAAGTAAACTGAGTGAGGTTAACAAGGACACAAGCACTAAAAATATAAACAATAATGCCGAAGAAAATATTGCAGAGAATAAAATAACAAATAGAGAAGAAAAAGCCGGTGAAAATACAGAATATAAGGCAAAAATTAGAGTAGAGGATGAATCGGAAAGCGTAAGAGAAATTAAAACTGGTGTAAATGAAGAATTAGGATATATACAAGAAATCAAACTTGGTGTAAGAGATGAATTAGGAAATATAAAAGAAATTAAGCCGGGTGTAAGAGATGAATTAGAAAATAAAAAAGAAACCAAACCCGGTGTAAAAGAAGAAAAAAAAGTAGTTGCTAAAGCAGAGCATTATGTAGATTATAAAGCCGAAGATAAAACGATCAATAGCAAAGATAAAAAAAAATATGAATTAGTAAATAGAGCAGGTATGACGTATAAAGAATTAATAAACAACGCAGGTATGACGTATAAAACTAAAGACAATGCAAAATTTGAGGAGATAAAAAAGAACGAAAACGATGAAAGCAGTTTTGATGCTGTCTGGTTAGATTTAAATAATAAAAACTATCAGGACAAAAATAATAAGGAAAAAAATATTTATACGATCAGGGATATAATAAAGAATTCAAAAAAGCATACAGCACAAAGTGCAACAGAGAATGCGGCACTAAATGAGGCACAAAATGCAGCACAAAATGCAGCACAAAATGCGGTACCAAATGTAGCACAAAATGCTGAACAAAGTGCTAGGCCTTTAAGCTTCAAGCACAGAGAGGTTTTGAGGCTTGCCACTGAAGGTTTGAGCGATACTGAAATAGCAAAGAGAATGAATATTGGTAAAGGCGAAGTCCAACTTATACTGGGATTGAACAGGTAGGTGCATATGAGAAATTTTCATATAAAAAGTATTATTTTGGGAATTGGAATAGGTATTGTAATTACATCACTTGCAGGCATAATATTTACTATGGGTTTTAACCCTTTGGACAAGCTTGATGATAAGGACATTGACAAGCTTTGTTCAACGTATGATCTTGTCAGGAAATCAGACGTTATTGAGGAAAAAAATAACGGTATATTTAACTTAGAAGAAAATAATAAAGATGAGACTGGTAAAAGTAGCAATGTTGCTGAAAATGTCAATGATGATATGGATAATGGCAGCAAAGATGCTGAAGTTACAGAGACTGACAGCAGCAATGTGGATAAAGAAAATGAAGATTCCGGCGGAAATCTTTCCAGTGATGATCTTAACGTAGAAGACGGAAAAGATCAGAATAATGTTGATGAAAGCTACGCAGAAAAAAGCGGCGGTAATGCGGTAACCGGCAATGAAAGCAACGGAAATGAAAGCAGAAACAGTGAAAATAATTCTGGTGTGAAAGGCAATACTGAAAGGAACAGTAATGTGGAGAATACCAATAATGAGACAAGGCCTGCTGTGTTGGAGCCCGGTACGAAAGTTGTAATAACGATAAATCGAGGCGATGTGGCGAAAGAAATAGGGAGAAAGTTGTATAATAAAGGGCTTATAGATGATGTAGAACAGTTCAATATGAAGATACGAGAATTAAGTCTTACCAGGAACATTATCGCGGACACATATACAATAAAGGCCGGAACATCCGTCGACGACATAATTAAAATGATTACGACGAACAAATAATGGATTGGCAAATACACTATAAGTTTTAATAGAATTAAAAAAATAGTCTTGATTTGTAAAAGCATTTATGTTAATATATTAAAGCGGTTGTTGAAAAGCAAATAACACTTGCCGAAGTGGTGAAATTGGCAGACGCACTGGACTCAAAATCCAGCGGTAGCAATACCATGTCGGTTCGAATCCGACCTTCGGCACCAAGGCTTCCGGGAATTTCTCGGAAGTCTTTTATTTTGCTTTGACAAAGGAGGTGACAAAGGAGGGACACTTCTCTCCTTTACTCCTTTTTAACTTTTGCGTAATAGGGACATTTCTTTCGTTAAAGTAAATTTCTTATTCAAAAAAACATGAAGTGTATTTGAGTTGAAACAAGAAATAGTGCCAAGAATACTCCTTTATCGTTTATTTAAGTAACAATAAAATAATCTAATTATAAATTCAATAAATGTCAGCAGAATCAGTGAAGTTAAGGAACTTATTATAAATTAATTCGTCAAAACATTTTAATAGTACATATAATTGTGTAGTAAATATAAAATATGACTAACTCTTTTATTTGAAGTATGGCTTGTAATGTAAAATTATTATTTTATTTTAAGGAGTGTTAAGACCATGATAAAAAGTGTTATTGTCGGAACCCTTGTTCTATTTATTTTATCTACATACGGATTAAACTATGACAACACAATTAATCGTCCGGGAATTGAAATAGACGGCAAAAAGATTCGAGCATATGCCAGTATTGAAGGAGATAGCATCTACCTGCCCCTGGAAGATGTTTGCAAAGCTCTTGGTTATAATGTCGATAAGTCCCAAAATGATGAAGTGGTTTCTGTTACCAAGCCAGGCAAAAGTATTTTGATTGATTTGAAAAATTATAAAATAACAGTTAATGATCACGAATATTACATTACTGAAGAGTATGCAGATATTGTATTTGATGAAAGTGAAGATATTGAAAACAGCACATATATGAAGGACGATTTCTTTTCCGACAATCTAGGTCTTAAAATTTCATTAGATAAAAAGAGTGCAAAAGTCATTGTTAAAAGCATAAAAGAGAATCCAATTTTTATTAGGACAGTTAAGGAAACAAATGAAACAGATAGAATAAAAATTACATTGAAGTTTCCGCAAATTGAGGGGTTAAGCGACAAGAGTGCTGAGGACAGAATAAACTCAATCTTAAGAGGCGCTGCTGAGGCTGCCAGAGATGAGGGCCAAAAGAATGCCGAATATTTTGAAGAAGGTACAGATTTATCTGCCACAAGCCCAAATAAACATGAAGTGTATTTTGATTACAGGATGAAATATAATCAAAATGGGTTGCTGAGCGTGGTTTTATTTAATTATCAGTACACAGGAGGCGCACATGGAATAACTGTACAAAGTTCATATACATTTGATTTGAAAACAGGCGAGGAATATAAGTTTAAGGATTTGATGAAAGCTGATGCAGATTATGTTACATTTATCAGTAATGTTGTTAAACAAAAAATCGATGAAAGAATAAAAATTGGATTGCTACCGAATTATTTGCTTACGCCATTTACTGCTATTAGAGATGATCAGGATTTTTACTTGTCCAATAATGGAGTGGTAGTATATTTCCAGCAATACGAATATTTCCCCTATGCTGCCGGTATTCAGGAGTTTGTAGTTGACTATACTGAATTTAGTAATATGTTGAAACCTGAATTCAGCTTTCTTTATAAATAATCTTAATTACAGAAATTCTCAATAAAAAGGAGGGGGCACCAAAGGGATACTGGAGGGACGCTTCTCTCCTTAAAGACCAGCAGAGGGACACTTCTCACCTTAAAACATAAAAATATTTATTTGACAAACACATGTTCTATATGGTATATTTATACTGAGGTGAGAAAAAATGCCAAGGACAGCAAGAGTGAAATCATCAGAATGCATATACCATATAATGTCAAGAAGTATAAGTGAAATAAACTTGTTTCAATGTGACGAAGATAAAAACTATTATTTGGCTCTATTGAAGAGATATAAAGAAAAGTATAAATGTAGCATATATGCTTATTGCATAATGGATAATCATATGCATTTGTTTATAAACCCGAATGGCTTTGATATTTCCACGTTTATGCATTGCTTGAACAGCGCTTATGTTTCATATTTTAACAGGAAATATAATCGCCACGGCCATTTGTTCCAGGGACGATTTGCAAGCACTATAGTAGATAGCAACGCTTATGCTATTTCACTAAGCGCATATATACATAACAACAGCAAAGATATAGACGGATATAATGGCATGGAGCATTTATATGCATATTCGTCATATGGAATTTACCTTGGCATACAAAATGACAGATACGACCTTATTGATAAAAAATTTATACTTGATCAATTCTCAAAAGTGCCTGAAAAAGCTGTAAAACTGTACCAACGATTTGTAACTGACATGAAAGAATCAGGAATAAGCAATGTTATAGATGAAGACATAGTTACTTCGTATATTGCAAATGAATACAGAAGTGAGAAAAAAATAATCACAAGAGACGTAGATCCTGATACACTTGTTAAAAAAGTATTGAGAATTATGGGTATTCAGTCTCCTGCAGTATTAAAAAATAAATACAGCAGAAAAGATAGCCATATCAGGGCGTTTATTGTGTATGCAATGCGAATTCTTTGCGGATATAAATTTCGCGAAATTTGTGAATATATCGGAAACATAACAATGTCGGGAGTTACCAAGCTATCAATGAAAGGCTTTTATTTGACTGTTCATGATGAGCGTTGTCAAAAAGCAATGAAATCACTTCTGCAGCTAGTTTAATAACAGATGAAGAATATAATTAATGTTGTGTGTACTATGAATATTAGTATGGTTTGAGTGAGGCCTCAAAGCCTTTTTATTTTTGCTGAAAAGATTCTTTTTTCACTAAAAATATAGCCTAACTGATAAGATTCTGTTAGTTTTAATATTTATCTGTATTGCATTCTATATTTCGTAATTTTATAACTGACAAATATAATCTTAAAGATATTGTTATTATCGATTGGAAAGAAATGTCCCCTTCAACTTGAAAGAAATGTCTCTTTCGATATTTTTATTGATTTAAGAGAAATGTCCCCTTTGACCTCCCCTTTGACCCTTAGAATATGATAAAATATTATTAATCTCTGAAAACTTGTAAAGGTGGGTTAATTAATGTTAGATAAATCAATCCAATTCTACCGTGTCTTGATGAAAAGGGATAAAGGAACTCCTCTAGTAGAAAGCAGATTACCAGACAGTTTTGCATTTAGCTTATTTAAGTCAGGTGATGAAAAGGATTGGGCAGAAATAGAAACTTCTGTTGGAGAGTTTGATAGAGCAGTGGATGCCCTGGTTTATTTTCAAAAAAACTATTTGCCCTATTTAAGTGAATTAGAACGCAGGTGTATTTTTATAGAAGATGATAAAGGAAAGAAAATAGGAACACTAACTATTTGGTGGAACTATACCGGAGTAAGGAGAGATCCGTGGATACATTGGGTAGCGGTTCGGCCTGAGTATCAAGGGTTAGGATTGGGAAAAGCTCTAGTATTTGAAGGGTTGAGAAGGCTTATTGAGATTGAAGGAGATAGAGATGTGTATTTAGCCACGCAAACATGGAGCTATAAAGCAATTAATATTTACATAAAATCAGGTTTTAAGATTACGGACGAAAGAGGGCTGGCTGGTTTTGAGAATAATGAATACGACAAAGCAATAGAACTGCTTAAAAATTATATAAAGCTATAGAAATTTCTGAACATTGAAAGCTGGGTATTTGTTATTATCAGCAAATAAGCAGCTCTACTAAAAAAACAACGAGGCATGCTGACAAGGACACTTTAAACAAACTCTTGCCCCGGTATGCGAGGACAATTGCTATAATAAAACCTCCTAATGCGGACCATATACTTGATGTTGCATAAAGAATTGCCGGAAAAGTCATAACTGCCAGGGTGACATAAGGCACGTAATATAAGAAAGAGCGTATAGTATTATTCTTAATTTCCTTTCTTATCAGGGTTAGGGGAAGTAATCTGATTAAATAAGTTACTACTGCCATAACTAAAATATAAATATAAACATTATTTTTCATTGGTATCCTCCTTTATCGGAAAAAGTACTGCAGCAGCTCCTGCAATTACAACTGTAAGAATAATTATCCTAAATCCCGATGATATTTGTTCAAGTAAGGGAAACTTCGCAAACGCCAGGCTTAAAAGCATAGAAAGCATAATTATCCCGGCAATTATTTTATTTTGCTTTGCAGGAGGAACAATTATAGCGATAAACATACCATAAAGTGCTACGCTTAAGGCACTGAGCACTCTTTCAGGTAATATATTTCCTGATACTACACCCAGGAACGTTCCAAGCACCCAGCCCGGTACAGCAATGCTAATTACGCCATAGGAATAAAACGGATTTAACTTCCCTTCAGTACTTACTGAAACTCCAAATATTTCATCAGTAACACCTGATGCAATAAAAATACGATGTATAAATGATGTATCATTACTTATTTTTTGCGACAGAGAACAGGACATAAGGCAATACCTTAGATTGATGATTAATTGAGTGAATGCTACCTCAAGATAGCTGGCAGATGCCGCGATCAATCCCAGACCTGCAAATTGTCCTGCCGATGTTACGTTGACTGCGGACATTAACACAGCTTGAAATACACTAAGCCCCGCATTTTTTGCTACAATACCAAAAGTAAATGAAACTGCAATATATCCAAGAGCAATCGGAATTCCGTCCCGAAAACCTTTTTTCCAATAGCTTATGTTATTTCTCATTTTCAGAATCCTTTCTTTATTTGATGAACCAATACCAATTTTACCATTTACTTAGTTACGAGTAAAACCAAATATTTACATTAGATGATTTGTACATAGCTTTTTTGAGTGAGGTAGATATTGCCAGCCTTATAATAAAAGGGTATAATATGATTCAGATATAAAATAAGTTCCTGTCAATTATAAGAGAAAACTCAATGTATTCGCGAATTTTAAATATAAATCTTAAAGGTGTCAGTTATGAAATACGAGAAATTAATAAGAAAGATGTCTTTAGCTGAAAAAGTTGCTCTTTGTTCTGGGGCTGATTTTTGGAATACAAAATCCTTTGAAAAGTACGGCATTCCTTCAATCACAATGAGCGATGGGCCACACGGCTTAAGAAAGCAGGACAAAGATTGTGACCATATGGGTATACATAAAAGCAAGAAGGCTACATGTTTTCCATGTGCTTGTGCTACCGGAAGCTCGTGGGACAGGGAACTATTAAAGGAAATAGGTAAAGCAATTGCTGAGGAAGCTTTGCGCGAAGGGATTTCTATTGTTTTAGGTCCTGGTATAAACATTAAAAGAAACCCTCTGTGCGGCAGGAATTTTGAGTACTTTTCTGAAGACCCTTATGCAGCAGGAGAATTAGGTACTGCTTTTATACAGGGGGTTGAGGAACAGGGAGTAGGCACTTCACTAAAACACTTTGCTGCAAATAACCAGGAAAACAGGCGTTTTTCTTCCGACAGCATAGTGGATGAAAGGACCCTTCGAGAGATTTACCTGACAGGTTTTGAAATGGCTGTAAAAAAGGGAAAACCTTCAACTGTTATGTGTGCATATAACAAAATAAACGGTGTTTATTGCAGTGACAATAAATATCTGATTCGAGAAATATTACGTAACGAGTGGGGATTTGACGGTGTAGTAATCACTGATTGGGGAGCAATGAATGACAGAATAGATGCTTTTGAAGCAGGAACTGATCTGGAAATGCCAGGCAGTGCCGGTTATTTTGATAAGGAGATTATTGAAGCCGTTAAATCCGGAAAGTTGTCGGAAGAAAGAATTAATGAGTCGGTTGATCGGCTGCTGTCGCTTATATTTAAGTTCGCAAGCGTGAAGGATAAAAAATGCTCATACAACCCGGATGAACATCACCAGATAGCAAGAAAAGCAGCATCAAATTCTGCAGTTTTATTAAAAAATGAAGGTGAAATTTTACCGCTGAACTATTCACAAAAGCTAGCTGTCATTGGCCACATGGCGAAAAAGATACGTTATCAGGGTGCCGGCAGTTCACTAATAAATCCTACGAAAATAACAAATGTACTTGAAGCATTTGATAACAGAAAAGTTAAATATTCTTTTTATGAAGGTTGCAAACCAGATGGCACGACTACAGATAAATTAATCGCAGAGGCTGTACAGGGTGCGAAGAATAGTGATGTGGCTGTTGTTTTTGCTGGCCTGACAGAAATATATGAATCTGAAGGCTTTGACAGGGAAACGTTAGACATGCCTGAAGGCCATAACCGTATGATTAAAGAAGTAGCAAAGGCTAATCCAAATACAGTGGTTGTGCTGTTTGCAGGTTCTGTCGTCCTTATGCCATGGCTTAACGATGTCAAGGCAGTATTACATATGCATTTACCGGGACAGGCAGGCGGAGAGGCTGCTGCTGATCTGTTGTTCGGAGATGTTAACCCCAGTGGGAAATTACAGGAAACATATCCTCTGAAATATGAAGACGTTCCAAGTTCGGGAATATATGAAAATGGCGGTGATCAGGCACAGTACAGAGAAGGCATTTATGTCGGTTACAGATACTTTGATAAATCTGATAAAGATGTTTGTTTCCCCTTTGGATTTGGCTTAAGCTACACTACTTTTGAGTATTATGATCTTCAAGTAGAGAAAAAGAATGAAAATATAGTAGTCAATGTGTCAATAAAAAACACAGGCAAGATGGCAGGTGCCGAAGTTGTACAGCTATATGTCAGCTGTATGCAGAAAGGAGTTCATCGACCTGTAAAAGAACTGAAAGGTTTTGAAAAGGTATTTCTTGACAGTGGAGAAAGCAAAAGGATTAGCTTTGTCTTAGATAAACGTGCATTTGCATATTACGATGTAAAATCAAAGGACTGGCAGGTTCAAAAGGGCAAGTATAATGTTCAAATTGGAGCATCCAGCAGGGATATCAGGCTGAATCAGGTCGTTGAACTGGAAGGGACAATATCACCAGGTACACAGAAAGATATAAAAGATACATGGTATGAGCACCCTAAAGGCAAGCCAAGTAAGTCGGATTTCGAAAAGATTTTAAGCCGGATAATTGAGCCACACAAGCCAAAAAAAAGAAAAGAATATACCATGAATGATTGTATAATTGATATGCAGGACTCCTTTGTCATGCGTATTATGTATAAAGTTATTGAGAGAAAGTACGCAAAAATGTATGGTGGCGTTGATTATACAAATCCTGCATTTAAGATGGTCATGAAATGCTCAACAGAAGTACCAATAAAGAATTTGTGCACAATGAGCGGCGGAGATATGAAACGGTACACAATAGAAGGTCTGGTTCACATGGCAAACGGACACTTTATAAAAGGTCTAAAAGTAATGTTGAAAAAATAAAAGGAGGGACATTTCTCTCCTTTTTCTCTTTTTACATTCTCGCAGAAAATGGATAAATATTTCTTTAAATTTATTTTGCGAACACATAGTACCTTTTTTTGTTCCTTTACTTCACACGCCATAAATTAATTTCATTAAATAATAAATTATGACTACAAATTTTCAGAATTAATACCCTAAATTTTTCAGAGCAAATTATAAAACTTGACATAATTACAGATAAGCGGTATATTCAAACGTTGAAACAGTTAAGTGTTGTAATAACCATTTTAGCGTTGAAAATTAGCCAAATTCAAATATAGAATAACAACAATGAAAAAAATGCATTATTAACATAAAAATTTATATTCCACGTAAAGAGCTTATCAGCACTTAAGCGCGGAACCTATGCTAACGAAATGCAGGCACAACAAGTTAAACCAATGCATAGATAAAACTGATGAGAGCTGTTTCAATTTCATAAATGGCAGCATGTGAAGCAATATTTGTGAGGAGATATTAATGATAGTTAAAAATGATTTCTCAAAGGGCAGTGTTGTAAAAAATATTATGAATATGGCTATTCCAATGATATTAGCCCAATTGGTCAATGTGCTTTACAGCGTTGTAGACCGCATATATATCGGAAAAATACCAGAAAATTCATTTCAGGCACTGACAGGCATAGGAGTTTGTTTGCCCATTATTTCAATGGTAACGGCATTTGCCAACTTGTTTGGTATGGGTGGGGCTCCACTGTGCTCAATTGAGCGGGGCCGCGGAAACAATGAAGAAGCAGAAAACATTATGGGCAATTCTTTTATTATGCTTGTAACAAGCGGTGTTCTGTTAACTATTCTGGGGTTAATAATAAGAAAGCCCATGCTATATTTATTTGGCGCCAGTGATGCGACATTTGTTTTTGCAAATCAGTATATTACCATTTACTTACTTGGCAATGTTTTTGTTATGATTAGCTTGGGGATGAACCAATTTATTAATGCCCAGGGGTTTGGGCGTATCGCGATGAGTACGGTAGTTTTAGGTGCAGCAGCAAATATAATCCTTGATCCAATCTTTATTTTTATATTTAATATGGGAGTACGGGGAGCAGCCCTGGCAACAATCATTTCTCAGTTTCTTTCTTCACTATGGGTTGTAAAATTTTTGATAAGTAAAGAAGCTATTTTAAAATTAAATAAGAATAGTTTCATATTAAAGAAAGACAGAGCAATAAGAATTATTATGTTAGGGACCTCTGGATTTGCTATGCAGTTTACCAATTCTTTGGTTCAAATTTTATGTAATTCCACCCTTCAAGTATTTGGGGGAGACTTGTATGTTGGCATTATGACTGTAATAAATTCAATTCGTGAAATCCTTTCATTGCCTGTTTCAGGGCTGAGCAACGGAGCGCAACCTGTTATTGGATTCAATTACGGGGCACGAAAATATAAAAGAGTAATAAGCAGTATTAAGTTTATTACAATTGCATCAGTTACTTTTAACACTGTTATGTGGGTGCTGCTTCAAAGTTTTCCGGGATTCTTTATTCGTGTTTTCAACAGTGATCCTGATGTATTAAGAGCAGGTATTCCTGTAACACGTATTTTTTATTCATGTTTCTTTATTATGGCCTTGCAATATGCCGGGCAAACAACATTTATAGCATTGGGCAAATCAAAAAATGCTGTGTTTTTCTCAATGTTCAGAAAAGTCATTCTTGTCATACCACTTGTGATTTTACTGCCAAGATTTTTAGGACTGGGAAGCAATGGTGTATTCTTATCTGAGCCAATTTCCGAATTTATTGGCGGCATTGCCTGTTATACAACTATGATTATGACTGTGCGGAAAGAATTAAAGGAAGAGAATCAACAAGATAAATAGGAGAGAAATGTCCCTTAATCAAAAGAAATGTTTCTTAATCTAAATAATTATCCGAAAATAAACCAACCCCCGAAAAATGGCATTATTGACAATTGGAGAGAAGTGTCCCCTTAACATTAACATTGGAACTTATTTTTAATTTTCACATCTAATAAAACAAGGAAAAGGGCATAAGGGGCATTATATTTAGTTTTAGTTTTTGTAAAGAAATATTAACTTAATTCATGTAACATTTGATGCTTCTCAAACGTCACTATTATAGAAAGCATACACAATGGCAAAAAGTAAAGGAGGACTCATATGAGCTTAATGTTTAATAAGAAAAACTATATAAGGGCGGCATCAGCGGGTGTTTTAATTATTTCAATATTTGCGGCAGGACTGTTGACAGGATGTGAGGCCAATAAAAACCAGGGCAATTCAAATGTAGTAAATGCTCAAACATCTGACAATTCCGAAGAAATAAATAAGTCGGAGAGCGAGAAGACAGTTAATGACCCTGCAGCAAACGATAGCAAGGTTATGGAAGATTTTCAGGCTCTGTTGGCAAACAATGCTTCTTTGCCTGAACTTATCAGGTTTATAGATAATAATATTTCTGCGGTTTCAAAAGAGAATGCCACATTGATGGTTGACAAGCTTGAAGAAATGCAGAAAAAATTTCTGCCCGGGATGGATAAGAAATTTTACAAAGATGAAGACTTACAGGGAAAAATGAGTGAAGCATTCATGGAGGACTTTGATATCAGTAAGATTTACGATGTTGAAGATACTGAATTGAAACAGCTTTTATCAGAAACAAAAGACAGCGGATATAAGGTGGAGACTGCGGAAGGAATGTTTTTCCCTGTTATTGACTACGAGTTTTACAAAAAGTACAGTTCATATGTTACTCCGGATATGAAGGAGTATATTGACATTATGGCTGTTGAATCCAATAATGTACCTGCCAAAGATGCAGCGCTGGTGATTGGCTGGAATGAAGTATTGAAGAGGGCAATTAATCAGGAGAAGCTTATTTCCAAGTATAGCGACTCGATAAAAATCGCTGATGTAAAAGAATTATATAAGAAATATGTAATATTTACCTTATTCGGGCTGAACAACACTCCACTTTTCAGCTATGAAACAAAAGTCATTGACCCGAAAGCGAAAGAGGCATATTTGAGCATATTGGAGAGCGGCGAAGAAAGCGGATATATAAAAATTATCAGTGATTTTGTAGATTTGCTTGAGAAAAACGATTATAAGCTGACAGATGAAGTCAGCAAATTTAGGGATGGAATAATTGAGAATATGAATTAACGGAAGGACAGACCAAACTGCAACTATATTAAGCAACAACTTTATTAAGCAGCAATATATTAAGCAGCAAATATATTAAAATAGTTAAAATATTAATTACAAAAATATCATGCAGTAAATATATTTCATCATTTACTGGATAGAACAAACATTGGGAAAATATGACTGCAAGACACATAAATGTGGCCGGAAATTTACCGACATTTTTGAATTTTGCTTTTTATATGGTATAATTGAAACAATTCCAAAAAAGTATGAAAAAGTATTATGAAGAGGTATTATGTTCTGGTAGTGGACAAGGAATAAGAATTGTAATCAATTATTTGTGAAACTTTTTCCAATTTGTTTCGTCTTAATATAAAGTTACATTGCAAATGAGTTTGAAAGTATATTTACATAATGCCTGGCTGCATAAAGTACAGAATAATATATCAAGGTTGAAAAATGTTTATAGGAGCCAAGATTGATAAAAAACTTAAAAGAGGTGATTCTTTGAAACATAACAAAAAAATACCTAAAATATTTGCTTTCAGAATACTTATTCTTGTAATTTCATGTGCATTGATAATTACATACTTTTTGCCTTCAGAAGCATATTCGGCAAAATCAAATGCAGACATTGAGATGGAAGTAAAAGCAGGTTATGATGGAATTGCCAGGCTGGGTGCTTATGTTCCATACAAAATTCTGCTAATCAATAAAGGCAGAGCTGTTGAAGGTGAAGTGCAAATTGAAGTTAAGGTTGACAGCGAGAGCAAAGTAGCTTTTTCAAAGCCTGTATCTCTTCCCCAGGGGGCTGTAAAGGAGTTGGAAATCAATGCGCCAGTCTTTACGGCAAGGCGTGGTGTACAGGTTAAGTTTCTTGAGGGCAAAAAAACAATCAAAGAAATGGAATATACTTTTACAAAACTTATTCCCCCGGATATAAAAACTATTGGAGTATTAAGTTCAGACAATGCAGCCTATAGTTTTTTAAACGGTGCAAAGCTGCCACAGATGAACGATATCATGTATGAAGAAAAGATAAGAGTAATGCAGGCAGCCGGGCTTTATCCGACTGCTACCAGAGTTATTACTAAAGAAGTTGGCGCAGATACAATAAAAGTAGAAAGCACACTTATTCCACTGACTGCGGAAGACCTGCCCCAAGACATCAAAGCAATGGTTGGTTTTGACATACTGATAATAAGTAATTTTGATACTGGCACGCTGACTACTGAACAGTTGGATACTCTTGAAAAATGGGTGGAAGACGGAGGCACCCTCGTTATAGGGACAGGTGCAAGCTGGAAGAAAACTTACAGTCCCTTGCCGGATGCATTGAAGAAATTTTCGGTTTCAGGCATTGATTCCGTGGAGCCGCCAGTTGAGCTGGAAGAATTTTCGGGAACTGAATTTACGGGAAATGTTAACCTGAATACAGTTAATGGAGATATAGGATTCGAGTATAAAAAAGAAGATGCAGTCCCTTTGGATGATGATACTTTGACAGAAGGCCAGGATACTGAGCAAAATAAAGAGCAGGATACAGAATGGGACAAGACGCAGGAATCAAAGTCCGGTGAAATGAAGGAAGAAAAATTCTATTATAGCGCCCATACAGATGAAGTAATAATTGGTGACAACACAAGACCATTTGCTGTTAAATACATTCATGGTTCCGGACGCATTTTGTTCCTAACCTTTGATCCAGGTGTGGATCCTGTGGCAAACTGGAATGGCAAACAATCATTTTGGGAAAACCTGCTGTTTCACTGCAGTAATATAAATAGGGTTTATCAGTCCATGCCCGGATATTACCTGTCAAGTTATAACAACAACTATTATTTCGATGATCTGGCAGGACAGGTACCGGAGGACAAAACCCCGCCATTTATGTTTATGTTTGTAACCATTGCCGTATATATAATAGTTGTAGGCCCTGTCATATACATATTCTTAAAAAGAAAGGACAGAAGGGATTACAACTGGCTTGTAATTCCTGCGGTAGCTTTTGTATTCCTGTTGGTAATATACCTTGTCGGTTTTAAGACAAGGTACAGGACTGCTGTTTTAAACACCGTTTCTCTGATTAACCTGGATATGGGAAATCAAAAAGCTGATATTACAACGGGTATGGGCATTTTTAATAACAAGAGGGGGGATTTGGTTCTCTCGTATTCTGAAAAAGATAACATAGATTTTAATGTTGCCCAGTCCGGCAGACGAGGTTATGTAGTATATGATGACGGAAAAGAACCTGATGGCAGGTTGATAAGCAGGCTGGTACTTTCGGATCCGGTCAACTATGAGCTTTATGATGTATCAATGTGGGAGCCTAAATACCTGACTGCCCAGAAAAGCGAATCTTTTCAGGAGAAAATTATTAACTCTGTGCAGATAAGTGATGGAAAAATCAAAGCAGTTATAGACAATACAACCAAATATGATTTAATGGATGCATTTATAACTATTGGCTCTAACTTTATAAGTGTTGGAGATATTCCGTCAGGCCAGCAAAAAACGGTTGAAGTTGATCTGAATTCCAAAGATATATATAAAAGCTATGAAGAATATTTGAATGCAAAATACGGAAGAAGTTATTATCCTCAAAACATGAAACCGCCGGCTAATTTCCGGGAAAACCGCAGAAAGAGGCTTTTGATTGAAAGACTTTTAATACCTCAGTATGAAAGAATAAGAGGACAGACAAAAATAGGCCTGTATGCCTTAAATTATCAGAACCTCGGTTATGATGTAAAAATTAATGGTGAACATCCTGCACAATATTTTACCAATGGGATATTCTCATGTATGGATATGAATTTTGAAGCAGGACAGAAATTTGATATTCCAGCAGGAATTATAATTCCGGAAATATCAGAGCAAGCAATTACAAAGAGTATAGACAGAATTGATGGAGATTATGGCCTCAGTATAAGAGATGTGGGAGATATAGATTTTATTTATAACATCCCCGAAAACATGAAAATAACGGAATTTTCGCTGAAATTTGATACTTATGTACCACTTTATATAAAGTATAATATTGAAGACATGCAAGCCAGAAACAAGAATTTACAAGCAAGGATACTGCAGAACAAGTACGAGTATTATCTATATAATAAAGCATCAAACAGTTGGGAGAAAATAAATGACAATCATATCCAGTCTGAAAATATTGACCGGTATATTGATGAAAATAACAGACTTGTTGTACGTGTCAGTGTTGTTGAAATAGCAAATGCTGACCCAACTGCAGGAAATGAATATATAGAATTCGAGTATCTGTCATATCCGGGACTTCAATTAAAGGGGGTGGCGCAATAGTGCTTAAGATTACAAATCTGGTAAAAAGGTACGGAAAGTTTACAGCGGTTGATAATTTGTGTATGGAAATTGATGAAGGTCATATCTTTGGATTTGTCGGCGCAAACGGAGCTGGAAAAACAACAACAATGAAAATAGTTGCCGGTTTGCTGCAGCCTACTTCCGGTGAAGTTCTGGTTGGTGGTATAGATATATTATCCGAGCCCAGGACCGTAAAAAGAAAAATCGGATATATGCCGGACTTTTTCGGGGTATATGATGATTTAAAAGTAGATGAATACATGGATTTTTATGCGGGAATTTACGGAATACCTTACAGAGAGAGAAGGGCAATAACCGATCAGCTTCTTGAATTGGTGGATCTGAGCCATAAGAGGGATTTTTACGTAGACAGTCTCAGCCGCGGTATGAAGCAAAGGTTATGCCTTGCCAGAAGCCTTATACATAACCCCAGCCTGCTTATACTGGATGAACCGGCTTCAGGACTGGATCCCAGGGCAAGGGTTGAAATGAAATGCATACTAAAAGAACTGAGAAATATGAAGAAGACTATTTTGATAAGCTCACACATTCTCTCAGAATTGTCAGAGATGTGTACGTCCATCGGCATCATAAGCCAGGGCAAAATGGTAGCTTGTGGAACAGTAGACGAAATTATGGACAAACTATCCCATTCCAGCAGAATAAAAATAAAGGTCAGAGACAGGATGGAGGACGCGATTAGGCTATTACAGGAACAGCCTTCCATAGGTAAAATAGACATTGCAGATAGTGCTATTGAAGCAAGCTTTAAAGGGGATGATCAAGTACTTGCTGAAATTCTCAAAAGGCTTGTGACGCAGGGAATTCCTGTAGTATCGTTTACAGAAACAGGAGAAAGTCTTGAATCTGTCTTTATGCATCTTACTGAAGGGAGTGAGGAGTATGATGATTAATCCCATTCTTGAAAAGGATTTAAAAACTAAAATGAGAGGGTGGCGTACACCTGTTTTGCTGAGTATATACCTATTGTTTCTCGGTGGCGTGCTTTTTCTGTTTTTCCTGGCCAACAACCAGATATTTGTCTATTACACTGATACTGCTTTTAATCCCAGAGTAGCTGTCAGTGCATATAATGTAATTGCTATGTTTCAATTTGTATTGCTTATGCTGATTGTACCTGCTATTACAGCTACGGCTATAAGCGGTGAGAGGGAAAGGCAGACGCTTGATTTAATGCTCTGCTCGGATATTTCCACCTGGTCAATAATCATTGGAAAACTGATAGTATCGATAGCTCATATAATGCTTCTTGTTGTAGCATCTCTTCCTGTTATGGGAACAGTTTTCCTGTTTGGAGGTATTACTTTTGGAGAAATAATACTCATGTTTTTGTTTTATGTAATAACTGCTTTGATGGTGGCAAGTTTGGGTATTTTTCTCTCTACACTTTTTCGCAAAAATGTAACTGCGATTATTGCAACATATATATGCCTGGGTATTTTGGCATTAGGCCCTGTTATTGCCTTTTTTATCTGGGGAGTATTTTTTCAAAGAAGTTATAACGTTGAAATTACTTACAGTTTATTAACGGCATTTTTATTTCCTTCCCCAGGTTATGGGTTTGCTTCATTTTTTGCAGGTACACAAAGCAACTTATTCGGAACCATATTTAACGAAATTCAGCATTTAGCTGAAAAAGAAACCAATTTTCTGCGCTATCTTAAGCCATGGATGATCAATGGATTGTTTAATATAATTTTTTCAGGCATACTTATATCCTTAAGCGCATGGAAGCTGCAACCCGTAAAGAAAAGAAAAAGAAAGGCATAAGCTTGATAGCTTATTTGAAATTATTGGGAAAGGGCAGCGAAAGAATTTGTTTGAAAAGTTAAAGTTAATGTAAAGGCTTAGGTTAGTGCGAAGGGCATAATTAACATGAAGAGTTAAGCTAACGAAAGAGTTAAGTTTGCAGAGTTAAGTTAGCGTAAATAGTTAAGTTAACGTAAAAAGTTAAATTAGCGAGAAGAGTTATGCTAACTTGAAGCACCACTATGCAATTAAATTAGCAATGTGAAAAAGAACTAACAAGGTGGTTAAGTTTGAACATTAATAATATTAAAGATATTTTGAGGCTGTTAAAGCCCCTTAGAAACAGAATGCATCTTAATACAGGTTTATTTCTCTTCTTTGCATGCCTTACTGCTGCAGGAGCGGTTGCTACAGTGTTGGCGTTTGCTTCATTATGGATTCCTGTTCCGCACCTTGTACGCTTAATTCTTTATGTGTATGCTGCTTTTGCGGTTGCAGGAATTCTAATCTCAGCATTTGCTGTCCCGAGAACAAAAGACCTCATTAAGACAGCAGATGCTCTTGGGCTTAAGGAAAGACTTACAACTGCGTGGCAGCTTCAAGATGATAATTCCATAATTGCACAGCTTCAGAGAATGGATACGTTTAAAACAGTCTCAGAAACTAATTTCAAAAGCCTTTATCCTATAAGGTTTCCAATAAAGCTGGTTGCAGCACTCGTAGCTTTCATGATACTTACTTCAGTTTCGTTTATTATACCAGGCCATGCAAGAGAAATCGCAAGACAGACAGAACAGCTGCAGAATGTAGTAAACGAACAGCTTAAGAAGATCGAGAAGATTGAGAAAGAACTCGTAAAAAATGAGGAACTGGACGAAGCAGAACTGGAAAAAATCCTGGAAGAAACAAGACGGCTGGCTAAGGAATTAAAAGATGCAAGGACAGAAGAGGAAGCGCTGAAGGCGGTATCGCGCACTGAGAATGAGCTTAAAAAACTGGATATGAAGAAACAGCTTAATGAAATAAGTGAAGCCTTTAGTATGAACGACATGACAAGAGGTCTTGGAGAAGCCTTGAAAAATGACAGTGTTACTGATATGAAGCAAGCACTGGAGCAGTTAATGCAGCAGTTTGATCAGGGAGAAGCATCCCCTGAAGAACTTGCTGAAATGCTTAAGCAAGTTTCTGAGCAGATATCAGGCAATGAAGCAGCTGAACAATTGCAGCAAATTGCTGAAAACTTAACTTCCGACAATAAAGATTCTCAGTCAGTTGCCCTGAATGATCTGGCTAATATGCTGGAACAAATGATGCAGTCCCAGGGAAGTGCCGGGTTGGAGCAGGCTTTGGAGCAACTTGCCCAGGCAATGCAGCAGGCGAAAAGCAGCATATCTCAGGTGGACAGCAGTTTATCTGCCGGAAATCAGCACAATACAGGTGGGTCGGCACAAAATTCGTCTGATGGATCAGGACAGAAGGCGGCACTGGGAAACGGGCAGGCAAACAGTAACTCCGCCCAGTCCGGTAAGGCCGGAGGAAAAAGTCAGTCTGCCGGTTCCGGGCAGAATGGCGGATCAGGCCAGACATCAGAAAGTGGCAATGGATCCGGTTCTAATCAGCCGCAAGGATCGGATGAGACATCAGGATCAGGCCAGGGAAATTCAGGTCAGACACCTGGATCAGGCCAGGGAGGATCTGGTCAATCTCAAGGCGGTGGCAGCGGTGCAGGAGAAGGATCCACTAATGAGGATGCAGGCTATACCGGTAGTGAAGGCCCAGGAGGTGTACGCAAACCGGGAAAGGGGTATGAAGAAAAATATGAGCAGCTTTATGACCCTGACCATCTGGGTGGGGACGCCAATCCCAGCTATGTCAGCGGACAAAAGCAGGATGGAGGTAACAGCAGCTATTCCCAGGCAGATCACATTTCTGTGCAAAAAGGAGCAATGCTGCCTTACAATGAAGTACTGACCCGTTATAGTGATCAAGCTGTTTCATACATGGAGGAAACAAACATACCTCCGGCAATGAAAGAGATTGTAAGAGAGTACTTTAAATCTCTGGAGTGAAACTTGATATAGAGGATCTATCTTAGACAGAAAGGATATTAAGAAAAGGATATTCAGAATCAACTTTGGTATGAAGAATTAAAGAATCCAATTTAAGTTATAAAGAATTGAAGACTTAAACTTAATTTGAAGGGATTTAAAGAAACCTTTTTGACAGGAAGAATATTATAAAATATATCTAAAAAAGGAAAAATGGGGACACCTTTTCTTTGAAACAGTACATTTCTTCTTGATACAAAATACAAAAGAAATGCTGCTTATCCCCAGAATTTAAAGAAAGATTATTCAAGAAAAAAGATGTAACCCTTGCATAAAAAAGGAGTGGCTTGGTTTGAATGCAAATGAAAAGGATATACAACGTGTAACAGAGACAGTGCGAAAAATAGAGCAGGAAGTAGAAAAGCACATGGTCGGGCAGAAGGAAATAATCCGGCAGGTTCTGATTTGCATGCTTGCCGGGGGAAATGTTCTTTTGGAGGGCGTACCCGGTCTTGGCAAGACGCGGCTGGTGAATACCCTTGGACAGGTTATGGGACTACAGTTCTCGAGGATTCAATTTACACCGGATCTTATGCCGGCTGATGTAGTCGGAACCAATATTGTTGTCAAAGACCAGTCGGACGCTGGAATGTTCAAATTTCAGAAAGGGCCTGTGTTCAGCAATATAGTGCTTGCAGATGAGATTAACCGTGCCACACCCAAAACCCAGAGCGCTATGCTGCAAGCTATGCAGGAAAAAACAGTTACAGTTGCCAATACAACATATAAACTACCGCAGCCCTTTTTTGTGCTTGCCACGCAAAATCCCATAGAAATGGAAGGTACCTATCCATTACCTGAAGCACAGCTGGACAGATTTCTGTTCAAACTTGAGGTGCCATTCCCTTCATTGGAAGAACTCGCGGATATTGTTACCTTGACGACAGGCAGAAAGCAGCCGGAATTAAAGCCGGTTACAAGCGGTGAGGAACTACTGGAGATGATGGAAATTGTCAAAGAAATACCGGTTGCACAGCCGGTGCTGGAATTTGCGCTAAAACTTGTTCTGGCTAGTCATCCTGATACAAAATATGCACCAGACATTACAAAGAAATATATACGTTTTGGGGCAAGCCCACGTGGCGCCCAGGCAATAATATCAACAGCAAAAATAAGAGCTGTGCTGGAAGGCCGTTACAATGTGGCGTTTGAAGATATCTACTATACAGCTTACCCTGCATTGCGCCACCGTTTGTTTTTAAATTTTGACGGCATGTCCGAAGGCCTCACCCCGGACAAGCTTATATCAGAAATAATCAAGGAGATTCAGAATAATGAGTGAATTGTTTGACAGCAAGTTTCTCCAGACAATACAACAGCTAACGCTTAGTGCACATTTTTCAATAGACGGGTCAACAGCAGGCAACCGCAAATCTCGAAGCAAGGGAAGCTCTGTGGAGTTTTCTGATTACAGAGAGTATATCCCGGGAGACGATTTCCGGAGAATAGACTGGAATGCATATGGGCGGTTTGAGAAGCTTTTTGTAAAACTCTTTATGGAGGAAAGAGAAGCGCCTGTAAACATTTTTCTTGATGTAAGCAAGTCTATGGACTGGGGTGAACCCAATAAGAGCATTGCATCCAGAAGGCTTGCAGCAGCACTGGCATACATCAGCCTGGCTAATTTTGACAGGCTTTCTTTGGTGTGTATAGATGATGGAATTCAAAATATGTGCAGAAATGTGAGGGGAAAAAACTTATTCCACAGAATAACAGATATCCTTGAAAGCGTCCGTTATACAGGAAGAAGCAGTATTCAAAAACCCATAGAAAGCTTTCGTATGCAGATGGATCGCGGGATAACTGTAATAATATCCGATTTCTTTTCTAAGGAAAATTTAAATGACATAATAAAATACTTGGCATATAATAAGCAGTCAATATACATATGCCACATTCTTAGCCCGCAGGAGATCAGGCCAAACATTAATGAATCCGTGAGACTGGTTGACAGTGAAACAATGGAAACAGTGGAAATAACGGTGACACCTTCTCTTCTGAACTCATACAGCAAGGTGCTTGAGAATTTCAAAAACCAAATTGAACGAACCTGCATGAAATGGGGCGCATATTACTTAAGCTTTTCTTCTGATATGGATGTGGCAGAAATGGTAAAGGAAGTGGCTGAGCATTGATACTGAATTCTCCATGGGGACTGACAGCACTATTGGCTGTCCCTGTGATAATAATACTATATCTCTTGAAGCAAAAACATGAAGATTATATAATTTCCAGTATTTTTCTGTGGCAAAATGCTTTACAGGATATTGAAGCAAATGCTCCCTGGCAAAAACTTAAGAAAAACATATTGATGTTTCTTCAAATAGTTGCTGTGGTACTTCTAGCCTTATTATTGGCTGAACCCGCTGTTAAAACTGGTAGTATCAACAGTGATGCGGTCATGCTGGTAATGGACTGCTCACTGAGCATGCAGTCAACTGATATTAAGCCAAACAGATTTGAAGCAGCCAGAAGAGATGCTATAAATTTGGTGGAATCATGCAGTTCCAATACAAAATTTATATTGATTGTTTCCGGAAATACACCTCAAATTGTGTTAAGCCAGACCAATGACAAAGACAGGGTTATACAGGAAATCCAAAACCTTAAGGTAAGTGATACAGCACAGGACCTTGAAGGAACTATTGAACTGGTAAATTCGCTGTTGCGTGAAAATTCAGAAATGCAGGTTAACTGGTTCGGAGATGGTGTCAATCCGGTTTCGGACAGTTCATCCGGCAATGTTTCGAAACAATCATCCGAAAATGTTTCAAATCATTCATCAGGCAATATTTCAAACCAATATATTTCCAGCGACAATATACAGTATCATTTATACAACAGAAATGGAGCAAACTATGCAGTAACCTTGCTTTCTCAGCGCAAACTACAAAATAGCCAGGAAATAATGGCGCTTAGCCGTATTGCCAATTTTTCACTTGAAGATGCTGAGCTGGATGTCAGCTTATATACAGACGGTGAATTGTTTGATGCACGCAGGGTGAGGGTTGAGGCTGGAAAGAGTGAAAACATTTACTGGAAGAAGATACCTGCATCAGCTTCAAGACTTGAGTGCAGGATAGACACTGACGATACACTGGATAAAGATAACAGTGCAGGATTGATGGTACATACAAACAAGGTAAGAAAGGTATTGCTTTCATCGGCAGGAAATATTTTTCTGGAAAAGCTCCTGAGCCTTATGCCGGATGTGGAGCTTTACCGCACGGATGCAGGAGATATACAGGAGCTGAAGGGTTATGAACTGTACATTTTCGACGGAAATTTGCCAGAACAGCTTCCCGGTGACGGGCATATAATTCTTTTTAATCCTCCACAGAACGAATATTTTTCTTTAGCCGGAAAATCTGAATATACCGAAATACGTTGTACAAAGCACAGGATATATAATAACCTGGAGGAGAATATTTCTTTCGATGCATTGAAAACAGATTTATATCATCTGCCTCAATGGAGCAATCCGCTTATGGAAAATGATGAAGGTATTGTAGCCTTTGAAGGCTATTTGGATAAGTTTCGGTTAATGGTTTTTGGTTTTGATTTGCATGAAACAAACTTACCGGTGCAGCCTCTATTTCCCGTTATCATGACAAGATTTGTACAGGAACTGCTGCCGGGAGGCCTGAATGAGATTTCTGCAGTTAATGCCGGAGATTTAATAAATTTATCTATTGACCCGGAAGCAAGAGAAGTGTTTGTTATTGCACCTGACGGCAATAAAACACAAATTGCACCTCCCTTTCCGGTGGATGTTTTCGACGGGGCTACACAAATAGGTACGTATATACTTGAACAAAAGCTTGAAAATGAAAACTTGCAGCAAGCTTTTTTCGTGAATGCGCCCTCGGAGAAAGAATTTGCAATGCTTGAAGGTACAAAATCCCTTCAGCAGGATGTTGAAAAAGTTCAGGAACATAAGCAATTTGGATTTTGGAATATCAAAATCCCCTTATTATGCCTTTTGTTTGCAATCCTTGCGATAGAATGGTGGGTTTATTCAAATGGTATTTAAATTTGAAAATCCGTGGCTGCTGTTGTTGCTTTTGCCTGCAGCGGTATTTATGTATTATACAACAAGAAATATGGTTCGACTGGTGCGCTGGAGACGCATTGCTATTGTTCTGCTCCGCAGCCTTGTATTCCTTATTGTCATATTGCTTATTTCGGGCTTTACACTGCAGCAGGTTTCAAACACAACTACTACTTTGTTTCTGATAGATTCATCTGACAGCATTAGTGATAAAGAGCAGGCTGCAGCCTTTGTCCGGGAAGCAATAAAAAACATGGGCAGAAATGACGAAGCAGGGGTTATTAATTTTGGAGGAAACTCCAGTATTGAATTGCTGCCGGATAATAATCCAATTTTTGATAAGGTGCAAACAAGAATCAACTCTTCTTTCACCAATGTGGAAAATGCATTGATAACCGCCCAGTCCATTATGCCGTGGGATCACATGAAAAGAGTGGTAATTTTAACAGATGGACGGGAAAATACCGGCAATGCCCTTGCTCAGGTCAAGCAAATGAAGACAAAGGGTTATTCGGTAGATGTTTACCCCATAAGCTCCAGCTTAAAAGAAGAAGTCCAGCTTCAGGAGTTAAATATTCCGAAATCGGTAAACTTGAATGAACAGTTCGAAATTTCGGTTAATATAAGGAGTAACGTTAATACCAGGGCTGTTCTTCAGTTATACAGTGACCGTACGTTGACAGCCCAGAAGGAAGTTGAACTGAATAAGGGTGACAACAGATTTGCTTTTTTGGACATTGCCATAAACGGAGGGATGGTTACATACAGAGTTGAGGTAATTGCAGATTCTGATACCTTTTCACAGAACAATGCACTTTCCTCTTATACATACGTTCAGGATATACCTGAAATTTTGATGGTTTCTGAATCGGAAGAAGCCGGTAGAGTACTTGCAGATATTCTTGAAGAAAATATGCATTTAACTGTAGTCAATCCTAAACAGGTACCGGCTGATCTTTCAGAAATGCTTAAATATGACGCATTTATCCTGGTTAACGTTTCTGCCGACAGTCTCAGCAATGCATTTCTTGAAAATCTGAAAACGTCGGTAAGCCACCAGGGCAAAGGGCTCCTTGTTACAGGGGGTGACAATAGTTATGGTCCGGGAGGATATTATCAAACTGCTCTGGAGGAAATTCTGCCTGTAAATATGGATATTAAGCCAAAAGAAGAAGAACCAAACCTTGCGCTTATGCTGGTAATTGACAAATCCGGAAGTATGTCCGAAGGGGATTTTGGAATATCAAAAATGGAACTGGCAAAGGAAGCAGCAATACGGGCAACAGAGGTTCTGGATCAGGATGATACAATTGGGGTTATTGCTTTTGACGATGCATATAAGTGGGTTGTTGAACCTCAAAAACTTGACAACTTACAGCGAATTCAGAATGCAATAGGCACAATTCGTTCGGGTGGCGGAACGCAGATTCTTCCACCTTTGGAAGCAGCCTACGAAGCGATAAAAAATGCTGATGCCGGATTAAAGCATATAATTCTATTGACAGACGGTCAGGCGGAAAAGAGCGGTTACGAGCATTTAATAGAAGGATTGAGGGAAAATAAGATTACCCTTTCAACTGTTGCAGTAGGGCGTGGTGCGGATTTTCTCCTGATGAAGGCACTTGCCTACGGAGGCAATGGCAGATATTACGAAACAGATGAATTTACTGACATACCCAAGATATTTGCAAAGGAAGTTTTTCTTGCAGGTAAAAAATATCTGACTAACAGGACATTTACCCCGGGGCTTGCAGGTTCATCGGAGATTCTCAAAGGCATCAAAGCAGTGCCTCAGCTGGATGGGTATGTAACAACTACTGCGAAAAAAACAGCTAATGTTGTGTTTGTGAGTGATGAAAATGACCCTGTTCTGGCATGCTGGCAGTACGGACTGGGAAGAACTGTTGCATGGACTCCTGATGTGCAAGGCATATGGACATATGACTGGATGAATTGGGAAGACTCTCCGAAGTTCTGGAGGAATGTTGTATCATGGATTGTCCAGCAGAATATGAGCAAAGGTTATGCAATAGAAACTGATATTGACGGACAGAATGGCTCCATAACCGTCAAAGCGGAAGATGATGCCTTTATGACTGCTAGTGACGTAAGGGGGACTCTCATAGCTCCTGATGGAACCAAGCAGGAAATAAAGCTGTTGCCGGGTGCACCGGGAGAATACACGGGTACATTTACAGACCTGGAAAGTGGTGTCTATATTGCGGATATTATCCTGTCCGGCAGTGAAGGACAGAGTGAGCACATCAGTACAGGGCTGATTATGCCTTATTCACCTGAATATGATTTGTTGTCAAATGAAAAATCAAACGACAATGATGCACTTCTTAAAAAAATAGTGTATGAAGGCGGGGGACGTATACTAAGTAATCCGGCTCAGGTATTTGAAAACGAATTGCCTCCTGTTACGGGAAAGATAGACCCAACGTATGCATTGATTATTGTCGTATTAGTTTTGTTCATGCTGGATGTCATTATAAGACGTGTTAATTTTCATCCCGGTACATGGACAAAAAGGCTTGTTTCGATTGCTGATTCAGGTAAAGCTGTGATAGCCGGAAGTATTAATGGAATCGGAAGAATTACTAAAAGGATTACTAACAGAGATGGTAACGAAACAATAGATAGAGCTGCGGATAGAACTAAAGATGCGACTTTGGATATAAACGAAAATAGACCTACAGATAGAATTTCAGATATAACTTCAAATAAAACCGCAGCTGGCACTGCAGATATAACTTCTGACAGAAATTCTATCAGAACTTTAGTTAGACCAACGGATGGAACCAAAAAAAGAACTCCGGAAAAGACTTTAGATAGAGCTACAGGCAGAGCTACAGACATAAACCGCCAGACTACAAATAAAGCTAAAAGCAGCAATATAAATGGAACTATTAATGCAAATGACAGGACTGAAATCAAAGTTAATAAAGATACTGTAAACACAAAAGATAATGCTGCATCTTCTCACATTTCGCAGTTGCTGGATAAGAAGCGAAAGTGGAAGAGGTAATGTAATTAGTTAATACAACTTGTTGTGCTAACGTCTTGCTGGCACAACAAGTTAGCTGTATATTGAAAAATTGATTTTATATTTTATATAGCAAACAAGTGATTGGTATTTATGTAATATAACGGTATTATATAAAAAGTATTACTGCTAATAATTGTATTGATTTAATCGAATTATTTTAGCAGTACTAGCAGAAACATTATGAATTCAAATACTTTAGTTCAAAACAATAAAGCATATGCAGGAAATGTCAGAATAAACAATTCTTGAATTTTAGTTTATTAAACGGTAATGTTGATGAAATAAATCGACAATTTTATAGAAACATAGAAACTCTAATTCTATCAGAACAGATGTTCCTAAAATATTGTAAACTAATACGATTTGTTATATAATGGATAAGTGATAAGTGATCAGGTTTAATATGAGTAATATGTCTCTGAAGGTTCCTTCCCAAAGATTCCCACTCATGAGGATGGAGACGTTATAGTTGCTGCAGGGAATCTGCAAAGGAAGGGGGTGATCGATATGAATACCGATTTCTACACAAACATCGGCTTAGCTGTTGTGTGGTGCATGGAATCCATATTCATACCAGTTGGGGTAGCGGTTTCTGCAAGAATTATTATTGCGGAAAAGTTACTTCGGTCACAGCCTAAAAGACAAAGAAAAAAACGATCTAAAAAACCGTTAAAATTATAGCGCTCATTATTAAACCTGACAGCAACAAGCGTTGCCTTCCTTATCTATATTATAGCACAATTGAGAGTGAAGTAAACCACAAATTTGAGATAAAAAAGCTTTAAAAACAGTATTATAAAATAATTATTATAATATTATAATTTGAAAGGATATGTTGGTAATGGATAAATGGGAATACAAAACTATTGAATTTAAAACTAAAGGATTTGTAGGAGGGCTGCTTGACATAAGTGCCTTTAACGAAGCGTTAAATAATTGCGGCAGAGATGGATGGGAGTTAGTTAGCTGTTTTGATACAAATCAATCATATGGCGCAAGCAGAAAAGTTATAGCTGTCTTTAAAAGACAGAAGCCGGTTTAAAATTAGAAGCTGGTTTGAAATTTAATTTTCAGCGCCCTATAAAAAGATCCATAACAGGTTCATACTATGCTGTGGTTATTTGCAGCTTATTTCTTTTAAAATGCTTGGGAGAGACACCGGTATACTTCTTAAATATTTTGCTAAAATAGTATGGGTCTTCAATACCTACCAGGTATCCAATTTCAGAAAAGTTCATGTCAGTGTTTTCAATAAATTCAATCGCTTTCTTAATCCTTACCATGTTAAGATAATCGCGGATTGTATGACCTGTTAGTTTTCTAAAAACTCTGTTTAAATAAGCATAATTCGATTCAAATCTCTGCTGTATGTCGTTACTGTCTATCTTTTTATGATACTCATTATTCAGGTAATCAAGCAAATCTTGGCATTTCATGAAAGATTTCGGATAAGCAGATACTGACTTTCTAAAGTTTAAATCGGCAAATTCGCTTGATATTCTTATAATCAATTCGGAAAGCTTACATGATGTAAGGCAATTATAATATTCATTTTTTCTTGAATATTCATCTGCTGTTTCTTTAAGCATATAAAGAAGATATGTCAATAACTTATTGTTGGATACACTATAATGCTTAGGCAAATAACATCTTGTGTTATGAGTCTTGCCGTCTTGCATAAAGCTTTGTGCTAGTGATGAATCTTTACTTTTATTCAATTCCAGTATAAGTTCGTTTAATGGTTTATCAATTGTAGTTATATCTGAATGTTTGAAATGAAAATAATAATAGTCGCAACAAGCAGCTTTGAAACCGGAATGTTTAAATCCAGGCTGAAGTATAAAAGAATCTCCTTTTTTTAAGACATACCGTTTACCGGCTTCTTCTATATATAATTCGCCGCTTTTTATAAAATAAAGCATATACTCATCTGTAAGCCTTGGAAAGTGTATCCACGGTTCTTTATAAGATACAAAACCAAAGTGTGTTGTTAATGGCATAATGCTTGAATTATAAAGAAGCATTTATTTTAGTCATCTCCTTATGGATTAAAATGAAATTTTACATCATTATACCACACTACTAAATATATACAAAAGTACTACCCATTTAGGCAGTACTTTTATTAGCTACACATCTGTGTAGTGGAAGTATTATCCAGAGGTTTGTATAATTTTAGTATAAAGATTGCATGAAATAAAACAAATATTTATTTTAAAGCCTTGAAAAGTGTATTTACAGTTTTTTACAAGATACGTAATAAGATACATAACAAAAGTTGTTTGCTAATGGCATAACAGTGATTTATATAGAAAAATTTATATCTGGTCATTTTCTTATAGGTAGGTATACGATATCATTATATAATATTTCTAAATATCTGATAATACAACGTATTTAAAAGTACTGCCTGTTTGAGTAGCGTTTCTATAAGCTACACATTTATGCAGTGGAACTGCTAACCAAGGGCTTGTATAATTTTTTATAGATAAAAAAGAAACATAAAGTTAAACGTTAAACCGACATCCCACAAAATAAAAAAAGAAGCACCCCAATAAATTGATAACTCCTGCAACCTTAGATGGATATGTTTTTGATGAAGACATGTATTCAAATCAACCTGGAATACATGAATTACTAAGGGAAATGAATGAAAAGGTGCTTAGTAAATACGACATAGTATGTATTGGTGAAACCTTGAACGTAAATCCTGAGACTGCCAGGCTATATTCTGATGAAGTTAGGAAAGAAATAGATATGGTGTGCAATTCTGAGCTGATGTTTATAGATGCCGGTCCAAAATGGAAATGGGACGTCATACCATGGAAGCTAACCGACTTTAAAAGAATTATTGAAAAATGGCAGGTTGGACTTTTCGGTAAAGGCTGGAGTTGCCTTTACTTTTCAAACCATGACCAGCCGAGAATGGTATCCCGGTTTGGAAATGACACAATATACCGAAAGGAATCAGCGAAGCTGCTGGCTACATTGCTTCTTACCATTCATGGAACACCTTTTATATACCAGGGTGAAGAAATTGGAATGACAAATGTAAGATTTTCGTCAATCGAAGACTATAGGGATGTGGAAACTCTCAACTTTTTCAAAGAAGCTGTAAATAGTGGCTGGCCGGTTGAAAAGGTAATGGAGGCAATCTACTGCAAAGGGAGAGATAATGTCCGTACGCCGATGCAATTGAATGATGAAAAAAATGCAGGCTTCACAAAAGGTGAACCTTGGATTAAGGTCAATCCTAACTATAAAGAAATCAATGTGGCTCAATCATCGACAGACCCTGATTCAGTCCTCAACTACTATAAAAAGCTCATACAGATCAGGAAAAACCTACCTGTGCTTATATATGGCGAATTTAATCTGATTCTTGAAGATGATGAACAAATATTCGCATATACCAGAAAACTAGGTAATGACAAGGTTCTGGTGATATTGAATTTTTCAAATGAGTATGCATGGTTTAACAGTCCTGAGAGTGTTGATCAAAATAATATAGAACTTCTGATTTCAAATTATGAAACAGAAAGAACAGAGCAATTAAACTGCTTAAAACTAAGGCCTTATGAAGCAAGGGTCTATAAATATGATTGAATCAACCGTCATTATATGCAATGTATTGAGCCGAAAAATCATTATTTTACAAAAAAAGTACAAAATTCACATTCACTGTTAACATGACGTAACTTATAATGCTGATAGAGTTTAACAATGAAGTGAAGGGATATGTAATTATGAGTGCGTATTTTTATTTAGCCAAAATGAAGTTGCTGGTTTTTCTTTCATATAGATTTGAAGTATTCACTTCGCTTGGAACAAATCTCATAGTAGTTTTGGCGAATATATACCTATGGAAAGCCGCATACAAGGGCATCGACAGTGTAGCCGGCGTCAAAGAAACTCAAATGTTAACATACACAATAATGTCAACTTTGCTAGCGTCATTTTTTAGTGTGAATATTGAACACGCGCTGCAAGAACGCATAACACACGGAGATATTGCAATTGACTTTTTCAGACCAATTAGTATTTTACTGAAGTATCTGGCTGAAGATATCGGTATTGCTATTAGCTCGATATTAAGCAAGCTGATGCCGTTGCTTGTAATTATGACAGTGTTTGTACAGCCTCCTGTTCCTGACAGCCCTATGGCTTTTGTGTTGTTCCTGCTTAGTGCGGTATTTAGTTTTTTGATATTATGGCTTATAAGTGCGCTAATCTCATTGTTGTGTTTTTGGGTTTTACAGTTGGGCGAAATGAAAACAGTTAAAGACGGAATTGTACTTTTGCTTTCAGGCAAGATAATACCCTTATGGCTATTCCCGAAAAAGATTCAAAGAATGATAGAAATTTTACCTTTCCAGTATGTATACCAGACACCTTTAAGTATATATATAGGAAAAGTTCAGCCTGAACAGGCTATAGTTCCAATGCTGATACAGTTTGCATGGATACTCCTTTTCACTTCCCTGCTGTGCTTTGGGTGGAGCAGGGCAAGGAAAAGAGTTTTAGTTCAAGGAGGCTAGCAGATGTTAGAGAATGTTAAGTATTATATTTCGGTTGCTTTATATTACTTCAAGCTTTCTTTACAAAAACAGTTCGAATATCCTGCAATGATAATCAGTTGTGTCTTTATGATCCCAATGATGTATGGCACCGGAATTCTTCTTTTGTATTTCATGGTTCACAATTTTCAACCTCTGGGAGGATGGTCATTTCCGCAGTTGGCCTTCTTGTTCGGAATAGGTTACCTGAGCCATGGGCTGATGATGGTATTTTCTGTACAAAACTGGTGGATAGAAAGCTATGTTTTACGCGGAGAGTTTGACCGCATGCTTTTAAGACCTTTAAGTGTTTTTTTTCAATTCACGGTTACCTACATCAATTTTATAGGCTTGGTTGACGTACTGGTAGGATTAACAATTTTCCTTTACAGCTGCAAGTTGATTAATTTTGTATGGTCTCTGCATAATATAATAACGATTGCTTTTGTAATAATCGGAGGAGTACTGATAAGGTCGTCAATTTTTACGATATTTTGTTCCGTCGCATTTTGGACAAAAAGAAGTGAATCGCTGTTTTTACTGCTTAATGATATGTTGGAGCGAACTACACAGTATCCAATGACTATTTATCCTTACTTTGTACAGTTTATGTTGACATTCATAGTTCCTATAGCATTTATAAGCTTTTACCCTGCATGTGAAATTCTCGGTAAAGACGGCAGGATTGTATTTCCGCTCGAAATGTCTGTGTATACACCAATAATAGGTATAGTAATGTTCATACTTGCTAATATGTTTTTTAATCTTGGACTAAAAAAATATGAAAGCGCAGGTTCATGAGGTGATTTAATGGCATTCTTAGAAGTAGAAAATCTAGTGAAAGAATTTACTGTAACAAAAAAGAAGGAAGGTTTAAAGGGAGCTGTTTCAAGCCTGTTCCATCCAGAAAAGTACAAAGTAAGGGCAGTGGATAATATTAGTTTTAATATTGAGCAGGGTGAGATAGTAGGTTTTATCGGTCCAAATGGCGCTGGCAAAAGCACTGCAGTTAAAATGATGACCGGGATACTTCATCCTACAATGGGGTCCGTCAAAATTAACGGCATTTCGCCTCACAAAAACCGTAAAGCAGTTGTAGGCAAGCTTGGTGTTGTTTTTGGGCAAAGGACACAATTATATTGGGACTTAAGGCTTGGAGAGACCTTTGAACTGCTGAAGAGAATCTATAAAATTGATGATAAAATGTATAAAGATAATATAAAGATGCTGGATGAAGTTTTAAATATAACCGAAATAATTGATACTCCTGTAAGACAGCTTTCCCTGGGGCAGAGAATGCGCGGTGACCTTGCAGCTGCAATGCTTCACTCACCCACAATGCTTTTTCTTGATGAGCCTACCATAGGGCTTGATATTGAAGCAAAGCACTCAATAAGGAACTTTATTAAACAGATAAATGAAAGATGCGGCACTACAGTAATCCTCACAACTCACGATCTTGGAGATGTGGAGGAACTATGCAAGAGACTTATTGTAATAAACCACGGAAAAATTGTAGAGGACGGTCCTTTGAATTCTATTATCGAAAGAATGGCACCTTACAGGTACCTTGTTGTTGAACTTGCATCCCCACATCACAACCTGTTCCATCCTGCTGCTGAAGTGGTAAAGACGGAGACTCTCCGTGTATGGTTCAAGTTTGATAAGTCGCGTATTGCTGCGACAGAACTCATTTCAGATCTTTCCAAAACATATCCCATAAGAGATGTAAGTGTTAAAGAACCGGACATTGAGGACATGATAATGGAAATATATAAAAAACCTGTTATTTTTTAAATTAACTTAAATTATTTTTACAAGTTTAGCGATAGTTGTCGTATAATTTTTTTTAAAAAGTGCTTGCATATTTAAATAATATATGTTATTATCAAATTACAAGTTACACGTTTAACATATTAATATTTACAAAAATTGTACAACTTATTTATTTACCGTATGGACTTGAATTGTGTTTATTTCTGCTTTTTGTCGCTGCATTGATTTCATGTAAGAAAATTGCTATTATTCACAATTTTAAGTTGCAAAAATGAATTACTGAATTAAACAATAATTACATTTTATTTACAGCTGTAAGAAAAAATGCGCATAAGGTTAAACGAATAACCAAAGAGATAAAGAGGTGTTATATATGATATGAAAAGAGTAACGGTAAAGGATATTGCAAAGGCTATCGGAGTAAGTCCAGCGGTAGTTTCTTATGTGTTAAACGGAAAGGAGTACAAAGTATCTCAAGAAACTGTTTTAAAAGTGAAGGCTGCAATTAAGGAATTAAATTATATTCCTAATCTAACAGCAAGAAGTCTGGTCAAGAACAAATCTCAATTAGTTGGTGTAATAATTCCTCAAACAGAAGAAACATCGCAGCTTTTACTTACGAATCCCTTTTATAGCGAGATTATTGGTGGAATTGAATCAAAACTAAGACAATGCGGTTACCATTTGCTCCTGTCAGGAGTAGATAAAGGCAAAAGTTACCTTGATACATCAGTTCAGAGAAACCTGGACGGAGCAATCATTATGGGTATTTACCAGGAACAGTTTTATGAAGAACTGAAGCAGGCACAAATACCAATTGTATTGATTGACAGTTATATAAGTGACAACTATTTTTATAGGGTAGGAATTGATGATGAATACGGAGGTTATCTTGCCACAAAATATCTTATTGAACATGGTCACAGGGACATTGCATTAGTTACAGGAAGCATAAAGCGGGATGGAGTTAATGAAAAGAGATTTTTAGGTTATAAAAGAGCTTTAAGTGAAGCAGGTATTTTCTATAACCCGGATTATGTATTTGATGGTTTGGTAAGCTTTGAATATGGTTATAAAGCTGGAATTGCCATTGCCCAAAATCACAAAAAAGTTACAGGTGTATTTGCGAGTGCGGATTTGATGGCGTTAGGTGTTATCAAAGGACTGACAGAAAGCCGTTTGAAAATTCCGGAAGACATATCTGTAATAGGATTTGACAATATCTCTATTCTGCAATTTACACTTCCATTGACAACAGTAGACCAAAATATCACAGCTAAAGGAATAAAAGCTGCTGAATTACTTATCGATTTAATCGAAGGAAAAGGAGATAACGAGTCTAAAGAAAAAATACTTCCTCTTCGAATAATAGAAAGAGAGACGGTAAAACGGATTAAAGATAAATAGCTAAAGGCAGGCTTTAGACATAAAGGAGTGAGGTTATGGTTGGCGAAAGCAGGCTTAGCAAAGGACTGGTAATTTTGACATTTCTTCTACCTAGTCTCATTGGTCTTATACTATTCAATATAATTCCGATAATAAGTTCAGCGTTTATGAGTTTTACAGATTGGGATATGCTCACAAATCCCAAATTCGTTGGGTTTCAAAACTATTATAACGTTTTTTTTAATGAAAATTCTATAAAAAGCATTGTTAATACTCTTAAATATGTAGTTGGGTTTACCCCTTTGGTTATTTGCTTTGGTTTAATGCTTGCCATATTGCTGAATATTAAAATTACAGGTTTAGATGTATATAGAGTAATATTTTTCATGCCTGTAGTTATTTCTTGGGTAGTAGTATCTCTTATATGGATTTGGCTGTATAGTCCAGACAGCGGTATTATTAACTACTTGTTATCCTTGATCGGTATCAATGGCCCTGCCTGGCTCCAAAATGAACATACTGCCATGCCGGCAGTGATTATAGCTAGTTTATGGAAGGATGTAGGGTTTGCCGCTGTAATTCTTCTGTCAGGATTGCAGAATATACCTGATGAGTATTATGAAAGCGCAGAAATCGACGGTGCCAATAGTATAAAAAAGCTGTTCTATATCACTCTGCCATGTCTGACCCCAATACTTTTCTTCTTGATAGTTACTTCACTTATCACATCATTTCAGGTTTTTGACCAAGTATTTATAATGACAAAGGGAGGGCCCTTCGGCAGTACGAGGACTATCGTACAGGAAATATATGAAAATGCTTTCCAAATGGGCAAGGTCGGATTTGCATGTGCACAGGCTTGGCTGCTGGTTGTAATAATACTTGTTGTCACGCTTGTTCAGAATATTCTGCAAAAAAGGTGGGTTCATTATGAGTCAAAATAACAATAAAAGAGCCAAGAGGATCCTGTTGCATATTTTACTCATTTTGTTAAGCGTATTATTCATATTTCCGTTTTTATGGATGTTCATGGGAGCTTTTAAAAATGATGTAGAAGTAATAAAAATGCCTCCGACGCTATTGCCTTCAAAATTTAGTTTTGATAATTTCAGAACAATAAGCAAGCTGTTTCCTGTCGGCAGGTTTTTACTTAACAGTGTATTTGTTGCATTTTCATCAACGATTTTACAGCTATTATTTTGTGCAATGGCGGCATATGTTTTTGCAAAAATAAAGTTTACCGGAAGAGAAGTTTTATTTACCTTATTTCTGATTACCATGATGGTTCCAAGACAACTCACAATGATTACACTTTACAGGATATTTGTTAATTTGCACCTGCAAAACTCATACCTGGGTCTGATTTTGCCAAGTACATACAATGCACTGGGAATATTTCTCATGCGACAGCACATCAGAACTATTCCGGATTCATTTGCAGAAGCTGCAACAGTTGATGGAGCATCCCATTTTAAGATATTTTTTAAATTAATATTACCATTATGTAAACCAGCACTCGCAACAGTGGGTATACTGGGGTTTATGGAATCATGGAACAGTTTCCTTTGGCCATTAATTATCACAAGCAGTACAGAGTTAGCGACATTACCACTTGGACTTTCTAAACTGCAAGGGAGATGGACAACTGCATGGAATCTCCTTATGGCAGGCAATGTAATCAGTACTATACCAATACTTATGGTATACCTGTTTGCTCAAAAGTACTTTATAAAAAGTCTTGCACACAGCGGCATAAAAGGCTAAACAGGATTTACTCTATGCAAAGGAGGTGACATTAAGACAACGCAAACTGGCTATTTGCAGTTACAAATTAATAAAGGAGTAATTTTTACTATGAAAAAGAAAATTTATGTATCAAAAAGAGGAGGGCTTTTATTATGGTAAAAAGAATTTTTGCATTGATACTTGCTTTATTAATGGTGACGGCACTTTTTGTTGGATGTGGGTCTGACAAAAACGAGAAGGCAACAAATGATAGTGAGAAAGTTGTAGAAGAAAACAAATCTGACACACCTGATACCCAGCCGAAAGAAAAAGAAGCAGAACCTGTTACGATTAAATTTATACAGAACTCAGCAAATGGCGGACGTGAAGATGTATTAAAGTCTATGATAGACAATTTCCAGACGAAGTATTCAAACATAACTGTAGATTATGAAATCATACCATGGAACGACTATTACACAAAGCTTAATACAGTGTTAAGTGCCGGGGCTGAAGCACCCGATGTGTTTGAGGTAGGTTATGAAAATTTTGCACAGTATGCTTCGAAAGGTCTCTTAAAAGATATAACTGATATAGTGGCAAGCGATTCGGAATTCAAAACGGAAAACATGAAAAAGCTTGCATTTGATGCATATAAGTTTGATGGAAAACAGATGGGAATATGCACAGATTTTACCGGATGTATAATGTATTACAATAAGGACCTCTTTGACAGTAAAGGATTGGAATACCCAAATGAAAACTGGACTTGGGAAGATGAGCTCGAGGCAGCTAAGAAGCTTACAGATGAAAGCAAGGGCATATGGGGAACTGTTTCTCCGCTTCAGGTATATGAGTTTTACAAAACTATTGCACAAAACGGAGGAAGCGTCTGGGGTACTGACGGAAAGACTGTGACTGTCAACAGCAAGGAATGTGTAGAAGCTCTTCAATGGATGATTGATAAATCATATAAATATAAAGTTCAACCGCCTTTTACAAGCGATATTTATACTCAGCCTGATGCTGACTGGCGTGCATTTGAAGAGGGTAAAATTGCAATGCTCAGAAATGGTACCTGGCAGTTTGGAGAATTTGAAAAGAATGCTAAATGTAATTGGGATATAGTACTTGAACCTGGAAATACTCAAAAAGCACATCACTTCTTCTCCAACGGGTTAGCTATGTATAAAAACAGCGAGAAAGGTAATGCAGCATGGACATTTATGAAATATATGGCCATAGATCCGTTTGTAGTTAACACAAGGATAGAAGAGAACTGGAACATTCCTGTACTTAACGATGATAATGTCATGAGTGCATACTATAAGAAGACACCACCGGAATCCAAAAAGGTTGCAACAGATCTTCTCGACTCTCTGGTACTGCCTCCACTGGGACCAATACCTGAAAAGTGGGCTGAGTTACAACAAGTATTAGGTGAAGAGCTGGAAAAAGCAAAGTATGGAAAAGTTACTGCACAGGAAGCGCTTGATGCAGCAAAAGAAAAGATTGAAAAACTGCTCCAATAATTTTTCAATCTGAAAATAAAGAAAACATTTAAAATGATAAAAAACATTAACGTTTATACTAAATTTATTAAATCGTCTAATGATTAGCTGTATTTATAGATGGTCGTAATAAATACGGCCATCTATAAATTACCATTTATTAATTATTAATAGTACTTCTACGCGTACTTTTTATTATATTACATTAACTATATATTATCAAGTTATGAAAGTCTATGATAAGGAAAATATATGGATAATTATAAATCTCTTTAAGGAGTGGAACTAATGACAAAAAGATTTATCCCTACAGGCAATGAAATGATATCAATACCAGAAATTAGAGAATCCGATGCTTCAATTTGCTCTATAAATTTTTTACATATGGGATTTAAGGGGCTTATTGAAATTCGTGGAGGGAACAACCACGGAGATGAGTTTATGCGCCCATTTTGCAGAGTAGACGGAAAAGACATGCCTATGGAAAATTTAGTATGGGACAATGTACATTACTGGATTCCGAGATTTAAAACAGAATGGGGCAGTATAATATTTTCAGGTTTAATACTTGCACCTGTGGGTGAAAGAGGTTTTATTTATAAATTAAGTATAACGAATCATGGAAAAGAAGATGTTGATATTTCAACAGGCCTGAAGGGATGCTGGAAAAACTGTCTTCATACAATAAATGAAAGTAAAACTATGAACGGAAGCCAATATATATATAAAAGCAACTGGAATAGAAGTTTCATAATGGATTTCCGAAACATGGTCACTATATTTTCAATTGCTCCGATATTTAATGAAAAAATGGATAATGAAGTTTTTGAACATCACAATGATGGAATTAGATATGAATTGGCCAAGAGTTTTCATCTATGTCCCGGTGAATCATGTGAACTAACATTTTACTGGGGACTAGGCCTTGAAGAGGTAAGCGCGGCAACCTCTGCACAGGAAATGTTAAGAAAAGGCTTTGAAAAAGTAATGCATGATACGTGCAACTGGCTGTCAAGCCGTCAAAAAACCTGTCCAAATAAGGAATTAGAAAGCTTATTCAATAGAAACCTGTTTTTTAATTACTTTTATGCATCAGGTATAACTTTGGATACTGAAGAATTTGTTTTGGTTACATCCAGAAGTCCCAGATATTACGTAAGTGCGGCTTATTGGGATAGAGACAGTCTTTTATGGAGCTTCCCTTCGATTTTAATTACCGACGTGGACTATGCTAGAAACATGTTAGAATATGTTTTTACAAAGCAGATTAGGAATGTAGGAATTCACAGCCGCTTTATTGACGGTACTATGTTGGAGCCGGGTTTTGAATTGGATGAATTATGTGCTCCTGTCATTGCCCTGCATAATTATATTAGTTATTCCGGGGACATGACAATTCTTAGTGAAGATTATATTCTAAAAGGTTTAAGGAAAATTTTAAATATTCTTGATTCGAAAAAACACAGAGAGGTTGATCTTTACGAAACCTTTTTACAACCTACTGATGATATGATTGTCTATCCATATCTTACATATAACAATGTTTTAGTATGGAAGGCACTTATATATCTTGCTGAAATGCTAAAAGGTATTGAAGGAGTTGAGTTCAGTAACAAATTACTTGAAAAAGCTGCTAAAGTTGAAAAGGCTATTTGGGATCACTGTGTTGTAAAACTGTGTGATAAGGAAATGTTTGCCTGGTCAGTTGATCTTAACGGACAATGGAATATATATGATGAACCTCCCGGAAGTTTGCAGCTTTTGCCTTTTTACGGATTTTGTGACGAGAATAATCATGTTTATCAAAATACAGTTGAGCATATACGCAGACCAGAATACAAATTTTCATTTCATAACTGCAGAATAGCGGAAATTGGCTGTGAACATGCTCCACACCCATGGGTTTTAAGCATAGCTAATAGTCTGATATGTGGGAGAAAAAGAGAGTTCCTTGATATACTGCCTGTATTGAAAATGGATAATGGAATTGCTTGTGAGAGCGTTGATGAAACTACAGGTGAGTGTACAACAGGAGAGGCTTTTGCTACATGTGCAGGATTTTTGGCATATGCAATCTATCATGCATTTTTCGAGCAAAAATAAAAGTGAAACAGGAAATAAAGTACAGCAAAATAAAGTACAGCAAAAGTAGATATTGATTTTTACGTATGAGCGCGAGGGGTTGACTATATGAATAACTGGGTAATAAATCAAAATGATTTTGATATACAAAGTAAGAAATTTTATGAAAGTATATTTTCATTAGGCAATGGTTATATGGGTGTTAGAGGATTTGACGAAGAAGAAATTAGGGATGCCAAACATGAAATAAATACCTTTATAGCCGGAGTTTTTGATTATTATGCGCCAGGCAAGACGGATATGGTAAATTCACCAAACTTTTGGTGTACCAGTATTTTTGTCAACGGTGAAAGGTTCGCTCCTGAACGGGGAGAAATCTTAGAGTATAACAAAGAATTAAATATGAGAGAAGGAATATTAAAAAGAAAATTAATCTGGAAGAACGAGCAGGGAAACGAAACCTTAATAGAGACCACAAGGATTTTAAGCATTGATTCAATACACAATGCTGTACTGAGTATAAATATTACTCCTGTCAACTATTCCGGAGAGATCGTAATAGAAACCGGAATTGATGCTGATATATGGAACAATATAATTGATGATGACCAGGTAAAGACCAGTACTAATTTTTGCAGATTATTTGCAGAGGATGGAGAAGCTATTCATATTGATAATATTCATATTATCCGTTTGAAAACAACTGTAACAGGTTTAAAAATATATGAGGGATTTTCATCAGAAGTGAGGCATGGAGGAAGTATTCTAAAGTTGGAACAAAATATTGTACAACGGGAAAAATATGTTGCCGATAAGTTTACCTTCCCAGTTGCCAAAGGTGAAGTCTATACTTTGAATAAATTCATCAGTGTCTGGACATCAAGGGATAAGTATGCCGGAAGCCTGGAGGATCAAGTACTTCAGTCGGTAAAAACTGCGAAGGATTTGGGAGTGGCTGCGATGATTAAAAATCATGCTGCAGCCTGGGAACGAAAATGGCGAATAAGTGATATTGAGTTTGTCGGTGACAACAAAAGCCAGAAAGCCATAAGATATAACATATTTCAGCTTATACAAACCAATGCTGAAAATGACCCTTATGTAAATATCGGTGCAAGGGGATTAATGCATGGGAGATATAAGGGATGCTATTTTTGGGATACGGAAATATTCATGCTTCCATTCTATATTTATACCAATCCAAAGGCAGCCAGAAATCTTCTGTTATACCGATATCACACTTTAAACGGAGCAGAGGAAAATGCCAGAAGGCAGAATGTTGAAGGTGCCAGATATCCATGGATGAGTGCTGTTGACGGATTAGACCAGTGTGATACCTGGGATATTGGACTTAGTGAGGTCCATATAACTGCCGATGTCGCCTATGCAATAAATCATTACTATGAGGCAACCAATGACATTGAATTTATGAGAGATTTTGGATTAGAGATACTTATCCAGACGTCAAGGTATTGGAAGAGCAGGTTTACATATGACAGCCGTAAAGACTGTTATAATATGTTGTTCGTCAAAGGTCCCAATGAATACGGAGGAGTTGTGAACAACAATCTCTATACTGTAATGATGGCTGTTCATAATATGCAGCTTGCTAAGAAATTTATTAAAAAGATAAAAACATGTTATTCTGAAGCATATCAGCTTTTGGCCGAAAAGCTTGGTTTTAAAGAGGATGAAGTTAGACAGTGGGATGAGATTATAGAGAAAGTAGTTATAAACTATGACGCAGATAAATCACTTTACTTGGAGGATGACAACATCCTGAATCTGGAGCCATTGGATCTAAGCAGTGTGAAGGAAGGAGACCGGCCGTTATACAGAAAAATATGCTTTGACCGTTTACAAAGATATAGGGTTTTGAAACAAGCTGATGTAATTCTCTTAATGTTGCTGCTTTCTGATAAATTTAGTACCAAAGAAAAATTGGCAGCATGGAATTATTATGAACCTATAACTGCCCATGATTCATCTTTGAGCTATGGCACGCATTCTGCATTTGCTGCCCGACTTAATATGATGGAGGAAGCTTATAAATATTTTATAAAAAGTGTGTGTCTTGACCTGGATAACATTATGCAAAATACCCAGGAGGAAGGAATTCACTTTGCTGCTCTGGGCGCAAGCTGGCAAGCTGTTATCAACGGTTTTTGCGGTATAGAGTTAGAGCAGGGTAATTTAAAAATAAATCCTCATATTCCGAAGCAATGGGAAAAAGTTAGCTTTAGAATGTATTATCATCAGTGTCTTTTAAAAGTATCTGTTTCCTCCAAAGCTATTTCAGTAACATATGAGGAAGGAGAACCAGATGAATTGCAAATTACTGTAGCAAATCAGCCTGTTTTACTCTTGAAATGTAAGGAAGAGATTATTTCAATTAGATAAACAGGAGGAATATTATGAAGGCTAATAAAGAATTTAATCCTATTTCAATTTTTGATTTTGAAGACGAACATATTAAGTTTAATCATAAAGAAATAAGCATTAAAGATTCAGTATTTCTATGCTATCATCTGGTTCAAAAGGGAGATTTAAAACTTGCTGCAAGACTAATAGATTCTATAACCAGAAGTATTCAAAATTCCAGTTCAACATACATGGAAGAAATACTTTGGTTATGGATATCAGGAGAATACTTCAATAAGGCAAATAACGTGGAAATACCTGAAAAAACGAAGAATCTTATGCTAAAAGTGATCAATAATGTTGAACTTTACTGGCAAAAACCGGCAGTAAACTGGATTGGAGAAACTCAGGAAGGCATTTTTCTTACCAATCTGGCCGTTGCCTATGGCGCACTCCAATCTGTCAACAATTTTTTAAAAAATGATACTGCACAGCAATGTATGCTCAAAATTAAAGATTTTATGTTTAAAAAATTCCTTAAGGAAGGCAAGGTCTTGAGCAAGCTTGGTTCAGAAGAAATAATGGGCGATATATGTCTCATATCCGTACCCTTTGGATTAATGGATGCAGGAAACCAGATACTTGTTGAAACTATAAAGGTTGTTGAAAGGGAACTGGTATCAAAAGGCGTCAGACTAAGCAAAAATGATACATATTATGGAGGCTGTATAAGGAATGACCTGACTTGCCTTTTATCTTGGTATTACTCGGAAAGAGGAGATATTGCACGTGCAAAATGGTTGCTGGAACAAGTGGAAGCTGTCTGGAACAGAGATGGAAAACTATTTGAACTGGATCTGAGAAGCTATAAAGAAGAATTATACTTTAGCTATTGGAGCGAAATGCAGGATAATAAATGTTTGGAGAAGCCTTTCACTTATATTGCTTATGCGATAGCTCAGCAAAATATAAAGCTTAAGGAACAGCAAGGCGTCGATGCCGGTACGGATATACAAATAATTCACAATCCTTTGGGAACAGAGAACAAGTATATTTTCTCGGTAATTGAGAGATTTCCAAGGCAGCCCGAGGAAGGCGAAAATGTTATCCTTAAAGCTGTTACACAACCATTTGATGAAGAGCAGGTTGTTAATGCAATATATACAGTAAACGGCATTACTCAACAAAAATCCCGGATGAGAATCAAAACTTCATCTGAAGGGGAAAAATACTGGGAAACAGAAATTGGCAGTTTCAATTACTGTGATAGAATTACCTATTATTTTGAAGTTTCTGACAGACAAAGAACGATAAAGTCAAACGAATATGGCTTTACAGTTAGAAAGTGGCATACTTTATCTAAGGTAACAGGAATAGTTGAAGGTGAAAATGAACTTTCAGTATATTTTGAAAATATAGATAATAATCAACATATACCTTGTTTAAAGATAAAGCAGGTAAATGATAATACGCTGAAGTGGTCCTTCTGTTTTGAAGATCAGATATCTGTGAAAAACATATTAAATCACTTAAATCAATCAACCAATGCTTTGAATATAGACAATACTTTGGATATAGATTTTGGCAATAATAAGCTTAATTTCAATAATAATAAGATATCATTTAGTATCAATGACCTCAATAACAATACTATACTGAAAAGCTATCGAAAAAACAAAAGACCTGGTTTTATAGATATACTCACAGACGGAAGTTCACAGGCTTTTAAAGTACGCTTTAATTTGAATATGGCATCAGATGAGAGAATATTTGGTCTTGGTGAAAGATACTCACATATTCAATACAGGGGCCTTGAAGTTGACAACTATGTCTATAACCAGTATAGGGACCAGGGACTGCGTACTTACATGCCTGTACCGTTCCTGCTTAGTTCAAAAGGTTACGGCATTTACCTGGATACCCCATTATATGCCCGTTACAGATTTGGCACAAGATTATCAGATCTCATGGAGCTTGAAGTAGACTTAAGCAGTAAAAATCAAACATTGGATATGTATTTGTATACAGGCAACCCAAAAGAGGTTCTGGGTAGTTATACAGATACCATCGGCAAGGCAAAACTTCCTCCAAAATGGGTTTTTGGTCCATGGATATCAAGTAATAACTGGGATAAACAGGAAGAAGTAATGAAGCAAATTGCACTGGGCAAAAAATATGAAATTCCTTCTACAGTTATTGTACTTGAGCAATGGAGTGATGAAGCTACTTTTTACATTTTTAATGATGCGCAATATGAAGTTAAAGACGGAAACTCATATTTTGAATTGGAGGACTTCACATTTCCTGCTTGGGGACGTTGGCCTGATCCGAAAAAAATGGTTAAGGACATACATGACGAAGGCCTTAAGATACTGTTATGGCAAGCGCCGGTTATGAAGTATATGGATGGAATTGCTCACGCACAAAGAGATGAAGATGAAAAAGTAATGCTTAAAAATGGTTTCTGTGTAAAACATAAAGATGGAGAGCCATATAGAATCCCAAGTTTTGAATGGTTCAAGAGAAGTTTGGTGCCTGATTTTACAAATCCGGCTGCAAAAGAATGGTGGCTGAATAAGAGAAAGTATCTCCTGGAGGATTTAAAGATAGACGGTTTTAAAACTGATGGTGGAGAATGTATATATGGCAGTGATCTTTTGTTCCATGATGGTTCTACCGGCAGTGAAATGAGAAACCTGTATCCGAATCTGTATGTAGGCAGTTACCAAGAGTTTATAAAAAAATATAAAGGAGAAGATGGAATAACATTCAGCAGAGCCGGATATACGGGTGCCCAGAAAATACCTTTACACTGGGCAGGAGATGAACGGTCAACTTATAAAGCTTTTGCTGCTTCCGTAAAAGCAGGGTTAAGCTGCAGCATGTCAGGTATTCCATTCTGGGGATGGGATTTAGGTGGATTCAATGGAGATATACCCACTGCAGAACTATATGTCCGGTCTGCACAAATGGCAGCTTTCTGTCCTATAATGCAATACCATGCTGAGACAAAAGGACAGTTTAATCAGGACAGAACACCCTGGAATATTGCAGAAAGGACCGGAGATGAACGTGTGATCCAAATCTATAAGAAATATGCAGATTTGAGAATGAACCTCTTGCCGTATATTTATATGCAGGCTGTTAATACATGTAAGACAGGGATTCCGATGATGAGGCTTATGCATTTAGAGTATCCTGAAGACCCAAGTTGTATTGATCTTTGGCAGCAGTATTTATTCGGTGATAGTTTATTGGTTGCTCCTGTAATTGAGGAAGGCAGCACAGTTAAAGATGTTTATCTGCCTGAAGGAAAATGGCTCAATCTGTTTAGCGGAGAAATATTTGAAGGACCTTTGGACACCAGAGTAAAAGCCAATCTCGACGAAATTCCGGTATTTGTAAAAGAAAACAGCGTGATTCCGTTAAATTTAGGCAGTAATTTCTCCCTGTTCGAATATGTGTCTAACAAGCTTGACACTTACAATAATTTATGCTTCATGTTATTCGTTACAAGTATTGCAGATTGTAATTATATTGATGATTTAGGAAATAAAGTTAGCATTAACGTTCAGCGAAAAGATGAGAATATTTTGGCAGAGATTGAATCAAACTATAGTCCTATTACTTTAATTTTTAGAGGCATTAATGAAAAAATATCAATTCAAAGTGATAAAAAGAATATTATTAAAGTTAATTCTGTGAAAGAAATTATATCTGATTCTTATACTTTGGATAATAATAGCTTGATAATAAAACTGGATTGTGAAAAAAGTAAACAATATATAAATATAAACTTTTTATAATTTGTTTAGTTGAAATTTTTACTTAAATACACTTATTAGGAGGGCTTGCATCCATTTGAGCTATACTAACAAATTGAGGTATATTAATAAAAGATAAAAACTCTAGGACTAATTTACTATATAGAAAATATGAAAATATATTGAAATAATTATAATTTATGGTAAAATATAAATACAAAGATATAGAATATGTATTTAATATAATAGTTCTTTCAATAAAAACTCAGATATGTTGGTTCTACCTTTTCATATTCATTAAGTTATTATTTATACATCTATTGTGCCATAAAACTTTCCTTAAGCTATGAGAAATGACAACCAAATATATTGCTCTAACAAATAATAGTTATCTCATAAATATTTTTTAAGTAAATGTACCAATAATAATCAAATATATAAATAATTAACAAATTCCGACTAACATTCAACTCCATTACACCAGAGATAACTCAGAATTCATTTTATTTATCAAATTATCAGGCCAAGATTTAACAGGAGGGTTTGAGTTATGGCAGGATGCAAGTGTATGAAAGAACTTAGAATTGGAATTATTGGTTGTGGGGAAATAGCATTTGGAAAACATATGCCAAGTCTCGCAAAACAGAAATGTGTTGAGATAGCAGCTTTTTATGATATTTATCCCGAAAAGGCTGAAAAGGCTGCCGCACGATTCGGTACTGAAGGTGCAAAAGTATATGATGATTATAGAAAGCTTCTTGATGATAAGAGCATCGATGTAGTTCATATTTGTACACCCAACAAATCCCATGCTGAAATAACAATTGCTGCACTGGAAGCAGGAAAGCATGTAATGTGTGAAAAGCCTATGGCAAAGACTGCTTCTGAAGCAAGAAAAATGCTGGAAGCTGCAAAGAGAACCGGTAAAAAGCTGACCATAGCTTACCAAAATCGCTTCAGGCCGGATTCGCAGTATTTAAAACGGCTTTGTGAAAATGGGGAGCTTGGAGAAATTTACTTTGCTAAGGCACATGCAATACGCCGCCGTGCGGTGCCTACATGGGGGGTTTTCCTAAACAAAGAAGAGCAGGGTGGAGGCCCGTTGATAGATATTGGAACACATGCTTTAGACCTTACACTCTGGTTGATGGATAATTACAATGTTAAATATGTTGTAGGCAATGTCTATCATAAACTGGCTAAAATGAAAAACGCTGCAAACGCTTGGGGGCCATGGGACCCTGAAAAGTTCACAGTTGAAGATTCCGCATTTGGTTTTATTACAATGGAGAACGGGGCTACCATAATACTTGAGTCCAGCTGGGCTTTGAACACCCTACAGCAGTGTGAAGCACGTACAACCCTGTGCGGAACTAAAGCAGGCGCTGATATGCTGGATGGACTTCGCATAAACGGAGAAAAGTATGGCAGAATGTATATTTTCAAGCCGGATCTGGACTCTGGAGGGGATGTTTTTTACGATGGTGTTAAGGAAAGTGAATCGGATATGGAAGCAAGGCTTTGGATTGAATGTATATTGAATGATACGGATCCTGTAGTAAAACCGGAAGAAGCACTTATCGTAAGTGAGATTCTGGAAGCAATCTATGAGTCTTCAAAAACGGGAAAACCGGTATATTTCAGTAAATAATGTAACGTTATAGTAAATAATGTAACGTTATAGCGAAAATTTACAAAATACAAAAAGTTCACAAAGTACAATATTGAGATAATAACACATGCCTAATAAGAAAAAGTTTGAGGCTTCAATTCATACTGGAAATGGCTCTTTAATTAATCAATATCAAGATACAAAAAAATATTTACAATCTTATCATTAAATCTTTTCTGAGAGGTGATGTATATATATGATTGTATGTATTTCTATTATGTAAATTAATTAGTTAATTGTTATGTGTAAATTAATTTTTTAACAGTTATCAGAAAGGAGTGACTTTATGATTAGGCATTTTATGTCTAGAAAACACAAATTCGGTGCTTTGGTATTTACAATTATATTCCTTTTCTATTCAATTAATGTTTTTGCAATTGATGGGGTATATCATTCTCCCTATGGCATCAATGACCTTTATGAAATTCAACAAACCGAAAGATATCCAAGGGATCCGGTTGCGGGTGAAAATGTATATATAAAACTCACCACATGGCCTATAGAACCCGGACAAGCTACATGGATTACATGGACTAAAAATGGGGTTCCACAACCTAATATAGGTGGACAGTGGAAGTACAACAGCGGAAATAACTCATATTGGGAAGTTAATATGGGAAGTTTCAACAAAGGAGATGTAATCAGTTATACCATTCATGCAAATAAGGACGGAGCTAATGAAAAGACAATAGGGCCTTTCCAGTTCACTGTAACAGGGTGGGAATACATTACAAGCGTAAGCGGATATACCAATTATGGCAATCGCGTTGTTCTGAATGCAGTACCAAATACAGGGACATTCACTCCCAAGATAAATATTGCATTTACGGCAGATGACGTTTTCCGCATCCAGATGTCACCGACAGGAAACAACCTTACTGCCACAGGTCTTAGCAATTATACATTGTCAAGTACTACCAATACTATTACAATGTCAACGTCAAAGTTGAAAGTACAGGTACAAAAAAATCCGTTCCGAATAACTGTTTTTAAACCAGATGGGGTTACAGTCATATCGCAGCAATATGATAGCAGCATTAATCGCAATATGGCCTGGCTTACTAACGGAAATACAATTATTAGCAAAGTTGAGGATCATTTTTATACACCATCAAATGAAGAGTTCTATGGATTTGGAGAGCATTACAATAATTTCAGAAAAAGGGGCCATGATATAGATACTTATGTCTATAACCAATATCTCAACCAAAATGAAAGAACTTACATGGCAATTCCGTTTTTTGTCAGCACCAAAGGCTACGGAATATACTTAAATACAACATACTATTCAAAGTTCAGAATGGCAACAGAAAGAAATGACATGTACAGTTTTACAGCTGATACCGGAGGATCATCAAATTCAATACTGGATTATTATTTCATTTATGGTAGTGATTTAAAGGATGTAATATCAAACTATACCGATATTACCGGAAAAGCACCACTTCCGCCCAAATGGGTTTTCGGCTTGTGGATGTCTGCCAATGAATGGGATAGACAGTCGGAAGTAATAGGAGCTATAGATAATGCTAAAGCTTATGGTATTCCTGCCACAGCAATAGTTCTGGAACAATGGAGTGATGAAAGTACATTCTATATATTTAATGATGCAACATATACACCAAAACCCGGAAATCAAAGTTTTAGCTACAGTGATTTTACTTTCGGTGGCCGATGGCCTAATCCTAAAGCTATGGTAGATTATGCTCATGATAATGGCTTGAAGGTTATACTATGGCAGGTACCTATTCAGAAATATATGAGCTATCCTTACACACAAAAGGATATTGATGAAGCATATATGATCTCACAGGGTTATGCTGTAGGAGATGGATCAGGCGGACAATACAGGATTCCATGGGGGCAATGGTTTGAGAACAGCTTACTCTTAGACTTTACAAATGTTAATGCCAAAAACTGGTGGATGTCAAAGAGAGCCTATCTGTTTGACGGAGTTGGAATTGACGGTTTCAAAACAGATGGTGGAGAAATGGTATGGGGTAAGAATGTAACATTCTCAAATGGTAAAAAAGGCGATGAAATGAGAAACTTCTATCCCAATGAATACATTAAAGCATATTATGAATATGCACGTTCTAAGAATTCAAATGCTTATACTTTCAGCAGATCAGGAACAGCAGGCGCACAGTTGTACGGTGGATATTGGGCAGGAGATCAATCGTCTACCTTTACTTCTTACCAGCAGGCAGTAATGGCGGGCTTGACAGCAAACATCTCAGGTGTTCCCTTCTGGGGCTGGGATTTAGCCGGTTTTACAGGTCCATTCCCGACACCGGAATTATATAAGAGAAGCACTGCAATGGCTGCATTCTCTCCAATAATGCAGTTCCATTCGGAAAAAGCAAATCCGTCCCCAAGCGAAGAAAGATCACCGTGGAATGTACAAGCAAGAACAGGTGATACGTCCATAATTAGTACATTTGCAAAGTTTGCAAATATAAGAATGAATCTTTTACCTTATATATATAGTGAAGCAAAGAAAACCAGCACTACAGGCATCCCGCTCATGAGAGCTATGGCAATAGAATATCCTAATGACACCAACACCTATGACCTGACTGCACAATATATGTTTGGTGACAACCTGTTGGTTGCTCCAATTGTAAACGAGGGAGAAACAAATAAGAGTATTTATTTGCCAAGCGGTGAATGGATCGACTTTTGGTGGGGAGCTCAGAGACCGGGTGGAAGAACCATAACCTACTGGGCATCCGTAAATGACATACCCGTATTTGTAAAAGCCGGATCTATAATTCCTATGAATCTAAATTCACAATATGAACTTGGCGGAACAATCGGAAATAATCTTACAAGCTATACTAATCTTACCTTTAGGATATATCCGCACGGAACAACTTCTTATGACTGGTATGATGATATAGGCGGAAGTGTCAAAACAATAGTTTCAACAGAAGCATATGGAGCAGGTACTGAAACAATTTCACTTCCGGCAGTTGGCTCAACAACAACATTACAGGTCTTCACAACAAAGCCGACTTCAGTTAAAGTGGGAGGAACCACATTAACACAGTACAGCACATTGTCCGGACTAATTGGTGCATCAACCGGCTGGTATTATGATACTGCACAAAAATTCACATATGTCAAAGTCGGTCCAAGTACAAGCACAAGGACGATTGTGCTAAGCGGAGTAAATAAAGTAGAATATGAAGCTGAATTTGCCACTATGCATGCTGTATCCACTAACACTAATCATGCAGGTTATATGGGTACTGGCTTTATAGATGGGTTTGAAACAGTAGGGGACTATGCACAGTTTGATATATTCTCAAAAACAGCAGGCAACCGCACTATTAAATTGAGATATTCATCAGCTGCCGGAAATGCTTCTAGAGCAATCTATGTAAATGGTGTAAAAATCCAGGACGTAACGCTACCGAAAACAGCAAACTGGGATACATGGGATACCGTATCGATTACAGTCCCTCTTAACGCAGGGCATAATACCATAAAGGTTAGCTATGATAGTACCAATTCTCTGGGAATCAATCTAGATAATATTGCTCTGCTGGAACAATAGATTACAAGAACTACGACATAAAAAGTAATATATATACTATCTTAATATCGTTTAAGGAGGGTTTTCCCTCCTTAAACGTCTACTTTATTACACAGATACTATTATTAATGAAGGACATCAATTATGGTAATCTACTCTAAAATATAAGAAAGGAGATAAAAATATGATTAAACTGGATATAAGTAAGCGGAAGATTTTATCCTTTATTGTCATAGTTGCTATTCTGTTTTCTTCCATCCTTACTCTTAGTCCTATAAAGACTGAAGCATATGTCGGCGCGTTAGGAAATGCTATTAGCACTAGCGTCAGTGGTGATACACTTATTATAACAGTAGACAATGGTGCAGAACCAGGGGATGATATTTTAGAGATAACGGCTTGTAAAGATAATATTCTCAAAGTAAATTACAGACCGAATGGGGTTGCTGCAAGTCCAGACACACCTATAATAGACCCCAATAAAACCTGGAGTGCTGTAGGGGCTACAATAAATACAAACACAAATCCCATGACAATTGTGACATCAAAAATGAGAATAGAAATTACTAAGACTCCGGTAAGAATGACCATAAAAAAAGCTGACGGAACAACTCTTCTCTGGGAACCGTCAAGCGGTGGTGTCTTTTATGATGGCGTAAGATTCCTTCACAACACTGGACATAATATATATGGCATCAGAAGCTATAATGCATTTGAAGGAAACGGAGAAATTTTAAGAAATGACAACAATCATCCAGCCCATGCAGGTGAGCAAGGTGATTCGGGTGGACCTTTCATGTGGTCTACAGCAGGATATGGTCTACTTGTAGATTCAGATGGTGGCTATCCTTATACCGAATCTGCCACAGGAAAATTCGAATTTTACGTAGGTGGAACACCACCGGAAGGCCGCCGCTATACAAAATCGGATATTGAATACTATATCATGCTGGGAACTCCAAAGGAAATCATGCAATCATTTTCTGAGATAACTGGAAAAGCACCTATGTTGCCCAAATGGTCTTTAGGATTTTCCAATTTTGAGTGGGACACTACTGAAAGTGAAGTTATTAGTATGGTAGACACATACCGTGCTAAGAATATACCAATTGATTCATATGGCTTGGACTACGACTGGAAAAACTATGGTGAAGATAATTATGGTGAATTTACCTGGAATACGACGAAGTTTCCCAGTGCTGCTACAACTTTGTTGAAAACAATAATGGATGGAAAAGGCATAAAAATGATTGGTATTACAAAACCGAGAATAGTAACAAGAACCTTGGGTGGTACAAGAACCGTACAGTATTATGATGCAAATAATGGTGGTTATTGGTATCCTGGACAATCTGAATATACTGACTATTTTATTCCTGTATTGGTTAGAAGTATTGACCCATATAATCCAGCTTGTAGATCATGGTTTTGGAACCACTCTATCAGTGCCTTTGATAAAGGTATTGTTGGTTGGTGGAATGATGAGACTGATAAAGTTTCATCCGGTGGAACAACGTACTGGTTCGGAAACTTTACTACAACCCACTTGTCACAAGCGCTTTACGAGGGTCAAAGGGCTTACACTTCAGGAACCAAAAGGGTTTGGCAAACTGCAAGAACTTACTATCCCGGTGCACAAAGGTACGCAACGACACTTTGGTCAGGAGATATAGGAACTCAGTTCTATAAAGGCGAAAAAATCAGCTGGGCTGCAGGTATGCAGGAACAAAGAGCAGTTATGCTGTCTTCCATTAACAATGGACAGGCAAAATGGGGAATGGATGGGGGAGGATTCAATCAGAATGATGGAACCATATTAAACCCAAATCCTGAATTGTATACTAGATGGATTCAGTTCGGTGCATTTACTCCCGTATTCAGGGTTCATGGAAACAACCACCAGCAGCGTCAGCCATGGTTTTATGGAACAACTGCAGAAGAAGTTTCCAAACATGCGATTCAACTTAGATACAGCTTAATACCATATATGTATTCTTATGAAAGAAGTGCATACGAAACCGGCATAGGCTTAGTAAGGCCTTTGATTTTCGACTACCCCAATGATCCAAATGTTAGCAACAGAACAGATGCATGGATGTTCGGGGACTATTTGCTTGTTGCTCCTGTAGTTGATCAGGGACAGGCTTCCAAGAGTATATATCTGCCGTCGGGTACATGGATTGACTATTTCAGAGGTGATACTTATACAGGTGGACAAACTATATCATATCCTATTGATTCGGAAACTTGGACTGATATTCCCGTATTTGTAAAAAAAGGTGCAATCATTCCGACACAGAAGGTTTTGGATTATATAGGACAAAGCAGTATTACAAGTGTTATGGTGGATGTATTCCCGGATACCACACAATCCAGTTTTACTTATTATGATGATGACGGTATTTCATACAATTATGAAGGAAATGCATACTTCAAACAGGTAATGACCGTAAAAGACAACGGAACAAACGGTATCAGCTTCAGTGTAGGAGCAAAATCCGGAACCTATGTGCCACAAGTTCAAAATTACATTGCACAGATTCACGGTAAGGCAGGTACAAGTGTAACTATTAATGGGGTGGCAGCTACCAAATATGCAGACCTTAATGCTCTTAAATCAGCTTCAGGTGAAGGTTGGGCTACAGGAAAAGATATTTATGGTCCTGTTACCTATGTAAAAATTAGCTCAGCAAGTGCAAGTGCAAAGAACGTAGTTATAAATGGAACGGCAACAGTATCGGATACTTCTTACAAATATGAAGCTGAAGAAGCATCTCTTTCAGGGAATACCGTAGCAACTAAGGCAAAAGTAAATACAAATCACGCAGGTTATTCCGGTTCGGGATTTGTAGACGGATTTGATAATGCAGGTGCAGCAGTAACATTCTATCCAAAGGTTAAAACCGGTGGAGATTATAATATAGGAATCAGGTATGCGAATGCAACGGGATCAGCAAAAACCATCAGCATATTTGTAAATGGCAAGAGGGTGAAGCAAACATCACTTGCGAACCTGGCAAACTGGGATACATGGGCTATAAAGAATGAAACTATCCCACTCACAGCCGGAAACAATATAATTACTTTGAAATACTATAATGATGCTGGTGATACTGGAAATGTAAACATAGATTATATAACAGTTCCATTTGATGCAAACGTTCAGAAATACGAAGCAGAAAGCGCAGAACTTTCCGGTGGTGCGTCAACAAACAAGGATCATTGGTTCTACTCAGGAAGTGCATTTGTTGACGGAATCACAAAAGTAGGAGCAGAGGTTAAGTTTAAAGTTTATGCTCCTTCAGCAGGCTCATATAAAGTTAAATTGAGGTATGCAAATGGTACAGGAAGTACAAAAACATTAAGCACATATGTAAATGGTGTTGATGTAGCGCAGGCCAGCCTGACAAGTCCATCAAGCAATTGGAATATTTGGAATGATTATGAGCAAACCCTGACTCTTAATGCGGGAATAAACACAATAGCATATAAATATGATTCGTCAGATAGTGGAAATGTCAATATAGACCGTATTTTAGTTGCATCGACAACTCCTGCTACTCCTCAGTCCGAACTTAACCTTCTGGATAATGGTGACTTTGAAAGACCCATCGGTTTTTCAAGCAACTGGACTGAATGGCATCCGGCAGGTCAACCACTTGCATATGGAATTGATAGCGGTTCGACTATAAACCCGCCGGAATCTCCATGGACAGGAAGCAATCGTGTATATATGTACTATAGTTCAGCATATAAGCAAAGTATACATCAGGTAGTTTCAGTTCCAGTCAATAATGCATATTACAAGCTAGAAGCGTGGGTAAGACTCAAAAATACCACACCAACAATTGCCAGAGCTGAAATATCGAATTACGGAGGAAGTGATATATACTATAATATTACTAACGATGGGGTTTGGAAATATATAAGCATTAGCAATATTTATGTAACAAATGGGCAAATTGACGTAGGTTTCTATGTTGATTCGCCTGGAGGTACTACTCTTCATATTGATGATGTACGATTAACTAAACAATAAACAGTGAGAGTAATGGCTGTATCAATCTTGATACAGCCATTACTATTACAATGATAACTTCAATGATAAACTATAATTATTATGAAGAAGCCATACTGGCATTTGAGAAGGCTATACAAATTAAGCCAAAAAGCATAGAAGCAAGATTGGGTCTAAGCAAGGCTTATCAGGCAATAAGCCAGCCAGACAAAGCAGAGCTGGTATTGAACGAAGCTCTGGAAATCGATCCGAAAAAGGAAGATATAGAAGATATATATGTAGCTTTGTTTGACTTATATATCTATAGGTGAAGGAGAAAAAGCTGTCAGGATTTTGGAAGAAGGCATAGAAGAAACTGATAATGAAACTGATAATATAGAAGAAACTGGTAGTGATAATCTCCGTAAGAAGCTGGAAGACATTAAACCCAAAAAGCCCAAGGCCAATCTGAAAAGCGGAAAATATACCGGAATAAAAACTGTTGAGCTTACTGGGCGGGATGAGAATAGCGTAATATATTACACCTTGGACGGTACTGAGGTAAGTAAGGATTCAAAACAATATACAGAACCAATTAAGTTGAGGGAAGGAAAAACCATATTGAAGGCTGCTTCCATAAATGAGTATGGAATTATAGGAGACACGATGGATTATTAGTACATTATTGTTTCCGCCTCAGGAAATAGCTGCGGCAATTTTATGAATGGAGCATTGGCAGCTGGAAGTGACGAAGGAATATATTATATCAACTTTACCAGCGATCTAAACAGGTATGGTTTATATAAAGCCGGTAAAAACGGAAATGATTCAATCAAGATAAGTGACGGACCGTGCAACAGTATAAACTCGGAGTGATAATAATAAACTGTATAGAATAAAAACTGATGGCTCATCTAAAATCAAAATTAGCGATGACAAATTTGTGCATACATATGAAGATTTGATGTTAGGCTCGACAACTGAAATAAGTGATTTTTATGTCATAGATGAGTGGATATATTATATTAATTATAGTGACAACGGTAATCTATACAGAATGAAAACTGACGGAAGTTCGAAGTCAAAGCTTTCAGACGATTCTTTATATACCTTTGTTGTATATGGCGATACAATTTACTATAATAATCCTTCAGACAGATGGAAATTCTATACAATTAAAACAGATGGGAGCAATCGCAGAAAACAGTACCATAAATATTGTTAACGATTGGATATATTACTACAGTTGTTCCAGTGAAAAATGGTTTAAAATAAAAATTGACGGAAGTGAAAAAACAGTTCTAAGTGTTTATTAGATTATTGCATATTAAGAAAAAGAGAAATTTTTTATTAGCAATTCTGCAACAATTCAGCTTTGATTTAATAGTAAAAGTACATAATAGGGTATTTAAAATATATATGATTATACAAAATAAAAATTTTGTATAATCAGGAGGAGGTGTTTATAGTTTTTTTAGTTTTTAGTCGTTATTTATACAGTATCTATTAGGTTTTGTCAATTCTTTAAATTTAACGATTATCTCTCTAATTTAACAATTATCAGATTATTTATATCAGTTTTATATTTTAATTTAATTAGCTATTTTATTTAAATCAGTTTTAGTCATATTATTTAATTGTTATCATTTTTTTAGTCATCTTATAAATCATCATTAGCTAAATTATTATCATTATCAATTTAATTTCTATTTTTTAATATCTATTTAATGTTAACTAATAATTAATCAGTTTATTAATGTAGCTTATCAATTCAACTTTTGTATAGTGTAAAATAAAAGTACAGCAAGTTGCCATATAAAAATGCAGCAATTTACATAACAGATTTGAAAATATTTTACAGTAATCTCACCTCAAAGCAACATCACTGTCGCTGATTTCTATCGTC
>DUMB01000041.1 GCA_012840085.1 Clostridiaceae bacterium
TAATATTATCCACAGAGATCTTCCCTCCTTTGTGTTGTTGTTTTTGTGTTTATAAAAATTTTAACACAGGAGAGTTGATCTCTGTTTTTTGTTTTAAAAACTCCACAATTATTTTACGCTATCATGATTTTATCAAAAATATACGGATAATTCAAGTTTTATTAATATTTTATCTCATAAAATGCATAGGTGGCGGGCATACTAATTAGTTTAATTTGTTGTGCCGGCATTTCAACAGCAGGAGTTCAGAGATTATGAGTAAATAAAAATATCATTTAAATCTCTCCTCTCTAAATCTCTCCGCAATACTATCTCATTGCTTAACACAACAAGTTAAGGTATCACCATTACAGCACCATAAACAAGAATATGCTGTTGCAGGTGATACCCGCTGACGAAGTGTTTATAATTTACACGGTTATACAGCAACAAGCCTTCAGGTATGATATCATTTTGTCAGGTACGATATCATTCTGTAAAGCATTATATCATTCTGTAAATCATGGTATCACTCTGTCATGCATGATATCATGATGCTACGCATGGTATTATGCCTTCATGCATGTGCCTTTTTTAACAAACGGGATAAATCAGCAACATCACAGGTATTTAATATATCATCTTTTTCAAGCCAGCCTTTCCTGGCTGCGTTAATACCGTACTGCATATCGTCCAAGCCGTCAATTCTGTGTGCGTCAGGACAAATAACAAACTTACAGCCTGCTTCCTTTGCCGCTTTGCAATATCTCCAGTCAAGATCGAGTCTGTAAGGATTTGCATTTATCTCAATAAAAACATTTTCCTTTGCAGCAGTTCGGAACACCTCATCCATGTTTATCCTGTAAGGTTCTCTTGAGAGTAACAGCCTTCCCGTCGGATGGCCTAATATGGTGACATGCCTGTTTCTCATTGCCTTTAGTACCCGTTCAGTCATTTTATCCTCATCAAGATTGAAGGATGAGTGTATAGATGCTATTACAAAATCAAACCACGAAAGTACTTCATCATCATAGTCAATGCTTCCGTCAGGCAAAATATCCAGTTCTATTCCTTTCAATACTTTAAAACCATTGTATTTAGCGTTTAATTTTTCAATTTCTTCGTGCTGCCTTTTTATATCGTCGACACTGAGACCTCCTGCATAATACGCCGCTTGGCTGTGGTCAGAAATGCCAAGATATGTATAGCCTCTTTCAATACATGCTTTTATAAGCTCTTCTATAGTATTGGTTCCGTCACTGTAGTTGGTATGTACATGGAATACACCACGTATATCATCCTTTTCAACCAGTTTTGGAATTCTTCCTTCCAGGGCTGCTTCTATTTCACCGCTGTTTTCCCTCAATTCCGGTGGAATATAGCTCATGCCGAAAACCTGAAAAATATCCTCCTCAGTTTTGCATTTTATCAGTTCATCCCCTCTGAAAAGGCCGTATTCGTTCATCTTAATACTATGCTTCTTAGAAATATGTCTCATGGCAGTATTGTGTTCCTTGCTTCCTGTAAAATGATGGAGTGCATAGGGATATTCTTCATCACTTACTACCCTTAAATCTGCTGCAATACCATTATGTAGAATAACGCTTGATTTCGTATCACCTTTTGAAGTTACCTGAGCTACAAGAGAATGGCCGGTAAAAAGCTCCATTACGGCATCGCTGTCATCGCTGCTTACAAGTATGTCTATATCTTTTACTGTCTCTTTTCTTCTTCTGAGGCTTCCTCCTTCACTGCATCTTATCACCTTTTTGCTGGTTTTAAGGGTTTCAATAAGTTCCCCTGCCATCTTCATGGCCTCGTGGAAGTGAAACTTGCCTTTGTATTTATCAAGATTTTCGATTCCCTCCAATACCTTTTGCTGAGTCCTCTCACCAAAGCTGGAAAGCTTTGCTAACCTGTTTTCGAGACAGGCATATTTAAGCTCACCAACAGTACTTATTCCCAGCTTCTCATATATCGTCCTTATCTTTTTTGGACCAAGGCCGGGTATTTTAAGCATTTCTGTCAGACCACCGGGGATTGATTGCTTCAGCTCTTCGTAATACCGCAGTTTACCTGTGGTAACCATTTCTGTTATCTTCTGTGTCAGAGCTTTTCCAAAACCTTTAATGTCCTTTAACCTGTCTTCCTTTACCAGTACTTCCAAGTCCTCATCAAGGAGTTCTATGCTTCGTGCAGCGTCATAATACGCTTTTGATTTGAAAAAGTTTTCACCTTTTATCTCCAAAAGCAAGCCAATGTCATTGAGAACAGCCGCTACTTCATGCTTGTCCATAACTTGTCACCTGCTACAATTTAATTAAAGATATACATTAATTTATAATATACCCCATTAATCAATTTTTTTCATCCCATATTTTTCAATAGTCATGATAATTCCCCTTGAGTTTGCATAATTAATGCATCTGTGCAGTTCCTCTTCCACTTCAGCCTGTATTGTATTGCCTGGAATAATTAAAACAAGCTGTTTTTGCTTTATATCGTCATTTTTTATAACAATCCTGTCCCTTCCCCATGGGTTCTCCTGCCCTTGAAAATCTGCCAGCTCATCAATGTAGCTGTATAGTTTTTCTCTCACAACACCTGCTGTCTGGTATGTGGATGCAGTCAAGTCCATACTTTTAATCATGGTTGCCACTCCATCTTTAAAACTTGCAATCACAGGAAAGTTAAAGGGAAGATTTGCACCGAATATTTCACGCAGCTTTTTACCTCTTGAGAAGTTGTCCAGTGACCATATGTCTTCCTCATTGTCGGACGCATCTTCCTTATTTGATGTTCCGCTTCCCATTGTCCATGCTCTTGCACAGGCTCTTTGGACTATTGTTATATCAGGCAGCAATTTAACCGGAAGAGCCAAACTCATCCTGTATTTCACAACTATTTCAATATCATTGTTCTGATTCTTAAAAAAATTGGACTTGCTGAAATCCAAACCGTCAAAACCGTTCTCAATATTTAATCCCAGGAGTTTGTTGTCTATATCTGCTGTTTTTTCCGCATTAAGATATTTTTTTATGTTTTGTTTTACCAAAGGTAAAATTAACTGTGTTTTAATATCATTGAAAGCACCGCCGGCAATATAAGAACCAATGCTTTTTAATTCCTCCAGCGGATTTTCCAGTATCTCTTCTGCTACATCCGTTATTGTATCAACAGCTTCATCAGCTTTTTCAATGTTGTCCAAATCATCCAATGCGTCTATAATATCGTCTGAATGTCTTTTAAAAAGCTCTGCCTTACTATCTAAGCCGTCGCGAATGCTGTCATGTATTTCGCCTGCTCCGCTGACGTAAAATATGTACCCTAAATCAGCAATCTGATTTGCCGTTTCGTCTATCGCATGTTGAATCATTTCATGTACATAAACTACCTTTACCAAAAACACAACAGAAACAATAAGGCATATGAATATGGGTAGTGCTATTGCCGCTTCAACTGTCACAGAGCCCCTTTCATTTAATAAAGAACTTCTTTCCTTTATTTCAGAATGCCTTATATTTGTTTCAGAAGCTCTTTTCTCTGTTGCAGAACGCCTATCGTTTGTTACAGATCCCTTTTCTTTTATTAAAGCTCCGCTTTCCTCTGCAATAGAGTCTCTTTCCTTTGAAGCAGAGCCTCTTTTTAATCCAATAAATCTAAAAAAATTTGCGTCAATAATATTCATACAGCACCACCCTGATCAAGTGTCTGCCATCCTTTGTCTTTCTTTCGGAAGGAATGAATATGCCGGTAAAAAACATGTATCTGATTGAAAATTCCGCTTCTATTCTGATACAGGTATTGCTGCGTGCCATTTCAAAGGATTGATGTTGTTTTTGCATATTAAGCTGTATCAAATCCTCTATACGGTTTATTTTTTCATTTGAGTTTTTAAGCAAAAGAAACAGCCTGAGATAATCATGATATGAAAAACAAAATCTGCTGTCGGTTTTCATCCCGTCTAAAGCGGAAATACCAATATCAAGCTTCCAGTCTCCACTCTTCTTATAAAAAGGCACGGATTTGCCATCCATTATATCTTTTAAATCTATAAGAGCTTCCCCCATTCCCCAGCTGCACATTATCAAATTTGACAAAAGAGGGATTCCGGCTCCTCCTGTCCACCACCCTGCTACTGCCGTAGCAACGGCTGTGGCTAATTCTCTTTTCCTGGCATCTGTGTATACGTGGATCGTATTCATTCCAAATCTTATCAGAAGTATCTGGGCTCTTGTCATCAGTTTATTGACACTTTCTGAAGAATTGCCGTGAAGAATGTATTCAACTTCGCTATTAAAGAAAGTTTCTCTCAGACTTTTATTCAAACCGCTTAAATCCACATCTTCCCTTTCACCGTCATCATGCTTAAGTGCCGGAACTGAATTTTTAAACATGCCCATTATATATTCATTTATGTATATTTCATCCCTTAATGCCGACAAGCCTCTGCCTAACATTTTGCCCATAGATCCCAAAAAACCGAAAGCATTCTCCGCAAACATGCCCTGCTCATCGAAGAAGTCGGCTTCTGCATCAACACCTGCAAGATTTCCGCTGTAGGCCACCTCATCCGATCCGGATACTGAGCTTCCGGTATTCGAATAATTATCAGCGTACGCAATGCTTTTTAAATACTGCAGGTCTTCAGCATCAAAAGAAGGGCTTGTGATTTTTCTTCTTGAAGGAAGCTGCTCCATGTCTATACCTGATTGTATAATATCTCTTTCTTCCTGTTCTTTGTCTCCGTTACTGTCATCCTTCAGCACTTTACCTATGTTTTTTTGCAAATCTTTCCGTGGGTCAGCGGCATCTCCTTGATTTACAGGCCTTTCATAATCATATATTATGTTATTGTTGTATTCATGAAGATTTTCACCTAATATCTGCAAAATAGTTTCCTTAAGTCTTGCCGGATCCTGCTCCGACATTGCCGTTATTTTAATCTTCTCAAGCTTTTCTAACTCTGCATTCAGTATAGCCCTGTTTTGTACTACACATTCAAGTATTTTCCCCGCTTCGCCACCCCGAGCAGTAAGCTCTCTTAACTTTCTTATATCAGCTTCACACGTCGACTTGAATGAGGCTGAAAGCTCGCCCTCCACTGTAAAGTCCTCGCTCATATACTTTTCAAGCTGATTTATGGCTTCGCCGGCCTCTTGTGCCATTTCCATTATTTTTTTAACATTCTCTGCTGATTCAATGTTGGGTTGAATAAAGCGCCGGGTATGTGTCTCTTGCAATTCAAGTAAAATTTTGTCTCTTTCCCGCTGCGCGCCGTTAATTTGACTGTACAGCTGACTTATGACCTCTTCCATCTGTACAATGCTTTTTGCCAGGTTGCTTATTTCTTCCTCACTCTCAAGATTGTTCATTTTCTCAATTAATTCAGCCTTTATAGCTATAAGTTCATTCCTCTGCTTGTTTAAAGCGCAGTATTGTGAAGCTTTTTCCGCAAATTTGTATATCATCTCCTGTCTGACACCGTTTTTGTTATATCCATTCACATAAAACGTATCAGGATTTCCGTCTCCGTCAATATTCTTTTTTAGAGCCTGTTGCACTTTATCAACTTTGGCCAGCAGCTTGTCCACTTTATATCTCATCCTGTACGCTTCAGATATATTGCTTGCTTCCTTTACCACCGAGAGTCTGTCCCAAATGCCTTCAATTATTTCTTTAGGTGCTCTGTATTTCATGTACTGAAGAATCTGGTTTCTTACCGTATCATTTTCTGTAAGGTTAAGTATAGGAGTAACATCAAGATTTTCTATTTTAAATCCGTAAATATCAAGACGCCCTGAAATGTCTTCATCTTCAGATATCATAAGGTTTCTTTTCAGATAGTCCTCAACAGTTGATTTGATTTCTGAGCTTTCCCCGCCGTCAAGGGCAAAAATCCCGTAGTTTTCCTTAAGCATGCCGTCAAATCCTGAAAGTGCTGATTTTGCGGCACTTAAAACTGCCCTCTTTGCCTGGGTTTCTCCGTTTGCAATTCTTGCAATATCCACAATTGTTCCTGCCAAAATTATAAACGCCATAAGTATTATGCATAAAAAAACAGTTATCTGCCCTTTATTGTTGCTTTTCCCCACGTTTTTTCCCCCCGGAATCACTCCAGTAATTTTTTGACCGAGTCATGTATGCTTTCCAGTGTACTCTGTATCTTATCCCTGGTGTCCCTAAGTTCAGGGTACTTTTCTTCAAGCTCCCTCTCAATATCAATCAACAGGTCCACATTTCTTATGAGCTCATCGGGATCACTTATCATTGATTCAGAAACAGCCTTGATTTTATATACATTTTTTATACCGAACATTTTAAGCAAGTCCGCACCGGGAATTATATAACTCTCTTCAATGACAACCCTTACTTTTTTACCGATGACATAATTCAAAAGGCTCACAGAAGCCTTCCTGTCCACTGCTTTTATTATTGAATATTTTCCAGCCCTGCTTTCCAGATATGACTCCAGTTTATTTCTCTTTTCTTCATTTGAAGTGTCCCAAAGCCACCAGTATAGCTCCATACCCTCCGGACAAATTTTGTAATCCCTGCCGGTTTCAACATTGCTATATCTGTTTTTCCAGAAATGTGCCCCCTTTTCGGCAGTCCTGTCGGCAAGTAACTGGAGATATGCTTTTTGAAAAGTAAGGAATGACACGTATATTATAGCAATAAGGCTTAAAATAATAATCGGAACAACAATCGCCGCTTCAACAACGATACTGCCCTCGCAACCTGTAACGTTAGTCCCGGTAACGTCAGTCTTGATAATTTTATTTATCTTCCGAAGCATAATCCTCTACCTGCCAATTATTTTAATACAGTAATTTTGGTTTGATACAGTAATTATGAGACTAAACATCCGTATCAAAATTTACGAAAAATAACAACTTCATAAATTTGTTATTAATATAATTATTTTACAATATATACCAATATTTTACACCAGTTTTGTCTTTTTGTGAATACTTTTTTAGGATTTATTATTTGACTATTTATTTTTTGGAAAATCTCTTATTTAGAGAATCTCTTATATGAACGATTCTGTTACGTTGTGAGATTTATACCGGCCTGTAACTTTATCTGCTTTGCTATAGTCGAACAACAGAACAGTTTCACGCTTTTCAATACTTCCATCCTTCAGATAATTGGACACATCAAGGCCAAAAAGCTCAAAACGGACATACTTGTATATATTTTTTGGAGTTTCTCCCGCAAATGAGGGCAGGTAAGTCTGAATATTATTTTCGTTTCTTAAAAAATCAAAACAATTTTCCTTAAAGCCATCAGGCTGCATTCTTGTTATACTTGCAGGAAGACTTCCTGATTTATCACAGGATAAGAAATCAAATCTAAGAAGTTCTTTGACTGCATCTATATCAGCCTGACTGAATTTCTCCCGGACGAAATCAAAGATTATGTCATACAGCTTATTCAGGGCTACAGGTCTTCTCATATATCCTTTACCGCTGTTATATCTGTAAAAATCTCTATAGAAAATATACGGCAAAGAGTGGTAAAGCTTGCCCACAATATATTTAAGAGTGCCGGCAAACCTGCCTGTATTATAGTATCGTTCGACAATTTCCTCTATGCCCTTTAATTCAGCAAAATCATCAAATGACATATATCTGTTGCTTAAAATCTCATAGGGAGGATAATCTCTGAAAATATAGCCGTGTAAATGTGCGTCACGCCTGATCCTGGATCCCTTCAGAAGTTTTAAAAAACCCAGTTGAAGCTGGTGCGGCTCAAGATTGTAAACATCATTGAAAGACCTGATAAAGGAATCCATATCCTCAAATGGAAGGCCGGCAATAAGGTCCAGATGAATGTGTGTGTTTCCATTTTCTCTCAGTCTCGAAGTGTTGTAAAATACCCTGTCAAGATTTGTCTTTCTGTCAACCGCCTCCAAAGCATCATTGTTTGTGGTCTGTACTCCTATTTCAAACTGAATTTGCCCGCCAGGTGCCGTCCTGAGCAATTCCAGCATCTCATCGTCAAAGAGATCTGCTGCAGCTTCAAAATGAAAGTTTGTATTCCCGCCATTCTCTATTACGAAACTGAAAATCTCCAGAGCTCTTTTCTTATTGCAATTAAATGTCCTGTCTACAAATTTTATTTGCTTTACACCTGCATCGATAAGCCTGGTAATATCTTTCTTCACCCGTTCCATATTAAAATAACGGACTCCTTTCGATACAGATGAAAGACAATATGAGCATGAAAAAGGACATCCTCTGGATGATTCAAAATACGCTATTTTGCTTTTTCCTATTGAAAGCAGCATTTCCTCTGTATAGGGCGAGGGAATTTCATTTATGTCCTCTACATACGCAACGGGTTTCTCAGGAGATATAACCTTGCCTGCAGAATCACGATAGTACAGTCCTTCGATTTCGCTAAAATTGTCTGAAGAGCAATGTAAACATTCCAGAAGCTTGGGAAAACTGATTTCACCTTCCCCCGCAATTATATAATCTATGCAAGGATTGCATTCCATAAGCTCTCCGGATTCAAATGAAATTTCAGGGCCGCCCAGAATTATTTTCAGTCCCGGACTTATTTTTCTGATATTCGCAATTAATTTCAATACACGGGATATATTCCATATATAACATGAAAAAGCGAGTATATCAGCTTTTTGCTCATATATGTCCATGAGGACATGATCCATGTTGTCATTTATTGTAAATTCCAATACGCGTACTTCACCGTGCTTTTCCCCGCAGCACGCTTTAAGATACCAGGGAGCAAGAGAAGAGTGAATGTATTTTGCATTTAGCGAAACTATAACCGTCTTCATAAAAAAAACCTCGCTTAATTATTCGTAGTGTAAACTAAATTACACCTTTTATATTTTGAAATATGCTATTTATCGAGGGCTTCAAGGTTTTTTGAATAAAAAACAATGACACCCCCTTTTTTCTGGTATAATTGAGTCGCCAAAAACA
>DUMB01000042.1 GCA_012840085.1 Clostridiaceae bacterium
GCTTCCGGCTTCCTTCAGATTCCACCTCGCGATGGACACCCTTGCCGTCTGCTAGTGGTTGGCAACTGCCTGCCCCCACAGCGGACTTTCACCGCCTAGCTACGTGCCATGCGTGGCACACACAAAACAGAGTGGATGTTGCTTCCAACATCCACTCTCTGTTTTTTTAACTCCCCTATAAAAATCATGCTACATACTATTGATAAAAATCGTACCATTTACAATTTATAAGACAATTTCAGCTGTCAGGATATTTTGAATTATTTAAATCATTTGATTTATTTATGCTCCAACAATGAAGTTTATGCTGTAAGTCAGCTTTGTCTCCCCATCTTCTGCTGTCACTACAATTTTAGCAGTTCCAGGCAAGGTAGTGGCCTGTGTTATAGTCATAACAGCTTTTCCTTCATCATTTACAGCAGCAGTTACTTCCGGAATTTGTGTTGTACCTGCCGGCAATACTACGTTATATGTTAATGTTTCTGCATCAAAACCGGTAAGGTCAACTCCGTCAATTGATATGCTTTTAAGTGTAGCATCATTGCTCTTTACTACAGGTGCAACAGTAAAATGAACGGTGTAGGTTTTTTTAGTTTTTCCGTCTTCTGCAGTTACCTCGATTACGGCTGTTCCAGGCAATCTTGCAGCCTGTGTAATTTTCAGTGTTGCCTTGCCGGTGTCATTTACAACTGCGGTTACTGCAGGTACCTTTGTTGTACCTGCGGGAAGCACTATATTGTAGGCAAGTGTTCCTGCATTAAAACCGACGATTTCAACTCCGTCAATTGATATACTTTTAAGTGTGGCATCATTGCTCTTTACTGCAGGTGCAACAGTGAAATGAATAGTATACGTATTTTTGGTTTTCCCATCTTCTGCAGTTACCACTACTGTGGCAGTTCCCGGCAATCTGCTGGCTTGTGTAATCTTCAGTGTTGCCTTGCCGGTATTGTTAGCTACTGCGGTTACTGTCGGCACCTTTCTCGTACCTGTGGGAAGTACTACATTATAAACAAATACGTTTGGAGCAAAACCACTTATTGTAGTCCCATTTACTGCCAAATTCTTTAGTGTGGCATCAGTACTCTTGTCCTCATCATCGACAACAACTTTATCTTCATCTTCGTCATCAACTACAACTTTTTCAGCTTTATACAGTGTCCTCAGGATGAGCATGGCTGCTTCAGCTCTTGTCAAATTTTTCTGAGGGAAAAATTTGCCGTCGGAGCCAATCATAAGTTCATGTTTGTATGCTGTGTAGATATAATCTCTCAGGTTAGGAGATATTTCATTATAATCTTTGAATATTTTTTTCAATTGGCCGTTTTCTTTCTCAACAGTAAGTTTAAGAGCTTTTACCAAAGCAACCGCCATATCTTCCCTTACTGCAGGACGGGTGCCGTAGAAATACATTTTGCCGTCACTTGTTTTATATCCTGTGAGATAGTTCTTTGCAGCTTCCACCACTTGATAATCCCAGCTTGTCGGCGGAACATCGACAAATGTTTGCGTATTACCCGATGACTTAAGATCCAGCGCTTTTGTCATCATTTTGGCAAATTCCGATCTTGTCACCTTTTCATTCGGTTTGAATGTTTTGTCCGGATACCCATTGATAATACCGCGCTCTACCAGCTCTATAATCGCTTCGGAAGCCCAATGGTTGTCATCCATATCCTTGAAATAATTTTTAATGCTCTTCACCAACTGATTTTTCTGTTTTTGCTCTTGTCCCTTATCTTTCGAGGGACTTGCAAAAACACCGCTGATGCTTGATATTACCAGCATGAATGCAACAACTGCTGATAAAAGCACCTTCAATCTCTTTTTCATTTGATCCCATCCTTTCGAAGAATATAGTTTGAGATTGTCTTTCAAGCCTGATTGCCAATCTCTGTTATAGAATTCGAAGGCACTTTCGATAAAAAATGGGTAATAATGAAATTGTCACTAAATTGTAACGCTGGTGTAATAAAAAATAGTAACATTTACCGGCAAATAAAGAAATTCCCCGGAAGGCTCACTACCCATTCCAGGGAATCTGCTGCGTACTGACAACTGCCAATGTATACAATGTATACTCTACATTAACATTACTAACTGACATCTCTATTGGAACAAATCGGTAGACAGATACCTCTCACCAGTATCAGGAAGAAGGACAACAATTGTTTTGCCCTTATTTTCAGGCCTTTTTGCCACCTGGGTGGCAGCAAATGCAGCAGCACCTGAAGATATACCGACAAGCAGTCCTTCTGTCTTTGCAATCTTCCTTGATGTTTCAAAGGCTTCTTCATTTTTTACTTTATATATCTCGTCAATAATAGATCTGTTAAGAACCTTGGGTACAAATCCTGCACCAATTCCCTGAATTCTGTGCGGTCCGGGTTTACCGCCTGACAATACCGGAGAGTCATTTGGCTCAACGGCTACAATTTTTATATCCGGTTTCCTTGCTTTTAGCACTTCTCCTACACCTGTAATAGTGCCGCCTGTGCCTATACCTGCTACAAATATGTCCACCTGCCCGTCGGTGTCTCTCCAGATTTCCTCAGCTGTAGTCCTGCGGTGTATCTCAGGATTTGCAGGATTGTTAAACTGCTGAGGTATAAATGAATTGCTGATTTCTTTTGCCAGTTCTTCAGCTTTCCTGATAGCCCCTGGCATTCCCTCCGGACCTGGTGTTAATACCAGTTCGGCTCCCAGAGCTTTCAACAGGTTCCTTCTCTCTATACTCATTGTTTCAGGCATTGTCAATATCAGCCTGTAGCCCCTGGCAGCAGCAACAAACGCAAGTGCAATTCCTGTATTGCCGCTTGTAGGTTCAATGATAACTGTATCCTTTGTTATCAGGCCTTTTTCTTCTGCATCTTTTATCATGGCATATCCTATTCTGTCCTTTACACTTGATGCCGGGTTGAAATACTCCAGCTTTGCAACAATTTTCGCTTCCAAATTGTTTACTTTATTATAATTTGATAGTTCCAACAATGGTGTGTTGCCAATGAGGTCAGTCAAATTCTTTGCAATCTTTGACATAATATCGCCTCCGAAATTCTTTTATTCATGTCATCATTTTTATTAATGCCATCCTTACCGCTTTAACCGTCTTACGCAAAATTAACTTCTTTAGCAGCTTAAGCGCATTTAACTTCTTTAAAGAATTAAACATATTTAATTTCTTTTGGATCTTAACATTTTAAACATTTTAAGCTTCTCAAGTTTCTTTAATGCCTAAAACTTCTTTAACATCATAGCGCAACCTTTTTAAGCGCCTGGTCAAGGTCATAAATTAGATCATCAGGATCTTCAATACCAATGGAAAGCCTTATCTGGTCAGGTGTAACGCCTGCAGATCTCATTTCTTCCTCTGTCAATTGTGAGTGCGTAGTGCTTGCAGGATGAATCACAAGGGATTTTGCATCAGCTACATTTGCCAGAAGTGAGAATAATTCGAGGTTGTCAATAAACTTCTTGGCAGCTTCAATTCCTCCCTTTATTCCAAAAGTGAATATCGAACCTGCTCCTTTTGGAAGATATTTCTGGGCAAGCTCATAATACTTGTTTCCTTTTATGCTCGGGTAGTTTACCCATGATACCATCGGGTGTTCAAGCAAAAACTCTACAACCTTTTTAGTATTTGAAACGTGCCTTTCAACTCTCAGTGAAAGTGTTTCAAGCCCTTGCAGGAACAGGAAGGCATTAAATGGGCTTAATGCTGCACCTGTATCTCTCAATAGCTGCACTCTTACTTTGGTAATGTATGCCAGGGGTCCCAGAGCTTCAACATATTTTAAGCCATGATAACTTGGATCAGGCTCTGTAAGTCCTGGAAATCTTCCGCTTCCGGCCCAGTCAAATTTACCTGAATCAACAATTACACCACCGATGGAAGTTCCATGTCCTCCAATAAATTTAGTTGCAGAATGGACTACAATATCTGCTCCGAATTCAATAGGCCTTATAAGGTAAGGTGTGCCGAAAGTGTTATCAATAATCAGGGGCAGCCCGTTTTCATGGGCTATATTGGCTACTGCCTCAATATCAATAATGTTTATTCCCGGATTTCCTATTGTCTCAATATAGACAGCTTTTGTCTTTGAGTTTATCGACTTTCTAAAGTTCTCTGGATCATCAGGGTCCACAAACCTTGTTGTAATGCCTAATTTGGGTAATGTTGTTGAAAACAGGTTATATGTACCTCCGTAAAGTGTACTTGCAGAAACGATTTCATCACCAGCGCCTGCGATGTTGAGGATTGCATAAGTAATTGCTGCAGAACCGGAAGCAACAGCAAGAGCTCCTACTCCTCCTTCAAGAGCTGCTATTCTCTGTTCAAAAACGTCAGTGGTAGGATTCATAATTCTTGTATATATGTTTCCTAATTCCTTTAATGCAAAAAGATTTGCAGCATGTTCAGTATTATTGAAAACATAAGATGTCGTCTGGTAAATCGGAACTGCTCTTGAACCAGTCGTGGGATCGGGCTTCTGCCCAGCATGAACCTGCAATGTGTCAAAATTCCATTTTCTTTCGCTCATAAAATACACTCCTTTTAGATTAATTTATTTATAAGATTTGTAGTATTCTTCTAATAGAATAATATATTTATTCCTCTTTTAGGATGAAGTTAAACTAATAAATACCTTAATACACATTTACCCTTTATACGCATTTGCCCTGCTAAAATTCCAAAAATTATTCTTACTAAACATATATTATTACTTGGTATTCCTATAAAAAAATTATATTTTTATGCCTATATATAATACATCGGAAAGTATTTATCGTTCATCTTTTTATAATCATTTACCAAATCTTCCAGTGTCAGCGAGTCAACTACTTTCTCAATACTTTCATTTATTTTATCCCACACATTAACCTTGATACATTTTTGTATGGTATATTCAGATGAATTATCATCAACTGAATCCGGATCAACCACTAACAAATCTCCTTCAAGGCATCTTAATATAGTACCAACCTTAATATTTGAAGGGTGGTCAGCCAATACATATCCTCCCTGTGCACCTTTGATGCTCTTTACCAATCCGGCCTTTCTAAGCGCTGAAAAAACCTGTTCCAAATAATTTTCGGATATATTCTGTCTTTCAGCTATGCTGCACAGAGGCACCTGATCTCCGGAAGAATTTACTGCAAGGTCTACCATTGAACGTAAACCATATCTTCCTTTTGTAGAGATTTTCATAACACCCTCCTGTTAACCAAGTAATCCTATATGTTTTATAATACTATACAGAACATATTTTGTCAATAGTTCTTAATAAATTTAAATCTAAATTGTTGTGCCAGCATTTCGATAGCAGGAGTTCCAAGCTTAAGAGCTAATAAATATAGTTTTTAAGCTCTACACAATGCTATCTCATTACCTGGCACAACAAGTTAATCTTATATTTGATTAAAAAAAGGGGATGTTGTACACCCCCTTTTTTAGTACCATGTAGTCAGACAAAACAAGTCAGGAATAATTTTTTTACTCAAGAAGCTTAGGCTATGAATTTCGTTCAAAGACAATGCTTAGTATACTTTAGGGAATGGTCTTACAAACAGAAGCAGGAACACAATGATAAAGAACAGTATTGAGCAATCGTCTTTGAAAAGTCCGCCGAGAACACCTCTATCTTCCATGCCTATCCTCCTTTCCAAATTTCAAAGGATAATTTTATTTTAAAGTTCAGCCTACTTTATACTATTCTGTAATCTTGATTATGTTACTGTATTTTGATACGGTTTCGTCCCTAAAGCACTGCAATAGGCATGGAAGGCTTTTCTCCGTAAATTTTATCAGGCAGACATTCTCTATAATTCATTTTATGACAAACGGCATTTAAAATCTTCATAACCAAATTGCTTAAGAACCTTAATACCGTCTGTTTCATTATAAACAGCAATTGAAGGCAGATTTACCCCGTTAAATGTATTGTTTTTAACCATGGTATATATTGCCATATCAGTAAAAACAAGTACATTCCCTTCTTTCAAAGGTTTCTTAAAGGAATAGTCACCTATGACATCCCCCGCAAGGCATGTCATTCCTCCCAATCTGTAGGTGTAAGGGTATTCCCCCGGCTCGCCTGAGCCGATTATTTTTGGCCTGTACGGCATTTCTATTACATCAGGCATGTGGCATGCCGCAGAGGTGTCTAAAATGGCTATGTCTATTCCATTGTTCACAATGTCCAACACCCTGGCTACCAGATAACCCGTATTCAATGCGACGGCCTCACCCGGCTCCAAATAGACTTCTACACCATATTTTTCTTTAATGAACATGATACACTTAATCAGTGTCTCGATGTCATAATCAGGCCTTGTAATGTGGTGGCCTCCTCCAAAATTCACCCATTTCATTTTCCTGATGTATTTCCCGAACTTTTCATCAACGACCTTTAGAGTACGTTCCAAAACATCGGAATTCTGTTCGCACATGGTGTGGAAATGGAGGCCGTCGATGCCATCAAGGTCGTCTTCCCTAAAGTTTTCCAAGGTTATACCCAGCCTTGAACCTGTAAAGCAAGGGTTATAAATATCTGTTTCTATTTCTGAATACTCAGGATTAATCCGCAGGCCGCACTCAATTTTTCTTCCGGAATTCCATATTCTTTTCTTGAACTTATCCCACTGGGAGAAAGAATTAAATACTATATGGTCGCAAATCTCCATTATCTCGTCAAATTCTTCTTCTCTGTATGCAGGGGAATATATATGAACCTCCCTGCCTTTCATCTCTTCATACCCAAGTTTTGCCTCAAATAATGAGCTGGCGGTAGTGCCGCTCAAATACTTCCCTATCAAAGGATACAGATAATACATAGAAAACGCCTTTTGGGCAAGGAGTATGCGGCAGCCTGTCCTATCCATGACATCTTTTAAAATCTCCAAATTTTTTATAAGAAGCCTTTCATCTACTATATATGATGGTGTAGGCAGCTTTTCAAAATTTATATCCATACTCTCACCCTAATCCACCAGCTCCGGGGAGAAGCTTTCTTTCCACGGCAGTCCGTATTTGTTTAATGCGTCCATAAAGGGATCCGGATCAAATTCTTCTACGTTAAACACTCCCGGTTTCCTCCATTTTCCTGTTATAACCATCATTGCTCCGATCATTGCAGGTACTCCTGTTGTATAGGATATAGCCTGGGATCCAACCTCTCTGTAGCATTCCTGGTGGTCACATACATTATAAAGGTAATATGTCTTTGGTTTTCCGTCTTTCACACCCTGGAAAATACATCCTATATTTGTTTTTCCCTTTGTTCTGGGCCCCAGGGTTGCCGGATCGGGCAGCACTGCCTTTAAAAACTGCAGAGGCTGAATTAGCTTGCCTTCAAACTCAATAGGTACTATTGATGTCATGCCGACATTTTGCAGTACTCTCAAATGAGTAAGATACTGCTGTGAAAATGTCATCCAGAATCTTATCCTCTTTACACCCTTTATGTTTTTCGCCAGGGACTCAATTTCTTCATGGTGAAGGAGATAAATATCCTTTTCTCCTATCTCAGGAAAATTGTAGGTTCTTTTTATCTCCAGGGGTTCAGTCTCAATCCATTTCCCATTCTCCCAGTAGCTTCCTTTTGCTGTAACCTCGCGTATGTTTATTTCCGGGTTGAAATTTGTAGCAAAGGGATAGCCGTGGTCTCCGGCATTGGCATCCAATATGTCAATATAATGAATCTCGTCAAAATGATGCTTTTGAGCATAAGCCGTGAATACACCCGTTACACCCGGGTCGAATCCACATCCAAGTACCGCGGTAATTCCGGCCTGTTCGTATCTTTCTTTATACGCCCATTGCCATTTGTATTCAAACTTTGGAATATCCGGGGGCTCGTAATTGGCTGTATCCAAATAATGGGTTTTTGTTGCAAGGCATGCATCCATGATTGTCAAATCCTGGTATGGCAATGCAACATTGATTACAATATCCGGCTTGAATTCATCAATTAGGGCAATTACTTCTTCAGTTTTATTTGCATCCACCTGTGCGGTTTGAATCTTTGTTTTTCTCCCGTCAAGTTTCTGCTTTAATGCATCACATTTTGATTTCGTTCTGCTTGCAATACAAATCTCTTCAAATACTTCAGGATTTTGAACACACTTATGAACAACTACGCTGGCTACCCCGCCAGCCCCTATTATCAATGCTTTTCCCATAATCAATCCTCCTTTGTTTTTCCTTTTAAAATAATTTGATGCCGGCACAACAAGTTAAATTTAATATTATCTATAAATTAAAAGTAATAACTCTCTCAGCAACTTACACGCAATTGCTGTTGAGGCACCTGTCTGATCCAGTACCGGAGACAATTCCGTCATGTCGGCTGCTACAATGTTTAGTTTTGATACTTTTTTCAATGCATTCAGCAACTCATTGAAAGTCACCCCGCCGGCTTCCGGAGTTCCTGTTCCCGGGAAAACCGAAGTGTCCAGAACATCCAGGTCAATTGTCAAATAAACGGGCTTGCCTTTCAAATCAGTTATTACTGAATCCAGGCTGTCAAAGTTAAAAAAGCATGTTTTTACATGATTTCTTCCCCAATAAATCTCTTCCCTGCAGCCACTTCTTATTCCAAACTGAAATATTTTGTTGTCTCCGACCAAATCCCAGCACCTTCTTATAACCGTTGCATGGGACAATTTTTCATCCAAATACTCGTCTCTCAAATCAGCGTGGGCATCGAAATGGATTATATGAAGGTCCTCATAATGCTTGACTGCGCTTCTGACAGCCCCTAATGTCACCAAATGCTCTCCGCCAATCATTAACGGGATTTTCCCGTCGTCCATAATTTCTGAAACAAAATTTTCAATTTCCTCCAATGCCCTTGGTACATTACCGAAGGGTAATTCCAGATCTCCTCCGTCAAATACACAAATATCTTCCAAATCCTTATCCTGATAAGGGCTGTATGTCTCTATAGCAAAACTCTCATTCCGGACAGCCGAGCTTGCAAACCGGGTACCCGGACGGTACGAAGTGGTGCCGTCAAAGGGAGCTCCAAAAACTACTATCCGGCTTTCATTATAATCATTGTCACAGCCCAGGATGGTGTGAATATTTTTGTCAAGCATATCCCAACAGCTCCTTTACATAGTTTGGGATTGCAAATGAACCTTTATGTAAGTCAGTGTTATAGTACCTTGTATATATTCCCAGCGAATTCCACCATTCTTCCTTTAAGTCTGCAACAGGGTCATACTTTTTGGACGCAAATCCAAACATCCAGTGGCCGGAAGGATATGTCGGAACATGTGCCTGGTAAACACGGGCCACCGCAAAAATTGATTTTATTATTTTATGGGCCTTTTGCATTGCTTTTGCATCATTCGGATAATATGGGCTTTCATTCTGATTAACCAGGATTCCGTCTTCCTTCAGTGCTTTATAGCAATTCCCGTAAAATTCCCTGGTAAACAAGGTTTCTCCCGGACCAAAAGGGTCAGTGGAATCAACAATAATCAGGTCATATTTGTCCTGCTTGCTGCGGACAAATTTTAATCCGTCCTCATAATATATATTTACTCTTTCGTCGTCCAGTTTCGATGCTGTCTGAGGAATATATTTCCTGCATATGTCTATCACCATTTTGTCTATTTCGACCATATCTATTTTTTCTATGAAGTCATATTTTGTAAGTTCTCTTATTGCACCACCGTCACCCGCTCCAATTACAAGAACATCTTTAATGTCCGGATTAACAGCTATCGGTACATGTGTTATCATCTCATGGTACATGAATTCGTCCTTCTCAGTCAGCATTAAATAACCGTCGAGAACCAATATCCTGCCAAATTCATACGAATCAAACACATCTATTCTTTGAAACTCGCTTTCCACACTGACAAGCTGTTTGTTAACCTTAATTGAATACCTCACATTTTTCGTATGTTTTTCTGTATACCACAGTTCCATGCTATTCCTCCAAGACGTATATTTTTTCAACATTCATATCCTGTGTTCCCATCAGCAGGCTGCCCTTTTCCTTGGCATAGGCAATATAATTTATTATTTCCTCTGTTATACGTTCACCCGGAGCTAAAATAGGAATGCCCGGAGGATATGTCATAACGAATTCACCACTTATCATGCCCGCACTGTCTTTAATAAATACAGGTTTTTTACTGCTGTAAAAAGCTTGTTGCGGGGCATATACAACATCAGGGTCTATATAGTTGAGGTCATACATTCCTGTGGGATCTTTTGAATAAAGCCTTTTGATTTCATAAAGGGCGGAAATCAATCTCTCAATTTCCTTCCCCCTGTCTCCGGCAGATATTATGGCCAGAATATTTCCCAGATCTCCAAACTCAACCTGAATACCATAATCGTCCCGAAGTATATCATATACTTCAACACCTGCAAGCCCTATATCTCTTGTATTTATTGAAAGCTTTGTAATGTCAAAATCGTAAACCGCATCATTATCAATTATTTCGGTGGAAAAAGCATAATAACCGCCAAGGCTGTTTATTTCATTTCTTGCATATTGTGAAAGCTCTACGGTCCTTCTGAAAATCTCTGCACCGTTTAAGCTCAAGTTTTTTCTGGCAAGGTCAAGAGATGCCAACAGCAAATAGGAGGCGCTTGTGGTTTGAGTAAGACCTATTATCTGCCTTACATAATCATTGTTTATATTTTCCCCACACAGCAGTATGGAGCTTTGTGTCAATGAGCCTCCGGTTTTGTGCATGCTTACTGCTGCCATGTCAGCCCCTGCTTTCATAGCTGAAACAGGCATATTTTCGCCGAAATAAAAATGTGTCCCGTGTGCTTCGTCCACCAACACAAGCATATTATGCTTGTGAGCAATTTCAACGATTTTTTTCAGGTTTGAACATATCCCATAATATGTTGGATTATTGACCAGAATTGCCTTGGCATCAGGGTTTTCTTCGATTGCTTTCTCTATGTCTGAAATAGACATTCCCAGTGCTATACCCAGTCTTTTATTTATACCGGGGTTAATATATACAGGAATAGCTCCGCATATGACAAGGGCATTTATAGCACTTTTATGCACATTTCTGGGCATAATTATCTTGTCTCCTGCTTTGCAGGCAGACATAACCATTGCTTGAACCGCCGCTGTCGTACCACTGACGATAAAGAAGCAGCTTTTTGCTCCGAAAGCTTCTGCAGCCAATTCCTGTGCCTCTTTTATTACTGATACGGGATGATTTAAATTGTCAACTGGTTTCATGGAGTTTACATCAACCTTGAGACATTTCTCTCCAAGGAATTCAGTAAGCTCTTTATTCCCTCTTCCACCTTTGTGTCCGGGTACATCAAAGTGGACTATTCTGTCCAATCTATGTTTTTCTAATGCTTCGTATATCGGAGCATTTTTTTGTTCCAATTTTCATTACCTCCTCGGTCTGAATGATAGGTATCCGGCATACAATTTTTGTATTCAGCTTTTATGTTTATTAAAATACATAATTTTATTTAAAATAAAATTTGGAAATACAATCCATTTCCGAGGAATGTTTTAAAAAAAATTCAATCTATTATTACATATGTAATAAAAAATCGCAATAATTTTGTAAATTTTTTTATTAAAATGTAAAACTGGAAAAGCAGGGACGTTTCTCTACTTTTGAACTTTAAGCCAAGGACGTTTCTTTCTTTCGTTTACACATTGATACAGTGAGACAGGGCTTTTTCTCAACTTTTGTACTTTTACAGAGCATGGAAAATGTAACAACCGGAAGCAGTCATTGAAGAAAAACAAAAAACTTGCCCAAAAACAAGGTTCCTGAGCAAGTTTGAATAATTTATCTTGTTGTGCCGGCATTTCCTATAACAGGAGTTCCTGGCTTATAAGCCAACAAAAGCCATCTCTGGAACTCTCCACGCTGACAATTAAATAAAAGCTCTCCATGCCGGCTATCTAATACATGCTAACTCACAATCTTGTAATATGTTTTTGCAGTCAATGCGTATACTATGGCATAAAAAACAGAGAACACTAAAATGGTTATAGCCGTACACAAAGCAAACAGCGGTATATTTGTAAGATTAAACAAGGCAAGTAATTTCGTAATCACCTTAAAAGCAAAAGCTATATGAATTACGGCTGCAATTAGCGGCAAAAAGAACACTGTTAATACCTGGCTGTGTATTGACTTTTTAATTTCTGCACGGCTCAGGCCCACCTTTTGCATAATTTCAAAACGCTTCCTGTCATCATAACCCTCTGCTATCTGCTTATAGTATATAATAAGAACCGTTGCCATTATAAACAGAAGCCCTAAAAATATGCCCAGGAAGAATAAACCGCCATAAATATTCATAAAACTCTCTCTGGAGATTTCCGGCCCATCCGCCTGGCCGCCTACATTCAGTTTTGCAAGCTCATCGTTTAATGTCCTTATAAGATTTATCTGGACATCATTTTCGACTTCAACATCAAAGCCATAGCAATATGAGAGTTCTTCCATATCAGCTTCATTCCCGTTAAGTGAATAATATATTTGCTTTATCGTATCCATACCGTCAACGACTATTAGATAGCTTTTAGCTGTCACTGAAGACAATTCCGCTTCCAGGCTGAATGAATCAAGCCGCTCTTTTATGGAAAATTCAAGACCGCCAAAATTTATAGCACTTCCGGGAATGTCACCGCTTAAAGTGTACAGAAGCACTTCTCCAGCAGACAATGATACAGATTTATTTTCCATCTCGTTGTAATCATCAACAGTAATAAGTTCTATCATCGCCAGATCTTCAGATGTATATTCTACCGACTTGGGAACAGTAAAGTCTGTGCCGTTTTGCATTGCAACTATAGGCATTGCACGAAAACGCATGAGATTAATTTGTTTAATGCTGTTTTTTACCGTTTGTTCTTCAATAACGGCATCCAGCTTTTCAGCCATCTCATCCGAAACATTATATGCAGTAACAATAATATTTCTCGGGTATCTGTTACGCAAAACATCCTCTATTCCAACGTACAGGGAAACAGTAGTGGAAAGCATAACAATTACTGCCGTTGATAAAATGCAAATATTTGCAAGCCCTACGGCATTCTGCTTCATGCGGTATATCATGCCTGAAACAGAGATAAAGTGCTTCAGCTTATAATAGTATTTTTTATTTCTGCGAAGAATTTTTAATACTGCTATGCTACCTGCTGTAAAGAGACAGTAGGTTCCCACCATTACTAGAATAACAGCAATAAAAAAGAGGTTCAGGGCAGCCAGCGGGGATTCCGTAGTTAATGCTATATAATAGCCGATTCCAAGGCATATAGCACCTATGCCTGCCAGAAGCCATTTGGTCTTAGGCTCCTTTTCACCTACGTTACCGCCCTTCAATAACTCAATGGGTTTTGACAGATGTACTTGAAAAACGTTATAAAAAAGATTTACTATGAAAATTCCGCTGAATAAAGCAATCGAGGACAAAACAGCAGGTACAGGTATTTCAAAGCCAAAGGTAACTTTAAAGGATATAATTTTAAATAGCAGCAAAATCATAAGCTTGCTTAATAGTACTCCAAGCAAAATGCCTGCCGTAAGGCTAATTAAAGCTATAAAAAGAGTTTCAAAAAACATAATTTTTGCAATATGCTTTTTTTCCATTCCAAGAATATTAAAAAGACCAAATTCTTTTTTGCGCCGTTTGATTAAAAAACTGTTGGTGTAGAACAAAAATATCACTGAAAAAATAGCAATTACTGACGCGCCAAGAGATAAAATTGTCCTTAAGGCCTGACTGTCGCTAAGGCTTCCCATATCCTTTGCCCTTGCCAGAAAAGACATATTGTAGAACATCATAATTGTACCTATACAGGTAAGAATATATGGGATATATGTTTTCGCATTCTTTTTTAGATTATTTGCAGCAAGCCTGGGATAGAAAAAACTATTCATTTCTCACACCACCTGTAGCTATCATTGTAAGCGTATCTGAAATCTTCTGATACATTTCTTCGTTTGACATTGAAGCTTTGTAAAGCTGATGAAATACCTCTCCGTCTTTAATAAACATAACCCTTTTTGCATGGCACGCAGCCTTTATGCTGTGTGTGACCAAAAGAATTGTCTGGCCGTCTTCATTTATCTCGGAAAATAATTTTAATAGTCCGTCGGAAGCCCGGGAATCAAGTGCACCGGTAGGCTCATCGGCAAGAATCAGTTGCGGGTTTGTGATAAGCGCACGGGCAATAGCAGTACGCTGCTTTTGTCCACCTGAAACCTCATATGGGAATTTATCAAGAATACTATCTATTTCAAGCCTTTTTGCTATAGGTTTCAGCCTTTCATTCATTTCATCATAAGACTTCCCTGCCAGAACGAGCGGTAAAAAGATATTATCCCGTATTGAAAATGTGTCAAGCAGGTTAAAGTCCTGAAACACAAATCCCAGATTGTCTCTCCTGAAAGCAGAAATCTCTTTTTCCTTAATTGATGCAATATTTTTCCCATTCAGCAGCACTTCACCGCTTGTAGGTTTATCGAGAGATGCAACGATATTAAGCAGTGTTGTTTTACCCGATCCGGATTCACCCATGATCGCAACAAATTCGCCCTTCTCTATTGAAAAGGTTACATTGGAAAGTGCTTGAACAGCATTTCCACCGAATCTGGTTGTATATACTTTTTTCAAGTTGTTAACTTCTAACAGCGGCATAATTTCCCCTCCAAATTCAATTGCATGATAATTTCTTCATGTTAATTTTCACCGTCAATTCAGCGGTATTTTGCTTAACTTATCATTAATTCTTACTATTAATTGTCATGCTGCAAATCTTATTTTTTATTGCCATGCTGCAATTCTTACTATACAATTGCCATTTTGCAATTGTAACAATATAATTGTCATGTGTCATGCTTTGGTTTTGCCATGACGAATTTTCAAATTCATTATAACAAAAAGAGAAAATGCATTGCCTTAGTTCAGGCTTACATTTTCTCTTCCAATCTTACATTTTGGTAAGGTTTAAACTGCTCAAATAAGGTTCAAATTACTCAAATAAAGTTTATATTGCACAAATAAAGTTTAAGTTGCTCAAACAGGGTTTTGATCACTCAAATAAGGTTCCGGTTACTCAAAATTTATATCGACAGCATCAAGTCCGATTTTCACTTTAGTTCCCTTTCCAACCTCCGACTCAATTGAAATCGTATGGGACAGTTTGTTTAAAATTCTCTTGCAAAGGAATAGTCCAATTCCGGTGGATTTTTTATCCAAACGTCCATTATATCCCGTAAAGCCTTTTTCAAATACACGGGGCAAGTCCTCCTGGGCAATACCTATGCCGGTATCTTCAATCACCAATGTGTGGTGCGAGTCATCCTCCATGTAAATGGAGATTTCACCGGAGTTTGTGTACTTTAGCGCATTTGACAGTATCTGTTCTATTACAAAAACCAGCCATTTCTCGTCAGTCAGCACATTACAATTCAGATTTTCATAATTAAGCTTGATTTTTTTGCGTATAAACAATTTTGAGTATTTTCTCACAGCCTGTTTTACAATATCATCAAGGTAATACCTTTTGAACACAAAATCTGAATTCATATTTTCCAGACGCAGATACTGAAGTACCATTTCAACATACTGCTCAATCCTGAAAAGCTGCTCTAAAAGCTCATTATTTGTTTCAGACTGCTCTGATTGCAAAATCAACCTCATAGCAGCAATAGGCGTTTTAATCTGATGTGCCCAAATAGTATAATAGTCGGCCAAATCTGTTAATGCCTTATCCTTTTGATTTATAATCTTCCTGCGGTCTGCATCCAATATGCCAATTATCTCCTGATAGTCTCTTTCAATCAGGTCATTTGAGCCTGGAAGTGTAAAGCCGGAAATGACAATGCCGGATTTTAATTTATCAAGGGCGGCATGCTTCCTATAAAACGCAAAAAAATCAATGATGCCGATTAACAGAATAAAAGCACTTGCCAATAAGGAGGCATATGCTACTGCCTCCAATGGAAGGGAATACAGTGAAAAAACCGCTAAAAATATACCTAATGAAAATATAATAGCAATGATTTTAATAATATTACGTTTTAAATACGAGCCTACAATACTCATAAAATCTTTCATATTAATTCCCATCCCGCATATCCATCCGGCAACTAAACCAACTATACAAATATCGTTGCACAAGCTGCTTTTATTCCACCATATATCCAATACCTTTTTTAGTTGTAATGAAATTTTCCAGTCCTATTTCTGACAGCTTTTTCCTTAATCGCGTCATATTAACAGTCAGAGTATTGTCATCTATAAAATTGTCGCTTTCCCAGAGCCTGCACATTATCTCATCACGGGAAACCACTTTGCCTGCGCTCTCCATAAGCAATTGAAGTATTTTATAATCATTCTTTGTCAGCTGGATTCTTTGATTTTTATATGTCAACGTTGTATCACTTAAATTTAATACAACTCCATTGTGCTCAATTATATTTACCTGCCCGCGCAATGAATAAGTACGCCTGATAAGCGCTCCCAGCTTCGCAGTCAGGACATTCAAATCAAAAGGCTTTGCAATAAAATCATCCCCGCCCATATTCATAGCCATTACTATATTCATATTGTCACTGGCAGAAGATATAAACATAACAGGGACCTTAGATATCTTGCGTATTTCACTGCACCAGTAAAATCCATTGTAAAAGGGAAGCATTATATCGAGCAGCACAATCTGCGGATCAAACTGGATAAATTGTTCAATAATATTCTTAAAGTCGGTAACATAGATGACTTCATAGTCCCATTTGCACAAATGATCTTTTATAGCTTTTGCAATTGTGAGATCATCTTCAATTACCATTATTTTATACATAAGGGTTCCTCCAATAGAATCCGCAGAAATAATTGCCACTCAAATTATATATAGAAAAAGTACGAAAGTCCATACCTCCTTAGAATCTTAAATCTCTCTCTCCGTTACGAATGCGTCTGAGATATTCAATTGCCCTGGTCCTTTGCCTTTCATCAGGAACATTTTGAATTTCTCTGTCTATCATATTTCTTCCCATTTCCATCAATTCACTGTCTGCATAATCCTGCAGATATTCCTCAAATGTCAAAAGCGCATTTGGAAGACAGCAGTTCTTTATCTGACCGGATTTAGCCAACGGCATAAAGCGGTCTCCGGTTCTCCCCTCTCTGTAGCAGGCCGTACAATAGCTCGGAATATATCCGTCTCTAACAAGGCCTTTAACTACATCAATGGGCTTTCTGTGGTCGGCAAGATAAAATTGTGGCTTATCCTCTGCACCTTCCTCTTCTTCTTTTTTTCTCTTTGCATAACCGCCAACACCCACGCAGGAACCCGCACTCATCTGGGATATACCTATCTCCAGGAGCTCATTGCGGAATTCAACACTTTCACGTGTTGACAGGATTAAGCCGGTATATGGCACAGCCATACGAATGGTTGCTACAATCTTTTTAAAATCCCTGTCATTTACCAGATACGGGAATGAGGAATAGTCCACACCTTCAGCAGGTAAAAGCCTGGGGAAGGAAATTGTATGCGGGCCTACACCTGCGACAGCTTCCAGGTGCTCTGCGTGCATCAAAAGTGCAACTGTTTCATAATGGTAATCATACAGTCCATAAAGCGGTCCAATACCTACGTCATCAAGGCCTCCGCCCAGCATTGCCCTGTCCATTGCCTCTGTATGCCATTCGTAATTGCGCTTTGGACCGGAATGCATCTCCAGGTAAGTAGGTTTGTGATAGGTTTCCTGGAACAAAATATAGGTACCGATCTTTGCTTCCTTGAGTTTTTTATAGTTTTCTACCGTTGTTGCAGCAATATCTACATTTACCCTGCGAATTGCACCATTTTCGAATTTTTCATTATATATGGTGTCTATGCATTCCAACACATACTCTATAGGACAATTTTCATCATCTTCGCCTGCCTCAAGAAGAAGCCTTTTGTGGCCCATGGCTTCCAGTGCCCGGACTTCCTCTCTCAGTTCATCCTGTGTAAGCTTGCGCCTGCTAATCTTATTTGAGCATTTGTAACCACAGTACTTGCAATTGTTTACACAATAGTTTGAGAGATATAAAGGAGCAAACAGCACAATTCTCTTACCGTAGATTTCCTCCTTAACCTCTCTTGCAACCTTGTACATTTTTTCCAGGGTTTCATCATCGTCTACCTCAAGCAAAACTGCTGCTTCCCTATGTGTGAGGCCTTTGTACTGCCTTGCCTTCTCAAGAATTCTTTCAATCTCTGCTTTGTTTTTAACAAGTTTTTTCGCTTCGTTAATCGAATCTAAAATCTCGCCATCATCAATAAACTCATTCGCATTCAAAGATTTTACATTATACATTTTAATACCCCTTTCAAAGTAGCTTAATCAAGCCTTTTTTGTATGACCCATCAAATTATGCTGAGGAATGTACTGCAGCACCTTTACACTGATGGTTCTCCCTGCGTTCCCTTTCCTCAGTTCTCCTGCAGAGGCTTAAAGTCGCCACGGTCAATCACCAGTTCATAATTTATTTTTTTCATGCGGTTTTGCAGACAATTGACACATTCCGCTGCTTCCTCACCGGTACAGATTTTATTGTCATAAAGGGAATATTTTTTTCTTACCCTGACGGGAGAAAGATTTGGCATTACTACATTAGCTCCTGCCAGTATTCCCAATTCCCGGCCATTTGCATGAATTGTTCCCAATGCCGTAGTAGCAGGAATCAAGGCATTTGGTATCATCAGCCGCAGTATTCCTATCAAGAAAAGGCATAACTCTAATTTGCCTTCCGGAAATTCTGCAAAAGGAGTATCCTTATGCGGAATAAACGGGCCTATGCCAATCATGTGAGGCATCAGCTCCTTAATAAACAGCAAATCATCAGCAATATTTTCAGTGGTCTGATAAGGTGACCCAACCATGAATCCGGCACCTACCTGATATCCTATCTTCTTCAAGTCGTATAAGCAGCGTTTCCTGTTTTCAGCGCTCAGCCCCTGCGGATGCAGTCTTGAATAATGCTCTGCATCGGCGGTTTCGTGACGCAACAGAAAGCGGTTGGCACCTGCTTTATAATACTCAAGATACTGTTCATAGGTCTTTTCACCGATAGACAGCGTAATTGCACAATCGGGATAAGCATTTCTTATTGTTGAAATAATATCTATCAGCTTATCATCTGTGTACCAGGGATCTTCTCCGCCCTGCAGCACAAAAGTACGAAAGCCAAGCTCATACCCTTTGGCGCAGCAGGACAGAATTTCATCTTTTCCCAGACGATAACGGTCTGCACACAGGTTGCTTTTCCTGATTCCACAATAATAGCAGTCGTTTTTACAGTAATTTGTGAATTCAATCAACCCGCGCATGTATATTCTGTTTCCAAATATTTTATCTGCGACAGCTCTTGACTTTGAAAACAGGTATTGGGCATCCTCACTGTCAAAACCGTCAAGCAGCGTTACGAACTCATCCTTGCTTAAAATTCTTTCACTGTGCAGTTTATCAATTAATTTACGCATTAATCCATTCCTTTCGTTTCATCTGATGAAAAAAGCTTTGAGTATACGGCTTTGGCTGTAACATCCGGAACCATTCCAAGCTTTCCGGACAGCGCACTGATAACATTATTAGGAGCGTCCATCACAACGCATATGATTGCAATGTTGCGTTTGTGATAAGGCAAACCCATACGTCCTATAATATACTTTCTGTATTCGTGCAGAATATTGTTCACCTTGTCAACTGAATCTGTATTCTCAATAATAATGCTTACAGCAGCAATTCTCGATTCCATGAAAATCACCTCCGGACAAATAAAAATCCTTGTGCGAAAGGCACAAGGACAATATGTAAACAAAACCTACACATGCAGGATTTTATTACCAGTCATTATACTCTTGCCTTCGCACTTGGGACGAACCCTCGTGTATCAGTACAATTACTTTGTCAAGCAAAAGCGCCTCACTGAAAGGAAAACCTCGCAGTTTGTCGCTTGTATATTTTTTAACAATCATATTATACCGCAAACATGAAATAATTTCAAGAATAATTCGCCTGTGTATTTAGCGATTTATAATTAATCATGCCTTAAAAGATTGATTATGTCCGTTCTTAAAAAGATTACGTATGCCTAAAAGCTGATTGAGTACGTCCTAAAAAAGATTAAATACGCCTTAATAAAAGGTTAAGTATGCCTAAAAAAGGATAACTATGTCCTAAAAAAGGTTAAGTACAATAACCAAAAAAGGTTAAGTACATCCTAAAAAATAAAATATACAATTACCAGAATACCTAAAACTATTCGATACCAGCCGAAAGCTTTAAAGTCGTTGTTTTTGATGTAGCCCATCAGGAATTTTATTGCTAAAACAGAAACAACAAACGCCACAATCATGCCCGTGAGCAATAAAACTATTTCATTTCCTGTAAAATTGAATCCGAATTTTACCAGTTTTAACGCACTTGCTCCAAACATTATCGGAATTGACAAGAAAAATGAATACTCAGCAGCAATGTAACGGGACGTACCAAGCAAAATTGCGCCTAATATAGTAGCACCTGAACGTGAAGTTCCCGGTATTAAAGACAATACTTGAAACATTCCAATTAATAATGCGGTTTTGTAATCCAAATCATTAAATGTTTTAATTTTGCTGTTACGTCCTTTATTTCTGTTCTCAATAACAATAAAAAGAATTCCGTATAGTATTAACATAATTGCGACAGTCTGATAGTTATATAAATGCTCGTCCAGCCAATCATCAAATAAAAATCCTAATACTGCTGCCGGGAGAACACCTGTAATTACTTTAAACCAAATTGACAATGTATCTTTCTTTTCTTGCAATGACTTATTGGAAGAAAAAGGGTTTAACTTATGAAAATAAAGTAGTACAACAGCTAATATAGCCCCCAATTGTATAACCACAAAAAACATTTCTTTAAATGCTTCTGAAGCATTTAACTGTATGAATTCATCTAACAAAATCATATGACCGGTACTGCTTATCGGCAGCCATTCGGTTATTCCTTCTATTATTCCTAATAATACCGCTTTTAGGATTTCTATTATTTGCATAGCAACTAACCCCCAAAACCTTTAAGCTATATTTTAAAACTGTAAAGTTTCTTTAAAACTCCATGTATTCCTATTCATTTTAATTCTTTTATATGTGCTGAGTCAACTAATTTTGCCGCGTCAACCAATTATGCTGCTCCAACAAAATAATCAGCCTTATCACTAGAATTATTCTGCCTTATTATCTTGCAATTATCAGCAGCATCAATACTCTTAGCGTTTACCAAATTATTCAATAATGCAGGCATTAATGATGTCACTTTAATATGCCAAAAAATTCAGGCTCTGATGCAATGCAACAACTCATCCGGTGCAATGCAACGATTCAGCAGACTCATTATTCTTAACATCATTCTTGCGGATACGGTATCGTGCATAGAAGAAGCTCGCTACCTGGCCAATCCCTGCCAATGTCCAGGTAACCGGATAACATGCAAAAAGCATAATGACTGTAGGATACCAGGCAAAAAAGGTAACCAGCCAAACAATTCGCAACAGGCATGCACCTACCAATGTGCAAAACATAGGCAGCATGGAAAAGCCCATCCCGCGGGTCAAGCCCGGAAATACGTTCATTATTCCACAGGTAAAGTAAGCTGCCATCATAACATTCAGGCGCAGTATGCCAAGTTCAATGACCTGCTGATCTGACGTATATATCCCAAGCAGCTGCCTGCCAAATAGCAATGATATGCCACCCATGACTATCCAGGTGGCAAAAATCAGTACCGTACACACCTTGGCAACAGTGTCAATCCTATCATACTTCTTTGCACCCATGTTCTGCCCGGTAAACGTTATTGCTGCATTGTAATAGGCATTCATAGTGGTACCAGCCAGGTTTTCGACATTGCCTGCGGCAGAACTGGCTGCCACCATGGTAGAACCGAAGGAATTGACAGCTGACTGGATCAGCACATTGGAAATGGAAAACAACATACCCTGAAGGCCTGCAGGTAACCCGATTTTTACAATGTTCTTCAGCTTTTTCCCGTCTATACGTGTTTGTCTGGGTATAAAGCGTATGGCTCCATCGCACCTCAAAAGGCATATTATGATCAACAGTGTCGAGAGATACTGTGAAATGACTGTAGCCCATGCTACACCTTCGACACTCATGTGCAGGACTACTACGAAAAATAAATTTAATATCACGTTCACAACGCCGCTAACGATTAGATAATACATCGGATGGCGGCTATTTCCTACAGCCCGGAGAATAGCTGCACCGAAGTTGTAAACCATGCCTGCAGGTACACCTACAAAATAGATTTTCATATACAGCGTCGACAAACCAATAATGTCCTCCGGTGTGCCCATAACCTCCAACAGAGGCTTGCAAAAAGCAAATCCGATTACTGCAACAATAAAACCACCGATAATGCTGATAGCGATGGAAGTGTGAACAGAACGGCTCACATCGGCATACTGACCGGCACCGTAATCCTGTGCGACAATGACACTCGTACCAGCGGATAAACCAATAAATAATGTGACAATAAGATTTATAAGAGCACCTGTGGCACCCACCGCAGCCAGCGCATCACTACCTGAAAAGCGCCCGACGACTATCATATCGGCTGCGTTGAACAGCAACTGCAGAATGTTCATTGCCATAATGGGCAGGGCAAAAATTAATACTTTACTGAACAGGGGGCCACTGCACATATCCATATCACGGTTTCGTAAAATCATAAAAATATTCGCTTCCTTTTCACTTGCTGCTATTTCATCACACTTGCTATTCTAAAAACAATATTTATAAATGAAAGCCGGGTAATAGCCATTAATATGGCAAACCTCGCTTTCACATTGGCTTATTATATTTTGCATAATCATTATAGCTGATTAATATTTTAAAGTTGATTATTATTTACATAATTACTATATTATAAGTTATTCCCTATACTCATTAAAGTGTTATAGATTAATTCCAGTTTTTGCTCTTTTATTGTTCAAAAATTCAGCTCAATAATTATTTAGATATTCTCAGATTTGATGCTCATATCAGCTCCTGTTTTTGTTTTCCGACTTTTTGGTAAAATTCCTGAAGCACAATAAGGGACGTTATTCAACTGCATATAAGGCAGCTGAGTAACATCCCCAGTCACAGTCTCAAGCCACAGGCATTCACTGATGCTTATCCACACAGGCATTTACTGATGCTTGTCTATAAAGTATTATAGTGCGTAAATGCGCTGTACTTATATAAATTAATTTTTTATCCGCTCAAATCCTAAATAGCGCGTACCTTGAAATGTGAGCTTTCCAATATCATTTTCCGCCAGCATTCCATATTCGCTACCACGGACTCTAAATTCCAAACGGTCACCGCTGGGTACTTCAAATGTAACATAATATGTTGTTGATGATGACATGTGGTGCATATTGTCTGTTCCCGTGCTGTGATGATGGCTATACACATCAGCCCGTTTCGTTACTACCTTTGCTTCAACAGTGAGAACAGGAGATTCATTATTTCTTTTCCACTGGCTTATGCCTTGTATTGAACGTACTATAATAATGCCAAACACAAAAACAAAACCCAAAATAATAATTACAGGTACGATATTGAACAACATACCGCCAAACCAGTCAAAGGGTGAGAAACCCATAATTTTTACCCCTCCAAGCATTTCGTAGTGTAAACTAAATTACACCTTTTATATTTTGAAATATGCTATTTATCGAGGGCTTCAAGGTTTTTTGAATAAAAAACAATGACACCCCCTTTTTTCTGGTATAATTGAGTCGCCAAAAACA
>DUMB01000043.1 GCA_012840085.1 Clostridiaceae bacterium
AATACAACCCGGCAATTAACAAAGGGACACAGGTATTGATCCGGGCTTATGGCCGGCAGCATAGTATGGTCAGTTGATACCAGGGGAGTTGTCCAGAAAAAAACTCCACAACAACTTGACACTGTCGGAATATATGGTTTTACTTGACTTTTTGGTCTTATAGTGTTAGAATTAACTTCTGCAAGGCTATATTGCAGTTAATAAATACTTGAATATTAAACATTGTGCAAAAATAATAAATATGCGCCCATAGCTCAATTGGATAGAGCGTCTGACTACGGATCAGAAGGCTGCGGGTTCAAATCCTACTGGGCGCACCAGAATATAGAGTAAGAGCCTGTAAGTGTAGAAACTTACATGCTCTAGTTTTTTATAGGTAACGGAGTAAGAATGTCAAAATCTGTTGGTTTGCATGGGTAAACAAAAACTTATGAAATGAATTGATTAGTATATTGGTGGCATGCCAATATATCCAATAATTATCGATATTATTTCTCTGGATAAATAATAGGTATCTTAATATTAATTACAGTTTTAATTTCAAGTTAATTCTTAATATAATACATTAAGTATTGTTATCTGCTTTACTGGAAATTATTAAAGTCCAACGGTTTATTCTGAAGGAATTATATATTCTAAGTAAAATCCTCGTCAGTGAATACTGGTTTATGAAGCATAGAGATGCCTTGCTTTTCAATCTTTAATATGCGTTTCATGGGTTTCGTTAAATAAGTAGCTGTCTTAATTTCTCTATCTTTTACTTTACCATAACGCATAACAATATCATCTACAATGGACTTCTCCACGCTGTTTAGCTCAACTGTTAAGGTTGGATTCAGACTATATCCTCTTTTTGAATAAGTTATTATACCTAAGTCTAGTAAATCCATTAATTCATTATCTAAACCTACAGGAATAGGTCCATTGAATGATCTAATATAAAATGAATTCGTAACCAGTTTTCCATGATTTTTTAATGATTCATAATCAATCAAATATATGAGCTTTGTAAGCTTAAATTTACTAACTCTGTCCACTCTGGATAAGATGTCGATTATAAGTTTTTGAAGCCTTGACTGAGAAGATTTTACTTGTTTAACCTTTTTTTGCAAACCGGATTTATTAAGTCTGTCCCATGGTTTTGTCTTAAGCTTGATATTCTTACTTATCCAATAAAAGTCTGCTAGTTGGTTAAAATAATTTCTATGTACCATAGCTCTTGGGCCAGTATGATATAAAGGAATTAGATTATACCCGTTCCAATCAATAACTTTTCTCACATCTTTTTTTAGCGTCACATTAATGTCATGTATAATTCTTAAAGATTCAAGTGCTTTTTGGCCTAATGTTATAATATATTCTGGCTTCATTAACTCTATCAGAATCTGTAAGTAAATAGAACAGTTTTCCAATTGTTCCTTATTAGGTGTAGCGTTATTACCCTTATCATCTCTTGGGTTACATAGAATGGCGTTTGTAATAAAGAAAGACTCCCTAGTCCATCCGATGCTGTCTATTAACCTTTGAAAATTAACGCCTGTTTGATCACCAAATAGAGGAATTTTTGTTTTATCTGCACCAAGACGACCAGGAGCTTCAGCAATAAAGAGTACATTCGAATATATATTCCCATTGTACTCACTGAAAACTTTTGTCCGGCATTCCATATTAGGGCATAGCCTACAATTTTCAATTGAATCCACCAGTTTTTCAAAAAGTAATTCTTTGCTATCTTCTTGTAGGCCATATTTAAAGTTTAAGTTGCTCATATATTCCCTCCTGCTTACTTTTTAAACAATCAGGATCTGGAAGGTCATACTCACCTTTAAACCTTATTATTTTCTGGGCTAAACAGCCGCCTTTGCATTTTGTTCTATCTTCACATAACTTACAAGTTTGATTTAACCCACTGGATACTTTCTCTCTAACATCGTTAAGATATTCAGAATTGTTCCATATATCTATTAATGATCCTTCATATATTGATGAGAATTTACCACCATGTGTAATATTTTTAAAAGCATCACAAGGGTATATTTTTCCGTCAGAACCTATTATAAGTCTATCAATTCCTGCTGTACAGTCAACATCGGATTGAAGTGATAAAATATTAAAAGGTGAACCAAGGCGAATAGATACATCTGTGTTCTCCCTTAATCGCATGATTTCGCTTTTAAGTTCTTTTAGTTCATCTTTATTTAAATTGTAAATATCTTTAACAATTTTACCACGTCCATGTGGCACAAATCGTAAAATACTTATTTTCCTTACTTTTAATTTCTGTATTAGAGAGATAACATCGGCTAATTGTTTCCAGTTTGGTTTCATAGCAACGAAATGGATACTGACATCAATACCGGCTTCTGATAACATTTTTATGCCACTTATTGTCTTATCAAAGCTACCATATTTCCTGGTAATTTTATCATGTTCTTTTTGTGTAGCACCAAAGAGGCTAACAACTACATTTTTTACGCCTGTGCTAATAAATTCATATAACAGTTTATTGTTTCCATAAAAGTTGTTGCATGTTGTATAAACTGTTGTGTTGAACCCATATTCGTTACAAATTGTTAAGCACCTATATAGTGGTTCCCAAACTAAAGGCTCCCCACCAGAAAAAACTATATTAGTAACACCAAGTTTACTTGAATCAGAGAGAAGATGAACTACTGTCAATTCATCAATTTGCCTCTCTTTACTAATATTTGCCTCACTCGAACAATGTATACAGTTAAGGGGACATTTTTGCGTTACTTCGATTTTTAGTTCTTTCAAATTATTGTCTTTAGCCTCGATGCATATTTATTCTCGATATATGCATGGGATGAGAAGCAGGATAATTTTCCAATGGTAAATCCAGTTTCTCTACATAGGAACTCCAAAAGGTGCCCTAACCCAACATAGTTACCATATGCCTTAACTGCAAAATCATGATTTCGATATACAGCTAACATATCCATGACTTTAACATCGCCTTCTTTATTTCGATATACAGCTAACATATCCATGACTTTAACATCGCCTTCTTTTTGCAACTGAAGCAAAATATAATGTAGGCATGGACCTCCTATTGTATAAGTGGAATGATCCTGAGGGTTTGTGATTTGTATTGTATATGCTGCTTTATATACCTTTTTGCGGGTATTAAGTAACTGAATTAATTGTTCAACCTGGTTCACTGAAAACCCTTCAACATTGTTTATTCTCCAATTTATCATTTGCTTAAAATAACTTCCCCATTTTCCCTTAAGCACTTTATGAAGCTTAGGATATTTCTTATAAAGTTTTATACGATCATGATTTAATATTTCATAGGTTTTTTTAGGGAACACTGTTTTAGCAGGAATTGAAAAATGTTTAATACCTTGCCTTTCGCAGAAATGTTCATATTCTAATTCGATCTGATTACATCTCGCCAGTGGATCAGCAATTTCAACCAATAAATTATTACATTGAGCATTTGATTGAGTTAAAATATACCTTGTTGCCTCAAACCATGCTTGTGATAAGTTATCAGCTTCTATTAGATACCCCATTTTGACCATCCTATAAATAATACTAACATATCATAATGATACCAGACTATTCTAATATATGCAATAATTTGACATAAAAATACACAATGTTTAATAAACCGGTGAATCAGTACTTGAGATATACTATTTGCAATTTCTTAAAAAAAGAAACACCTGTTATTGATAAGAAAGCTGTAATAGCTGTTTGCATTGATGATTTTATCATTAAGAAAGGTCAAAGTTATGGAACAATTATGGTGGATATCTCTAAACGCCAAATAATTGATATGATTGACTCAAGAGATTATGAAACTCTCAGTAAAAAGAAACTAAAACCACAAATTTTAATTCAAGCGACTAACCAAGAAGATTCAAATAAAGAAACAGCAATGATAAAGCAAGCAGATGAAAACAGAAAACTTACATTAAAAGGAAAATGTGAAAAGATAGAACAGCTTCTATCAGAAGGAAAATATAAAACTGTAATCTGCCGAAGTATAAATATGGATATACGAGCTTATGACAAGCTGATGGCAATGACACCTGAAGAAAGAGAATCTTTATTCAAAACAAAAATGATGACTGAGCACGAAGAAAAAGTGAAACAAAAAATGGAGCTTGTAAATGAAGTACGTGAGTTAAAGAAAATAGGTTGTAGCAACCGAGAGGTAACCAGACGTACTGGACTTGCTAGGAAAACAATTAGAAGATATCTTGATGAAAGCTTTAACCCAATCCATGCGCCCTATGGCAAAAAGAAAAATGTATACTAACACCGGATATAAAAGTGATAGATGAATATTTTGAGAAAGGGATAATGGGTTCTAACATTGGGGAAAAGATACGTGAAATTGGATATGATGGTTCATCATCTAAAATGATATGCAAGGAATACGGTGTTTTGAAAAGATATATAGTATAATATAGGAATTCAAGGGGATTATGGCTAACAAAAATGTTATCGCACTTGATAAATGGATAGAGAAAGCAAAAAAGCTAGATATACCGAAAATAGACAGTTCTATATGTGGACTTGTACGAGAGATTTGGATGCCGTGAGAAATGCGATAAAATATGAATATAGCAATGGGCTTGTAGAAGGGTTTTTAAATAAACTGAAAGTGATAAAACGAATTATGTATGGCCGATGCAGTTTTGAAACATTAAGAACTAAAACTCTCCGGCTTGAAAAAATGCGGTTATTCAACTAACTATGGAAAGAACCGTTTTCATTGTATCAAAACAATTGGTATCCCATAGCAATTGGGAAGTAATTAAATTTTGATCCACTATAGATATAATAAGTGATACTTCCTATATCTGCTTTTAAGTTCGATAATTTAAGTTCGATAAATAGAATATTGTAATCTATATTGCAATTTCTTATAATTGAAATAAGTTATTGGATGGTCTATATTACTGCACTATAATGTCATTGAAGGGGTGCTGATATTGGTTAACAAGATAAGAGATTCTGTTCATGGATTTATATATTTTTCAGATAAAGAGAAAGAGATAATTGACTGGCCTGAGTTCCAGCGGTTGAGATATATAAAACAGCTTGCCCTTACAAACTACGTTTATCCAGGTGCAGTGCACACAAGATTTGAACATTCTCTTGGAGTAATGGAGATGTCTTCAAGAATGTTCGATAGATTATGCAGTAAACCAGGTGCTTACGAAATTATTGACAAAAGCCTTTCAAAGATAGACTTGAATGTAGATAAGGCAAAAGAAATACTGCGGTTGGCATCACTTATGCATGATATGGGGCATTTGCCTTTTTCACATGGAGGCGAAGCCATAATCCCACAGGGAAAGAAGCACGAAGATATTAGTATTAGCATTATTGAATATTTACGGCCAAAGTTAGATAAACTTTACTTTGAGGGCGTAACTAAATTTGTTGTGCAGTTAATACAAAAAGAGGTTTCAATACCTGAATTAAAGCTTCTTAAGGATATAATTTCAGGAAGTATTGACGCTGACCGCATGGATTACCTCTTAAGGGATTCACACCATTGTGGAGTGGATTATGGGTACTTTGATCATAAAAGGTTAATAGAAAGTCTAACAGTTATTGAAGGAATTAATGGAGGATTAGATTTAGCCATTGAACATGGAGGGATACATGCATTAGAAGCTCTTATATTGGCAAGGTATTATATGTTTACTCAAGTTTACTATCACCGCACACGTCGCATATATGATTACTACCTAAAGAGATATATGGAGTCGTGGAAGGGAAAAATTGATAACTTTATTAATGTTACAAAATATGATGATATATCTCTTATAAATGAATTGAGGAAATCATCACAAGATACAAATGATGCATATTTCTCATATGCTTACAGAATATGTAATAGAAGGCATCACTCAATGATTTATGAAACATCCGAGTTTACAGATGGAATTGATAGAAGAAAAGCAGAAGGAATTTTTAAACGCATGTCGAACATATATTCTGACGACTATGATTTGGTAATTGACCATGGTAAAGGCAGCATACATAAATTTTTTGTTGAAGGCAAAGACGATGCTGGTGAAGAGTTTTATGTAATAAGAAACAACAGAGAATGCCTTCTTACTAAGGAGTCTCACATAGTTAGAGAAATGCCAAAACAATTTTATGTTGTGCGCATTTATATTGACACAAAAGATATGTCAAAAGAGATAGATAAGAAATTTGTGTCAGAATTGAGGCAGGAAGCCTTAAAAATTGAGAAGGAGGTAAGGTAAAGGTGGATATTTTGTTATGCGATAAGTTGGATGATGCTATTGTTGCATATATTGTTAAGAAGTGGAATGAGCTTTCAGAAATTCCACTTGGAAGAACCATCATACAAAAGTTATGTTATTTTGTTAAATCAAAGGGTGTGCCTTTAGATTATGACTTTGATATGTACCACTATGGTCCGTACTGTCAGAACCTATATTATAGGATGGATGATATGACTGCTGATGGTGTAGTTATTGACGAGAATGCAGTTAGTATATTAAATAGTAATTTTAAGACTGGAAAGTCAAAATATCTTCCGGGAGATAATATTGATAAGCTGTTAAGCATGTACCAAGATGATATTAGCAGATTTACTGAAACCATTGACAGTGTTATTAATGTTTTCCGAGAATTTGATCATACTGAATTGGAGTTGTTGTCAACGATACACTTTTATCAGACAACGCTTACTAATTTCTATGGTAAGCCTGCTAACAAGAGTGAAGTAATAGTGAAGGTAAAGAATGCTAAAGGTGAAAAGTTTAAGGATGACTTGATATCAAGAGCCTACGATGCATTAAAAGAAGCGGGAATATTTAATTGGAATGGGTAAAATGATATTAAGTTTATGACACAATAGCATAAGAACACTTTGAGAACAATTAATACTAAATAAACCCAAACAGCTACTTATGCAAACCTACGTGACCATCTTTGAAACCGCACAGTACCAAGTGGTAGCTCATATTCCATGGTCGTATATAATATGATTTGTACTCCTACGGATCAGAAGGCTGCGTGTTCAAATCCTACTGGGCGCACCAATACTGAATTAGAGGATATATATCTAAGAAATATAGGCCCTATGTCAATATTTGAGGTGGGCTTAAGTAGAATGAAATATCGACATATTTTTCCAGAGAGTAGCCTTCTGATTGCTCGCTGGTTTTGTTTTTATTAGCAAACAGGTGACGGCAATAGGTTGCTATTCCGATAATATATGCGTACTCATATACGTTAAGCATTTGACATTACATGAAGAATACGATTCCTATACCTTTTTCATTCGGTAAGCTTGCCGCAACCTTTCTGATACATTAAGCATTGCTGAAACCTGGGCAGCTTCCCCATCTGAAAGACTTTCAGGCTTTTTTAGAAGAAGCTTTCTACTACTGGTGTAATTCCTGAAATTGAATCCATATACACATTTGTATTTTTAGATGGAAAGAATGAATCCTCAAAGTTTTGGTTGGGTATATTGAATGACCTTTTATTCACTTTGTTTCTATTAATGTTTTAATTGCACAATAATTCTATATTAATTTTCTATCTAATATCGATATTATTATATAAACTTAATATAAATTTTCTATTAATTTTTTTATTAAATTTTTCGATATCTTTTCGATTATTATATTTCCATTCTTTAGAATAATTTTATAAAAATCCGGATTAGGAATAATTTATGAATTTTATAAACTTATGTCAATTTTTGTGATATAATGATTGAAAATAAATTAAGGGCAAATGTAAGTTGACCCTAAACAGGGGGTATGAGTTTTGGACATATCAAGCGTGATAAGCAAACCCGGCCAAATGAACGGTTCACTGCAACCCTCCGGAGAACTGGGCAAAACAGGTATTGTAATCGAACGAAATCATGCCATTGACATTTTAAAAGTTATTGCAATTATCGGAGTTCTGATAATACATTCATGTTCCGGTGGTTATAGCTATGGAGTAGGAACATTTAACTGGGTATCTGCTGTTTTTTGGGGGTCTTTGACAAGAGCAAGCGTTCCTATTTTTTTAATGTGCAGTGGAGCGCTGTTGCTTAATCCGCAAAAGGAATTACCTGTACGGAAGCTTTATTTTAAAAATCTTCTTCGCATTTTGGTTGCTTTGTTCTTCTGGGCAATGGCATACAAGGTATTTGGACTTGTTATAACGCATACACTGACAACCCAAAATCTGCTTCAGAGTATTAAAGAGGTTATTTTATATTTAAACATGAGTCTCATCTATATTATCTGCACATTATAATTCTTGTATATGCTTTTGTTCCGGTTACCCGTATTTTGATAAAGAATGCTACCAGACGTGAGCTTCAATACCTTATTATTTTATGGTTTATTTTAGGCATTTTATATCCCACAGCTAAACACTTTTGGCCTTTTACTTTACTTTCAGGCATACCTTCCCAGTGGCTTATGAACATGACTTATGCATCGATTGGCTATGGCGTTCTGGGGCAGTATTTGCAGAAATATACAATATGCAAAAAAGAGATATATCTCTTACTATTGGGTATAGGTTTCGCAGGTGTATTTGCAGGAACATGGATCATGTCCGTTGAGCAAGGTTCACTTTATGAGCTTTTCTTTGAAGGAATGTCTCCGTTTGTGGCTCTGATGGCAGCAGGCATATTCGGGTTTGTTACTTGTTTTGCCAAGCAAGGCTTAAAAGCTGGCAGTTTTATTACCCGCATATCCAATGCTTCTTTTTGCATCTACCTGGTACATATATTTTTTATTTACATTTTTAATGCAATAGGCCTGACTGTAAGAATTTTACCCAGCCTGGTTTCAATTCCTGTCCTGGCAGGCATAAACTTTTTATGCAGCTATATAGTGTATTTATTAATTTCACGCATACCTGTCGCAAAGAAGTATTTGGTATAGATGTGGGTATTGCTTATATAAATAAACATTTTATATTGTTGCATTCTTATTTATGTAGAACATATGGGTAGGATCATCAGTTTAGGGTTATCAGTTTGAGAACAACGGCTTAATAATATATTGGCTTTTGATTTATGATTTTCATTAATATGATTTTAACATACGATATTTTAATATATGATTATATGTGATTCATAATTAAACATAATAAAATCTTTTAATATGGGGAAAGAGAGGATTTTGAACATGCTAATTGATTTACCTTTAGAGGAACTAAAAAAGTATCAGGGTACAAACCCAAGACCACAGGATTTTGATGAATACTGGGAAAAGGCTCTGGAAGAGATGAGGTCGGTTGATCCGAATGTTGAGCTTATACCGTCAAAATTCCAAGCTCCTTTTGCAGAATGTTTTGATTTGTATTTTACAGGGGTTCGCGGTGCAAGAATACATGCAAAATACTTAAGGCCCAAAAACAGTAATAAACCTCATCCTGCAGTTTTATTTTTCCATGGATACGCGGGAAACAGCGGCTCCTGGTCAGACAAGCTTAATTATGTGGCATGCGGCTTTTCAGTTGCTGCTCTTGACTGCAGAGGCCAGGGGGGACTTTCAGAAGATGTAGGTGGTATTAAGGGGAATACCTTCCATGGACATATAATCAGAGGACTTGATGATTGCCCTGAAAATCTTCTGTTCAGACAAATATTTCTTGATACGGCACAGCTTGCAAGAATAGTTATGGATATGCCAGAGGTTGATGAAAACAGGGTAGGAGCTACCGGAGGTTCCCAGGGAGGAGCTTTGACCCTTGCCTGTGCTTCTCTGGAACCAAGGATAAAAAAGGCGGCACTTGCATATCCGTTCCTTTGCGACTATAAGAGAGTGTGGGATTTGGACCTTGCAAAAGAAGCTTACGCAGAACTGAAGGATTATTTCAGGCTGTTTGATCCTACTCATGAAAGAGAAAAAGAGGTTTTCACAACTCTTGGATATATTGATGTACAAAATCTTGTTAACCGCATAAAGGGAGAGGTAATGATGGCTGTTGGCCTTATGGACACAATTTGCCCACCGTCTACCCAGTTTGCTGCCTTTAATAAAATAGCTTCACCAAAGAAGACAGTTATTTACCCGGACTTTGGCCATGAGAATTTGCCAGGTTTTGACGATATGGTTTTTGAATTTATGATGGGATTGTAGGGTGAAAGAAAAACTTACTAAAATATATAGACCATTTACTGGTTGTAATGGGCTGCAAATTACGAAAATTATCCCCTGATTACCAATATATCCAAATCCACTTCCCAGATACCAATGTCTTGCTTAGCAAGCGCGTTATCCTTCATCTTTAGAAAATAAAGTGGATTTGGATATAACTTTGTTGGGGTAAGATGATACATTGCTCAGCCAGTGCGTAGAGGTTCAACTATTATATGAAAATTCACCCGGTATGTATAAAAAATTTAAAACAGTGTTAACGAGCAGGAAAAAAAGGGCTGGCTTTACTCCTCCATAATTTTCTTAAGATACGAAATTCCATTTCTGACTTCATCTGTTTTAATGCTTGATTTCAGCTCCAGAACCTTGATAATATCAAGTTTAAAATATTCCGTAAAGGCTCTGAAGTCTGTTCTGTCCATGCCTGGTGCGGAGTGATCGGTTAAACCTGTGGTATCATGTATATGCATTCCAATCAAATGTTGTTTATATTTTTCCAGAAGCTTTTTGCTCTCGACCAAACCCAGGTTTTCCAGAACTTCACCGTGGCCGATATCATACCATAATCCAATGGGATAATCCGAATACTTGGAAAACCAGTCTTCATACTCATCTATTGTAGGTATATCGAAGAAATAGTATCTGTTTTCTAATCCCAGCTTTATGTTATAGCCCTTTTTGGCAATATATTCGGATAGTTCCTCAATACTTTTCCCGGAGGCATTTACAAAGTCTGATCTTTGCCGTCTGCGTTCTTCCTGCAGCATGCATTTAATTCTTTCATACTCTTCCGTTCCTTTTTGCTTGTGCTTAAACAGTAGTCTCAGGGTGTCTTCCATATTATTTTCATCTTTTATATAACCTGTGTGAATTACAACTGCATTTGCTCCTAAGAAATGTGAGAGGTCCAATGTTCGTTTGGTGTAAGCTACAGCCATCACCCTATATTCTTCGTCTGTATTGGATAACACCATTTCTGGTTTTATATCTTCTGAAACCATATCTTCAGGACAGTAATTATGCACACTACTAACTCTGATTCTACCGGCATTTAAAAATGGCATAATATCATCAATAATGCGCTGGGTTATATTGTAATTTAGTTCAATGGTTGTGATATTAACTGATTCAAATTCCTCAATGAATGATTCTGCATCATGGTACCTGACTGCATTCCATGAGGTAGATATTGCCAATGTTTCCGACACTCTCATACCATAGCACCTACTATAAATTTCATGTTATACACCTGCTATAATTAATTAACTGCCTTGTTGCGGTTCCACAAGCGAATCCCGTGAGGCAGTAACAGAAGAATCAATAAACAAGTAATCTACTTGGCAAAATAGCCCATATAAATTATATAGGAAAATGTTTATAAAATATATATGAAATATTAAAAATAAGAAAATTTATCCAGGTTACGTGTACGGTCTTCTGCCCAAATTCTGCCGGATAAAAAAAGACTTAAAAAAACAAGGAAGCTTATGCAGAACTGAAGGATTATTTCAGGCTGTTTGATCCTACTCATGAAAGAGAAAAAGAGGTTTTCACAACTCTTGGATATAAAGAAGACAGTTATCTACCCGGACTTTGGCCATGAGGATTTGTCAGGCTTTGACGATATGGTTTTTGAATTTATGATGGGTTTATAAAATAGAAAATATTAATAGAAAATGTTAAAGGAAAAAGGGAGAAAGAGCATGCAGCTTTTAACCCCCTTTTTCCTTTTATGCCACAGCCCCAAAAATCTTATTCCACAGCCCCTATTATCATTTTATTTTATGCTAGAGCTCCGAGAATCGGTTTATTTTATACCACAGCCCCAAGAAGCATAATTTCTTCGTTACGGGCATATATGCTGTCGAATTGGGTAATTGGCAACGGGTTGACACCTCTGCCCACTTCTATGGTGAAGCCCGGTCTTCTGAAATCTTGTATGAACCAGTCTTTATATCCTGCGTAGGCAGCCTCTCCTGCGATACCTATAGGAGTATATCCGCTTGCCTGTGCAAAGATATTTGCTATTGTTTGTGATTCAGGTGGTGCAAGGTTCATGAAGTCCCAGTATATTACCTCTCCTTGCGTATGATAGGCAATTACCAGTCTGAAATTATGGCTTCTTGTAAAATTGTACATTGCAATGGATTCCGGCTCTGATAAAGGTGCTTCACCGCCATAATCCCTTGGTGCAGGTGATGTAATTCCCATTTCCAGTTCGAGAAGCTTTTCTTCTTCCCATGCAGCAGGATAATTAAGGTTTAGGTCGACACCTCTTATATTAGCTTTCCAAACACGTGGAAGGGGCAGCCCCGAAGTGTTCAGACGTGCTGCATTTTGATAAGTAGGATTTGTATAGTTAGGCCACCGTGTTACCAGGTCTACCCCGTCAGGGTTTACCATAGGTATAATGTATATGCTGCTGCTGTTAAATATATTTGTTATATTATATCCCCGGATGTTTCCGCGGGTTGAGTATGCTTTCGCGTAATTTTCTATAAACTTCATTAATACCGGGGTGGTAATCCATTCATTTGCGTGATGTGCTCCGTTATATGACACTTCATGCGCGCCACGGCCCAACCGTATATAATACAAGTTCTTGCCCATTACACTTGTACCGATGGTTCCGGTTTCAAGAAAAGGATATCTCGCTCTGAGACCCTGAATTTGCAGCTCAAGAATTTCATAAGTATAGTCAATGTCTGTAAAGACAACATCTATTCCATAAGGAACAATGATTTGCTGTCCTATGGCCAATGCAAGAGGGTTTATGCCGGGATTTGCAGTCAATATGGCGTTTACAGTGGTATAGTATCTTCTGGATATATTGTATAAAGTGTCGCCCCGCCGGATAGTATATACGTCATAACCCCTAAGAAGTCTTTCGAATATGCTCCAGGTTGCAGGTCCTACAATTCCGTCAGGAAGGAGATTGTTGTCTCTTTGAAATGCAATTACCGCCTGCTGGGTGCTTGGGCCAAATACTCCATCTATAGGACCTGCATTGTAACCAATTTTGTTGAGCAGACTCTGAACAAGTTTTACATCCGGGCCTGTAGAACCTGGTAATAATGTTTCCATAGCTAACCATCACCACACGATGTGTTTTTAAGTAAAACCAATCCTCATATATCTTATTGCGAAAAAATGAAAATGTGCCTGTCATGAAAGCAACAAGTAAAACCATAATGAAAAAGAAAGGACATACCATACATAACATATATAATATGTCCCTTTCTTAGTTTTCAATATTTTCCCTTAATTGTTCTCTCTTTTTTAATTGCCGGAACCTTTCTAAACAGTTCCTGGCTTTTCTGCCGGTGTGTTCCTAATTTTTCCTACCGGCCTGCCGGTGTCTTGAGCACGTTCCAAACAGTCTATATGTTTAATTCTGAGCTGGCCGGTGTAAAAGGAGCTAGGTAATATTTTATCTGCTGCAAAATTAGGTGGTTTAATATTAGTATATGAAATGCAGTGGCAATTGTTACATTTATGTAAACTGATTGTTTTATCAATTATTTGTTGCTATAATTGTAATTGTTGTATTAAAAAAATGTGTTACATGTTAACCGGTGAAAGTATAATATATATAATAAATACCATAGATTTTGTGTGCATACCGGTATTTCAATTTTATAAGAATAGAAGCAATTTATGTTTAATATTTTTATTAGGTATATTAATCTTCATTAAAATAACGACAAAACTTGTCTTCAGGAGGTAGCTCATGACCTATGACAAAGCATGGGTGATATCTGCGAATATGGGTTTGGGACACCAGCGTGCTGTTTACCCTTTAAGAGATAATGCTCACAATGGAATACGTCTTTTTGGAGATGATCTGGTTAGCTCATCGAAAGAAAGAAGACTGTGGATGATTTTTCAAAAATCCTACGAGTTTCTGTCACGGACAAGAAATATTCCTTTGGTTGGTCCTCCGTTATTTAGCATATTGGAGAAAGTGCAGAATATTTCTCCCTACTATCCTTTTAAGGATCGCTCCCGGCCATCATTCCAGGTAAAGTCACTGTATTCACTCATAAAAGGGGGAATGGGTCACGGCCTTAGTACTTTGCTTTCTTCAAAGAGGCTGCCTGTAATTACTTCCTTTTATGCTGCAGCAATAGCTGTGGAGGAGTTAACTGATCTTCCGGTATATTGCATAATTTGTGATGCGGACATAAACAGAGTATGGGTTTCCAAAGATCCTAAAAAGAGCAGGATAGTTTACTTTGTGCCGTGTGGACGTGCAATGCGAAGGTTGAAACAATATGGGGTTCCTGATGATAGAATATTTGTCACGGGATTTCCCTTACCTGATGAAAATATCGGCGGATTATCAATGCATATACTGAAACGTGACCTTTCCCAGCGTTTGGATCGTCTTGACCCAACTGGTCATTTTAGTATAATACACGGGGAAGAAGTTGCATATTACCTGGGGCACACAAAATATTCCACAAAAAAGCCGGAATGCATAACTGTAACATATGCTGTAGGAGGAGCAGGTGCTCAGACAGAGATTGCACGAGACGTAGTAAGAGGGCTTATGCCTCAGATTAAAGCCGGAAAGGTAAAACTGAACCTGGTGGCTGGCGTGAGGGAAAATGTACGACAGAATTTTGAGAATTTCCTTAATAAAATGGGATTAAGCAATAATGAAGCTGTAAGAGTTATACACGATAACAGTTTTGAAAGGTACTATTTGAAGTTCTCCGATATACTGCATACTACCGATGTATTGTGGACAAAGCCATCAGAACTGAGTTTCTATTGTGGACTGGGCATTCCAATTATAATGGCTCCATGTATAGGGCCCCATGAAGCTGCAAATAAGATGTGGCTTCAGGAAATTGGTGCAGGAATACCACAGGTGGATGCTAAATACTGCGGAGAATGGCTTATGGATTATCTTATAGATGGGAGATTTGCTCAGGCTGCATGGGACGGATTCCTTTATGCCAGGAGTATGGGTAAATACAAGATTCAGGAAGTTCTGGCTACAGGCACGATGACAAGGGAAATATCTCCTGTAAAACGGTAGAGTATGGAATGACCGCAATGAGGAGTATTCTTTTAATACAAATAGGAAAACATCTGCTCTGTAAAGATTTTTAAGGAGTCGGTTGCTTATGAAATGGTTGGACAAGCTGGAAAGAAAATTTGGACGTTATGCCATTAAGAATCTGATGATGTATATAATTGCCCTAAATATGGCTGTATACCTGATAATGCTCACTGACAGGACAGGATGGGTAATAAGGAAGCTAATGCTTATACCTTCTCTTTTGCTAAAAGGTGAGATATGGAGACTTTTTACGTATATATTTATACCGCCTGAGTCTTCTATGATTTTTATTTTTTTTGTTTTGTATTTTTATTATCTGATTGGTACCAGCTTGGAGCAACAATGGGGTAGTTTCAGATTTAATGTTTATTACTTAATAGGCATGTTGGGTACTACAATAGCAGCGTTTATCAGCGGAACAGGTGCCACAGGTGTATATTTGAACCTGTCGCTGTTTTTAGCATTTGCCTATATGTATCCAAACTATGAAATACTGCTGTTCTTTTTCGTTCCTATTAAGGTAAAGTACCTGGGATGGCTTAACATTGCGTTTATTGCATATGCAGTGCTTACAGAACCTTTACCGGGTAAAGTTGCAGCTGTAGCATCGATAATTAACTTTATAGTTTTCTTTGGGAGAGATTTTATTAATTTTATTAAAACTAAAATACAGGTACACCGGAACAGAAAAAAGTTTTTCAGAGATATAAGAGGAAGAAGATGAAGATTTAATTATTATACGAGGGGTATGGAAAATGAAACGTGTTTTGTGTGTATTATTAGCAATTTATATTTTAATTCAACCTATTTGCATTTTTGCTGAAGGAGCAACTTCGGATTCGAAAGTTTTTGATCCTGCGGATCTGAAGAGTGAGGCAGTTATTCTTGTTGAAACTGGAAGCGGTGAAATTCTATATAGTAAAAATGAAAATAAAAAAATGTATCCTGCAAGTATGACAAAAATTATGACAGCGCTGCTTGCTGTTGAAAATCTCGATATGAAAGAAGTTATCACTGTTGGCAGTGAAATTAACCTTATGGAACTTGATGCAAGCAGTGCAGGTTTGCGTAGAGGGGAACAGATGACAAATGAGGATTTACTGAGAGCTTTGCTGATACCGTCAGGGAATGACGCTGCTTACACCGTGGCAGTGCAGGTGGCACGTAAAGTAACAGGTGATTCGTCTCTTTCTATAGAAAAGGCATTGGACTATTTCTACGAAATGATGAACAAGCGGGCGAAGGAAATTGGTGCAGTGAATTCTAATTTTGTCAATCCTCATGGCTATCACGATGATAACCATTATACTACTGCTTATGACCAGTACATTATTGCAAGGGAAGCAATGAAACATGAAGTTTTCAGAAATATTGTAAAAACGCGGTCTTATTCTACTGAGGAATCAAGCGGTGCTGACGGAGGAGAATCTATTAAAAGGCTACCTCATCAATGGTACAACAGAAATCTGATGCTCAATAAAAACAGCAAATACTATTATGAACTTGCTACAGGCATAAAAACGGGATATACTTCGGACTCCGGGTATTGTCTTGTATCTTCAGCTTCAAACGGGAATTTAAATGTTATTGCCGTAGTGATGAATGCACCTACTGACGAAGCAAGGTGGGAGGATTCAAAAAACTTATTAAAATACGGACTTGAAAACTTTGAATTTCATACTGTCCTCAAAAAAGAACAGGCTGTAACCAATGTTAAAGTGGGGAAACGTTTCCGGAGCAAGACGGAAGATATTGCCGTTGTGAGCGATAAGGAATATACAAGTGTATTTAACAAGAACGATATTCCCAATATAAAAGAGAATATAGTATGGAATGAAGAACTCATAGACAAAAAATATGAAGAAAAACATGGTTCTGTCAGGCTGCTGGGACCTGTTACAAAGGGACAGGTTTTAGGCAAGGTAATATATACTCTTAATGACAAAACAATTGTTGAATCAGATTTGTTGGCTATAAAAGATGCAATGGAACTTGATGTTTTTGACCATGTTCTTAATGCAGGATATTTTGTTGCCAGTCATTGGAAAGTTTTTGCAATATCAATTATTGCCCTGGCTGCATTAATAGTTATATTGAGAGTTGCTGCTTTAAGAAAGCGCAAGAAAAAGTCTCAATGGTCATATCGTAATTATTAACAGGTTTGTAATATAATATAAAAAATTATTTGATTCAGGTATATTTTTGCATTAGGGGGAGAAAATTATTAATGCCTCACAAATACATTTAACCCCCTAAGTGCCCTGGCAACTGCCAGGGTGTTTTTTTACCGGTTCTTCTGCTGCGCTTTTGCAGGATTTATTATCGAAGGCCACAACATAGGCAGTTAATATGTAATATTTTTAATTAATTGCGAAATTTTAATAAATTCTTAAATTTTTATTCCTTTAATTTTATTTGAGTTTGAGATAATATTATAGGTGGTGTTTAATGGGAATTATTTGTAAGTAAATATGAAAGTAAAGCTTGATTTTCATTGGCCATGAGCCTTTTCCAAAAAGGCACAACAAACCAGGCATTTTATTTCAAGCCTTTGAGGGAATTACGGCTTGGCCATTTAATTGGTGGGTTGCTGTTTAATGTTATAATTTATGGAATATTATGCTATAATATATAAAAGTATATATGAATTTTAGCTGAAATTAGAAAATTTCAAATTATGAAATTATAAAGCTGAATACCATTATAATAGAATACTGTTATATTTGAATACTATTATAATTAGATGCTGTTATCTTTCCGGAAATTATGTGAATTGTAAATTCAGCTTATTTCAATGTTATATAAAGTTTGAAGGGAGTTTGAAGTATTGTTTAATTCATCATTGGCTAAAAATAACAAGGTGATGATTGGCGATTTAAGCTTGCGCGAAGCTATATACTGTTTGATGTGCTTTTTGTCTATAATGATTAAATGCTTTTATTATCAGTTTACAACCAGGCTAAACTTGAGGCCCTTTTTCTCATCATCAAATATATTAATGCTCACGGCATCTTTTGGGATGCTTCTGGTAATAATGGGATTTGTAATGCTGATTTCCAATAAAAGAAGGATAACTGCCATATTTATATGTTATCTGATTCTGACTGTATTGCTTATTGCGGATACTAATTTTTACCGTTATTATTACGGAATAATTACCATACCTGTATTATTTCATGTAAATATCAAGCTGCTTAATTCTGTTGACCAAAGTATATTCAGCTTGTTTAAAATTAAGGATCTGATTTACATACTGGATATACCTGTGATGATTGCAGGATTAGTAATGATTAATAAAAGAGGAGTAGGAAAACTAAATACCAGGAAAAAGGTTCTTGCTTCCATGTTAAGCATAATAGTAGGTTTGACTGCGTTGTTAGCTACATCTTCCAGAACTGATATAAACGCATTTGCACACAACAGCAATTATGTTACAAAAAGGCTGGGAGTACTTTATTCGCATGTTGATGCCACAAAAAGGTATATTGAAAATAATCTTTTTAACGAAGATGGGCTTTCAGAAAAAGAAGAACAAGAACTCAAAGAATTTTTCGGTTCAAGGCAGAAAGCATCTGATAACTACAGGGGAATAGCAAAGGGGAAGAATTTAATAGTTGTGCAGATTGAAGCAATGCAGGAATTTGTTATAAACCGCCGTATAGATGGAAGGGAAATTACGCCGAATCTGAATAAGCTGATTAAACAAAGCCTTTATTTTGACAATATTTATTTTCAGGTAGCCGGTGGCAATACTTCTGATGCTGAATTTTTGAGCAATACTTCTTTATATCCTGCAAAGGAAGGATCGGTTTATACCATATACCCTGAGAATTTCTATTATTCACTGCCGAAAGCAATGAAAGAACAGGGATATACTACTTATGCAATGCATGGTTTCAGACCGGATTTCTGGAACAGGAATGAAATGTATAAAGCTCTTGGCTTCGATGTATTTGTGAGCGAAGAAGATTATGAAATGGATGACTTTGCAGGATGGGACGGCACTGCATTGAGTGATTCTTCATTCTTCAGGCAGTCTTTGGAGAAGATTGATACAAGTAAGCCATTTTACAGCTTTTTGGTTACCCTTTCAAGCCATCATCCTTTTAATTACTTTGAAAACTATGATGAGTTTGATGCCGGAGAGTTTGAGGGTACTTATATAGGCAATTATATAAAGGCCGCAAATTATGCTGACAAATGCCTGGGCGAATTTATTGACAATCTAAAAAAACGTGGATTGTTTGACAATAGCCTGTTGGTTTTATATGGTGACCATTCTGCTGTTCCAAAGCACCAGGCGGACGAATTGATGGAGTTCCTTGACATAAGTTACAGTGAAACTGAATGGGCAAAGCTCCAGAAGGTTCCTTTAATAATTCATTATCCGGGCTTGAGAAATGGAGAGGTTGAAAGTATTACCGGAGGGCAGATAGATATTTTCCCTACTATTGCAAATCTTTTAGGGTTTGATACTCCTTTTGCCATAGGAAAGGATTTGCTTAACTCTAAGGAAGGATATGTTGTTCTGAGAAATGGATCGGTTATTACTGACAGGTATTTTTACGACAACAATGTTAGAGAAATTTTTGACATAAAAAGTGGTAAACCTTTAAATTGGAAAGATTATATGCATGAGCTTAAAGGTTATATAAATGAATTGTATATTTCCGACACAATTATTGAAAAAGACGCTTTTAGAAAAGAATGAAATTGCATTTATTTATTATTTCGCGTATTTTTTTTCTTTCTTGCTGGGACTCTATACAATCTAGATTTTCATATATGAATTGAAGTTTTAATCTGGCATTGTTATAGAAACATTGGCGATCTATTTTTCGGAGCTCATATTGTTTAATAAGAAGTTGAAGAATATCTACGGAACAGCTTACCAGTAAATAAGTTTCCATATTATAGCACCTCGTTTATTTATGAAATTTGAGCCTAAATGTATATAAAAAGTAAATAAAGTTAACCAAATATAATTATGTAATTATGAAAACATATAACGGATTAATACAGAATATACAGAATATACAGAATATACAGAATGTTGTGCTCTACTGTGCTATAAAATATTTACTGCACCGTACATTTTGTCAGCCATTCCTAAAGTTAATCTTGAACCTATCGGGAAACCCCTTAATGTAAAAGGAATAGTTCCTACTCAAAAAAGTGGACCCCTCCTTACCTGAAGTTCTTGTTTTATTATCTAACCCAATAAGCCATTTTTTTATAAATAATATGCAACCTCTTATAATATACCACTTGTGGCATTTACTGTCAAAGTATGTGGGAAATTATCTATAGAAGCTAAATAAGCTGGGCAATAATACTTATAAATTTTTTGCACTAATTACTTTTACTGTCATTTAGTGATAATTAAATAAAATATATGATAAAATTTGACAATTATGGAATTTTTATTTATAATGTTTATTGAATAAATTACATTAAATGTAAAACACATATAACCCCTGGAAGAGGTGCTGTATGGGCAGACTGAACCTTGTGATTGCGGACCATGATGAAGATTATGTAAAAAGTTTTTCGGATTTTCTTACATATAAATATTCAAACAGATTCCAGATCAGTTATTTTACAAAATATGACTGTCTTTTGGATTTCATTGAGAATGAGGGCAAAAAGGTTGATATTCTTTTGCTGGACATTGATATGTATGCTGAGGACATGCCCTTTGATAAAGTAGGAACAGTAATAATTCTTACCGGCGGGAACCAGTTGGTAAAGAATACGGAGCATAAACAAATAAATAAATATCAGCATGGCGACAGAATTGTGGGAGATATAATAGAGGCTTATTCCATGGAGGACAGGGGAATAAACCAACGTATTTACACAAATAAAAACAAAACAACCAGAATAGTTACGTTCTTTTCTCCTGCAGGAGGAAGCGGAACTACATGTGTTGCGTTAGGTTCAAGCGTACAATGCGCTATGAGAGGAATGACTGTGCTCTATTTGGATTTTCAAACGTTGAACAGCACGAAATTGTTTTTTGAATTCTCTAAAACCCGTGGGCTTTCGGATATACTTTATTCCCTTAAAGAAAAAGAAACCGATATAGCAGCGAAAATTGAGGCATTGAGGTGCGTAGACGAGGAATATAATATACACTTTTTTGCACCTGCGCAAAGTGGTGTCGAGCTTTGGGAAGTGACTCCGGAAGAATATGCAGCTTTCATACGGCAGATAAGGAATATGGGATATTACGATGTTATTTTCATAGATAGCTCTGCAGATTTTGCTTTAAGAAATGCAGAGATTTTGGAAACAAGTGATCGTGTATTTATTATTGTAAGGCAGGACACCTTGTCTGCAAAAAAGGCGAAAGTACTTTTAGATGAAATGAACATACTTGAACAAAGAAAAGGGGTCAATTTAAAGGATGGTGTTCGTATTATCATAAACAATTGCAATGGAAGCCCTGCTGACATGGTGACGGGATTAACAATTGAAGAAAAGGCACCGGCTTTTATATTACCTTACAGTCCTGAGATATCAGCCATAAGGGAATTGAAAACATTAGCGGATATGGAAGACGATTTTAACAAGGGAATCAATGTTATTCTCAACAAGGGGATTTTAGAATCTGTGAGGTGAAGAAATGAATAAAAGTATAAACATCAACACCTTGCCTGATTACAATACCTATTTAATGTCAGGAAAAGAAAAAATACTGTACTTTCTTGAAGGAGCAGCTTTTATATATGCTTTTGCCTTTATTTTTTACCGCAGTCATATTTTTTGCATACTTTTGTGTCCTTTTGCACTCTTCTATCCGCGAATTAAAACGCGCAGTATTATTGAAAAAAGGAAATACGAGCTCAATATACAGTTCAAGGATATGTTGTATTCATTGTCATCAACACTTTCAGCAGGTAAGTCACTTGAACTGGCATTCAGAGATGTTCTGGCAGACCTTGAGGTGCTCTACCCGCATCCAGATACTCCAATAATAAGGGAAGTGGAGTATGTAATAAGAAAAATTGATATGAATGAAACTGTTGAAGAAGCCCTATGTGATTTTGCAGGGCGTGTTCATCTTGAGGATGTTGACAATTTTGTGGATGTGCTTCGAATATGTAAAAGGACAGGCGGCAATATTGTTGAGGTTTTGAGGAATACTTCAAATATTATAAATGACAAAATTGAGATTAAGCATGAGATAAATACACTTCTGGCACAGAGAAACCTTGAGAGAAAAGTGCTGAACTTGCTCCCACCTGCAATGGTGCTTATTATATCCGCAAGTTCATACGATTACATACGTCCGGTGTTTACAACCATACAGGGTAGACTTGTGATGACTATTGCAATTTTACTGCTGGCGGCAGCCTATTTTATATCGAAGAAGATAATGGATATAAAGGTGTGATGGTGTGATTGCAATTTTTTTAATTATAGTGATTGCCATAATAGTATTGTTTGTTTTGGCAGGCAGGAGGTATGACCAGTTCCTGAAACCTATTGACGAGAAGAAATATCCATTTAAGAGGTTTATGCCCGCAGCCCTTTATATATTAGACATAACGGGATATAAATTCGCTTCAAAATATGACAGGGAAAGACTGATAAAGATAAGTCAGCTTTCAGGGCGCAGGTATGCAAAATATTATTTAAAGATTCACTGGGCTAATAAGATTGTATATGCAATGTTCGGACTGGTTTTAACTTCACTTGGCGGCTCAGCGGCAAAATTTGATGCTATGTATGCAGCATTTAGCATAGTGTTGATTTTAACAGCTTTCTATTTACCTGATATTGAACTTAAGGAAAAGATAAAAAAGAGGAGGCTTCTGATTCAGATTGATTTTCCTGAATTTCTTAACAAGCTGACGTTACTTGTAAATGCCGGGATGACAATTTCAAAGGCGTGGGAGAAGATAGCACAGGATAATACAAGAGACCGGCCTTTGTATGAGGAGCTGAACATGACGCTGTCTTATATAGCAGCAGGCGTGCCTGAGCAACAAGCTTATGAGGATTTTGCCAAAAGGTGTGGTATCCCTGAGGTGACAAGATCTATTTCTATTATTTTGCAGAACCTGCGTAAGGGAAATTCGCAGCTTGTTTCCATGTTGAGGCTGCAGGCAAGTGAATGCTGGGATATGCGTAAAAATACAGCAAAAAAATTGGGGGAAGAGGCATCTACCAAAATGTTGCTGCCGCTAATGCTGATGTTTCTTTCAATTCTGATTATAGTAACCGCGCCTGCAATACTGGCGTTGCGGGATTTTTAGCGGTAATTGCATTTTATGTTGATAATGTTGTGTTTATATTTGCTAATGCTGATTAAAGGTTATGTGATGATTCAAGATTATGGAGAGGGGGTGACAAAATGTCAAATGTGTTTATGAGGTTCATAAAGGAAGAAGACGGGCTAGGCACAGTAGAAATTGTAATAATAATTGCTATTCTAGTGGGAATTGCACTCATATTCAGGCACTCAATTGTAAAATTTGTAACAAGAATTATAAACCAGGTTTTTGGAAATGAAAACATAAACAATCAGATTGACAGTCAGAGCATACTTGATAGTTACAATTCGCAAAATCCGTAGAAGAAGACAAATGAGATGGAGTTACTGCTATGAAATGTGGCACACAAGGTTAATTTGAGATTGAGTCTAAGGGGGCGGATGTTGAGTAATGTCAAAAAGCATACGAGAACGTTTTTCCGTATCATACGAAAGAGGTGCAGCGGCAAGTTTCCTGACGCTTAAGACAGATTTGCCGGAAAAAATCATATATTACCAGGTTGAGATGGTAGCTTGCAACAGAATACCGCATATATTGCCTTTTGACGTGAGACGGGAAAATAATGAAACATGTTTGCGATACAATATCACCTCAATGCTGCCTCTTACGCAATTTTTAAAGCGGAAGATAAGCAGAAATGAATTCCTCGGAATTTTCGCAGATGTAACTAAAGCAATACTCGACAGCCGGAATTATTTCCTGTGTGATAAAAATATTATTCTTGACATCGATTATGTTTATATTAATCCTGGATCGGGAGAAGTTGCAGTCGTGTATATACCTGCTGAATTTGATGTCGATGTTGGCAATGAATTCAGACAGTTTGTCATGAATGTAATTATAAACGCTGCTGATATTGACGAAGGAAGCGGGGATAACTTTATTCAGCGGATTTTGGGGTATGCGAAATCCGATACTTTCAATATGGTTGACTTTAATAAGCTTGTAATGGATCTTTTAGCAGGTAACATACCGCTGCAGAATTCAATGGCAGGGAAAACTATTCAGGATGATAATTGGAACAGGCAGCACATAAGAAATAACAGGGCTATTACTGAAGGGAGGACTGAAGGAAAAGGCAAAAAACAAGATTTAAGTAATGACAAAGAGAACAAAAGAAGGAAACGTCTATTAAGTAGTGAGCAGACTGAAAGAAAAAAATTCTGGGACGATATAATTTCTGACATTGATATCCCGGAAGATGATCTGAAAAGTATTTCTAAAGAAAACTTAAAAGACAATCAAAAAGAAAGGCTAAAGGGTAATCCGGATTTTAACTTGGCGGGCGGTCAAAAAGACAACACAAAAAAAGGCAGCACGAAAAATAATCTGAAAGACAACAAGAAAAATAACCTCAAAGGCGATCCAAAACATAATCAGGACTGTGAAGAAAAGGACGTCCGCTCCTTCAGGATTTCTAAAAATGTATTATTGGCCATAGCGGTGCAGGTAATTCTGGTTGCAGTATTCATAGCAACAAAAGACCATCTCGGCTCTCTAAGCGGAGACACTTCCGTAACCTATGGAGCTGCAATCCTTATAATGATAGCCATTGATGTTCTGATTTTTAAAAAATTGTTCTTCAAAGACGGCGTCATTATTAGTGTGAGAGACGAAGAGGCGCAAGAAGCCCAAGAAGAAAAAGAAACTCTCCTCGAATATGAAAATTACCTCTACGAAGATATTTCACTGAATGCGGTCAGAAGAAGCATATCCCAGTATGAACCCAACAGAGGGGGAGGACAGTGGGGGATAGCAGATGAACCGATGATTTCAGGCCTGCAAAGTAATGATACTGTCGTTTTGGGAGTGCATGACGCAAAATGCCCTATTCTGAAAGGCACAGGTTCATGCGCAGGTGAGGTAATTCTTATTGTAAAACCGGAATTTACGCTGGGAAGGCTGGAAAGCCAGGTGGACTATGTCATTCGCAACAGTGCAGTAGGAAAGGTCCACGCTCAGATTATTACCCGGGAAAGCTCTTACTTTATAAAGGACTTGAACTCCAAAAACGGAACGTGTATTAACGATGTAAAGATAGACAGTAATGAGGAGTACAGAATAGAGAACAATGACAAGATAACCCTGGCAAATAACGAGTATATTTTTATAACTCCGTAAAGTGAAAAAGTGTTTCAGGGTTTCCTTATTCAGAAGCAAAGGAATATATAAGAAAGGATGTAGCTAAATGAAAAAGAGGTTTATATGCTTATTTATCACACTAGTATTATTATTTGTATTTTTTATAGGTGCTTTTGGACAGGTTAGTGCCCAAGAGAGCAATCAAGAGAGCAGTCAAGATAGCAATACCAGGCCGATGTTTGAAGATGTACCGGAAAATGCATGGTACAGGGAAGCAGTTGAAAGATTGGCTACAATGGGAGCAATAGAGGGCCGTGAAGATGGAAAGTTTTACCCTGATGATGCAGTGCTGGTAACGGAGTTTATTAAAATGATAACCATAGCCCAGGGGTATTCAGTGAGAGAGCTTAAAGAAGGTGAGGGCTGGGCGCAGCCATACATAGATAAGGCTTACGAAAAGGGGTATTTGGTTCAAGGAATTTACTATGATAATGACATTTATAACAGCATGAATTCAATTGCTATTACACGACAGGAAATTGCAAGTATAATTGTAAGTTGTCTTGAGGATGAAGTAACGATACCTGAGAACGACAGAGATTATGTAGATGCTATAGAAGACTTTATGCATAGCCATCAGGATAGACATGATGATATATTAAAGGCATATATATCTGGAATAATAACCTGCAGGCCTGATAAAACCTTTGGAGCATGGGATTTCGCTACGAGGGCTGAAGCTGCCACTATGGTTTTAAGACTTATTGACAAGACTAAAAGAATTCCTGGAAAGCCTATAGAAAGGCCTGAATATTTCCTTGACCCTGTAATAGTTGTTGAAAACAACTCTGAACCTTGGATGCCTCACTACTTCTATATCTATATTAAAAATTACAAGTATTTCACGGATGAATATGAATTTAAGATTGATTTTATAAATTATCCTCAATTAAATGAGCGTGAGGAATATTGGGGAGGTTATTTTACAATAGTTATAAACCAGTGGTGGAGTTACCAACACTTAAGAAACAATAGTGGGCGTATGTATACATTATATAATAAAGGATATACAACAAGAGAACATGAGAAAACACTTAAAATAGAGCCAGGTACGGAAATTCAATTTAGAATTACTGTAAAGAGGGGTTCTGAAGTAAGAACATATGACAGGACAGCTATAGTACCGGATATTGATTTCGCATATTAATTTTAAGGGGTAATATGGTGGGGTTTCATGAATAAAAAGATACTGTGCTTACTACTTGCTTTAATTTGCACATCTAATATATTACATATTCTTGTGTTTGCTGATAGTACTATAGAAAAAACTTAGTAGGGTAGTAGCTTTAAAAATAATGCTGCAAAGCAGTCATTATTATGATATTGAACTGTTAAAGTGTTTTATTAAAGATGTTTTGGAATTTCCTTATTTGGAATTAAAAGAATATAAATTTTTAAGAAAGGGTGTTGTTAAATGAAAAAGAGGTTTATATGCTTATTTATTACATTTGTGCTTTTAATGAGTGCTTTTGGGCAGGTTAGCGCCCAAGAGAGCAATCAAGAGAATAGTAATACGCCGATGTTTGAAGACGTGCCGGCAAATGCCTGGTACAGGGAAGCAGTTGAGAGATTGGCTGCAATGGGAGCTATAGAGGGCCGTGGTGATGGTAAGTTCTATCCTGATGATACAGTATTGGTAACGGAGTTTATTAAAATGATAACCATAGCCCAGGGGTATTCTGTAAGAGAGCAAAGAGAAGGTGAAGGATGGGCGCAGCCATACATAGATAAGGCCCTTGAGAAAGGGTATTTGGTTGATGGGATATTCTATGATAATGATAATTATAACAGCATGAATTCAACAGAAATTACACGACAGGAAATTGCAAGCATAATTGTAAAATGCCTGGGAGATGAAGCAACAATACCTGAAAATAGAAGAGATTATGTAGATACTATAGAGGATTTCTATGATAGTTCTCAAGAAAGAAAAGATGATATATTGAAAGCATATATATCCGGAATAGTAACCGGCAGGCCTGACAGGACTTTTGGGGCATGGGATACGGCAACCAGGGCTGAAGCTGCCACTATGGTTTTAAGACTAATTGACAAGACTAAGAGAAAACCTGCAAAACCCATAGAAAGGCCTGAATATTTTCTTGACCCTGTAATAGTTGTTGAAAATAACTCTGAACCTTGGATGCCTCACTATTTCTATATCTATATTAAAAACTACAAGTATTATACGGATGAATATGAATTTAAGATTGATTTTATAAATTATCCTCAATTAAATGAGCTTGAGCAATATTGGGGAGGTTATTTTACAATAGTTATAAACCAGTGGTGGAATTACCAGCATTTGAGAGATAATGCAGGGTGCATGTATACATTAAATAGAAAGAGATATACGACAAGGGAGCATGAGAATACGTTTAAAATAGAGCCAGGTATGGAAATTCAATTTAGAATTACTGTAAAGAGGGGTTCTGAAGTAAGGACATATGACAGGACAGCTATAGTACCGGATATTGATTTCGCATATTAATTTTAAGGGGTAATATGGTGGGGTTTCATGAATAAAAAGATAGTATGCTTATTGCTTGCATTAATCTGCATATTTAATATTTTATATATTCCTGCATGTGCTGAAGTAGTTGAGCCTGGTGAGGATTACAGAGAGCAAAAAACTGGATATATTAAACCTACAGCTGCTTTTGTTATTGAAGTAAAAGGACCTGATGGATTAACAAAGGGTATAGTTAATTCTTCTAGCAGTGATACTATTGTTGGTGATAATGACCCGAGTGTTCCTGAAATAAAGGCAACAGTAGGTGATAAACTTAAGTTTATAGATAAAAGCAAATGTAATGAAGATGGCTTTCATTTAGATTTATTTGACTTTCAGTATTACAGTTCTCAGCAGTCTGCCAAGGAATTGATTACACCTACACAATTTAATAATTATGAAATAACACTGACCAAGCCCTGTACATGGATGTTTTATCTTTGCGTAAGGGATAATGCCCCTCCAAAGTCGGAATTTAATAACCGTGAGAATTGGAGTTCAAACGGTAATCACAGAAATGTAGGATACGGAAAAAATGCGCCAAACGGTATATGGTGGTATTTTACCAAGATACGTGTTGTGGTTGAACCGGAGCAGCCTAAAGAGGGTAAAGTTGTCAGTATGTTTGTGGGAAGAAAGCTTGACGGTACAGAAACAGAAATTTCTTCCAGGGTAGAGGAAAAGATAACTATACCCATTACAGGAAGTATTCATAAAACCGTTTCCAATAAGACTATCAGCGGTTATGATTATGCCGGCAATGACATTGCCTGGACAAGCCCTGATAATTTCGGGAATTATAGTACGAGCAGCAGCAGGACAGTCACGTTGGACAAAGATAACAGCGTTGCTTATGTCAGGTTTATTTATACTCAAAGGCCTGTAGGTGAGCCTTCTACAGGCATTAGTGCTTCTCCTGCGAAAGTGCAGCCGGAAGAGCCTTATCAAATCATTGACATGTGCAGGCCTTCGGTTTCAGGTACTAAAATTGTGGAATGGGTGGTTAAAGAGGAATTCTTTCCAAGAGGCGGAGGGCCTTCACAGGTAATACAGGCACAGCATACTATCACAAATCCATCTTCTTTCTTTAAGACTTATAACAAGAGTTCTGAGGGTATTTACAGGTATACAGTAATATCTGTTAAAGATGATGTTGGCTTAACTAAAACAAGTGAAAAAAGCGTTAGTGTAACGGTTGAAAAAGAACGTTTAGGCCCTGATGTATATATTGCGGGATCAAAGTATGTTGAAGTTGGTGAGTATGTAACATATAACGGTATCGCAACAGCTAAAGAGCCTGGCGCTACAATTGTGAAATACCAATGGAATTCTGCGCCGAATTCTTTTGTACGTGGTGGAAGTACCAAAGATGTATCAGGTATGTTTACATCAATGGGTACTTATGTGTTGTATCTTGATGTTACAGACAGTAATGGTTTGACTGCTTCAGCAATGTATGATGTTTATGTAACGGAGCCTTATCCTAATGCACATATTGATTTTTCCGGAACATTAAAAGAATACAGAAAGCTTACTGTTGACGGTACAGGCAGTTCAGGAAATTCTTTGTACCCTATCAGTTGGAGTAAGGCCTATTGGCTAATTAAGCCTATTAATGGCTCTGGCATAGAGAATATTGTATTTGATGTTCCTAAAGAAAAAATGGAATATAAAAACGGTGTTGTCAAAGTAAATGGCTTATCCAAGTTTGATGCTATGGTTACGGTGAAGGGCGAATATGAGGTTACTCTATATGTAGAGAATACTTACGGAAACGGCGATACAGATATAAAAATACTGAGTATAAAAGAGGACTTGCCTCCGATAGTTAATTTTACAATACCTCAAACATTGTTGAGAAAACCTGATGAAGGAAATAAGGCTACTATAAGCATAAATGATACTATTATGTCGCCTGATGGTGATATAATTCAGTCAAAAACAATCCGGATTTACTACAATAGCAATAATGGAATGATACCCGGATATGATAAATATACCGGAGGCAATACCTTTAATGCCAGCTGGACCCAAATACACAGTAAAACCTTCAATAGCCCTATGGGTAATACTTATAGTTATGATGTCAATGAGGTAGGTACATATAAAGTCGAAATTGAAGCAGTGGAATCATATGGACAAGCTTCGTTAGATTATGGAGTTTATTCTTCAGTTAAGAATGGAGTTATTTCAAACTATTCATATAACCAAGCTACAGGACAAAAAGGATACACTACCGATAAAGACATAAATGAAAAAGTGTTTGAAGTAAAAAATATTGCTCCTACTGCAGAGCTGTCGGCACAAAAAATAGATAAAACCAAAACAATAGATGTTGCAATAAATGTGACCGGCTCAGGAATTACTAAGGCCCAAATGCAAACTAAAGTTAATAGTATATTAATTCCTGCATATCAGGCAGAGGGCTTTGACTACATGGTAACTCTTTATGAAGGTGCTTCTGACCAGGTTTTAAACAACATTAGTTGGAGAGCAAATACTAATAAATTTTATGTTGATTTTAATAATACCTTGTATTCACTGGATGATGAAGATTATACCAGTGTTAGAATTAAATTATTGAATAGCAACATTAAATTTATAGGTGTTAATACAATCAGCCTAAAGGAAAAAATAGAGCAGCTTATTAAGGATAATTATTCCGGGGGTAAATTTATTGAGCTTACGACTGTAGATAATGCTCTCAATAAAGTGAAAAGTTATACCATTGACAGAAAACCGGTAGATGTTTTCATTAACATTGGTGAAACAAAGCATGACGATATTCAACTGGTTAACAAAAAAGTAAATGAAGTTCTAAAACCTATGTTGGAGTCTTATAATATAGAGCCTTATATACATGTGGCAGATGGGGTAAGAATACCTGAAAACAGGTTTTATTATATAGGTACAGATGATTACCTTTATCAATACGATCCTTTGACTAAAAATAATACAAGAATAAGCCATAATACTGTTAAATGTGCCTTTGTAGCTGATGATGGGTATGTGTATTACAATGATGGCACGGGTATACACCGGTGTAATCCGGAAAGCCATAAAATAGAAACTTTAGTAAAAGGTTTTCCCAGAGTCTTGACTAATGATGCTTTTGGTAATCCTGAATATATTACACCTGATTACAAAAATGATTTTGTTGTTAATAAAGGTAAGATACATTTGACAAGGACTTATAAAAATTTTAATGGTACTACATATGTTGATTATGTGACTTATGATATGTCTACAAGAGAGGTAGAAATAAAAGATAGTACCAATAGCAGTGTATATGATTTTGACAGTTATTTTGTGAATAATTTAGGTTCTGTTAATTATATTGCAAGACGTAATGGTAGTGTTGCGCCTCAATTAAAAGGGCCGGGATTGAAAGAAACATTGTACCTTTGGTTTGGAAGCAATAGAATGTATTTGAGTGAAAAAACAGGAAATATGTATTTCTTTAATGTCAATATTCTTGGGGCTTCCGGACTTTATCAAAATAACAGGCAAATCAGGTCGCATGAGAATAACGGCAGCGGTGTATTTGGCTATAACGGGAAGGTTTATTTTGGCGGAAGTGCAGACTATTACGGCAAATATCCGGCCGGATTTTTTGAATATGATGAAGAAACCGATAGCATATCAAACATAAAGCTTGGAACTGGCTATGTTCTTAATATTATGACTCCGGATAAAAAGATTTGGTATTCATATAACAGCAAACTTTATACCTTTGATATACTAAGCAGAGTACATACAGAAGTGGGTAGCCTGAATTGTAAATCTTATGCGTTATATCATCCTGATGTTCCTGCAAGAAGAATTGATAAATTAACTATTGAAGGAACAATTGATACCCATAATTGGAGAAAGGAAGGTTCACAGTATTATATCTATCTTGATGACGGGGAGAAAGAAGTCTTTGAATCCTTGATTAATACTAATAATACTAATGTGGACCCTGTTAAAATTAACTTGCATGACATAAAGAAAATAGCAAAATCTTACAATTTTATGGCCGTATTAAAAAACGACGGAACGGTTTGGGTATGGGGCGATAATTATTATGGGCAGTATGGTGATGGTACAAAAGTAACTAATAATTTCCCTAACAGGGTTAATATAGACAATGTAAAAGATATTGCAGTTGGTTCTTCACATGTTGTTGCGTTAAAGCATGATGGAACTGTATGGACATGGGGGAATGATACTGATGGTATTTTAGGGCGTTTTTCCTCAAAGGCAAATGATTATTTGGTACCAGGGAAAGTAGATATTGATAATGTGAAAAGCATTTATGCAGGGTCATATCATACCTTAGTTATTAAGAATGATGATACAGTATGGGCATGGGGTCAGAATAAATATGGGCAGTTAGGAAACGGTACAAAAACGAATTCAACTTATCCGGTAAAAATAAATATTACTGATGTAAAAGATTTAATATTAGGAGATAACTACTCGCTGGCAATAAAAAATGACGGCACATTGTGGGCCTGGGGCCGTAATCATTATGGGCAGTTAGGTGACGGTACAAAGACTGACAGAACTCTTCCTGTAAAAATAAACATTGATAATGTTATAACTGCTTTTGCAGGATCAAGCAGTACAAAGGCGTTAAAAAATGATGGTACTGTATGGACATGGGGCAATAACTATTATGGTGAATTAGGTTATTCAGGTACATCTACTGTGCCAAAACAAGTGAGTATTACAGATGTTTCCCGGTTATATGCAGATGAGTATTATGTATTTGCAATAAAAAATGACGGTACTGTATGGGCTTGGGGTATCAACTCAGACGGCCAACTGGGGGATGGTTCAAAAACAAGCAAAAATACGCCAACAAAGATAAATATTACTGATGTTAAGGATATAGTTTTGGGCAGCACTCATACTTTGCTATTGAAGAATGACGGTACATTATGGGCCACTGGAAGTAATGCTTATGGACAGTTTTTAGATGGTACTACAAACAATGGCACTACTTATAAAAAAGTAAATGACAGCGTGACTCAAATGTCTGCTGCACAGTATATGTCATTTGCATTAGAAAAATCTATCGTATATTCCTCGGCGGAACTAAAGAACAGCACAGTTAGAAACAGAATTAAGAGCAAATTAAGCAATGAAAACATTAACTTTATAGGCCTTGGAACAGCCTATAACAAGGCATATATAGAGTTGTTGGCCCAGGATTTGGGATTCAGCACTTATATAGAAAATACTGATATTGACGACTCTCTTATTAATTTGGCAATACATATTATAAATACTGCAGGGCTTTCGAAAGTGGGAGAAGATTTATATGTCCTGGTAAATCAGGAGTTAGAGTATAACACAGGTTATGATGATGCTGAGAATGACCCGTTTTATGCTGAAAGATGGTTTTTCTCGCATATTTATGATTATTTTGAGAACAACTTAGGTATTCATACGTTATCAGGTGTATATCTTAGTATAATACCTACACGGTTTGATAAGACAGGAAAATATATTATAAGCTATCAAACCAGGGATAATCCTAAAAACAGTTCATATTTTGATTCTTACAGGTTATGGAGTAATCCCGATATAGCAACTTTGAATTTGTATGTTCATAGAAAACCTATTGCGGATTTCTCATATACCGTAATTGATTCAAATGATGTCTGGAATATTACCCTGGTCAGCAATTCATATGACTTGGACCATGTAAGCTTAAGCAATAAAGGTATAGTGCTGGAAGAATGGATGTACAAGGAAGAAAATGAGGCTACATGGACTAAGGGCAAACCGGTACAATTGCCTAAAGGTAAGAAATACCTGGTCCAGTTAACTGTAAAGGATATAGAAGGAGCATGGAGCGACCCATGTATAAAGATAATAGACACCGGCAAAATTGACTTAATACCTTCGGTTGATGCAAATCCTACAAGTATAACCGTTAAGTCTGAAAGTCCTTCTGTAACTGTAACAATTACAGCTGATGACAGAGGGGAAAATGATTTTAGTTATGTAAGGTATAAGTGGGATACATCAATTTCAAAGCCTACTTCCGGATGGTCTACAAGTTATAGCAAGTCGTTTAATAGTACAAGGTCCGGAGCAGGCACATTTTATCTCCATATGGAGGTATTCGACCAGGCAGGTAACAGCTTTTACAGATTCAGAGGGCCTTATATATTGATGTATGATACTGCGCCTACAGTAGATGCAGATCCACCGTCAAAAGAGTCACTGGAAGTACCTATTACAGTTACGGTAATTGCTGATGATAAAGGGGAAAATGATTTTTGGTATGTAAGGTATAAGTGGGATACGTTAACTTCAAAGCCTTCTTCCGGATGGTCTACGAATTATAATAAGCAATTTAATACTACATTAAGCAGTTACGGAACCTATTATTTGCATATGGAAGTATTTGATAATACAGGGCATAGTTTTTACAGGTATAGAGGGCCTTATATACTTAAGAGGGATTATCCTCCTACGGTTGATGCAAGCCCTGCAAGTGCGGTAAGTGTAGAAACCCCTATCACTGTATTAGTGACTGCAAGTGACAATGGAGAAGGGGATTTTAAAGAAGTACGTTATAAATGGACCGATAGCATAACAAAGCCAACATCACAGTGGAATATAAGCACAAATAAACAATTCAGCACAGGTGTTAATCAATACGGAATTTATTATCTGCATATGGAAGTGTTTGACCTGGCTGGCAACAGTTTCTATAGGTACAGAGGGCCTTATGAGCTGAAACAGGATTTACCTCCGACAATTCAAATAGACCCGGAAACAAAAGTGTTCAGGTCCAAGACAGGGCTGTTGAATGTATTGGTTGATATATCTGATAATGGGGAAGATGATTTCAAAGAAATGAAATACAAATGGGATACATCAACAACAATACCTGTGTCTGGCTGGACTACAAGCGCAAATCAAAGCCAAATACTTTCAGTATATGTTAGTGATACTTATTATTTACATGTACAGGCCTTTGATTTAAGGGGCAATAGCAGCTATAAGATGGGAGGACCATATATAAGGTTGCCGGACAATGATCCTACAGTAGATGCAACACCTACAAGTAAGACAATCAGGTCCAATACTGAAGCTATTGAGGTATTGGTTGAGGCTGACGATAGGGGGGATAATGATTTTGATTACGTCAGGTATGCTTGGTCTACTTCTACAGTAAAACCGGCTTCCGGATGGACCAGGATGAATACGAATGTATTCTATGTTTATATGAATACATTTGCTACTTATTATTTGCACATGGAAGTGTTCGATAAACAGGGTAACAGCTTTTATAGATATAGAGGGCCTTATACAAAGTTGTATGATAATACTCCGACAGTTGATGCAAATCCTACGAGTGCCAATAGCAGCGGGCCGATAACAGTTACCGTAACTGCTGATGATAAAGGAGACAATGACTTTAAGGAAGTCAGGTATAAGTGGACAACAACAACATCAAAACCGGCTTCAGGATGGAGTGTAAGCACAAGCAAAGTATTTAATACTGTAATTTCAACAGATGGAACATATTATTTGCATATGGAGGTATTCGACCAGGCAGGCAACAGTTTCTATAGGTACAGGGGTCCATATACCATTGAAACTCTTGGTATCACAGGTGTTACAATTGAAGGCTACTGGAACCATTGGAGAGGACAGGTAAATTTATTCGGCAAGCGTATGAGCGTTGAGCCTCACAGGTTTTTAAGCCTGGAAAGAGTTAAGATTAATGTATATACTACCGGCTATGCTGACAAGGTTGAAATACGTTTCAGTCCTGAATTAGAAGCTATGCAGTTTCGGGACAAATACGGCAACCTGTATGACTATAAGGAGGATTTTGGTTTGAATTATGTATATTTCCCGAAGGTGATAACTCTTGACAGCTCTAAAAAAGATAATCATGTTTATTGGGAGTATGTACTTCCATTGGCTAACAGTACAAAGTCCTGGGATGATGTGAGGCTGAGACAGCCTTATATGATGGAAGTTACAGCATGGAGGGGTACAAGCTCGGTGAAATATACTATTTCAGATATGGAAATCACAGGAAACATATATGATTTAACGTATATTCAGCCTGTTAATTAGGATAACAAATCCTGCTATCTTAAATAACAGATTCTGTTAGTTAATATAACGGATTCAGACAGCCAATAAAACTGAGTGTGCCAGCTAATTTAACAGATTCAGACAGCCAACAAAACGAATTGCTGCATAAAAATAAAATTAATATACGTTTTGTCAATTATATCTTCTATAAAATCTTCTTCCTGGCATTTATCCTTGCAAGAGCTCTTGAAAGGGCTGCCTGGGTGCGCAGGTATTCCACTTTGCTCAGTTTCGAGTGCAGTCTGTCGAGAGCTCTCTGCTTAGCTGCTTCCGCTCTCTTAATGTCAATTTCTTCAGGCCATTCTGCAGTATCCACCAGTATAATAACTCCATTGCGGCTTATTTCCATAAATCCTTCAGAGAGTACGGCCTCATGAGTAGTGTCGTCAATAGTAATCCTGGCGGAGCCAATGGATATTACAGTTACTAAAGGTATATGGCCTTTAAGCACCCCTAATTCGCCATCAGGGGTATTGACTACTACCTTATCTACTTCTTTTGAAAAAAAGAGTCTTTCAGGTGTAAGAATTTCGAGCTTGAATTTTGATGCCAAATCACCACATCCCAACACTATTAATATAAACTTATATTCTACACAATTTAATATAAATTTATATTAGTACAAAAGTACAAAAAATACATATTAGTACAAACTTTGTTATTTATTTTATAATTAGTATAAGTTTATTATTTCACATTACTGTAAACTTATATTATCAATACTAAAATTACTAAAATCTTATTTTATCAATACTAAACTTATATTATCGTTGCTAAAATTTGTATTATTACTAAAGCTTATATTATCATTGCTAGAATTTGCATTATTACTAAAGCTTATATTATGGTTGCTAAAATTTATATTTTTATTACTAAAACTTATATTGTTGCGGCTAAAGAAAGCTGCCATTATCCCACAATAATTTATAATTTTTCAGCATTTTCATATACTTCATCAATTGTGCCGGTCATATAGAATGCCGTTTCAGGTATGGAATCCATCTTTCCTTCTATGATTTCCTTAAATCCTCTGATAGTTTCCTTAATAGGAACGTATCTTCCAGGGTAACCTGTATATGATTCCGCAACAAAAAGTGGCTGCGAAAGGAATCGCTGAATTTTTCTTGCTCTGTAAACAGTAAGTTTGTCATCTTCAGAGAGTTCATCCATTCCAAGGATTGCTATTATATCCTGAAGCTCCTTATACCGCTGAAGTATTTCTTCAACTTTTCTTGCTACATAATAATGTTCTTCACCAACTATCAACGGATTTAGTATACGGGAAGTGGATTCAAGGGGATCCACAGCCGGGTATATTCCAAGTTCCGCTATCTGTCTTGAAAGAACAGTTATTGCATCCAGGTGCGAGAAAGTAGTAGCAGGAGCAGGGTCAGTCAGGTCATCCGCCGGAACGTATATAGCCTGTACTGATGTGATTGAGCCTTTCTTGGTTGAAGTTATCCTTTCCTGGAGAGCGCCAACATCTGTTGCCAGTGTAGGCTGATATCCAACAGCCGAAGGAATTCTGCCCAGGAGAGCTGAAACTTCCGAGCCGGCCTGAATGAATCTGAAGATGTTATCAATGAACAACAATACATCCTGTCCTAATTCATCCCTGAAGTATTCAGCCATTGTGAGCCCGGTAAGACCAACTCTCATTCTTGATCCCGGAGGCTCATTCATTTGACCGAATACAAGTGCTGTTTTCTCTATAACTCCGGACTCTTTCATTTCATTCCACAAGTCGTTGCCTTCACGTGATCTTTCACCGACACCTGTAAAGACGGAATAACCTCCGTGTACAGTGGCTATATTCCTGATAAGTTCCATAATTAAAACTGTTTTGCCGACTCCGGCGCCTCCGAAAAGCCCGATTTTTCCGCCTTTTGGATATGGTGCAAGGAGGTCAACTACCTTTATGCCTGTTTCGAAAACTTCTGTAGCGGGTTGCTGTTCTTCCAGGCTTGGAGCGGGCCTGTGAATGGGAGCATATTGCTTTGCTACAACAGGTTCACCGTTATCGACTGTTTCGCCAAGAACATTGAATACTCTGCCAAGCACTTCCTTACCAACGGGAACTTTTATAGGAGAGCCTGTATCAATAGCAGCAGCGCCTCTTACCAAACCGTCAGTAGGTGACATTGACACGCATCTGACGGTATCATTGCCAAGGTGCAGCATAACTTCAGCAATAATGGTAGAATCATTATTAGTAATTTTTATAGCATTATAGATTTTTGGTAGTTCAGTATTTTCAAATCTAACATCTATAACAGAACCAATTATCTGTACGACTTTCCCTATTCGCTCTGCCATATTTCGTCCACTTCCTTTTAAATTTTATAACAATTCCTGCTCGAAATTGACTCTGTTTAAGTATTTTGGTCCAGTTTGACTATATCAAAACTTGAGAACTGTCCCTACACTGCAGAACCGTCCCCAGATTACATTAACTGTTGCTATCATCATGCTCAAAACTTGAGAACCGTCCCCACACTACTCACACTACAACGTTGCTCCTTCAGTCCAGCTTTAGAATTTATTTTAAAGCAGTGATACTGCTTACGATTTCTGAAATTTCCTGCGTTATGGCCGCCTGCCTTGCGCTGTTGTATTGGAGGCTGAGCTGATGAAGCATCTTGTCAGCATTTGTAGTAGCGTTGTCCATTGCTGTCAGCCTTGCAGTTTGTTCACTTGTAAATGACTCTACAAATGCTCCATATATAAAACCTTTGATGTACTTTCCGATTAACACTGCCAGTACAGCATCGGTAGAAGGTTCGTATATCAATAAATCATCAATATCTGACTGCGTCACTCTGATATCTGTATCTTTGAGCAGGTCCTGAGGATCAAGAGGGAGCAGCTTGATTATTTGAGGCTCAAACTGTATAGATGACTTCATCATTGTATATATAAGATTTACCTCATCAAGAATACCATCCTCAAAGTACTTTACTATCATTTCAGCAATTTCTCTGGCCATGAAAATAGTCGGATCCTGTACATGGTAATCAAAACTTATATCTACGTTATAGCCTTTTTCAAATAAATAAGCTCTGCCCATTTGCCCGGCAACAAACAATAACGAACTGCGGTCTCCACCAAGGACTTCTTCAATAAAATTCATCAAATTATGATTATAACTTCCGGCAAGTCCTCTGTCACCGCTAATTATGAGGTAGCCCTTCTTTTTACCTACCTTATCATGTCTCAGGTCAAAAAAAATGCTGTCGACATTACTGCTGTGAATTAATATATCAGCAATCGTACTTTTTACTTTCGTAAAATAGGGAAGAGTAGCTTCTAACTGACGCCTTGCCTTTTTAAGCTTTGAAGCTGAAATAAGCCTCATGGCATTGGTTATCTGTTTTGTATCCCTGATACTTTTTATTCTTGTTTTTATATCATGCATGTTTGTCATTGTCTTTCATCACCAGGCTTTATTTGAAACATAAAGTTTCCAGCTTATTTCTCCTGTTTGTTTTTGTACTCTGACAGATATTCTTCAATGGCTTTCTTGAGGAGCTCCTCATTTTCACTGGTCAAATCACCTGTCGAAACTATTGATTGACCTATTTGCGGATATTTATTATTAACGTAATTCACCAATCCGGAATTAAACGTTCTAATATCCTCAACCGGGACATCCATGAGATATGGATGTGTAGCTGCATAAAGCACTATGACCTGATCTTCTACGGGCATAGGGGAATATTGAGGTTGTTTTAGAGTTTCAACCAGCCTTTCACCCTGGGCTAGCTTATCCCTGGTTGCTTTGTCAAGATCTGAACCAAATTGAGCAAAAATTGCCAGTTCCCTGTACTGAGCCAGATTTATTCTTATAGGACCCGCCACCTTTTTCATGGCTTTTATCTGAGCAGCTCCACCAACTCTCGACACAGACAGGCCGACATTCACAGCAGGCCTCTGACCTGCAAAAAACAGCTCGCTTTCAAGATATATCTGACCATCGGTTATAGAAATAACATTTGTAGGGATATAAGCAGAGACATCCCCGGCAAGGGTCTCGATAATAGGTAATGCAGTAATTGAACCTCCACCCAGTTCGTCACTCAGTTTTGCTGCCCTTTCCAGCAATCTGGAATGCAGGTAAAAGACATCACCAGGATAAGCCTCTCTTCCCGGAGGCCTTCTCAATAACAGTGACATTGCTCTATAGGCTACAGCATGCTTGGATAGATCATCATATACAATGAGGACATCTTTGTGATCGTTGTACATAAATTCTTCTGCTATAGCACATCCTGCATAGGGGGCAATATATTGAAGTGATGCCATTTCACTTGCTGTGGAGGATACAACAATGCTGTAATCCATTGCACCAAACTGCTCAAGTGTGTCTATAACTCCTGCAACAGTTGATGCTTTTTGTCCTATTGCCACGTATATACAGATAATATCCTTCCCTTTTTGATTGATTATGGTATCCAGCGCTATTGCCGTTTTGCCCGTCTGTCTGTCCCCTATTATAAGTTCCCTCTGGCCACGTCCGATAGGTACCATTGAATCAATCGCTATAATTCCTGTCTGGAGTGGAGTATCTACAGGCTTTCTGTCAACTATACCAGGAGCAGGAAATTCAATGGGTCTGTATTTTTCGGTTAATAATGGGCCTTTTCCGTCAAGAGGATTTCCTAAAGGATCAATTACTCTCCCAATAAGGCTCCTGCCGACGGGAACCTCTACAGTTTTACCGGTTCTTCTGACCCTGCTGCCCTCGCTTACATCTACTGCATTTCCCAGAAGAACACATCCAATATTGTCTTCTTCAAGGTTAAGGGCCATACCATAAGCTCCATTTTCAAACTGCAAAAGCTCACCTGCCATGCAGCTTTCCAACCCATAAATTCTGGCAACTCCGTCTCCGACCTGAAGAACATACCCAACGTCATCTATTTCAGTTTTGATATTATATTCTTTAATTTGTTGTTTAATTATTGCACCAATCTCATCAAGTTTAAGGTTCAATCTTGTCACCTCGCCAGGACGCATCGAATTTTATGAAATCCCGCAAAAAAGCTCAGCTATTTACAAGTGTTTTTCTCAAATCTTCAAGTTTTGCTTTAATACTTCCATCTATAACTCTGTTGCCAATTCTGACCTTTATTCCTCCTATAAGGCTTGGGTCTATCTGTACGCTTACTCTGACAGCATTAGAGTTGTAAATCCGGCGATATTTTTCTCCTAATCTGTCTGTTTGGGATTTATCAAGAGGGGCAGCCGACGTTACAATTACGTGTAAAGTGTTACTGAGCTTATCTGCTACCTCATCAAAAATTTCAACCAACTTATTGAAATTTATTATCTTTTTTTTATCAACTAACATCACCATAAAGCTAAGCAGGCCTGTTTTTATTTTCCCGGAAAAAACATTTCTGATAACCCTTTTTTTGTCATCCGGATCTATGTCCTGGTCAAACAAAAAAGACATAAATTGCTTTTGCTCAGTCAGAATATCATTGATTGAATGTAACTGCTGACGATATTCTTCAACAGCATTTTCTTCAATGGACATATATGCAAGATTTTCTGCGAATACTCTTTCAACCGGAGACATCAGGCTACACCTTCCTTATCGATAAACCTATCCACAATTTCCCTGTTTCTCTCGGTATCCATATTAGCTTCAAGCACTTTTGAAGCAGCAGCAATTGCCAGGCTTGCCACCTGGTTCTTTATTTCTTTAACCATCTGCTGACGCTCATGTTCTATTTCCATCCTTGACTTCTCAATGATTTTGTCTGCCTTTTCTTTTGCAGCTTTAATAATAGCCTCATATTCAGCTTCTGCTTTTGCACGTGCTTCGCTTATTATGCGCTCTGCTTCTGAAGCTGCATTTTTCAATTGAAGCTCATAGTCCTGTTTTAATTGAGCAGCATCAGCTTTGGCTTTTTCTGCTTCCTCCAGATTGCTTTTTATGGTGTTAGTCCTTTTTTCCATCATAGCAGTTACGGGTTTAAACAGTAATAACCTTAAAACCACATATAGTATTATCAGGTTAACAGCTGTCCATATAAAAGTTGGCCCCAAATTAAACATATTATCAATCCTTTCAAAACTACCTGACCAAAAGCAATATTAATGCAATAACAAGGGCGTATACAGCCGTTGCCTCAACCAGGGATGCACCCAAGACGAGGATTTTTAAAATATTGCCTGCGGCTTCAGGCTGCCTGGCAACTGATTCAACAGCCTTTCCTGTTGCACGGCCAATGCCTATTGCGGCACCTATACCTGTTCCAAGTACTGCAAGACTTGCTGCGATTGCTATAATACCTTCTGTGCTCATAAAATCACCTCCTTATTCCACTGCCTCAGATATATAAAGGTTTGTAAGGAATATAAAAATGAATGCCTGAAGGATGCCGTCAAAGAGATCAAAATATATGCTCAGACCCGCAGGTAGGACTATAGGCATGAGTACATAAATGATTTCCATTATTATAAAAGCACCCAGAACATTTCCGAATAACCGGAAAGATAGTGAAAGCATTCTTATAAAGTTTTCAAGTATTTTTATAGGTAAAACTATTGGCATAGGTTCAATATAACTTCTGAGCCATCCGGAAACTTTTTTAAACCTTATACCAGCATAGGTTACAGTAATTACAGACATTAAAGCCAAACTTAAGGTGACATTTAGATCCCGTGTAGGTGGCCTTAAACCGAATTCGGGCAAGTCCTTAAAAAAGCTGATATGTGTGAGTTCGTATAATTCTTCTCCACTTGGTATAAAATTAAAAATAGAAATAATATTGGCAAATATAAGAAAAAGAAATATGGTACCTATATATGCTACGAAATATTTGGAATAGTGCCCCATACTGTCCTTTAAGGTGTTATTCACAAATTCAACAAACATCTCAACAAGGTTCTGCTTTCCTTCGGGAATTAATTTCAACCCCCTCGTCAAAATAAAAGCAGCAATTATAAGGACAAGCATGACAATCCATGTGGTAATGACAGTATCCGTAACGGGTATCCGAATACCGAATGCATAAAAACTGAATATTTCATTTGGAGTTATTGATTTAATAAGTTCCTCACCTATCTGCATTGTTTACACCTTCTTATAATTACCTTAATAATTGCCCCGATATCTAAAATATTAAATAATTAAACGGTTATTACATACCACATCATTTATTTTATTATTGTAATTTTGCTCAAAAAATATCATGTCCGGTACGACATTATACCAGACATTGTAAAAAAGCTTCTCCTAATACTAGATAATTTGTAAAATACATAATAAAGCTAATAAGCGTCTTTGCTTATTAGCAATTAAATAGTCTCAAAAAAAAATTTCTTTAAATATATCACAGTGGAATTTTACAATCAATGTTCAAAAATTTTAATTTAGACAATTAGAAAGGCAAAAACTTGAATTTTTTCAAATTAAGGTTTGAATTCTTCAGGCTTTTGACTTCTTAAGCCAAAATAGTATAAAAGAGCCTGCACTATTCTTTCTGATGCTCTTCCGTCTCCATAAGGATTTACTGCCTTTGACATCTTTGAATATTCATTTTCATCATCTAACAATTGTGTGGCAAGTTCTACAATTTTTGCCTCATCCGTGCCTGCCAGTTTTACGGTGCCAGCCTTCACTGCTTCAGGCCTTTCCGTTTCATTTCTCAGCACAAGTACAGGTTTCCCCAAAGAAGGAGCTTCTTCCTGAAGTCCTCCGGAATCTGTCAGAATCATGTAAGACCTGTCAATCAGGTTATGCATATCCTGAACGCCCAAAGGATCTATTAGGTGAACTCGCGGATGCCCGCCCAAAATTCTTCTGGCTGTTTCCTGTACAGCAGGGTTCAAGTGAACAGGATACACTATAACAATGTCACTATAATTGTCTGCAATACGCTTCAGCGCTGTGCATATGTTTTCCAGAGGCTTGCCGAGATTTTCCCTTCTGTGGGCTGTTACTGTCAATACTTTTTTATTTATAAAATCAACTTCATTTAATTGTTTGTTTTCGAATATGTAGTCTTTTTTTACAGTTGTCTTCAGGGCATCTATTACAGTATTTCCGGTCAAATAAATATTTTGCGCATCTACGCCCTCATTAATGAGATTGTTCTTGTTGGTCTGTGTAGGGGAGAAGTGCAAATCAGACAACACACCTGTAAGCCTTCTGTTCATTTCTTCAGGGTATGGGAAGTACTTATCAAAAGTCCTCAGGCCTGCTTCCACATGACCAACTTTTATGTGCCTGTAGAAGGCTGCAAGACTTCCAACAAATGTTGTAGTCGTGTCGCCGTGGACAAGTACAATATCCGGTTTTTCTTTTTCAAGAACTGCGTCCAGTCCCAGAAGGGCATTTGTAGTAATGTCTATAAGTGTCTGCCTGTCTTTCATAATGTTGAGATCATAATCAGGTACAATGCCGAAGATCTCCAACACTTGATCCAGCATTTGCCTGTGCTGGGCTGTAACGCATACAATAGAACGAATTGAATCATGTTTTTCCAATTCTTTTACAAGGGGAGCCATTTTCACTGCTTCCGGCCTTGTACCAAATACAGTCATTACCTTTATACTATGCAATTTAATCTTTCCTTCCCAAAAGTTAACGTTTTTTATATGTGATTTTCAAGTCGTGTTTTTATATTAGTTGCCATAATTTAATTGCTACAATGCGGCTTCAGGAATAAACCCAGTAAAACCGCAACGGAAAAATCAGTCAAGGCAAGGCGATAGCAATTAATCTTTTTCAAATTTTACTAAAATAATAAAGAATCTATACAGATTCTTTAATTCAAAGTTTTATTATTAAACCTTGCACAGAAACTGAATTATGGGTGCTGCACGTTCTTTATATCCTTAGAAAATGCTTCAGGCTCTTCATTTTTATCTATGTATTCATCACTGCTGTTTTCTGAAATTTCACTGTCTTTATCAGGTATACTTTCTACTACGGAAATACCTTTATTCATAATATCATTATCGCTGTTTTCGGCTTCAATGGGGGAGTTGACGTAATTGCTGCTTCCAACTTCGCTCATGAATTTTGCGCCGCCAATTATAAACACCGACACTGCGACAAGAAGAATCATAGCACTCAATATGCCCCTGTCAGCCAATACAATAGCGCATAGCCCAAGGGCTGCACTCACTGTGTAAATCATTACAACTGACTGCTTGTGGCTAAGCCCCATGTCTATCAATCTATGATGCAGATGCCCTCTGTCAGCTTCCATTATAGGTCTTCCGTTGATAAGTCTTCTAAAGATTGCAAAAATCGTATCAAAAAGGGGAACACCCAGTACCAGCAGAGGTATGGCAATGGATATTGTAGCATAAGACTTCAAGGTTCCCTGTATTGAAATAACACTAAGGGTGAAGCCAAGAAAAGCAGCACCGCTTTCTGCCATAAATATTTTTGCGGGGTTGAAGTTAAACGGGAGAAAACCAAGTGTAGCACCTGCAAGGGCGATTGTAATTATTGAAGTATAGATTACTACATTTATATCAATATCTGTTCTCAGTAAAGATATAAAAAACAGTGAAAGAGAAGATATTGATGATACTCCCGCAGCAAGCCCGTCAAGACCGTCAATAAGATTGACGGCATTGGTAATACCTACAATCCAAAGTACAGAAAGAGGATATGATATATATCCACTGAGCGTTGATATTCCAGAAGGAGCAAAGGGGTTTGTTATGCTTTCAATTCGTGTATCACCAATAATTACTACCGCCAGTGCTGCAAGTATTTGGAACATGAGTTTTGTCCTCGCTCTGAGTTGCTTTACATCATCCAGTATACCCATTATTTCAATGATCAATATTCCGACCAATAGTCCGACAAGCTCACGGTTTGCCTTGAAAATATTTGGAATGCTTATAACAGCAAAAAGCACTGATACGAGAAAGCCCATAAAGATGGCTGTTCCACCTAGTCTTGCAATGGGTTTTTTATGCATTCTTCTTTTATCTCTCGGAACATCTACCGCACCTATTTTAAAAGCCAATTTTTTAGCAATAGGAGTTGCGGAGAACGAAACAATAAATGCGAGAGTAAAAGTTATAAGATATTCTATATACAATGTAAAACACCTTCCATAGCGAAGTTACTACACTCCTATAATCTAACAACCTCTATCCCGGCTTCCTCTAAAAGCTGCATGGATAATTCATCAGGATAATCCCCTTTGAATACAATTTTCTTGATGCCGGCGTTTATTGCCATTTTTGCACACATAACACAAGGTTGATGAGTTACATAAAGTGTGCCGTCTTTTACGCTTGTACCTGAATAAGCAGCTTGTACAATGGCATTCTGTTCAGCGTGAATGCCCCTGCACAATTCATGCCGCTGGCCTGAGGGAATATTCAATTTTTCCCTAAGACAGCCTGTTTCCAAGCAATGAGAACATCCTGACGGGGCACCGTTATATCCTGTGGACAAGATGCGTTTGTCCTTTACAATAAGAGCTCCCACCTGACGTCTCATGCATGTAGAGCGGGTTTTAACAAGCTCTACTATATCCATAAAATATTCATCCCATGTTGGCCTCATAGTACTACCCCCACATTAAGCTTACGCGTCACATTTATTTTGTGCCGAAAAGTCTGTCACCCGCATCTCCGAGCCCGGGAACGATATATCCATGGTCGTTGAGCTTTTCATCAACTGCAGCACAGTATATACCAACATCAGGGTGATCCTTATTTATGCGTTCAATTCCTGTCCTGGATGCGATAAGACACATAAGCTTTATATTGGTAATGTTTCTTTGTTTCAAAAAGCTTATTGCAGCTGATGCAGAACCACCGGTTGCCAGCATGGGATCAAGAATAACCATTTCTCTCTCTTCTGCATCGACAGGAAGCTTGCAGTAATATTCAACAGGCTCAAGGGTTTCAGGATCCCTGTATAAACCTATATGCCCGACTTTTGCCATAGGAAGGAGGTTTAACATTCCTTCAACCATGCCAAGACCTGCGCGAAGTATAGGAACAATACCCAGCTTCTTACCGGAAATGACCTTTGTCTTAGCCATTCCCACAGGAGTTTCTATCTCAACTTCCTTTAAGGGCATATCCCTTGTAACCTCATATCCCATAAGCATGGCTATTTCAGAAACAAGTTCCCTGAATTCTTTAGTATTGGTATTTTTATCTCTCAAAAGAGAAATCTTGTGTTGAATTAATGGATGATCAAATATAAATACGTTTTTCATAACAGATATACCTCTCCAGATTAATTTTTTATTTTAAATATTTTTTTTCTACTTCACCGATTTTGTCCACTCTTGTTTTATGCCTTCCGCCAACAAACTCAGACTTGAGCCAGGTCTCAACTATATCTAAAGCCAGCCCGACACCAACGACACGGCTTCCAAGAGCAAGTACATTTGCGTCGTTGTGCTCTCTTGACATTTTAGCCATATAGCTATCGGTGCAAACAGCAGCACGTATGCCGGAAACTTTATTTGCAGATATCGAAATACCTATTCCTGTTCCACAAACAATTATACCTTTTTCACATTCTCCATTTTTTACAGCCTCAGCCACAGCTAGTCCATAGTCCGGATAATCGACGGAATTATCTCTGTCATGAGTTCCATAATCTTTTACTTCATATCCATTTTCTTTAAGATACTTTACTATCTCAACTTTAAGACTATACCCTGCGTGGTCGCTTCCAATTGCAATCATGTCATCATCCTCCGAATCATGTAAAGAATATCCAAAGCATAACATTTATATTCTATAAGATATTTTTCATAATAATTTTATAGTATAGACGTATTTATGTCAAAAAAAGTTTGGATCTGATTTTAACTTTTTTATTAGCTTATCTATTATGTATTTTATTTCTTCAGCGCTTCTTTTATATACCTGTACAGGTTTTCCATACGGGTCGGTTATGTCAAGGGAGTAGTTATATTCACTGGACGAATTTGAATCGTCAATATCCAGAACAAATTCTTTGAGAATGAATATTTTATCCTTTGCCTGGGGATACATTGAAACAAGGTATACTTTGTGAGACCTGGTCATTGTAAGGATGAGGTGGTATTCATCTAAATCTGCCCGTGTCAGTGTTTTTGAACGATGTGAACTTAAGTCAATACCCCACAGGTTCTTCATCACCTCAATAGCCTGCGGGCTCGCCGTATCACCGTCAAATGCCGAAATTCCTGCGGATGAAGCAGTATACTTGCCGGACAGTTCACTGTCAGAATCCAATGCATACTTCATTAGGGCTTCTGCCATTGGACTTCTGCAGGTATTGCCAGTGCAGACGAAAAGTATTTTTTTCATTGTTACCTCCTCATACTTTTATTATATTGTATCCAGCAGCTTTATTCAGTCTATTCATAATTGCAAGGCCTATGCCGGAGCTGCTTACAGATTCAGCCAATATAATATCTGTGCCTTTTTCATCAAATTCTCTCAATACTTTAAACAGGTTTGCAGCTATTTCCGGTGCATTTTCTCTGTCGCCTAAAGATATTACTTCTGCGCCATGATAGCCGGAACTTGTCTGATTAGTAGACATAACCCCCACACGAAGGCCCTTTGACGAATATTCACCTATAAGTTCATTTATTTTGGACACAACATCGTGAAGATACCCCTCAATTATTATAACCTGTCCTTTAGGTGAATAATGCTTGTACTTCATTCCTGGAGACTTTGGAACAAAATTTCCATTTCTTTCAGTTAAAATTGCCGGATCCAGACTCACCTGTCCCAGTATTTCCTCAAGCTGTTCAAGAGTTATACCTCCTGGCCTTAGTATTACTGGAGGAGAGGAGGTAGTATCAAGGACTGTAGACTCAACTCCAACACTGCAGCTGCCGGCGTCTATTATCACATCAACCCTTTCGTATAAATCTTCTATAACATGAGCTGCATTGGTAGGGCTTGGCCTTCCGGAAGTGTTGGCACTGGGGGCGGCAACCGGCACTCCGGCTTCCTTAATGAGTTCATAAGCTACAACGTTCGACGGCATCCTTATGCCTACAGTGTTTAGTCCTGCAGTGACTGAAAGCGGAACCAGATCGGATTTCTCCATAATTAGTGTAATAGGTCCCGGCCAGAATTTTTGCATTAAGATATGAGCACAATCAGGTATGCAGGTGACCAGCTTGTCTACATCACATTTATCAGCAATATGTACTATGAGAGGGTTGTCTGAAGGCCTCCCTTTAGCTATAAAAATGTTTTTAACGGCTTCTTCATTTAGTGCATTGGCCCCAAGCCCGTATACCGTTTCGGTGGGGAAAGCCACAAGGCCACCTGACCTTAGTACTTCAGCGGCATAACGAATGCCTGATTTATCGATGTTGCGTTCATCTATCTTAATTATTTCCGTTTTCAAAACAGTACTGCCTCTTTTCCGTATATTTCAGATATCTTTTTTCAGTTGTATATCAAAATTATTAGTTGTATATCGAAACTATTATACCACATATTATTCCTAAAATATTTCCTACTGAAGAAAATCTTCCAAAATAAAGTCTTTTTGATTCAGGTATCAACTCACCAAAAACAATATACAACATGGCTCCTCCAGCAAAGCCGAGGCATAAAGCAATAAATTGTTTTGAGATATTGCCCAGTGCGGCTCCGAGGAGTGCGCCAAGTCCCATGGGAATACCTGAAAGTAAGGTGTATGTGAAAGCTCTCAATTTTGAAAAACCGCCTGCCCTCATAGGAACGGCCATAGCAATACCTTCAGGTATATCGTGAATCACTATCACTGCTGTAATTGTCAATCCCAGCTTCAAGGATGCCTCAAAGCCGGAACCGACTGCAAAGCCTTCAGGAAAGTTGTGGAGAGCTATTCCTACTGATGTCAGAATGCCTACTCGTAAAAGGCTTTGGTTTCCATAGTCCCGTTTGCTGAAATATGACTTCTTTAATAAACTTTCAATAGCTATTATAACCACTATGCCTGCTATGATGCCTGCAAATACAGGAAACTCTTCACCCAGGGAAAAAGCTTCGGGAATAAGTTCAAAGCACACCACTGAGATCATAAGACCTGAAGAAAATTCCAGTAGAAAGCTTAATATACGGTTGTTTATTTTATTAACAAAAAAGGCCATCATACCACCGATGCCGGTACCTGTCATACCGGAGATGAGGCCAATTAAAGTTGCATTAATTAAGTGTTTCAAATATTATCACCTCGTATTGTTTAGGCAAATTCAAACATAGCATTTTGCTGCTTTTACAATTGTATTCAACGAGGTGAGTTAATATTAATGTTCATTAATTATTTAATCCATAATTACAAACTATTCTTCAACTTCGGACAATCCGCTTCCAAGTTTTTCAGTCTGGTCGGCTGTAATAAGAGCGTCTATAATTTCGTCCAGGTCGCCGTTTAATATTTCTTCCAGCTTGTAAAGCGTTAGGCCTATCCTGTGATCCGTAACACGTCCCTGTGGAAAGTTGTATGTTCTGATTCTTTCGCTTCTGTCACCGGTTCCTACCTGAGATTTTCTTGCTTCTGCAAGCTCTGAATTCTGCTGTTCCTGTGCCATCTCATAAAGCCTTGCCCTGAGAATCTTCATGGCTTTTTCTTTATTCTTATGCTGAGACCTTTGGTCCTGACAGGTTACAACTATACCGGTTGGTTTGTGGGTTATTCTTATAGCTGAGTCAGTTTTATTTATGTGCTGTCCACCGGCACCTGATGCACGGAATGTATCAATTTCAAGATCATTTGGGTTTATTTCCACGTCAACTTCCTCTACTTCAGGCAATACGGCAACAGTTACGGTAGATGTATGAATTCTGCCGCTCGATTCAGTAGTAGGCACTCTCTGAACCCTGTGAACGCCGCTTTCGAATTTAAGTCTGCTGTAAGCTCCCTTGGCATCAACAGAGAAGATAATTTCTTTAAATCCGCCTATCTCAGTCTCATTTGAGTCCAATATTTCTATTTTCCAGCCTTTACTTTCAGCATACATGGAGTACATCCTGAACAGGTCTCCTGCAAATAAGGCTGCTTCTTCGCCTCCGGCTCCACCGCGTATTTCAACTATAACACTTCTGTTATCATTAGGGTCTTTCGGAAGCAGCAGAATTTTTAATTCTTTTTTTATCTCCTCAAGCTTTTCCTTCAATTCTTTTAATTCAGCTTCAACCATTTCGCGAAAGTCTTTTTCCAGTTTTTCATTGAGGAGCTCTTTTGCTTCAGTAATATCTTTATTGACACTCTTATATTCGCGATACTTGAAGACAATTTCTTCAAGCTCTGAATGCTCTTTCATAAGAGTTCTATATTCATTCTGATCAGCTATTACAGCCGGATCACTTAACTTGTGATTTATTTCTTCATATCGGTTTTCAGCAATTTCAAGCTTATCAAACATCCCGCACCTCATATTAATTTATCATGAATTTAATTATTATGTAAATAAAAAGCACAACACGATATTATAGCATATGTATATTATTTGTAAAAGGGGCTTATTCTATCTTCAGTTTACAATGGAACAGGCAAGCACTCCTTCGGAGAGACATTCTTTCAGAGGAGTACTGCTTCGTGACGAGAGAAAAACATGAAAAGCACGGGTTTTGAGGCCCATGCTTTAAATAAACAACCTAAAAAATAACCAATGATTAAACTGTTATTAGCAAACTATTACAGTACCCAAACTACTTTGCCTGATTCATTACACGTAAATAAGTACACCAAACTACTGTGTTTAAACCATTATACTTAAATAGCTGCAACTCAAACTGCCCTTACAAAATCATTATTGCGTAAATAACTCACGCCTAAGCTAAAGCCACAAAATAAGCTCATGATTAACAACTGCTTTATTGTCTTATTTTACCACTTCAACATACCCGTTAATAGCCTCTGCATATATGTTGACTTTCTTTGCGTAATTGCCATAACCGTTACTTTCGGCTTCCACTAAATTTCCACCTGTCCTCTGTTTGTTGACATTATGGTACATTAATTCAGGGATAAGCAGGTTTACGTCTCCGTTTGAGGCCAGAGCCTTTATCTTGTAGCCCTTATTGTCCATGTCGTTCATGTTTACCTTTATTCCGCCGTTGGTTGTTTTAAGAACGAGATTTATTTCAGAGGAATCCTGATGGTTTTGCAGGTTTTCCATAAGAATCCGGCCATTCATTGTTATAGCGGAAATATCCACGGCCTTGATGTTCTTCATGTCAACTACGGAGCTAGTCGCATCTATTTGGATGTTCCTTGAAATTATATAACTGGCTTGAATTCTTGAATTTCTGGCGTTTATAAACATTTTGCCGCTGTTTGCTCCTGTGACTTCTACGGGAGCATTTTTTGTTGTACATTCAAGATATTCTGAAAGTGAATCTTCTATAAGTATTTTGCCGTTTGTAGTCTCAAGCCTGATATTTTTGAACTTTACGGCAGGCAGAAATATCTCATGGGAGATGCTAATGTTGCCTGCTTTATTTATTGTGAGAGAAACTGCATTATCGCTATCTGTGAATGAAATAATATCATCCACATTGTCATGAGGACTTTTTACTCGTGACCTAATGACAATTTTATTATCATGGTGCTTTTTTACAAGTATATGTCCATTCACTGCCATAACGTTAAAATCCATTCCGTCAATAGCCGGGGTCTCAAAAGACTTATCAACTGTTTTATAACTTCCGAATATATTAAATGCGTTGGTATCTACAAAGCTTCCTACATAATCAACTATCCTGTCAACAATACCTAATGTGGCAGCGGCAACGTTTTTCCCAAGCTTCTCAGCTTTGGCACTGAATTCATCCACCATCTTGTCAAAGTCTTTATTTGTATAATTTTTCTTAAAATCTCTTGTCCATTCGTTTATTCTGTCCCGCATCTTATAGATTTCATCGTAAAAGCCCGTTTGCCTTTGCTGTTTTGATGCGTTTTCTGTCTGTTCCTGCTTTGCGTTGCCCTCAAGCGCCTCCAAAAGTCTGGCAGCCTCTTCACTGGTTATTTTGCCCTCTTCAAGCATTTTGAGGATAAGTAGTCTTTCTTCACTGTTTGACATTGCACCATCTACCTCCAATCAATTCTTGTTTTCAATTCCTTAGCAACTCTATCGCTTCATCAACTGTAATCTCACCGTTGTTAAGCTTATCAAGCACTTGTTTTTTCTTGTCTGTATCTTGAAGCTCAGAAACCGTCTTATGGCCAAGAGCGCCTGCGACATCTTCCAGCCTGTTCTTTACGGTAGGGTAGGATATGCCCAATTCTTTTTCGACTTCTTTAATATTGCCTCTGCATTTAATGAAAGCATCAATAAAGGATTTTTGTTCAGGGGTCAGCCTGCAGAACTTGCACACTTCAAAATGACCTTCAATGGTAGTGCCGCATTTATAACAGCTTATTCTGGTAATTTCTGTATTGCTGCCACAAACCGGGCACTTCCCCAGAACTTCCTTAGCCATAAAATCACCTCTTAAATATTTTGATTAACATAACATGATAGATTAAATTTATAAATTAAAATATTAAATATTTTAATTTTTCTTACATTAATATTAATATTATTCCAAATAAAAGTCAATATGATAACTGGCATCGATAAGCTTTTATTTGTTCTTCTGTTGTGACCTAGCGGGATTCATTCATATTAAATTTATAAAATTATAAAAATTAAATTTATAAAATTATAAAAAGCGTTAATATTTTTATAATGTTGACGATACAATTTATAGTGGGTGTCTTAAAAAAATACACAATATATAGTTGATGAGATGGCTTTTGAGGTATATAATAGTTGCACCGGCAAATAATAATTATAAAGGTAAAGCTATGAAATAAAAAGAAAAATAAAGGGGCGATCAAATGATTACTCAGATTCGAAAGAGAGACGGAAGGCTTGAAAAGTTCCACAAAGAAAAGATTACATGGGCGATATTTAAAGCGGCAACTGCATGCGGAGGAAATGATTTCTCAAGGGCGGAATACCTTTGCGAACAAGTAATGAAGATTGTTGAAGAAAAATTTAAGGATGAAATACCCGATGTAGAAAGCGTCCAGGATATTGTGGAAAAAGTACTTATTGAACATGGACACGCTCAGACTGCTAAGGCTTATATTCTTTACCGCGAAAAGAGAAAGAGTGCAAGAGAGCTCAATGCGCTTATCGGAGCGACAATCGACATGTTTTCGGACTATCTTGGAGACAGGGATTGGCATGTCCAGGAAAATGCAAATACTCAGAAGAGTGTTAATGGACTTAATAATTATATACGGGAAGTTTTTACAAAGAAATACTGGCTGTATGAGGTTTATCCCAATGAGGTGAGAGAAGCCCACGAAAGTGGAGATTGCCATATCCATGATTTGGGATTTTTCGGACCTTACTGTGCCGGTTGGGATTTGCGCCAACTGCTTACCGACGGATTCGGAGGAGTGGGAGGAAAGGTGGAGAGCAAACCTGCAAGGCACTTAAGATCTTTTCTCGGACAGATAGTAAATTCCACATTCACCACTCAGGGTGAGACGGCAGGAGCACAGGCATGGTCAAGCTTTGACACTTATTGCGCTCCCTTCATCAGGTATGACGAACTTACATATCAGCAAGTCAAGCAGAGCCTGCAGGAATTTATTTTCAATATAAATGTGCCGACGCGGGTAGGATTTCAGTGCCCCTTCTCAAATCTCACATTTGATATAAAAGTGCCGGCAACCCTTAAGGACCAGCCTGTTATTATCGGAGGGCAGATGATGAAGGAACGCTATGGGGATTTCCAGAAAGAAATGGATATGTTCAACAAGGCTTTCTGTGAAGTCATGCTTGAAGGTGACGCAAAAGGCAGGGTCTTCACTTTCCCCATACCTACGATAAACATAACTTCGGATTTTGACTGGGATAATCCTGTAGTTGATGAGTTTATGAAAATAACCTGTAAATATGGAATACCCTATTTTGCAAACTATATCAACTCGGATTTATCGCCTGAGGATGCAATATCCATGTGCTGCAGGCTTCGTCTGAACACCAGGGAACTCAGAAAGAGGGGAGGAGGACTTTTCGGAAGCAATCCTCTTACAGGGTCCATCGGAGTATTTACAATAAATCTGCCCAGAATAGGATACCTTTCATCTACCAGGCAGGAGTTTAAAGCCCGTTTGAGGCGTATGGCACAAATAGGCAAGACGTCCCTTGAGATAAAAAGGAAAATCATAGAAGATCAGACGGAAAAGGGCTTGTATCCCTATTCTGCATACTATCTGCGGGATGTAAAGAAAAGAAGCGGCCAATACTGGTATAATCATTTTGCCACAATTGGTGTGGTAGGAATGAATGAGGCTTTGCTTAACTTTATGGGAAAAGACATCACCACACCTGAAGGCCAGGAGTTTGCCATAGAAATACTCAATTATCTCAGGAATATACTTATAGATTTCCAGAATGAAACGGGACATGTCTATAACCTTGAGGCAACTCCTGCAGAAGGAACTGCATACAGGCTTGCCCAGCTTGATAAAAAGAAATTCCCGGATATTATAACAGCAGGCGGTGACGTGCCGTATTATACAAACTCCACACAGTTACCCGTAGGGTATACTGATGACATATTTGAAACGCTGGAGCTCCAGGATGAACTGCAGTCATTATACACAGGGGGGACGGTTCTCCACTTATACCTGGGTGAGAGTATTGAGGATACAGGATTGTGCAAGAACCTCATCAGGAAAATATTTACCCAGTATAAGCTGCCTTATATATCCATTACGCCTACATTCAGCATATGCAATAATCATGGTTATATCCGGGGTGAGCACTTTGAATGCCCGGAATGCGGCAGTGAGACAGAAGTATGGTCCAGGGTGGTAGGATATCTCAGACCTGTTAAGAACTTTAACAAGGGTAAGAAAGAGGAGTATTTTGACAGAAAGAAATATGTTGTGAAGGAAAGAGTATCATGAAAATAGCCGGACTTCAGAAAAACTCATTTATAGATTACAGAGGAAAGATTGCAGCAGTTATTTTTACGCCTGGCTGCAATATGAACTGCTATTACTGCCACAACCGCAGTATTATATGCGGAGCGGGATGCAGGAGCAACTATAAAACAGAAGAAGTGCTTGATATGCTTTCACGGCGCCGGAAATTTCTTGACGGTGTGGTGATAAGCGGGGGAGAGCCAACACTTCAGCCGGATCTCGATCTGTTTATAGATAAAATCAAGGATATGGGATATAAGGTAAAACTGGATACCAACGGAACCAATCCCCTGGTTGTTGAACACCTGGTGAACAGTGGCAGGGTGGACTATGTGGCCATGGATATCAAAGCTCCTTTTGAGAGATATGAAGAGATATGCGGAGTGGAAATAAATCTCCGAAATATTGAAAGAAGCCTTGCCTTCCTTATGGAAGGCAGGGTGGATTACGAATTCCGTACTACTGTTGTTCCTGACCTTAAAGAAGAAGATATACTTGCCATAGCTGAAAGAATTAAAGGGGCAAGACTGTACATACTGCAGCAGTTCAGACAGCCTGCAGCTGTGGACGGAATAGTGGATTACAGGGTATTGAAGGCTCCCCATTCGGATTCTTTTATAATAAAGCTGTCTGAAAAGGTTAAAGAAATGGTACAACAGCAAGAGATAAGAGGTATAGTATGAAATATGCACCTCAAACAAACTTCTTTCCCTTTTCAAATAAAGTCCTTTTATAGACAGCCCTCAAACCCTTGCGAATACTGGCTTGTTATTCTCTTCCAATTATCCGTTTATTTACTCCATTTTTG
>DUMB01000044.1 GCA_012840085.1 Clostridiaceae bacterium
CGTAGTGTAAACTAAATTACACCTTTTATATTTTGAAATATGCTATTTATCGAGGGCTTCAAGGTTTTTTGAATAAAAAACAATGACACCCCCTTTTTTCTGGTATAATTGAGTCGCCAAAAACAAATATCCAGAAAGGAAGTGTCATTGTGAACTCAATTATATCAGTTTTAGTAGCATATAATCAATTTTTAATTTTACAAATCCAGCAATTGTTAGTTTTTATCGCGAAGAATATACCTCTTAAGTCCTCAAAACCTGATTTATCAAGCCCTAAGTATAATAAGTTTACAGTCGATAAACTGCCCGTTGTCAAAACCCTTGAAAAACTCAATTACAAGCATCTGCTAAATGACTACTTCATACAACACGACAAAGAGCTTAAACCTATAAAATCTCGTGGAAAAAACCCTGTTCCTAAAGAAACTGTATGCCCCCGTTGCGGAGCTCCTCATCAATACATCTATGATAATACCGGTGGCCGTGGTCAATATCTTTGCAAAGTGTGTTCTTTGCGTTTCAATAGAGGTAAATCCTTTAATACCTACTTAGCCTGCCCTTATTGTGGCCATGCTTTGTCATTTAAGAGAGAACGCAAGCAATTCAAGGTATATTTCTGCCATAATGATAACTGCAAATTCTACAACAATTCCCTTAAGTCTCTTTCTCCAGAAGATACTGAGGAATACAGGCTTCACCCCGAAAGATTCAAGCTACGTTATTATTACCGTGAATTCACCGTAGATTTCTTTAAAATGGATCTGGACTCCATGCCTAAGGGTTCTGTTAATTTTAATTTCAGAACTTTTTCTCCTCATATCATGGGCCTTTGTCTCACTTATCATGTCAATCTCGGCTTATCTACCCGTGCCACTGCAAGGGCCCTTTGGGAAATACACCAAGTCAGGATTTCCCATGTCATGGTAAGCATCTATGCTAAAACCGCTGCTGCTATTGTTAAGCCTTTTGTTGATAGCTACGATTACAAGCCCTCCAATTACCTTGCTGCCGATGAAACCTATGTCAAAGTTAAAGGTGTAAGGCACTATGTTTGGTTCATCATGGATGCCCTCAAAAAGTCTATCCTGGGGTACCAGGTATCTGGTACAAGAGATGTCGGGCCTTGTATTTTAGCTATGCGTATGGCTTTTTCAAAGTTCAAGAAATTCCCCGGCAAAGCTCTTAAATTCATTTCTGATGCCTACAGTGCGTATAATCTTGCACAGCAACAGTTCTTTCTTAACGACATGGAATTTGACCTCACTCAGGTAATCGGATTGACTAATGAAGATACCGTTTCTACCGAATACCGCTGGTTAAAGCAAATTATTGAACGGCTTAACAGAACCTTTAAATTCTCTTACCAGGTTACTAACGGCTATGGTAGCGGAGAAGGTTCAAACACTCATGTCGCCTTGTTTGTAGCCTATTACAATTTCCTTCGCCCTCATTCCTACACCTATTGGCAACCGTTGAACTCTACACCCGAGCTTGAATCTATACCTAACATGCCTGCTAAATGGCAAAAGCTGATTGAGCTGTCTCAACAACTCATTCTATCCAAACAGGCCTTATAGCAGCTTTTATGCCGCGAAAGCCTCTTGACAATGAGTATACGGCATGTTAGGCTATTCTGCCAGGCATCAACCACCTTCAGAGCCCATCTGCCCTGTTCAGCATGGGTGATGGCCCTGATGCCTCAAGACATGCCTTAGGAGGCTCATTGTCAAGAGGACCGTGGAATAAATGCGGAAATCTGGTATATTCTTCACTTTTCAATGTCCAATAAACCTAACTACTCCCATATTGCTTTTTTCATAAGTTATTTAACACTACCTTATTTGTTAAAAAGGGCTAATTGCCCGTTTTTACAGTTTCTTGAGCTTCCGTCAATGCCTGATATGGTGAAATGAAATTCTCACGCAATACCTGATACAGGACGCTGTTGGATATAATATTCACTGCTTTATTGTAGTTCTCGCTGCATTTAGTAGTAATATAACTGTCCTTGATATTCAGTAGTAATTTTAAATTGTTTGATTCAGCAGTAATATTGTTTTCATCATTAACATTTGCGCTGACACTTTTCCAGTAATCATTTATTATCGGATCTCCTGACAGTTCTTCCGCTACAAAAACTCCGGTATGATTTTGCAAGCGGCTGTCCCTCAGCAGGTTTTTCGCAATAATAGGATGCTGGCATTGTGAAGTAACAGCTGTGGCAACTCCGCTTATCCTTGGAGTCCTCTTAGCACCCTTGCTGAATTCAGGCAACGGCGCAATAATTAACTTGCCATATAAGTTAGGAATATATCTTTTTATATACTCTAAATACCAATAAGGGGCTATAATGGAAGCAATCACTTCGCTGTCTGCAAGATTATAAAACTCATAGGAATAAAAATCGCCTGTAGGTGCCAGTGTAGCAGTCTGTGAATCATATATCATGCTATGCAGCATTTCAAGAACTTCAACGTTTGCCGGCGCATTCAGCTGCAGATTGTCCTGGGCATCGACATACCCGGAGTCATTTAGTGAAATTAATTGCTCAAATACCAAATCATCAGTGAAATCTATTGCTAACAAGTATTTGTTGGTTTTTGCCTTTATTTTTTTACCGGCAGCCAGATAGTCCTCTATAGTCTTTATGGCTTTATAATCAACTCCGGCTTCATTCAGTATGTCTTTGTTATAAAAAACTACGCTGTTATTCAGGTAATAATCAATTGCATAATAAAACCCCTTATTCTGATATCTGCTATATGAAAGAATATCTATGTTTTGCTTTTTAGGATCAATAATGCTGTTTAAGGGCATCAGATAATTGTATCTTGGGTCCATGTATCTCCCAAACTTTGAATATTCCATATCAACAATATCAGGTGCACCAATTCCAAGCTGCAGAGTCGACCATAGCTTATAATCTATTTCATCAAGTGAAAAAACACTTGTATCCAAACTAATATGCGGTTCATTACGGCTGTTCCATTCAGCTACACGTGCCTTCATAAAGTCAGCATACATGTCGTCAAATGTCCAATAAGTCAGTGTAATGCTGGAGTTTTGCGCTGGTGCAGGCAGCTCCCGCAAACCATTACTATATAACAGTGTTCCCGCTATTGCCAAAATCAGTATTACATAGCTTAATTTAATCTTTTTTATCATGGTAATCTCCTTATCGTTGACAGGTTTTATTATAAGATATAAGCTTTTTCACAAAAACTATAATTTTTTTCAGTATACTATAATATTTGTACCTCTTTAAGTAATAATTAATTTCCAATTTACAATAAATAATTTTTATTATATTATGAAAATAATTTAAAATGTGCATTAAGCAGCTGGCCTCTCTAAACTGCTGAGAGCCTGCTTTCGTGAAATGGGGACGGGTATTTTGGAGAGTAATTCAAATAAACTAATTTCTGCAATACGCAAGATTTCAGTAAAAAAGCGCTTAATATATTCATTTTATTTAATCTCAATACTTCCTCTGTTTATTGTAGCGATATTATTTTACAGGATATCAGCCAATTCAATAAAAGATAAAATATCCGAGTCCACTCAACAAAGCTTGCTCATGGCAAAGGTGAATATCAATTCTACTATAGAACGCTTGGAAAGCAACAGTATAGAAATTTCCTTTAATCCCCTTACTCAAAAGGTACTTTCCGGCTATAAGGAACTTACAGATTTTGAGTTATTTACCCTTGAACAGCAATTACAGCGTGATACCGCACAGCATCTCACACTTGCGTACTATGTAACAAATGTACTTATATTAACAAAAGACCTGGATATCATTAATGCCTTTGGCGGAAGGAACAGACCTATAGACCTGGATAAAGAATATTTAGAAAACTTAGTCAGAAAAATTCACAAAGCCGGTGGAAAATCAGTCTTTACTGTAGTAAACCGTGATAAAAACAATCCTGCCAGCAAAGGAATATTAATGTCCCGTTATATTAATAACATCGAAACCGGTGAACGAATCGGATATATACTTATCTGTGTTGACGAAACTTACATTCAGGGTATATGCAAAGCAGCTACCATTGGGCAAAGCTCATACACAATAATCCTAGATAATAACAATACAATTATTACAAGCAAATCTCCCGAATATCCATCAGGCAGCATATTTAAGGATAAAAAGCTTCAGGACAATCTATTTTTGGGCGTTTATGAAGATGTATCGTTTAATTATGTTATTAACGGTGCCAAATATTTGTTTAGTTACCGTGAAATCCTTTATGATCAATGGCAGATTATCTCCGCAATACCTTATTCATATCTGAATAATGAAACCAATATGTTATCTGTTGCCATTATAATTACAATACTGTTTTGCATGTTAGGTGTAGTTTTTCTGACAGATATAATTTCCCAAAGTATAGATGAGCCGCTTAAAACCACCCTGGCTTTAATAGATAGGGTTAATAATGGCAATTTGACAGTGAGTGACCCGGATTATTCTCAGGATGAAATCGCTATAGTAAACGCAAGCTTTAATAATATGATTAAAAAGTTGAAAATTTCCTTGGAAAAGATAAAGGCTACTGAAAAGCAAAAACTAAATCTGGAATTTAAAGCTTTGATGGCACAAATAAATCCACATTTTTTGGCAAACACGCTAAACAGCGTAAAATGGATGGCACAAATGCAAAATGCAGACAATATCGAGAATCTGGTCACTGCACTTATCAGTATTTTGCAAGACACTATGGGTAAAGTGGAATACTCTACTCTTGCAGGCGAAATCAACAGTCTTCGTGCCTATATAACCATACAGGAATACCGCTATTTGGATAAATTTGTTGTAAGCTATGACATAGCTCCGGAGAGCAAAGAATTCTTAGTGCCCAAGTTCATCTTACAGCCTATAGTAGAAAATGCTATAATACATGGTGTGTCTCATAAAAAAGGACAAGGGCATATCATGATAAAAAGTTATATATCCAATGGGGAGCTATTTATAAAAGTTATTGATAACGGAATCGGTGTGGCAGCCGACCAACTGGAAAATATCTTAACGGCTGCTCCTGAAAGAAAACTAAAATTTACAAACATCGGCCTGCACAATGTCAATGAACGCATTAAGTTAAAATTCGGGGAACAATATGGTATAAATATTATGAGTGAACTAAATGCCGGTACTACTGTAACAATTAATTTACCTATTATTCATAAGTGGTGTGATGAAAATGTATAACATATTAATAGTTGATGACGATATTTCCTTTCGCACATATTTGCGCAACTTTATTGACTGGGAAAAAGAAGGCTGCAAAATTTGCCACGAAGCTGACAATGGACAATTGGCACTTGATTATTTGAAAAACAATAAAGTGGATATTGTATTTACTGATATGAGCATGCCAATACTCAATGGTGTGGGCTTAATAGAGCAGGCCGGTTTGATTGACAGCAATATAGTATTTATCGTCCTGAGCGGATTTGATGATTTTGATTATGTTAAACATAGTCTGAAAAACGGTGCCCTTGATTATATCCTAAAACACCGCCTTACCGAAGACGGTATTATTGATATTCTATCAAAGGCAAAGTCCAGGCTGCAAAACATATATAATAACAATGACAGCTCTGAGCTGATTAAAATGTACCAGAAGGATATCTCCTCTGAAATCGTTAAAAGATTGATATTGGAGGGATGTAAGGATAAATCGGAAGCAATAAGAATTTTAAGCAACAGTTCAGTTAATCTTGATATACACAAAATACAGCTTATGGTAGTCGAAATAGATGAATATGATTCAATATTAAATAAGATTGGTAATTATAAGCAATTAAAAAGGTTTACGGATACATTTGTGAGTATTTGCCAATCAATTCTTGATGACATTGTATCCGGTATGGCAATTCATATGGAAGGCAGTCGTTTTGTGCTTATATTTTCCAACAATGATACATTCAGTGATTCATATATTTTGGAACGTAACAATCAGATAATAAACAGAGTCAGAAATTCTGTCAAACGTTTGTTAAATATAACCTGCTGCATTTCTGTAAGCAATGTTTGTGATGATATCTCCCTTTTGGATACTTATTATACCCAGGCAATAAACAAGATGTCCCTCAGGTTTTATTGCGGAAACAACCAGGTGTTTTTTGATGAACCACGCACAAAAATAAAATCTGGCAACAACTATATGCCTTTTGTAAATGTGTCCGACATACGCCCGGACTTTTCCAACTATGCATATGATGAAATTATGAAAAAAATAAATATGATATACGATGAGTGTTTTACAAATCAGGTTGAGCCCGATGTAGTAGAGGCAATTTCTTTAGAACTCACAAGCATGGCTGTTGCCGTCGCCCGCAATAAAATGATTGATATAAGCAAACTATACATCGACGGAAAAATTCCGCACAGTTATATAAAATCACAAAAAACTTTTGTTCAGCTGAAAGAGGGTATCATACAGTTATATAATAAATTATTTGATGAACTGCAGGCGGTACGTTTTTCTGACGAATACTCTGAAGTACCGCGCAAAGCAATATTATATATCGCCGCGAACTACAGCAACGACATTTCTCTGGATACTGTTGCCGATCATATTGGAGTAAACAGTTCATACCTCAGCAGAGTTTTCAAAAAGGAAACCGGCAAAGGTTTTATTGAATATCTGAATTGTTATAGAATTTGAAATTGCCAAGCAGTTAATATTGAAAGATGAGAAATTAAAGGATATCGTAAGCAAAACCGGTTTCTCCAGCTACAATTATTTCTTTAAAGTTTTTAAAGAATCCACAGGCTGCACACCTCAGGAATTCAAAAAGCACGAATCAGGCATATGAAAGGTCGAAATAATGTATACAATGTAAAAATAGTATAATTGTATACACCACAAATCCTTATTAGTATATAAGTAGGCGTTGTTAATGCATAAGCAGGGCGTTATTGGTGTATAAACAAGCGCCTGGTATGCTTCTTTATATTTTCCTTTTCATATTCAAAAGAAGGAGTGTCTCTATGCCGGGAATTAAATCAAAAGACGGTGAAATCCAGCTTTCTGCAAGAAAGATTATTGCAATGTCTTTAATAGTTGCTTTCTTCTCAATAGTTGCAAATATTTGGGAAAGAAAACAAAGAATTAAATTTCATAAACATATAAAATACAAAACATTTTCAAAAGAACGCTTGCAAAAATGTTTAGATGACTTTGAATATATGATTTCATGCGAGGATCCCTACATAGAAAACTTCAACAAAAAAAAATCCGGAGTTTTCAAAGCTGCATCATTTGTGGGTATTAAACTCCCATGAATATTGGACAGGTAAATTCAAGGCTGAGTTAGAGAGGAGAAAATAACATGAAGTATAGGGATTTGCTGGATAAGATTGACACCAAATTAGTAAACTATTTTGGTAATTACTGCGAGGTACGCTCTCTTGACTTTTTTATTGCCTGGGGAGCAGCTACTGAATACCCTGTGATTGGAAAGCTTCTCAAGAAACTATATAACTATTTTTGCAAATATTATGCGGGTTTTATTGTTCCGCAAGACGGTTCGCTTTCCCGCGGGGTAAAAATCATGCCCTATGAAAGTATACTGGAATTGATCAAAAGGGCCAAAGTCGGCAGAATCTGGCCTTGCTCATGTAAATCCTTCAGAGCAACTGGAAGAGATAACATACCACGTGCAACATGTATGTTTATTTCAGAAGTCACTGCTCTTGATGATATTACTACCAAATACTCTAATTCTGATTGGCTGCCTGCGGAGGAAATAATTAAATGCCTGGAAGAATGTGAAGATGCAGGTCTCGTTCATCAAATAATGTGTGTTTCCTATCCCTTGGGACGAAAAATGTATGTCATTTGCAACTGCGATTCTCACGCCTGCGTGCCGATGTATCTGAAAGTACGCTATGATATTCCGTTTGTAAGGAGTTCCGGATTTACCTGCGTTGAGGAGGACTTGTCCAAATGTACACTTTGCCTTAATTGCGTTAAACGCTGTCCATTTAAAGCTATTACAGCGAAAAACGGAGTAATTGCTACAAATCCGGAAAAATGTTTGGGCTGTGGTGTATGCGTCTCAAAATGCGAAGCTAAAATCAGAAAAATGATCAGATCTCCACGCGAAAGTTTCCATGACTATACTATGCGAGAGATTAAAAATAACCCGGAAAGGGCTATGACCGTTGCTGATAAGGGTGAGTACCCAACTGCATATTAGCCGGCCAGCTTGCTTATAAAGATGTTTTCCTCATTTTCACTTTGTTCTGCAAGTGCAGCAGCCACGGCATAATAACCGTCTTGCCTGAAATACAGAAATAATTTTTTGCCGTTTCTGCTGCGATAGCAATATCTTTAGAATATATGGCTATAATTGGGCTGCTTCTTCTACACTTTTATTCCCGCTTCTTAATGCTTCCAACTCTTCATTAATTATTTTTCTAATTTCTCCATCCATATAGCTGCATACCCCAATATTTTGAACCATAGCGTCCGGCTGCCGGAGTACTGACTTAACAGACGCCTCTGTGTTCATGGCCTCATCCCGCATCTTGAGCAATAATGTCATAATCCATTAGGTATATAGTGAGAAAATTTTCCTTGCTATTGGAATTGCCCGCTGTTCATGAAATCAATACCAATGTCTGAAGACATACCAAAAACAGCACCAGAATTTTTCTGAAAGCATTTATTTTGAAAGTATTCATGTTAAATTCCCTTTACATATGCATATTGCTCATTTACGGTTACTTGCCAATAATGTTTATAATATCCGCATTATCTATTTTAAGGTACTCAATATGTACAGTAAACTATAAAACCGAAACATTATTATATAACCGGGTACGAACGGGGACAGTTCCTGACTTTCCCGATGTACTGTCTCAGAATTTTATTATATTTTATTGGCATAATAAAAAAAGGGTGATGCAATGTTATTTATTATTCTGTTATCTTTATTAATAATGTATATTTTCCGGTTTACCTTGAAAACAGCTGCAAATATTGTATACAGCATTAAAATAAATAATCTTCTGGAAAGTATAAATGACAAAGATGATCTCAGCCAAATAGGTTTCGGGGATTTTGTATACCTCATGATGGAAGTATTCAGAAGAAAAGGCTATAAAGTCAAAATGACCGATAAGTGCGGCGAAGAAAATAATGGTCTTATACTGAACAATTTACAGTATGTTGAAGTAATAAAATTTCCGTTGAATAAAAGGATTGAAGTGGAAACTGCAATGAAACTGGCAAGATGCATGCAGTTAAATTCAATTTATAGAGGAATGATTGTGACTCTGGGAGACTTTAAGCAAAATACCAGATCCTTCTGCCATAAATACGTTATTGAATGTATAAACGGCGATAAAGTTCTTGAAATGTGCAAAGAAGTGCAGAAACGAAGGCCGGTGCTGGAAACCAACCAGCCTTTCTAACACTTATAATTAATATTTATATTTTATTTAGTCCCGATTGGCAGGCAGGAATGGAATTATCCTTTGGACAAAGCTTGGCATTGTCATGGTCTGAAGCCATATTCGCCCAGGCCCTGTCAGTTTTGAAAGGAACAATCCCTCACCGCCGAAAAGAATGTTTTTAAAGCCTTTAACAGTCTCTACTTCATATCTCACGCTGGCTTCAAAAGCAGCAACATTGCCTGTGTCGACTTTGATAACTTCTCCCGGTGCAAGCACCTTTTCATAACACGTACCGTCAATTTCAAAAAATGCATAACCTGTGCCGGTCAACTTTTGCAGAATAAAACCCTCGCCGCCGAAAAGGGCGGAACCAAGATTTTTGTTGGCATACATACTAAGCTCTACTGTTGGTTGTGCACATAAAAATGCATTTTTCTGAGCAATAACGCTTCCCTTGCTGATATCAACAGCAACTATAGAACCAGGGAAGGAAGATGCCAATGTAATTTCAGCGCCATCTTCCTGTGCTGTATATGTTGCCATAAAGAGCGACTCACCCGATAGCATTCTGCTGAGTCCTTTGAATAAGCCACCTCTCATATTCGTTTCCATCGAGATATTGTCTGTCATCCAGGTCATACCACCTGACTGGGTATAAATACTTTCACCTCTGTTAAGAGTAATGGTAACAGCCGGTAGATTCCCTCCAAAAATAATATATCTCATGGCTTAACCCCCAATTAAGAGACATATTTTGCTTGCTATTAATATGCAGGAATTGCTATTAATATGCAATATACGCCTGCATATTGGCTTTAATTTTTCCTATCATTGAAGTCTGTTGCCGTATTTGTCCATCATTCTATCTGAAGCGATTAATATAATATCTATAATCCACCATAGACCGAGTCCTCCAGCTGTAATAATTTTCAAAATTCCTGAACCTATTTTCCCAAGGTAAATTCTATCAAGTCCAGGTAATAAAATTGCTAAAATAAGTGCTGTTGTTCTACTCTTCATTATACATTCCCCCTATTATGTAAAATAAATTAATATGCATCTTAGTAAATATGGTGGTGTTAGTAAAATTCTTTTGTATTTGTAAAATTCCTTAATGTTTGTAAAATTTTTAATTTTAATAAAATACTTTAAAGTTAATAAACTTAATATTATAGCACAGTATGAAAAAAATTACCGCTAAAATGGGTGGGAGAATGCTTTTCTTTGAAGATTCCTTGTTCGATTAAAGTTGTAGTTTTTTTATAGAATAGGCATAGGAAATGGTACTATAATGTCTATTTTATTTTTCCCCTAATATTTTCATTTCCCTTGCTCTGGCTACAACCTGCACTCTCCTGCTCACTCCCAATTTTTCATAAATATTTTTTATATAACCCTTTACGGTATTTACCGTTATATTCAAACAATCAGCAATTTCTTTATTGGACATTCCTTCTGCAATAAGATTGAGAACCTCTGTTTCCCGTTCAGTAAGAGGATCAATAAGATATTGGTATGATTCTTTTTTTATCTATAATACTGTCATTCTTTTCCAGATACGTTTGCAATCTTTTTACATAAGCTATCTGGCTGGATAAAAGTCTGAGTGATTCAAGCCGGTCAGGCGAAAACACTCCGGGTATGAAACTGTTTTCGAAATACAGTATGCCAAACGGTACCCCCCGGAATAATAAAGGCAAACATGCTATAGATTTTGGATCCGATTCTGCTATATAAGGGTCACCGGCAAAAATCCCCGCCTTATCATCACAGCTTAATACCACTGTTTCAAGAGTTCGTGCAACATACCTTACTACTGCTTTCGAAAGCTTATAATCCTCCTCCAGCGGAATAGTTTTAATAACAGTTTCACTCAGGTTGCTGTCCTTTACAGCTTCGATAAACAATTCTCCATCTTTTTCAAAAAGTAAATATCCCCTGTCTGCACCTATGCTTTGAGCAGCTATATCCAAAAAATTCTTTAATAAATTATTAATATCCGTTTCCCTGAAAATATTTTCAACAATTTTATTTATAAAATATGTATCCAGGTTGTCTTTTATATCGCTATCGCTAGGTGTAGGAATGCTTGATATTTTTTTAATAAATTCTGTATTATTGTTTATGCTTTGCCTTTCAAAAACTATTCCTTCCAGAAACTTAGGATAGCGTTCCTGAAGTTCTTTAACCTTTACATAAGCCCCCCATTTAAAATATCCATTACATGCATCCTGCATGTACATCTCTGCTACTTTCTCTATGCCTTGCGACAGATAGAACCTTGCTGCCAGCTCATTTGCAAGGGCTTCGTATTGTATGTACCCGTTTTCCCGGGCAGATTGAATGGCGCTGTCATAAAGTGACATGGCTTTTCCCTTGCTATCCTGTATGCGGGCAACTTCAGCAGCAACCAGCAGATATTTGTGTTCAAAGTTCTTTTGGCATGTTTCCGACCATCTCTTCATCCGTTTCTGGTTTTTTCTCAGTACTTTCACATAACGCTCTTTTTCCCTGACGGGAAGTTCTTTATAAGCAGCAGTTATAACAAGGGAATAATAAAAAACATATTCAACACTGATCAGAAAGCCAATAATGGCCCCCTTCAGTGGTTCCACTTTTTGTGCAGCAGCCAGTGCATCCCGGTAGTTACCTATCATATAGCACAAATACATTTCATAAATATAATAAGTTGCCAGGGGAGATTGGTCCCTTTGTATCAACTGCGGCAACTCATTCTTCTGAAACTCAGCTACACCTGATGCCAGTGAATCAGTCTTTTCCCCCACAAGTACAGATACCAGTTTCTCATAAACCGCAACATTGTTGGCAAGGGTTTCATGCTTTAGCCTTTCTGCAATCTCACGTTTATTCATGACCTCTTTTGAAACTTTCTCCAAAGGAACACCCATTAGATAAGGAATTTCGAGGAGAAGACAATGAGCATATCCAATAATAAGAACATCTCCTGCTTCTATCCCACTAATGACAGCCTTTTTGAGATATTCCAGCCCCACTGCAGCATCCTGTGTCCAGTGAGAGATAAGTACTCCAATAACAAAGTATATTATGCACTTGGATGAACTCCTGTCGTACTTTTCCGCCAGACTGATACATACCTTTCTATATTCATCACCTGCATTATAGTCGCCAAGAACACTCCCAGCGGTAATACTATGCCCTAAGTACCCAATGGAGGTCATCTCAGTATTTCCATGTCTGACGGCAAAATTCCCGGTTTTCAGTATGATAAAGCTGAAGAAATCCGGATAGCTGGTCATCGTTACAGCAGTAAGACGGGTTAAAAGTTCCGCAATTTTTCTTTGCTTTGGGTTCGTCATCTCAGGCAAATGTACAAGATCTTCGATTTTTTTATTCCGCATATACCACTTATAAAACAACATCTCTTTTAAATAGTCAACCTTTGTAGGATAAAGCGGAAGCCTGACCCCTAATTTCTCAAGAGCATAGATGCCTGTATGAACGGCTTCGGCGTACTTTCCAACTTCTGCATATAGCATAACTTTCAAGCCGTATACACTTGCACTCTCCAATTCATCCTTAGTTTTCTCGATAACAGTGTCAAATAATTCTTCAGCTACCTTCACATTGGCAGATAAATATTCCATCTGAGCCAGCTCCAAACTCAGATCAAAACTGAGTTTATAAGCTTGCTCCCATGCATCGTCCGGCAGCAGTTCCTGCCCCGTCCTGAAATATTGCAGAGCCGATGCATATGCTGCTGATGCTTTCGCTTTCCGTCCGGCTAATAAATTATATTTTGCCAGCTTCATCCTTTCTTCAAAATCAACAATCAATTCCAGGCTTCGATTAAAATGGTCCATAATGGACAATATTTTCTCTTCCAGATTGTCGCTGTCAGTATCTTTTAAAAGCAACTGGCCGATGGAAAGATGCTTCTTCTTTTTCTCATCTTCAGGGATGAGGGAATAGACAGCCTGCTGTACCCTGTCATGCAGAAATTCAAATACTGAATGCTCTATCTCCCGATATTCTGGAGCTGGCATCAGATTTTGATTTTCTGCTGTCAGAACAAGTCCTTCAAGGACTGAAGGCATTAGGCAGTCTACCATCTCCTTCGACGACTTGCCGCATACGGAAGCCAGTGTTTCCATATCAAACTTGTTTCCGATACAGGCTGCCAGTTTCAGAATCTCAAGGGTATCCTCCGGAAGCCTTTGCAGCTTTCTCATGAGAAGTTCCAGTACATCCTCTCCCGGCTGAAGCTTCCGAATAGTTTCAAGATCCCACTTCCAGCATCCTTCCCCCCTGTCAAAGTACAGAAGTGCTTCGTCATGTATCAGCCTAAGCAATTGCACCAGGAAAAAAGGATTACCTCCGGATTTACGGTACAGCATATCTGATAAGGAGACTACTTTGTTCAATTCAGTATGTAATGTACCGGCAACCAGATCCTGAACCTGACTTCTGTCCAGGGGCAAGAGTGAAATGCATTGCCTGTCATGCCGTCCCTTTTGAACTTCCTCCAGCATTTCCTTCAACGGATGATCTTCATCCACTTCATTATCACGGAAAGCCCCAATAAAAAGCAGTGAACGAAGATTTGCATCACAGGTTAGATACTTGAGCAGATGTACACAAGCAGGATCCATCCACTGAAGGTCGTCGAGGAACAAAACCAGCGGATGCCCTTTCCAGGCAAATACCTTTACAAAATCCCTGAAAACTATCATGAACCTGTTTTCTGCTTCTTTTGGAGACAATACATCTACAGGATTCTGCTTACCAATAATATACTCCAGTTCCGGAATGATGTTGGTAACCACTGCACCATTCCTGCCAAGTGCATGCATGATTCTTTTTTTCCACTTATTCAATTCTTCCTGGTCTTCAGTCATTAACTGCTTTACAAGGTTTCCAAAAGCTGTTGCCATGGGGGCATAAGGTATATTGTGCATAAGTTGGTCACATTTGCCCATAACAAAATAGCCTTTCTCGTAATCAAAGGATTTAAGGCTTTCACTTACCAGCATTGTTTTGCCTATACCCGGATATCCGCTCACCAGCACTATTTGGGTGCTTCCTTCACAAGCACGTTCAAAAGCATCTTTCAGAACTGCTCTTTCCTTTTCTCTTCCATATAGATTATGCGGAATTTGAAAACGGGCTGATGCATCTGCTTGTCCAATAGAGAAGAATTCAATTCTGCCTGTTTGCATCAAAAGCCTCTTACATTCCTTAAGATCCCACAAAATCCCGTATGCACTCTGATACCTTTCATGAGCAGCCTTCTCCAATAGTTTCATAATGATGTCACATATAATGTCAGGAATATCAGGGTTAAGTTTATTCGGCGGCTGCGGTTGCTGAGTTATATGGGCATTTATCCACTCAGCAGGATTTTCGGCTTGTAAAGGTAGATGACCGGTAATTATCTCATAGAATACTACTCCCAGTGAATAAAGGTCACTGCGTTGGTCAGTTTCAATATTCAGCCGTCCTGTCTGCTCAGGTGACATATACTCCGGAGTTCCCACCAAACCGTTTGTAACAAGGACTTTATTCTTATTCTCTCCCGAGCAGGATAAAGCACTGCTGAAATCAATTATATATACTTTACCCGTACCGGAGTTAACAAGAATATTTTCCGGCTTTAGATCCCTGTGAATTATACCTTTTTGGTGGAGTTGGCTTAAAGTCCCTGTGAGCTGAATGGAAATTTCAAGAAACTCCTTCAGATTTACCGGATTGTTTTGAATGTATTCCCTCAAAGAGATAGCTCCAACGTCCTTCATTATCAGGGCAAAATGTGAGACTGTCTGCTCCAGTTTTATAGGGCTGATAATACCTTCGATGTTAAGATCACGAGTTATCTCGTACTGATGCAGGAACCTTGAAATTCCAAGAGGATCGGCTGCTTCTTTTTCAAATGCCTTTATAATAACAGGCATTCTGTCCCTGGCTGTAAATCCTCTGTATACCTTTATTCTGTTATTCTCGTGAATTTGCTCACAAATTACATAACCCGGCAATATAAACATCTGCCAATAAAGCCCCCACTTAATATCGCATATTTAAATCCAGTTAACATTTAATTTATTATGTTGTTATTATAATATCACTGGTTTTGCTTAAAGTGAAGACTTTTCCCATCAATGCCATAAAGTTTAATTTGACAAAAAAATGAAGTTTATTCAAAAAAATAGCAACTGGCAGATAATCGGATATGATTATCTGCCAGTAAAATTTAGCTGCTCCATTTTACTTTGCTCCACCCGGACAATTTTGTCTCCTGGCCTCCTTTAGCGATTTTGACGTAGAGCCATAATGTTATAGTATATGGGAAATAAACCGTCTAAATATGGGAAATAAAAACGGTTAAAATTCTTGTCCGAAGGTTTCCATGTAATTCATTAAGACTGTCGCTACTTCCGCCCTTGTGGCCTTCCCCAACGGGCTTAAGGTGCCTTCTCCCGTGCCCCTTATCAGCCCTTTTGCTACTGCCCACTTCATAGCTTCCACTGCATAACCTGATATCTCCGGTGCGTCTGTATACTTCAGTTCATACCCGCTTTCATCCGTTGTCAGCCCCTTGCCTTCCGCATAACGGTGCAGCATTACCACCATTTGTTCCCGTGTAACAAAATCATCCGGCCCAAAAAGCCCGTTTCCATAGCCCTTGACTATATTATTTTCATGTGCCCAGGTAATCGCATCTGTATACCACATACCCTCTCTCACATCTGTGAATACATCAGATGCATTGACTTCCGGCTCGCCTTCCAATCTATACAAAACAGTAGCCAGCATAGCACGGGTCATATTTAGCCTTGGTGAAAACTCTGTTTCTGACGTACCTTTAAACAGCCCGTGATTATAGGCATATCTTACACTTTTGTAGAACCAATCCTCACGGGCGACATCCGTAAACGGCGGTATTTTGCAAAAGGTTACTACTACCATGGTGTCGCGCTCAACTCTTGGTATGGTGAAGTATTCCATGCCGTCGAACCTTTCACCGTTCACATATACATATTCCGTTTCATATCCTTCATCAGGCAGCATCCTGATGGTGCATGACGTATTGCTACGGCATCTTTGTTCGGCGAAATCAGGATGGATTCTGCCGTTTCCTCCATGAACCGATGCCTTTACTGCATAGTATTCCACTTCTGTACCTCCACCACCTTCACCGGCCGGGACTCCACCGGGTCTGTGGGGGCCATAGATTTTGGCGCTTTCAAATGCTTTTACCGCTGCGGCCAGTTCCATGACTGCAGCTTCTATCTCTTCCATTGTGACATTAATTTTATCAAATATGGCCTTTGCCTGGTCTATTGCTGCTTTAAAGGCCTGCTCCGTATCAGTCGTAATCCAGAAGTTGGGATAATATATTCTGGAATTCGGCTCATCCGTTACAATACAGTCAGCGAGCATTTGTTCCGCCGCAGCAATATCATTCTCCAACAGTTCTTTGGTCACGTCCTTTACTCCTGTACCTACAACCAGGCTTACCATTTCAGAGGTATCTACGTACCGGTGGGAGGCATCATAGTTTGTTACAATTACATTGTCACAATATAGGTTAACGGTTCCGTTACTCTTTGCCGTAAACACAATCTTACAGAAATTGGCAAACATGAAATCACTCTGTCCCCGGTCGGACATATCCAGGAAGGCAAATGTTATTTGCCTTCCCTGTTCCTTTACCTGTATACCGTTTTTGGCGCTGAAAGACTGGCTTCTGATGACATAAGGGTCAAAATGAAGCCTTCCCTGCAGCCCGTAAACCGGTGCCCTGCCTGTTCCCGTATAGGTAAAGCTGAGGTACACATATATCGTATCTCCAACCTGGAATGTATTTGATTCGACACCGTCTTTGTTCAACACCTTAATATCCAGTTTATAGCTAAGGTCAGGTGCATCGCTTACCGCCATGACCGTCAATGGCGCACTCGCAAGCAGCATGGTTAATATTACAATACTACATATGATTTTTTTCATTGTAATCCCCCTCATCTCAGCAGTTCCCGAAGCAACAGCTGCACTTCCTTATCCAGGCAGTTACCCAGGGAACAGCTGTATATCCTCATCTGAGCAGTTCCCAAAGGAACAGCTGTACATCCTCATCTCAGCAGTTCCCAAAGGGACAGCTGTGCATCCGTTATGTCTACAACACCGTCTCCGTCCTTATCGGACCTCAGCCAGCCTTCCCTGTCGTCCAGCCAAACATATCCTCCGCTCAGTATACCATTGATGGTGCTCAATACGTCTGCTTTTTCCACTACATTGTTCCCATCGGTATCTCCGCGTAAAAGTACAGGTGATTTTTTATCCGGATCAAATTCAATTTTGTCTATTATCTGTTCGCCGGTCAGCCTGTAGCGGAACACTCCCATATATGCTTTCCTTGCTTCATCGTACAGTAGTGTTACCAGCTGTCCTTCCGCCTCTACAGTTGCCAGTCCGCGGTTCTTTTCAGTAAACAATATTAACAGTGTAAGGCCTTGTGTCTGGCGAATCTCATATCTATAGCCCACATCGCGTACCCTTATCTTTATCACATCGGCCAGTTCATTGTAGACTTTTCTGCCATCCTCGCCTTCTATTGCTGCCACACGGTAGCTTACCTTTATTGCCGTCTCTCCTGGTGCAAGGGCCTCTATCGTACCGTCCTGGGAAAGCTTGATGATGTTCTGCTCATAGAGAACCTCCCACACGATATCCTCCGGCTTGAGAAGAACCTCTCCTTTGGCAGTCACACCCTTTACTGTGAGGATGGTCTTGTTACCTATGTTCATCTCTATATAGTCAGGCTGCTGTCCCGAACCTTCCAGTTCTGATATCAGTTTTACACTTTCAAATACGGCAAGTGAACGGTTCACAAGGTGTATCTTCAGCTCGGCCACATTGCCCGCTGAATCTTCCGCCCTTAACAACAGGGTCTGTACTGCTTCACTACTGTCCGTTTCACCCACGATTATGAATGTCCCGTCAGGGAAGACGGTGATACCGTCCTTTTTACCGTCAAGGGTCAGAACTGCCGATTTCTCTGTCAGTCCATTAATCACAAAGGAACCGTCCTCGTTCACAAATACTGTCTGGCTGCTGACGGTGGTTTCCTCGCCATCTTCTCCCATGCTGGCTGAAGCGCTCTGCCCCAATGCAAGCACAGGTGCCACCGTATCTACGGTGAACCCGTATACCGCACCGGCTTCACTGCCTGTCAATGTATCATTCTGCTCATTAACCGCTTCAAAGTCCACAATATGCATACCGTCCTCAAAGCTTTGCTGTATGCTCCACTCGGTCTTGAACTCATCCTCGCCCTGCTGACGGACTGCGTCAATGATAAACGACAACTTCACAGGCATGTCAAATGTATAGGTTGCCTCATATAAAGCATTGTTTGTGATTATTTCCTCACCCTGGTCAGGTAGATTGGCCGTCACACTGATGAGAGAAGGTTTTCTTGTTTCGGGCATTACAAAGCCTTCAGAAACCGTACTTTCCGTACTGTAATAGTATAATATTTCCTTATCTTTCGTAACTGTCTCTTTCAAAGCTGTAACTTTTGCATAATAGGTCTTTCCAGGTACCAATGCAGGCAGGTTGCTTCCGGGCTGCACCGGTCTAAGTACGATTTTCTGATTCACTGCATATTTTCCGAAGCCGTTTGGAACTTCCTGTCCCTCTTCATCGATGAGAGTTACCATATAGTAATTGAACGGTGACTGTTCATTTTCTTCGACTTCCACCTTTACCGCACCGTTGCCGGCATAGCTCAAAACTACTGATCCGGGTTTGCCGGGCAGCAGCGGATTTACAAATTCAAAGCTTTCTTCACTCATTACTTTGCTCATTCCGCCACGGTGGTCGTTTAACATTGCAACTACATAATACGACCCTTCTTCAAAGGTTTCAGGCAGCGTAAAGATATGCTCACCGGACGAAATGCGGTCCAGGCCGATATTTCCTATGCTGATTAATACGCTGGCATCTTCTTTGGCATTATTCTTTTCAAGCTTGCTCATTATTTCAGCATCCTTTGTAACATATACATTAAGGGCACCCGTCGCATCACTTTCAGAATCCGTTGTCCATGAAACCTTGATATCCCTGCTTTGGGGTGAAGTCCGTGAAAAAGACACACTTGTGATTTCAGGTAAATTATCCACTCCGTTTACTACAAAATCGTCAATTGTTACATTTTCAGCAGTAATTGTCAATGTCCAGTTACCTTTAATCAGTTGAGCGGGGTCGGTTATACTAATATAGAGGTAATGCTTGTCGTTTCTTGTTTGAATTAAATAATTCCCTCCGCCTTTTCCATCGCTCTCAGCCATGGGTATTCTATTACCATTAGGATTTTCCAGTATAATCTCGTTTGCAGTTGGTTTTCTTATTCCCTTAAGCGGGACTTCAATCAATAAAGCATCTTCTTTGGATGGATCAAAGTATTTGGTAATTCCGTTGCCTGCACGGGTTTTCATAACAGGCACTGAATTCAGCCTTCTAAGATTGGTTCCGTAGGCCACCGTGGACTCAACATAATTACCGTTCTTGTTCCGGTAGCCGGAGGGCACATACGTTACAGCCCTTCCTATGGAAGATAAATCTATTCCCTGTCCGAATTTATATTCTCCATCCCAGTAATAGATGAATCCAAATTTAATACCGATTATAGTTACATTGGCTCCGATAAAATCTGAAGAAATTGCCGCTTCAACTCCTGCCAGTTGCATGCCGCCAATAAGGGGTATTTCTTCAGGAACATACAAGACGGCGTATACATACCCGTAGAAATAAGACTCGGAAATCTTTATCGTAAAACCGCCCTGCAGCAAGCCCTCACATATACTGATATTTCCGTATACATTGATGTAGAACGGGGTTATCCAGCGTGCTGACATACCGCAGTTGATTTTCATAATTTTCCCTTCATCGTCTTCCATAAGCTTGAATTCGCCATCAAGTTTTAGGCCTGAAAGATCAATTTCCAGCTTAAAATCGCCGGTTAATGTTTCTATAAGTAAAAGCTGTGTTCTCAGATGAAGAGTCAAAGGAGGAAGTTCCCCTATTGTATTGTCGCTGAATGTATCAGCCAGATTGGAAATACCACCGCCTAAGCCTGTCATGAATACAAAGGGCGGAACAATGGGAACTTGCATAGCCTCGCCGGCCATGTAAAACATCAACTCATCAGGAAGAATGCAAGGCACGGATTTAACCGGAACCTGCTTGAATGCAATGCTTCCCTCACATTCCAGTATTTCCAGCTCGACACCGAATTCTATCTTGTAATAGTGTTCTATAGTATTAATGGTTACTTCAGCTTCAACTCCAAAGGCGTTTTTCACTAATGAACCCAAAACGTCCTCCGGCAACTTTACTGAAATTGTTACGTTAATACCCAAAAAGCCTATACCGTCTTTGTGCTGTCCAAAACGTACATCGTCAATAGCTGCGGTTAATTCTCCTTCCTCATCATCATCTTCATCATCATCATTATCGCTATTATCGCTGCCGCCGCTACCGCCATTGCTGCCGCTGCTACCGTTGTCACTGCCGCCACTGCCTCCGCTGCTGCCTCCGCTGCTGCCTCCGCTGCCGCCACCGGAGTCTGACCCGCCATCGTCTTTTTTATCCGGTGCACTGATGGGCAGTGTGATTTTCCCGCCAAAACTGATTCCGTACATGCCATCATCTTCAGTCATTACACCATATTTCAAATCTATCAGAAACCCACCCAGATACTGTATCATAGATCCTGCTCCGACCAAAGAAAGCACAAAGGCTTCGGCATTGCCCTCCTCCACCTCGTCCTGATCCAAAGTGAGCTTTTTACCGTTTTTGCCTTCAAACTTCCATGCATTATGCCAAACGTTAATGGAATTGATTACTTTTAATGTGCCGTCACCTTCCAATACGGCACCCTCATCCTTGTCACATGTCAGCTTAAGGGGCTCCTCTCCAAGATAAGTCAAAATATTATTTATAGTGATGTCTCCGTCCGCCTTGCTGGCCTGATAGAAGAAATTACCTTCTCCGTCCTGCAATTTATATAGCTTACCGCGTACTATAAGCAGAATTTCCGAACTGTCTTTATCAAATTTGATTCCTTTATGCGCAAGACCGTCTTTAATTTTATCCCCTGCAATAAAATTGTTTAATTCGGTTTCGTTTGCAAAGCTGACAAAATCATAGATCTGACTGTTATCTGACGGATTATCGAACCGAACCATCACTACAATACCGTAGCTTGCACAGCGGTCCTTTGGATCGTTTGAAACATTCAGCTGCTTCGACGCGGTAATTTTATTCCCGAAAGATGCTATGAGCTGATGATCCGTAAATTCAAACACTATATCATGCTTTCCAACCGGTATGGTCTCGTTCGTGGAAAATGACATGGTCTTTCCTTCGTCAATAAAACTTATCCGCTTCTTTTCAATAAGGATTTTCTCCCTGGTGGATGAAGAAACCAGATACAGGCTCCAACCGTCGCTTGCTGCAAGAGCATCACTGAGCACTTTCATATTTCCGGATACGGTAATATTTTTATCGCCTTCATAGTAAACTGAATCCGGATTTATCTGCTTCATTACAATATTCGGCAGCATGCCTCCTACTGCAGGCAGCAGTACGTTACAGCTTGCACTGTATTCCACAAACTGATGGGTGGATTCGTCCACAACCTCTGTAGCACTTACTGAAGCTACAATTCGTTTGGACGTTATCTGCGGCTGCTTTTCCGCTATGATTACTATATCGGGAATGTCAAAAACAGTTCCTGCGTTCAGTCCGCCCTCTATTCTAACCCTGTATTCCCGTGTTCCTGTTGCCTCAAATTTAAGCCCTTCATCAACAGTAATGGTAACCAGCGGCTCTATAAGCATTCGTGCATTGTCAACACTGTTATCCAGCGTTACCGTCAGGTCGAACTTTCCGTCATCCTTATATACTTTCTTGCTGCTGTCCAGTTCAACACTTCCGGCGTTCAGGCTGATGCCCAGCCGTTGCTCCTTCATCTCATGGGCAAAGTTTCCGATACCATAGAGCATTTCGGCCACTCTGCTTTTCCCGGCTTTAAGCGGCCTTTCACTCCAGTAAAAAGCTGTCGCCGTATCAGGAACAAGGTGCTCATTTGAATAATTGGAGAAATCACAACTGGGGTTTGGTACATAATCATAGCGGGTATTGGCAAGGTTTACCCAGTGCCCTACTATTACCTTTTTGCTCAATTCGGGAATCGTTGTTACAGCTGTCGCGGGTATAATAGTAGAGAGTGCCTTTAAAAGTTTCACCCCGCGGGACTCTCAAAACTGCTGTGGTAGTCTCGGTTCCACCTTCAACAAATGCCCATTTGCCTGTTACTACGTCTATTTCGCCCGTCACCGGTTCAATGTTTTGACTTGCAGGATCAGGAACCTCCTGCCCCTCTTCTACAAAGCAGTAGTAGGTCCTTGCCCACGAACCGAACTGCCTGTTCTCTTGCAAATCCTCTATATCAAATCTATAATCGTTCCTCTTGATGCCGTCCGGCGCCTGGTTCTGAACTATCTCAGTCAGTTGCACACGCGGAGCCTTGCGGTCTAAATATATATTCTCTATTTCAAAATAGTCATTTCCGTACAAGCCGTTATTGGCATCATCATAGCCATATATACGCAATTTGAACTGGCCTTCGACAGGATCTGCCGTCTTTAGCGTGATCATTGCGTCCTGAATGACCGATGTGCTGACAGGTGCCTGCACCTGCGTCTGTTTACCGGTGCCCAGATATCCGGTAATGGGAACAGGAGAGCTGCCATAGACTCCACCGCTTTTCTGGTATAATTCATACCTTAAATAACGCTCATTTTGTGAAGTATGTGGAGCATTCTTATCCGGATACAAAATTTCACTGCTCACAAAGTAAAAATTGTGTTCATTGCGAATGGAGTTCTGTATGGGAATGTCTGTTCCGTTGACATTTGTGAGCCTTATGGTGGGAGCCTTTGTATCAACCTTAAATTTGGGGAAATAAAAATATATGGAAGTTGATCCGTCCTGCAAAACATACGTTTTGCCGTTGTGTACCGAGGAAACACCATCCAGCTGAAGCCGTATACCGTCATTCGGACTGCCCTGTTTATCCGGTGGTACATCACAAATAAAATTAATTTTGCCGTCGGCTCCTCTTACTATATCCATAGATAAATCCAGATCATAGAGTTTGTTTGAAGGGTTTGTGTTATTGCCTAAATACAGGGCAGCAGAAGTGCACCTGAAATTATTCGCTATGCTCCGTTTTTCAGTCTCGCTTATGACGCCGCAATGAATGGAAGTCGGGCTAATGTTTATTCCGACTGTGTGCTTTTGATTGTTTAAATAATAGAAATCTGTCCGTGGGGAGTAGTAGGAAGCAGGGTTTACTATTTCTGCATCCCCCAGTTCAAAAACACTGCGGTAAAAGGTGAAGGTTTTTTGTTTTACCAGATATTCTGTTCCTCCAATATTTTTATAGACCATGCCCGTACTCTCTTCACTGGTCGAACGCTTGAGGAATCTCGGCTCTGTAACTAATGTCACAGATCCTATTCCCTTTTCGGTCATTTTGTCATATAGTTTTTTTTCATTTATTTTAATGGTTGCATTTGACAAAGCAGCTGGTGGTGTAAACTCCAGCCAATCTGTACCTACCCTGTCGTCTGACAGGTAATATGACATAGTGGGCGGATCGTCACACAGCATACAAATATAATCACCGTATTGGTCGACTATATGTCTGTTCCAGTAATTATATTGTTGAAAAGTATCCGGTGAGTTTTTATCTACATAGAAAGTTCCGCCCCAGTTGTCATATGTTGAGAAGCTCGTAATTTTTCTTTCTGTTGATACAGAAAAGTATTTTTTTCGTTGCCAAAATCATGATCTATATAGTAATAAACTTTAAAAGGATAACCTGTGCAGGGATTACTATAACTAAAAAGATTCGGATAGTATATGTAGACATAATCACAATACCAATCGTTGTTGCCATCTTTTTCAAGAAAAAAATCAGAAATCATCCACGGGTCCTTTACTGAATCAGTAAAAAAATACTCCCTGTATTGATTCCGTTCGTGGTCATTACCATCAAGATCCAGAAGCTTTCTAATTTCTGTCCCGTCACGGAAACGAAATCCTGCATATACATCATCATCGGTACCTGCCAGGTACACATCTTTTGTTTTAACCCCAAATCCGAAATAATAATTTCCCTCCGCACGCACTTTTGTAACCGGCATTAATGACAGTAGCAAAACGGCAGTCAGAAACAAGCAAAAAATTTTCCTTTTTACATATTGTCTCCTCATTTTACCTCCCCCTTTATTTCCACTTATATTTTCATTTCTCAAAACAATTGCATTTTTAAAATTTACCCTTAATTAGTAAAACCCCCATGTTGTTAGCAGTATCTTGTTTTAGCAGTTTAAAGAGACTTTTGATTATACAATCCAAAATGAAAGTCCCAAATTTTAGTTGAGAGTACATCACCTATATGGGTTAAAGTTTTATCGTTATGTTTTATGTTTATAAGATGTCTCTGAAAATCACATACAGGGAGGTTTGGCTGAGCCCGTTTTTTTAGTTCATCCATCATAGAAAAACAATCCTTCGGCTTATAGACAGGAACACATATACCAATACCACAATACCTGCCGCCTCCGGAGGAATTTCGGACCTCGCTTGCCAGAGCCTGTACTACTACTGTAATCTCAGAAACGCCTTTCATGAACCTGAGCAAATCAAATTAATCAAAGACACCTTCAATTTTTGCCCTGCAGTTCAGAATTCCGTGCCGACTGGGTCAAAAGTCTCCGTCAAAAAGCCATATAATCCGCAAGTTGTCTGTGTACGTCTTAAGTCCCTCATTGCTGAGGATGTTGGAATATTTGCTTCTATACCTGCATGAAAAATAGGAAAATAGCTTCTCCCAGCCTTTGCATGCTAATGGCCGGATTACGCTTCAATGCTCCGGTCCATGCCATGCAAGACAAGCCGCAGACAGGCGCTGCTTCTTCAGACAGGCGCTGCTTCTTTAGACAGGCGTTGCTTCTTCGGAAGCAATCAGGTATTTAGTATGGTGTCTTAGGGCATAAGCTGTTTCCACCGTACCCATCAGGCAGGCATCAAAAGCAATAATGTCAAAAAAAACTCCTGCATTTGCAATAGCTGCACTTATATCGGATACCGGCATGGTTTTGTTCTCGTTCAGTTCGTCTGCACCGAAGCCCCCCTTTATTCCGTAACCATGATCCCATAATACAAGAATATACCGCTGTGAAGGGGCTTCTTTAACCCCCCATTTTATAAAATCTGTCAATGTTTGAGGATCAGATGCCTTTGTTGTGGTATTGTAATCTATCCTGCGCAGTCCCTTTCCTGTCACACGAAATCTCTCAGCTTTTTTGTTTGTCATCCAGTCATTATGGTATTTTATTGTGCCGCCTGTTTGCAGCAAGACATGACAGTTGTCGTTTGGTGCGGCCAGCAATATTTCATTTAAATCATTTGTAAGCCTTTCTTGCTTTGATTCCAGATCAGACCCGACAGCATAAATCAATACTGTGGTTGATTCATATTTTTCCCTCTGCTCCCAGCACCGTTGTGCATCGTTGAGCTGCTGCTGTGTAAACACCCCCTGCTCAACAAGAATCTTGCCCAATGTATTTGCACTGTCTTTCTTACGGGTACTCAGTGCAAAGCAGGCTATCTCTGCCATTTTCCCTCTGTCAAACTTTTCTTTTCCGGTCAATTCCTCACCAAGAACTATTGAAGCAAACTTGACAGAATTCTGAAAGGTAAAATCACCATTGCTTTCGTTATACCCCAGCACCCTCAGCAGCATAGTGCAATACTCCCGCAGCGAAGCTTGCTTGCTGCCGCCGAAGCTGTTGTCAGATATTCCCTTTACAATAGAATGATTGTATCCATAAGAAACGTACGGCTCATCCCATTTTGTATCAATAAAAGGGTGTGAATAGGTGCTTTCAAGAGCTTCCTGCTCTTTTCCCAGCAAGCGGATAATCATCACTAAGACTTCCGACCGTGTCGGCGCCCTATGAAGCTCAAGACCTTTTTCATTCCCCCGCAATACACCTAAAGTATTTAAAGCTTCGGCATAAGGTAAGCTTTCATGCTCTGAAGGCGAATTTTCAAGTTCAGACGCAGACACCGGCGTCGCAGTGCCTGAACAAGTTATGTATATTATACATATCAGCAGCCATATCAGCAGCTTATTTGTAAGATTTATTATTTCTTCCAAACTCATTTTTTCACCTTAAATAAATTTTAGCTGTCTGAATCTATATAACCAAATTTAGCAGTATTGCTCATAATCTATATATAAAAATCTCTCATATTAGGTTTACTTTGTCTATCTTATCTATCGTTGCCTATCTTTATCAATCCTTGCCGTAACCTGCCTTGCCGTAACCTGGCCTTCATATGCAGCAACATCTCTGTTCCAGTCATTGTCTAATCTTGTCCGGGAATATCGTTATAGGACAAAGTTAGCTTTTGCTTGTCTGGTTTATGTATCCGGTATTCCAGAACCTGGCGCCAACTTTTCATTCTGCGGCATTGCCTGCCGCATTTGTTACATTTCAACCCCCAATATCTTCAACATGAAAATCCTCTGCATTGTCTCCAGGCCTTTCCGTCAAATTGAAAACAATGGTTAAGTAAAAATATTTGGCTAACGAAAAACCTGTTATATTTCTGTTATGATATCAGCAAATTAAAAAAAGCACACCACCCGGAAGTGGGGTATGTGAATTTCTACGAATCATCTACTCCGGTTGGATGGTTTGTTCATTTTTTGTTCACATTCAGTTCATATTAGGAAGTTATAATTACTGTGGATAAAATTCCAATTGCATAAATTGATAAAGGCATCGCTGTTAAATAGTGCCAAATTATTACACAATATTTAACTATACAGTATAACTAACTATACAGTATAACGTTAACGGCAGAGGTAAAAATAGATGAAAAAAAAGAGAATAAAAAATAATGTTCATCTGGTGAGCAATATTAACATTATTGATACTTATGAATACCGGTTGGAAATGTCGGAAAAACTGCAGGATTTCTTTGAATTGAGACAACTATATAACGCGGCAATACGGGAAGTGCGTTCTAAACTTGAAACACTTGATGAGGAGTTTCATGTACGTTATAATCACAATCCGATTCATCATATTGAATGCCGGTTGAAGACTCCGCAAAGCATTTTTGAAAAATTAAAACGCAAAGGCCACGAAATCAGTGTTGAATCTATTAGAAAAAATTTGACAGACGTGGCCGGAATTCGTGTTATTTGCAACTATATTGAGGATATTTATACAATAGCAGAATTGCTGCTTCGGCAGGATGATATCACCTTAATCAGAAAGAGGGACTATATAGCCAATCCTAAAGAAAATGGATACCGCAGCCTGCATCTTGTAATCCAGATACCAATCTTTTTGTCCGACAGAAAGGAGCTTGTTCCTGTGGAAGTACAAATACGCACCATTGCCATGGATTGCTGGGCAAGCCTTGAACATCAGTTGATGTATAAGTCAGCCAAGGCGTTGCCCGGTTACCTTCGTGCACAATTGAAAGAATGTGCTGAAGCAATGAATAATATTGACTTAAAAATGCAAAGTATTTTTAAGCAGTTATAGAGTGGCTTTTATGCCCTAGTATCCCGTAACAAAATATTGGCAATAAGTTTAGAATACCCAAAGCTTTACTTTGCATTCTTTCAACATATTCACAAATTCCATTGACATAAAAAACTCCGGTCACAAAACCGAAGTGTCTGACGAGCTTGTCAAAATTTACAACTGCACCAATTTGTATAATACATTTATGCAATACATGATGTATTTAATTATAAAATGTTGTATTATTTCAATAATTTTCTTGTTAATTTCTGATTATATCACCTTGCCGGTTATTAATCCTCCAAAACCGCTGTCCAAATATAAAAATCTACTTCAGGCCATCCTGCATTTACTTTAGCCCATCCTGTATTTCGGCATAGGCCTTCCCGGTTTGAAGCATTCCGTCTTCAAATGCACCGTTTCAGTATTTGTTTCATTACAAACACCGGCAAGGACAGTCTCAACCAGTGGTCTAAGAGTCTCAGGATCTGTATTCACCCTTGCATTAATAATCAGATTAAACTGTTCCGTATCTTTCTCCATAGTTCTGTTAAAATCAATTTCATCATATATGCTGGTTATGCTCGCTTTCACCCAATCATCCTGAGCAATGCCGTAAATTTTCAGATGAGCAATTTCACGGTTCATTTCTTTAAGCTTTATGCTTATTTCATTCATAAGCTTTTCTACAAAGCTGTTAACATTTATGGGTTTCTCCGCTTTAAGCAGTGCCGCACTGTTCAGCCATCCAAGGTATTCCTCTGCCAGCGCATAAGCATCATAGTCAATATCAAGTGAACTGCCCGGCATTGCTTCCCTTCCCATAACAACCTGTACCCACTCATCTATTCCGGTACCGTTTTTAGCGGATACAACCAATACGTCCGTACCTTTGAATTCTTCTTTCAAAAATGCAGTTATGGCCTGAATCTCTTCAGATTTAAGGGTATCAGCTTTGTTAAGGATAATTATGTCAGCCTCTTCCATCTGTTTTCTGAAAAGGTAATTGATCTCATTAGGGAATGGAGATCCTTCTTTCTCCATCATTAACCTTTTTACCCTTTTTGGATCTGCAACAATGGATAAAGGCCTCAAAACAAACTGATTTACATAATTATGCATAAGGGGCTTATACAGTGTAGCTATAAGGTCGGTGCAGCTTCCCACCGGCTCTGCAAGAATTACATCAGGCATTTCGCTTTCTGCCAGTTCGTTTACCTTGGCTGTAAACTCATCAAAATTGCAGCAGAAACATCCTCCTGTGACTTCAAGAACAGGCAGGCCTTCCTTTGCAAGAAAGTTTGTATCCACCAGGTCACTGCCCTGATCATTGGTCACAATGCCAATTTTTTTACCGCTGCCCAGCAGGTGCTTTGCTATGCTTAAAATAGATGTAGTCTTTCCTGCGCCAAGGAACCCCCCGACTATAACAAGATTAGTTCTGGACATGTTCTCCTCCCTCCATCTGTATAATAGAGATAAGCTGCCGTTTTGTAATCAGCGAGCCTGCTGTTATCTGTTCGTTATTAATGAGAACGGCTGGAAATTTTTCTACTTCCAGCCCCTCAACTTCTGCAGCCTTCTTTATATGATCAAGTTCGATCAGCTTAACCTCAACATTGCTATATTCTTTTTGAATTTTTTCAAGCGTTTCCTTAATAAGTCCATAAATTATATTGCATGCTGTACAGGGGTCTTTAAGAGAGACCAATGTTATTGTTATTTTTCCCATTTTGCCCTTCCTTCGCCCCTTAACCAAGGATTAACTATCATTGCCCGGCTTTTCTTCATTTAATTCCATTATTGTTTTGCTGCTTTTAAGTCAACCGCTTCCTTAATGCTCTTTTTAAGGTGCTCAACATCAGGAATTATGCTGACATACTTAATCTGTCCATCAATACAAATTGTCGGCAAATTCTTTACTCCCAGCTTAAGCATGTAGACAACTGATTCCTTAAACTTAATCTTATGCTCCCTATATACTACTTTGTCTCCGAAATCAGCACAAGCCGCTACAACCGCTTCCATCATATACTGGCATGGAGCACAGGACTCGGAATCGAGAGTTATTACATCTATTATAACCTGCTTTTCGTTCTGGTAATCAGGCAGTTCTACATCAATTCCTTCAAGGACGTTTGAACTCTTCATAAATTCAGCAACTTCGCCATGTACATAGCTGGCTATTGCCTTTACGTTCTCAGGAGGAGTTGCAAAAGGCATGTCACATCCGGGTGAAAGTATATAACCCTTTTTGCCTCCTATAGACATACAGTTTTCAGCATTTGCAATATTGTCAGCCGGTGTACCGAAAAGCATGGTAACTGTCAGCTGTATATTTCCACCGAATGAAACGCCATATTTGCTGCAAACTTCTTTTACATATTCAAGAGGAATGTTTTCATCAATAGATATATTATCAGGTCCGCATTTGCACATTTCCTCAATATTATTTTTCGCATTGCCGCATACAAAGAATGAGCATCCTTTGCCTCTGGACCTGACATATTCAAATACAGGCTTTGCATAAGGAGATACAAATTCTGCAAAATTATCCGGAGATATCTGTGAAGTCATGGGATCCACAACAGCTATGATATCCACGCCGGCATCGATATACATTCTGGATGTGTTAATGCATACTTCTTTGCAGAAGTTCATCAGTTTGTGAACATTCTCGGGTTCATCTATCATTTCATAGAATATATCCGTTCCCATAAGATGAAGAGCCAAAGTGAAGGGACCGGTAATCAATCCATACAATGCGATTTTGTCTCCAAGAGCTTTACATATCCTGCTGGCTGCATCAAGTACCAGCGGGAATCTTCCGTCATTTTCTCCGGGTATTTTTAAGTCTTCAAGTTTTTTGCCCTCTTCAAGAGGATGAGTTGCAACGGATGGCGGGTTAGTGTCCGAATATTTGAGTTCACAACCCATAGCTTCAGCTTCAACCTGCAAATCAAATAATACAGGCAATCCGTCAGGCCTGTATAACTCATATGCCTTTGTAACTCCCGCAACTATATTGTCACTGCTCTTGAAATATTCCTCTGCAGTTACACCTATAAGGCTTGCAGCGTGACATCCAACGAAAGGTACCCATGGTATACGCTCTACTTCTTTGTTATGAAGTGCATCAAGAACCAATTGCTTTGAATTCATAATTTTCCCCCTCATCAAGACTTTAGTTCATTATCCTTTTACTATATTCTTTTGCTATCCCGTGCCGTCTTGCGGGATTATTCCAGAAAAAGACGCAGCATTATAGTTATATGTAAACCATATCTTATTTCAATAACATATTACTTATTTTTGAGGGGAAATTATATTAAATGGTTATGAAATATTGTATTTTTTTATGATTTTGTACTTTTTTTATGGTATTATTTTTTATGACACTGTTTGTTGAAGAGAAAGTATTAAATTTCACATTTGCCTCAAAACTTGCTGAGATTTGCCAGCCTGGTATGTTTTGAGGCAAATAATGATATTTTGTATTATTCGTTATCTGTTCTTCCTGGAGATTTGTCATCCGATAAGTATACAACCGCACTTTCCAACCTTCGGTCTTTAATCTTTGTAACTTTTATAGTCAATCCATATTCTTCAAGCTCCGGTGTACTGCCATCACTGGGGATGTTCCCCAAAAGGCCGAAAACCAAGCCGCCAAAAGTATCGTATTCCTCATCAGGAAGTAATACACCAAGCTGCTTTGACACCTCGTCAAGCGGCGCAGTACCCTGTATTCGCCAGGTCTTCGAATCTATACGCTCTATCTGTGGCAATTCTTCCAGCATGGAAATGTCATCTTCAAGATCGCCTACCAGTTCTTCCAGCAAATCATTCATGGTAATAATGCCGCTCATGCCGCCATATTCATCTACAACAACGGCAAAATGATTTCTTGATTTCTTCATGTTGCGGAACAAGACATCGGCCCGGACAGATTCGGGAACAAAATAGGCAGGTTGGACGGCGTTCTTCATCACTTCTTCGCGGGTTTTGTCTTTAAGTCTGAAGTAGTCCTTTGCATATAAAACTCCGACGATATTGTCAGGACTATCTGAGCATATAGGATAAATGGAGTGTCTGCTTTCAATAATGGTCTGTTCCCATTGCTCATCACTTTCTTCAAGCCATAGGAGAGAAACCTCTGTACGATGAGTCATTATTTCTCCTGCAGAAATATCATCAAATTCAAATATGTTCTGAATCATATTTTGCTCCTCTGGTTGTATTGTTCCCTTTTGTTTGCCCGCATCTAATATCATAAGAATTTCTTCTTCCGCATTTTCTTCATTCTCGCTGTTGGGATCAACGCCTAACAGCCGTAAAAGCCCGTTGGTTGATACAGTGAAAAGCCAAACAGCCGGTGTGAATATTCTTGAAACTACATAAATAAGCCCCGACATACCAAGGGCGATCTGTTCAGCTTTTTTCATGGCAAGGCGTTTAGGAATAAGCTCGCCAAGAAGTACGGTGAAATATGTTAGCAAAACCGTAATTATAGTTACAGACAAGATGTTGATTATAGATAAAGGAATATTAATACTCATGCCCGCTAACCATGCTGCCAACCGGTCAGAAAAGTTTTCAGTAGCGACAGCACTGCTTAAAAGATTGACCAAAGTAATGCCAACCTGAATGGTTGCAAGAAAACTTGCGGGCTGCTGGGTGAGCCTAGTAAGACGTAAGGCACGCTTATCACCGGAAGCAGAGAGTTTTGCCAGTTTGTTATCGTTCATTGAAATAACAGCAATTTCCGCACATGCGAAAACAGCATTAAGACATATAAATACAAGTTGAAGTAAAAGTAACCATAACAAAGGATTATCGTCCAAATTTTATAACCTCCCAAAGTATGTTCAATATGTATCAAAGTGTTTATAAAGGCTTTGCCATGATAAAAACACCGGATATATCAGATGTATTATTACTTTGTGCTTACATCAATAAAAATACACATAACAAAAAGAACAATACATAAATATTTGTCAACTTTGAACAACGGCATCATCAATTAAGAATTGAAAAATCACAATAGCTTTGCATTGTAAATTTAATATTTATTTTGCATTCCAGGTATAAAATTTTTATAATACACATACGCCTATGAGGTATAAATCAGTTATAATTAAAATATGGAGATATCTATAAAATGTAAGCAGTCAAGATATGTATAAGTATTCAGAACTGATGAGGGGAAAATAACTTGGAGCCATTGAAGAATAAAAATTTAGACGAACTGATAGCAGAATATGTATTAAGATATAAGGAAAACTATTACAGGCTGGCATATAGTTATGTAAAAAATGCCGATGATGCTATGGATATTGTCCGGAAATCCGTATACAAGGCAATTTCATCTGCAGGTTCATTAAAAAACCCTGATTACATAAAAACATGGCTTTACAGAATTGTAATTAATACTTCATTGGATTTTCTCCGAAAGCAACGGAAGAGTGTTGCTTTTGACAAAGAGGCTTTAGAAAGTTTCGACTTTAAAACAGTTGACGATTACGGGTACTTTGACTTACAAAAGGCACTGGACAGCTTACCGGAAGAATATCGTACCATAGTTATATTAAGATACTTTGAAGACCTGAATATAGAGGAAATTGCAGAAATCCTCAATGAAAATATTAATACAATAAAGATTCAATTGTACAAGTCCCTCGAAAAGCTGGGCATAAATTTAAGTTTTTATGAGGAGGTGTAGTATGGAAGATATAGACCTGCAAGTCATTAAAAAGCAGTATTTAGACACACCCATTCCGGAAGAATTAGGTTCCATAATAGAGAAAGCGCTGAAAGACGGAATTGCATATAGAACAAAAAAGGAAAAAATATATAAGAGAATAAATATTGCAGCAATTTCAATTGCTGTTTTCCTGGCTTTGCTTACAATTGGAATCAATACCAGTCCAGCCTTTGCATCCCTATTGTCAAAAGTTCCAATTGTACAAGATGTATCAAAAGTACTGAACTTTAGGATATATATTCTAAATAAAGACAGATTCAAAGCAGATATAAAAATTCCTCGCAAAGAAGGCTTTAGAAATAAGGAATTGGAAAATAGCCTGAATGAAAAATATCTTGAAGAAAATAAAAAGTTGTATAAAGAGTTCATGGCTGAAATAGAAAAAATAAAAGAAATCGATGGCCCCAATCTTGGTGTTGTAAGCGGGTATGTTGTGAAGACTGATACAGATAGAATATTGTCCATAGGCCGTTACGTTTTGAATGTTGCAGGTTCTGCTACAACAAAATTCAAATACGATACCATCGATAAAAAGGAAGAGATTTTAATAACTCTTCCAAGTCTGTTTAAAGACGACAGTTATATAGATGTTATAAGTGAAAATATAAAAAGCCAGATGATAGAAAGGATGAAATCTGATGAAAATTTAATTTACTGGGTAAATATGGACGGCAATGAAGAGTATACTGATGTTTTTGAAAAAATATCAGCTAATCAGAATTTTTACATCAACGAAAAAGGAAAGCTGGTAATTTCCTTTGACGAATATGAGGTTGCGCCGGGATTAATGGGAATTCAGGAGTTTGTGATTCCAACTGAAGCAATATCTGACATCCTGGTTAGCAATGTGTATATAAAGTAAGTCTCCTTTAACACAAGCGAATTGATTTGCCCCGTAACAAGCTTATTAGCTCTTGAGCCCGGAACTCCTGCTATCGAAATGCTTGCATAACAAGTTAAGTTATTGTAAAATGGCAAAGATGCTTTAAGTTTCATATATGCAGCTGTTTAGGAGGATATTGATATGATATTGGAAACAAAACGGTTAATACTGCGTCCATGGCAGGAGTCAGATGCAGAAGACCTATATAGATATGCAAGCAATCCGGAGATTGGTCCAATAGCAGGCTGGCCTGTTCACACCAGCGTTGAAAACAGCCTTGAAATAATCAGAAGTGTTTTATCAAAGCCGCATACCTATGCAGTAGTACTGAAAAGTGAAGGTCACGCTGTTGGCAGCATAGGTTTAATGATTGGTGAAGCCAGTCACATTGGTTTGTCTGATAACGAAGCTGAAATAGGATACTGGATTGGAGTGCCATTCTGGGGACAGGGGCTTATTCCTGAGGCGGTACGGGAAATTATCCGTTATGCTTTTGAAGACTTGAACCTTAAAAAGCTGTGGTGCGGATGCTTTGACGGTAATATCAAATCAAAGCGGGTTATGGAAAAATGCGGATTTATGTATCATCATACAAGAAAAGACGTCCCCTGGCCGTTAACGGGCGATGTGAGAACAATTCATATTACCTGCCTGTCAAAGGAAGAATGGAGTGAAAATGCAAGCAAAGAATAGCATGAAAACACAAGAAGTTCACCCGGCATTTGCGGTGGCAGGAAAACAGCAGCTTTTATATAGTAGCCTGGAATATAAACCATCCGTCCTTGACCGAAAACTGGTATATACCGCCATGCTTTTCCACGATATGAGCCATGCTTTTTGTGCCAAAACCATGCCCTCTTTCTTTTGATACAGGAAGACCCTTAATGAATTCCGGATTTGTATTATAACTGTTGCGAATGTCGATGCACAATTTATTATTCTTTGAATACACACGCAGCTTGATATGGCGTTCATTAATGTTGTCTATGCTCTTCGATGCATGTATGGCGTTTTCCAAAGCGTTTGAGAATAGTGAACATAGCTCTGTATCGCTGAATGGAAGCGAATCAGGCACCTTTGCATCTACTGTCAACAAGACTTCTGATTGTTTTGCTTTGGAGGCAAAAGAGGACAAAACAAGATTTATTGTTTCGTTTTCGCAAAAGCGTACGGGCGTAATGGCGTCCATGTCAGACTGAGCCGTTTGCAAATACTCTTTCAGTTCCCCGATCTGCTCATTGGAGGCCAGCGCATATAAAAGTGAAAAATGGTGCCGCATGTCATGCCTGTAAGCCTGGGCATTCTGCTGCATCTTCCGCAGAGAGACCAGTTCTATTTGCGCCTGCTTAAATTGCGTATCCAGCATATCACGCTCTCTCTCTACTCTGGCTTGCTTCTGCATTTCCGTATAGTAAAAAATGACAAAAACAAAATAAAAGGCAGATATGACGAAAGGCATGAACTGTACAGCTGCCCGCGTTCCCCTGTACAAAAAATCTGTATAAACAGTGGTGGCATAGTCCATCAAATAATAAAAAGCCGGAACTGCACCAAATATCAGACAGTATTTAGTTGAGCATTCCATCAAATGCTGAATCGATTTCGCCACATATTTTTTCAGAATAAAGTACATAAAAACTACCGTTACGATATAACCCAAATGGTTTATGGTTGCTTTGTCAAAGACATTCCCTCCTACGCCGCTTAAGACCTCTCCTGCCATACTGCCAATCCAGCGGGGCGGCTGACAGCACAGAAATGCAGCGAGCATACTGATTACCGAAATAAGCCAGGAACGCTTCAGATGCATAGCAATAAAAGCGGTTATCGGAATATGAGTGAGTAACGGATATATTTTCCACGTAATGTCCATACCGTAACGAAACAAGCATGCTATTTGAATGATAAATATAACAACAGTGTAACATCCCAGCACCATGCAGTTTTTTCGTGTAAAAGGCATTCCGGCGAACATGGCCGCAACCACTATGCCGAATAGCAAAGCAGCAAAATAACGGGAAAATTCGATAACAACTGATATCATTTTTACGACACCCCCTTTATTCCTCTTCCATCTGATAAGCCAGGTACTGTTGCTTGATCTCCCGCACCTTGCCCTGTGCAACAGGAACAGATGAAAGGGTCTGTAAAGTCACCTGACGTTCCTCAATGGTGTCCACATACTGCATATTCACAATATAGGAACGGTGGGTTTTAACAAAACACCCATATTTTAATAGATTATCGCAGACGGAGGAAAAGGGTTCCGTACATTTGATTACCTTGCCGGAAAGCAAGTGATACAATACATTTCTGCCGTTGACTTCTGCATAAACCAAATTGGAGATTAGTATTTTCTGAATGCCATCATTGCTCTTTACAATAATTGCATCCTCATCTTTTTTTATCTTTATACTCTCCAAAATCTCGTCAAAGGTAAAGAAAAATTTCTCCTTCGATATAGGCTTTAATACATAGTTAATGGCTTTCACAGAATAGCTTTCCAGAGCAAATTCCGTTGAAGATGTAAAGAACAAAATCGGTGCGATTTTGTCATATGTACGAATCTCCTTTGCGACATCAATACCTGAAAAGCCTGGCATTATGATGTCCAGACAGTATATATCAAACCGTTTCCCTTTTTCCAATGCTGAAATCAGATCAAATCCGTTTGGAAAGACAGCGTATTCACAATTCAGATGTCTTGAAGAACGGTATTGATTTAAGAGATGCACCATATTGGACAACTCATTTATATTATCATCACAGATGGCAATCTGTAGCATCAGCGCTCCCCCTATTACTTCTCTCCCTAAGCTAAGTTTAACATAAAAATTAGAATTCAGCACCGTATTATGCAAAAAATTATGACTAATGTCGAAAAATCTATCCAGGCCGCTTCTGATGCCCTAAAGAAAAAAGGATTTTTTTCGATAATTATTTTGACAAAGCGGGACACAGAGGAACTTCATTCTCCCATCCCCATGAACATGGGAAATAAACTTGCAAAGCGGCCAGGGAGCCCACCTGCGCTTATCAATAAGTTCAGGACAATACCTGTGGTGTATCGAAAAGTACGGTGATTTTTGTACTTTTTGTGAGTTCAATTCTCAGGATCCGATAGTTAATTCACCGGATAATGGTACAGAAATTGTTGTATCGTCTTATCCGGACACTATACCGGAGAATGCAAAAATAACATTTATTAGGGCAAATTAACCTGCCATTGCAACGGAAATTTGATTTTCCAACTTAAAAGGCAAGTTTTGCTGAAACACATAAAAACCGCCTGCAGAAAACTTAGCGGGCGGTTTTTATTTTATACCCGTCAATTTAATTTGGTGCAAATAAGTTCTTAGCAACAAAAAACATATTTCATGTCGAAAAAATCATGTTTCATGCATAGGACGGTTTTCAAAGAAAGTTTTTTGATAGATTTGATGTGCTGTAGTATGTCTGCGAATAAAGGAAATGAACGGGGAGGATTATTTTATGCTGCAAACTGTCATCGCAATTATTGCTCTAATTGCCCTATGGATAATCTCAACGCAGCGCAAATTGGTGGTGCTAAACGAAAATGTCTGCAATGCCATGAATCAGATCGGGGTGCAGCTGTCAGGCCGCTTTGATACTCTGATGGCTCTTTTGGATTTGATGAAAGGCTATTCCAGGTATGAAATCGAGGCACTCATTGAAAAAGTCAGAACAAGAAGAAGTATAATTACGGCAAAATCCACGCCGGATGATGTAGCGCTCCAGGAGAGGATTATTTCCGAGGCCTTGACCAGAATTTCCATTATAGCCGGGCAATACCCTGAAATAAAAGCAAACCCCGATTATGTCAAAATCATGGACGCACTGGAAACTTTCGAAAACATGTTGCGCACAAGCTTTTTGATCTACAATGACAATGTGACTAAACTTGGTCGTGAGATTCAAATGTTCCCGGTTTCTATAGTTGCAGTAATGCTGGGCTTCCGGCAAAGAGGCTATCTGGAGGAGAAAGCATCAAAGGTGGGAATGTCAGATATAAACTGAGGAACTCAAAATATCTGAAATAAAATTTTTAGTATTAAACCATTAGTAAAATAATTTGACACAATGTTTGATGAAAACGGCCTGAGTCTGCTATAGGCAGCTTTAACACAGCAACAATGTTGTGGCAGGCAAAAAATATGGAACTTGCCTTTGGGAAGCTATTGCCTCTATCCTTAGGAAAATAAAATGTATCTATGGGAGAAGCGAAAATAAATATATCTTTAGGAGAAGCAAATGAAAAAAAATATATGTATTCTATTGGTGATTATCACAATTTTTAGTGGTTGTACAGCAGCAAAACCACATACAAATATTTTACAAGAGCCGAATTCTTCGCAAGAGCCGGATACAAATATCTCATCAAAGGAGGACGGTGTCGTCATTGCCCTTCTGGACACAGGTATTTCCACTCTTGCCATTGACGAAAGCTGCCTTCTGCCTGGTTATAATTACGTGGAAAACTCGGACAGCACCGAGGATAAAATAAATCACGGCACTGCAGCAGCAAGCGTAATTGTAGGCTCTGTCCCTGCAAGAATAGAAGGCCTTGCCCCAAACGCATATCTGGTGCCACTGGTCGTCAGAACCAAAACCGAAAGCGGCGGACAAAAAAGCATTACCGCCCAAACTTTGGCACAGGTGATTATTGACTGCGTAGACAAATATAATGCCGATATTATCAACATAAGCCTTGGCATTAAAAAAGATATAAAAGAAGTGAAAAAAGCCATTGACTATGCCGAAAAAAAGGACGTTTTGGTGGTTTCTGCCGTTGGAAACGATGGAGAAGATGAAGATTGCTATTATCCTGCCGCCTATGCAACGGTGCTTGCGGTAGGCTCCCACGACAAAGACGGCAAAATATCAAGCTTTTCCCAAAAAAACGGTACAGTGGATATCCTGGCCCCCGGGGAGGATATCTGGCTTGCTTCCAAAAACGGCAAGACCTTCGGAACCCGGGGCACCTCCTTTGCAACCGCCTATGTCGCTGCTGTGGCGGCAAATCTGCTTGTTGAAAATCCCGGCCTTTCACCAAAAGAAATAAGGGAAATTCTCTGCCAGTCCGCCACAGATATCGGCGAAGAAGGCTTTGACAAAGACAGTGGCTGGGGAATCCTCAATATTCCCTCAAACTTTTAAGTTAAGGAATTTTTTCATATGATCATACAAAAAAAATCATCTCTCAAGCGAGAAACATATTTCATGTCGAAAAAAACATGTTTCATGCATAGAATGATTTTTTAGTGAAATTCTTTGATAGATTTATATGGAAAAATTTCGAAATAAAAGTACTAGTACTTAATTATTACACTGAGCCTTGCAGCGCGTAGCCGTGGGAACTTAAGTTGCTTCCTCGCAAAGCAGTTCAGGTAGTCAGGCAATGCAGACGCAGCTTTGGAAACAAAGTTCTTTTCAGATCTTTTGTTATATCTCCATTAGCTTTCTCAGTGTTTTATTAGTGTAATAGAAAAAGAGCAGACAAAATTACAGTCTGCAGGCGGAATTATGCAAATGAACTCTGCAAACTGTGTGAATGAACAAGGAGGATTATTTTATGCTGCCAACTCTCATTGCAATTATCGCAATCCTTGCGCTAATTGTTTTATGGATAATCTCAACGCAGCGCAAATTGGTGGTGCTTAACGAAAATGTCTGCAATGCCATGAGTCAAATCGGAGTGCAGCTGTCAGGCCGCTTCGACGCTCTAATGATTCTTTTGGATTTGACAAAAAGTTATGCCAGGCATGAAAGCGATACATTGATCGAAACAATCAATTCAAGAAGAAGTGTTATTACGTCAAAATCCACACCGGATGATGTAGTGTACCAGGAAAGGATTATTTCAGATGCTTTGAACGTAGTCGCTGTGGTAGCAGAACTATATCCTGAATTAAAGACAAACCCGGATTATATCAAAGCCATGGATGCATTAGAAACCTTCGAAAACATGCTGCGCACAAGCCGTCTGATATATAACGACAGTGTGACTAAACTGGACCGTGAAATTAGAATGTTCCCTGTCTCTATAGTTGCTGTGATGCTGGGCTTCCGGCAAAGAGGCTATCTGGAAGGGAAGGCTTCCAAGGTGGGAATGCGAAGTATGAATTAAACTGCTCTATATATAAATCAATCAATGGAAATCAAAAGCCGGTTATTAATGCTTTAGATCAACAGAGCAGTATTGGCACAACAAATAGAAAATAACCTGCTGCCAGCCCAAACCATGTGCAGCAGTTTATATAAATTTATATATAAAGGGCCTGATGCCCAAATAAATAATAATCAAATGATTAGGAGGGTTTTATGAGAAGACGAATACTAAGCTTACTATTAGTGGTTTGTGTGCTGGTATCCATGTTACCATTGCAGGCGCTTGCAACAGACACTCAGCAGACACTGTTGAGCAGTGAGCCGGCGGAAGAACTTCCTTTTTCCGATGTGGATAAAGGAAGCTGGTATTATGATGCAGTAGATTATGCATACAAACACGGCCTTTTCAACGGAACAAGCGGGAATACTTTCTCACCAAACGATGCCATGACAAGAGCAATGTTTGTGACAGTCATTGGCAGAATGGTAGGTGTGGATGTTTCCGAATACGAAAACAAAAGCACTTTCCCCGATGTTAAGGCAGATGCCTACTATGCCCCATATGTAGCATGGGCGGTAGAGCACGGAATTACAAAAGGCAATGGTGATGGACTTTTTGCTCCTGACGAGCCTGTAAATCGTGAACAGATGGCAACCTTCATTGCTCGTCTGTTTGATGCCTTTGGTTATACATATCCTCAGGAGAATGCGAAAGGCTCTCCAATTGACTTAGACAGTATTTCGGGTTATGCCAGGGAATACGTTCTTAAGCTCTGGGCATGTGGCATGCTCAAAGGTGACAGTGCAGGCAATTTTAATCCCAAAAACAACGCCACCCGTGCAGAGTGTGCCACTTTTCTCATGCGTATAGATGAGCATTTGGTTAATATAGGCGTAAAGGAATATCCCTCAGATGAAGAGCCGGAGAAAGAGCCGGAAGAAGAGGAAGAACCGGTGATTATTCCCTCCATCGGTGGAAACAATAACTATACTGTCACATTCCAGGATGGTGACCGTGTTATTGACAGAATTACTGTTGCAAAAACAAGCCGCTCAGCACTGTTCCTTCAGCATACAAAACAGCTAAGGAAAATGCAATCTTTGTGGGCTGGTATACTGACAAAGAGTTGACCACCCCATTTTATAAGGACAACCCTGTCACAAGCGACATGACAGTTTATGCAAAGTACACCGATTTGCTGGGTGAAACTTTAAACCTTACTTCCTTTGCCCTGCTGGATCAAAGCCCTGACCTGAGCTTTGAGATAGTCAAGACGGCTGATGCTACAGTTGCACCGTCTGAGGCTTTCACCCTTATTCCTAAGGATGGATCTGACCTCATTCCTCTTAAATGGACAGTTAACGGTGATATTTACACTGTTACAGCTGACGGCGGTTTCAACAAAGGCTGTTCTTATGAGCTTAATCTGGCTGACGGCTACAACTTTAAGGACAAGCCTGACACTATTCGTACCGCTACATTTACCATTAAAATGGAAGAAACTGAGAATCTCCAAATGAGTGATGATATTATATATATCCAGGATACAGATGAAATATCCTATGAAATTAGTGGTAAAACTTATGAGGTGCTCACTCCAAGCCTTGTACCGGAAAGCGGTGGTGAATTTAACTATGCGGATGCAGGCAACTTACAGGTAGATGACATTATTTGTTTCTACATAACAACAAGCCCTGAGATTAGAGATTATACAACCAGCAGCTACAGCAATGACCCTGAGGTCTATGTCAAGGTGGAGGCTGTTGATGGCACAACAGTTACTTTTGGTGCAATTGATGCAGAGGATATGGATGCTCTTTATAAGATACCGGACAACTTCCCTATTCTCGTTGATGAACTTCCGGCTGGCGATGAAGGTACGGTAAATATCAGTGCTTTAGACCTTGCAACATATAAACTTATTATGGGTGAAGCAGAAGGAACAGTTGAAAATGCAAAAGAACGCGTTAATGTCGGTGACTTTATTTCATTATATGTTTCTACAGATAGCATTACCGGCGAGAGTGCGGTATACTTTGGTGAGGTTACTGCCTATGACAAATCAACCGGCACAATCACCTATAAGAAATCCTCTGCACAAGCCATTAAAGAATCCATGGACCTCTATGTCACTCCTGACATAAGCGGAGATGATTTAATCACACCTGAAGAAAAAGAAGAAATAGAAGAACAAATCTATGAACAGGTACAGGCAAGCAATTTTGCCACCGAGGCAGCATTTATGCTTGCAGATTTGGCTACTAAAACTGACGGTTTCCGCAACATGGACAGCGTTCAGGTTTTCTTTAAAGATGAGAAGGGAAATCCCCTCCCTGAAGAAGAAATTGCGCTGCTTAATTTAGGTGGTTCCTTTGAGCTCACTGACGACGTTGAATTAACCGTTGAACTTATAACCCGCGGAGACCAGCTCCACTTTAAAGACGGTGTGCAGCTTGCTATTGGTATTGACGCTTCCTTTGAGGTAGAAACCGAAGATGATGGAAAAATCGTTATCGACCTTTCGGCTACTTTTGTTGAAGAAGTTTCTTTAGGCTTTAATGTCAAAGGAGACCTTGTGTATAAAGAAATTCTTGGCTTTATTCCTATTCCCATAGGCGTTTCCGTAAATGCCGGTTTAGACGTTAAAAACTACATAGCAGTATCATTCAATATAAACATCTACACTGTAGAAAAAGAAGATGAAGAAACCTGGGACAAGGTAAAGAAGCTGCTCAATGATACCAAGGTTGGCGAAATACTTGACAAAATTGAAGAAATACAGAATAAAATCGACCAGGCAAAAGGTACAGCCGAGCAACTAATAGGATATGCAAAAGAAATAGATGAGCTCTGGAAGTTAGTGCCTGAAGATGCAACCAACAAAGAAGAGTGGGCAGAGCTTGGAAAAGCTTTAGGCAAAACCAACATAACCAAAGACCTTATGGACATGATGAATCTTGCAACTGATACCAGTTTAGGAGCAGAGGCCTATGCAGAGTCTGTAAATGACCTGATGCAAAAATACAGCGAAATGCTCCAGACAGAAACCGACTGGGTTAAAATTGTAGATAAGGAAATGTTCAAAAATGAAATTTGCGTATTCGGTGTTGCCATTAAAACAAGCGTAAGCTTTGTTGTACGTTTGGATGTCAACATCGCTATGGGCTCATTCCTTGAATATGAAGTGGGCAAGCGCTATAACTTCTGGTTCAAGATTGGATTGTTTAAACCTAAAGCAGGCACCGAAACCATGGATTTGCTTGACGAACGCTTTGCCTTCCAGTTCTATGTAATGGGCAAGCTGGGCGCAAAAATGGGCATTGCCGCATCTATTGAAGCCGGCATAGGTTCAGCAGAAATAGCATCTGTAGGAATTACCGCCGAACTTGGACCTTATATTAAACTATACGGTTTCTTCATTTACGAATATGAAAAAATGAGGCCGGCAAATACCAGCAAGTGGGAATACCAGGAGCGTATGGCCGGTGCACTCTACTTTGAATTTGGCTTATACATTATTGTGTCCTTTGACGCGGAAGCTTTAGGACTGTTTGAATATAGCTATGATTTCCTGGATGAAGAATACCCGCTGGCTCACGCAGGTGAAAAGCGATACCAGTATGCCTTTGCATATGAACCGCAACCGGATGAAAAGGTCCGCATTGTGGATGAAGACGGCAACAGCACCAACGGCATCACAATGAAGATACCTGACAGTATTCTTGCGCTTTCTTATGTAGACTTAGATACAGGAATTTTAGGCAGCGAGGCTTACTCTCCTGATAATTACAATATAACATTCTCCAACCCTAATTTCTCCATGGACGAGAATGGTATAATCAGTGTTAACGTACCTGAAGGCGTACAGTATATAGAATGTGACGCTACAATAACTTATCTCCACAAAAAGCTTGCATTCAGCAAATATGACATGAGCGTGACTGTTCCATTAGTATGGACCAATCTTAGCAGTAAAGAACTTGTGGAATACTTCACTGCAAGTGTAAGAGTGGGTAATGATGAAGACGGTTACCAGACCATTTGGAGCAAGCGCGTCAAGAAAAACGAAGAATTTGACTTGCCATCAATTGATACAGTTAAAAAACTTATCAATTACTCAAATTATGACTATGAAGGCACAAATATGAAGTACGAAAGTATTTCAGATTACAGTGTTCCAAGTACAAAGAATCTTAGAATTTACACTGATGCGACCTATAATATTGAAGTGACATACAAAGATTACAGTGTTACTGTAACAGGTATAGAGCAGGCAGACGGCACAAAGATAAACAAAACTTATACAACCAGGTATGGTAAGGCCTTTGACTTCTCAGACCTTGCTAATACAGGCACGAATGTACAAGGTACAACCCCTGAGAACACGGCATTTACCAAGTTTGCTACACTGACTGCTGAAAAACCACAGGAAGATATAGGAAAAGGAGAGCTCCCGACCTATGACCTTACAGCGCCTGTTGAAGGTAAACTTGCCATTGCAATTGCTCAAAACAAGGTAAATCCGGTGGCAATCTATGTTGATGATTCTATCACAGTAACCTTCCAATTCGACGGAATTTCTCACCCGGACGTGATTCAAAAGATTAAGAAGGGTACGGAGCCTGACATTGCCCGGATTGATGAAATCGTATCTGAACAGGGCATGGCAATTAAAGCAACTTCTCCTGCTCTTGGCAGGTTGTTCGCAAACACAAGATATACAGTTAATTGCGGAGAACTGACTGGTCCGGCAGCTACCATATCCTTCGAGGAAAACGGCGGCAGCGAAGTTGCAGATATCACAAAGATAGTGGGCAGCATAATCGGCACCCTTCCAACACCAACGAGAGCAGGATACAACTTTGATGGCTGGTACACTGACCCAGGCCTTACCACAGCTTTTGCTGAAAGGAAAATGCCATCTGAGAGCATCACCCTCTATGCAAGATGGACTGCAGCAAGCTATACTGTAACATTGAATGCAAATGGCGGTTCCTTTGGCGGAGACGAAAACACAAGGACCATAAATGTTATCTACGGCAGCAGCTATGGAACACTTCCAACACCGGCACGCAGCGGCAAGAGCTTTGCCGGCTGGTATACCGCAACTGAGGGCGGAACAGAGGTTAAAGCTGATACTATTGTCCAAATCCCAGGCAATCATACGCTCTATGCCCGTTGGGTGGATTTAAAAGTAATAGACAAGAGTGCAATTATCTTCGCACCTGTAACAGCAACCTACCAAAGAGGTGTAGGGGTTCCTGCAGAGTATGCATTAAGCGAAGATTACGCACACTTAGGTTTAGACGGCTTTACCTTTGAATATCGTCTGCAGAGCGATCCGGATGCAGAAATAGATGTTCCTGTCGTGGCAGGCACCTATGATATGGTTGTCAAGAGAGCGGCAGACAACACCTATGCTCAATTTGAGTACAGATACACAGCCGTTGTACGGATTAATAAGGCAACAAGAACCCTTGACACCGTAAAGCTTGATGTAAAAAGAGCAGGTTACACCTTCCTGGATTTGAAACCTAACAGTGATGTAATGAATGAATTAGACATAAGTCCTAAGGCTAAGTTTACCTATAATGCTATCAGAACAGACGGCAAATTACTCTACCCTGCCGACAGTGGCAGCAGTAAACCCGGTTCAAGCTACGTTGGCGGACTTAAGCCTGCGACTGACTACTATGTCACTATTACAGTAACAGATGATCCTAACTATGAGGATGCAAGCTCTGAGAAAGGTTATACTGTCAGAACTTTAGACGCTCCCACTGAATCATGGCTTAATCATACCGAGTCATTGGATACAAGTTCTTCAGTAGTATACATCAGCACTCCGGGTCAGCTTGCGATGCTTGCAAAAGAGATAAATAGCGGTAATCTTGACGGCAAGGGTTTAACGTTTGTATTGACAAATGATATTGACCTGACTGGTTACAGGTGGGAACCAATTGGGCATGAAGAAAATGCTTATGATGTTTATTACTTCAAGGGTATATTTGACGGCGCAGGTCATACTATTAGAGGGCTATATGTAAAAAATCAAGTAGATTATGAACAGTATCAAGGATTATTTGCTTTATTGCATGATGCAACTGTTAGAAATCTAATAATTGAAGAGTCATATATTGGAGGAAATGGAGGAGAAGTAGGTGGTATAGCCGGCAATGTTATTGGAGCTACTTTAATCGAAAACTGTATCACTAATATAACTATCGACTGTTCGAATTCGGTAAACGGCGGTATAGTCGGCTACTTGGACAGCAGTACAGCAATCATTAAGAACTGCGTAAACTATGGCAATATTGCTGGTTATGGCTATGTAGGCGGTATTGCCGGTAGTATTTGGGCTGGCACCGTTATTAACTGCGCAAACTATGGTAAGATCAGCGGCCAATTAGATGTTGGCGGCATCGCCGGTCGTTCGTCAAACGGTACTATCATAAACAGCGTTAACTTCGGTGATGTCGAATCTGTATATATAGGTGGAACACCAAAAAATACAGGTGGCATAGTCGGAGAAAATGAACGTAAAGGTGCCTATGTTTACAACTGCTATACTACAGGTACTGTAAAAGGCTCGGGGACATATGTAGGTGCAGTAGTGGGCAGAAATACCGGTGACGATGGAAAGGTAAATCAATGTTATTACCTGGCAGGTTCTGCAACTTGTGACGGAAATAGCCGTAACGGCCTCGGCACCGAGAAAGGTTCTGTTACCGATGGAGATAAGGGCTACCAGGTTGCGTCATTTACTTCTGCTACATCTGCTTTAAGCAGAGATTGCAATTACGGAAGAGCAAATCTTATGACTGCTCTTAATAACTATGTAGATGCTTATAGAAAAGGAAATTCCGGTTCCGGCATTGCAGACTGGGTTGAAGGTGAAAACGGATATCCTGTTCCAAAAGGACTTCCAACTTATACTCAAAAGTAAGAATTAAATAAACTTGTTGTGCCAGGAAATGAGACAGCGCAGCAGGTTAAAAGAGGGCTTCCCCTTTGGGAAGCCCTTATCTATTTATTTACAGTCATGACAGGGTGTCATGACAGGGGACGGTTCCGTGTCTTGTTCGGAACGGTTTTAACTGACTTGGCCGGATCTGGATCAATGAGACAGAATGATACCGGGCCCGTTCCATGGCTTGATGAAAAAGGCGTAGAAATGACAATATAAGCCTACCCTGTCATCCATATCCTGTATTCCTTAACAGAGTACAATTTTGTAGCACTTTATTATGTTTTTGTCATATTGTAACTGATAAATTGAATTGGTAAGATTAAAACCAGGTGATAAATATTTTAATTGGAGAATATAAGACAATAAAAAAAGTACTTGCATTATTGTTTATCTGTATTATGTGCGTATCTGTTATCACGGCTTGTTCACCAAAAAATACTGAACTAAAGTCTGAACCTAAGACAGATGCACTAGACTCAGGTACAAAAGATTCAGAAACAAAACCAGCAGATCAGCTGCATGCGAGGCAGAATTCAAAAATAAATGGAAAAGTTTTGTTACTGAAAACTAATGCATAGTAATTTTAAATAGTATACACTTTAAAAATTTTATGAGATGACCAGAGGAATTAAAAACTTTTGTCATCGCTTTTTCTTAAAATAAGTGATTTTCACAAAATAAAGAATTGGGGATTGGGATTATGAGCCAAACAGTAAAAATAGAATCTGTAGTTAGTAAAAGAATATGGTGATTTCAGGGCTATTGACAATGTCAGCCTTGAGATAAAACCGGGCTGTCTACTTCTCAAGTCATGGAAAGCATTGACTACATGCTTCAAGGCTGTATCAACGCTGTAGAAGAGTTGGCAGTCGATTCCGGGTTTTAGAAGTAAATGCGTTGGCACTTCAAATGAATCCCCATTTTTATATAATACCCTGGATTTGATAAAATGGAACGCAAAGCTCGGAAAAAACAAGGAGGTATCCGAAATTGCAGTACAGTTCTGTAAACTGCTGAGACAGATAATCGATAATAAAAGCGAATTTGTTACGGTAGGCTATGAACTGGGTCTGATATCTGCTTATGTAAATATCCAGAAGAAGAGATACGAACAGCTTGAAGTCAGACTTGAACTGGATGAAGAGATTAACAACAAGTATATCCCCAAGCTGATACTTCAACCACTGGTTGAAAACGCAATAGTCCATGGCATGGAGAATAAAATTGGTAGCGGCAAAATCAGCATTTCAGCACGCCAAAAAGACGGGTATCTCATTTTTACCGTTGTTGATGACGGTTGTGGTATGACATCCGAGCAACTTAATTTAGTAAGGAACTTAAAATATGAAAGGAAATTAAAATCTGACGGTATGTACCGTATTGGTCTGAGCAACATCGAGAGTCGCGCTAAAATGTACGGTGATGAATCTTGTGATCTAAATATAAACAGTGTTGAAGGTGTAGGAACTACAATTATATTACGGCTAAAAGAAATAACGGGGGTTGAAACAGATGATTAAATTAGTCATTGTGGAATATGAAAAAATGCTGCGGCAGGAATTATGCCTGGCAACTCCGTGGAATGAACTCGACTGTGAGGCGGCTGGAGAAGCTTCCAACGTTATCGAAGGGGAAGTCTGCATCTTAAAACTACAACCTGACATTGTAATTACAGATATTCACATGTCTCAAATATCCGTACTTGAAATGATTGAACGCGTTAAAGACAAGGTAAACTGCCAGCACATCATTATCTCGGGCTATGACGAATTTGAGTATGCAAAGCGGGCAGTACATTTGTGAGTTAAAGATTATCTTCTTAAACCTATTGACGACGATAAACTTATGGAAACTTTAGGCCAAGTTGTAAAGGCAGTGCAGGAACAGCGGGAAAACGAAAAAGTAATGAGTATGGTAGAACGGTGGGAAATACCGTCAGGAAACGGAAGCAGCATATGGGCAAATAAAGGGGATGTTCTTGACAACTACCTGGAAAAAGCTATCTCCATTATACGCGAACAGTATATGAACAATCTTAGCCTTAAATCAGTGGCCGATCAGCTTTATATAAGTGAAAGCTATCTTGCAAAATTATTTAAGAACAGAATGAACTATACTTTTTTAGAGTTACTCACCTTATACCGTATGAAAGAAGCAGTAAGATTGCTTGAACAAAGCGATTAAAAATATATCAGATTGCTTTGAGAACCGGATACAAGGATACCAGATACTTCAGCAATGTCTTTCGGAAAATTGTCGGTGTAAAGCCCGCCGAATACAGAAACGGTTACCGCTTGACCCCCGGAAATATCCTGAACCAGTTGTAAATTATTGCTTAGATTGTAAAACAGGGTTATTATTAAGATAGGTTAAGTTAAGACAGGGGACGGTTCTGTGTCCCTGTCTTATGGCAGGGGACACAGAACCGTCCCCTGTCATGCACAGAACCGTCCCCTGTTATGCTCACATGTATAGAAAGGAGAAACTAAATATGCTCACAAAAATTATAGACATTGTAAGAGACGCAGGAAAACTAATTATAAATGCAGATGATATGCAAATTACATCAAAAGAGGGCGCATTTAATTATGTGACCAAATATGATGTGATGGTACAGCAATTTCTTTTTAAAAAGCTTAAAGAAATACTGCCTGAGGCGAAATTCATAGGCGAAGAAGGCAATACCGGGCCTATGAAAGCCGGGGATGGCTATTTATTTATTATTGATCCCATCGATGGTACAACCAATTTTATTTGTGATTATAGATTAAGCGTTATCTCTGTCGCTCTCGCCCATGACGGTGAACTGGTTTTAGGCGTTGTCTACAACCCGTATATGGATGAAATGTTTTACGCCGAAAAAGGAAAAGGCGCTTATCTTAACGGCAGGAAACTTCAAATAAGAGACAGATCGCTTAGTGAAGGAATTTTATCTTTTAGTTCATGCCCATATAACAAAGAACTTCGGGAACCGGTTCTCAGACTGGTAAGAGAACTGTCCTACCACTCTATGGACATAAGGGAAATAGGCACTGCAGCTCTTTCCATCTGCTATGTTGCAGCTAACAGAAATGTAATGTACCTTGCCCTTACGTTATCTCCTTGGGATTACGCAGCAGGGACAGTAATTGTACGGGAAGCCGGTGGAGAAGTGCTGACGGTACAAGGTGTAGATATTGACATAAACAAAAAAAACTCGCTGGTTGCATCAACCAAAACCGCCATGAAAGAATTTTTTGAAATAGCCAAAGAACAGCTTCAAAAATAGATTGCCATGCATTTTATTATATGATATGCTAAAATAAGTAATATATTAAATTTTGTTAACAATGGCGTTAATATAGGGAAATCCTGTATTGGCGCTTTTTTATTTTCAAAGGAGTGATGCAGGCATGAGTAATAAAAGAATTTTAATCACTGTTGCAATATGCTATATCCTGGGATTTGTAATATTCTTAATGCCCTTTCCTGCAAAACTGATTAACACAATTATTTACCTGCCGGTTTGTCTGGCAGCAGCTGCCTGTCTGGTAAGGAGCAGTTCCAAAACTAATGCTCAGAAAGATGTAACAATCAATGACCTGAAAAGAGAACTGGCCAAACTGAAGCTGGAGCTGCATGTAACATCAAATAAAATCTGGGCGGTTTCGGAGCAGTTGCAAATAAATCTGGATGAGAATAACGGGTTTGCACAGCAGGTATATGCTCAAGCAGAAGAAATGGCTGATTTAAATACCATGCTTAATGAAAAGATGCATGAAACGGTAATGGAAGTCAGAGAAATGATCCGGCTGCTGGAGGAATCACGAAGTACCACTCTTGAACTTGAGTCCTTGGGAAAAAATTCGGAAACAATTCTGGAAACCAGCAAGTCGGAAATACTTGAAATTGCCAGCATAATTCGTGAAATAGAGGCAACTTTCAGAATAACTGCCGATTACATGGATAAACTGTCAGATGCATCGAAAGATATAGTGAGGATTCTGGAGACAGTCAACCATATCGCCAGGCAAACCCGGCTGCTGTCCCTGAATGCAACAATCGAGTCGGCCAGGGCCGGGGAAAATGGAAAGGGATTTGCTGTTGTGGCAAGAGAAGTACAAAAGCTTGCAACGGAAAGCGAAAATTCGGTAAAGGAAGTAAAACATCTTATATCAGCAATAAACGAAGAAATTTCAGGTGTTTACAGAACTGTCAGCGAAAATGGGATTAAGGTTGAAAAGGGAGTTAAAAGTGCAATTAATATTGAAAATAAACTTGCCAGAATTCATGAATCTTTTCATGGTGTGTTGGACATGGCACAAAAAATCATCTTTTTATCTGAGACTGAGGCCAGAGGTGCAAGCAATGTAGTGAACAAAATATGTGAAGTTGAAAATTTGACAGGTGTAGCCGAGAAAAGTGTGGAAAGCGTAAAGGCGGCAGTTTATAAGCAGATGCAAGGCATCATGGAGGTAGCTGAGATGGGCAGCCGCTTAAATGATGCATCAAAAGGTTTAATGGAATTACAGGATAATTCAGGATTGGATAACCTGATTTCTGAAAACTCCGAATACTCCAATAAAATAAATGATGCTTTTAAGCTGATAAGGGAACTGGCTGCACTCCCCCAGATTAAAAAAATGGATAAGGAAAGCCACAGGAAAAAACTTACCGGACTCATACAGAATAATGACTTTATAGAAGCTGCCTGGAGTAATGACGCCAAGGGCAGGTTTTTATGCTCCATACCTGAAGCAGGAATAGCCAATGCAAAAATCAGAGACTGGTTCCAAAAAAGCATTCAAGGCGAAGAATTCTGTTCAAAGGTTTATATCTCCGCAATAACAAAAAGTCCCTGCCTTACCCTGTCAGTGCCGATAACTGACGAAGACGGGGTTATCGCAGGAGTGCTGGGCATAGACCTTAAGCTGTGATTTACAAAGGAGCAGCTCATGCATGAAGATACATAATTTTGCTGTAGCCGCAAGAAGCAATGAAACAGTTCAAAAAAGCACTGGTGCGGTCCACATCTGCTTCCCACCATAAGCAGATGAGCCGTATCCTTGCTTCCTCCTAAGCCACAGAAAAGGCAATCGCTTTCATCTACTTCACCACATGAAACAATCTCAGCATTGTTACAATTGATTGTTCTCTGGTAAAGTTGCCATGTGGAGAAAATCTGTTGTTACCGACGCCACCCATCAGCCCCTTCTTTCCGGTTAAAAAATTAACTGCCATTGCCCTGCTTTCAATGATTCTTTTATTACAACCTTACAGTAATTCTTTTGCTACAAACTTCGGGATTAATTCCGGGAAGCGGCAACCCGGCGGTTAATAAAGAACAATAAATAAAGCGAGTGTAGCGGCTTAACAGTAGCTGTACTTATTATATATGTCGAATATTGCGATGAAAATTCTGTCAAAATTGCAGGATTTCCAGGTATTACTAGATAATATATTTATATATCGAAATTTGTCTGTTTTGAAGGTGGGGTTTTAAGTATGAAACTTAAGAAACTAATTCTGGAGAACTTCAGAGGCTTTAATAAAGCTGAGATTGATTTCGATGACAACATGAATGTTATAATCGGAAAGAATGATATAGGTAAATCTACAATACTTGAAGCACTAGAATTGTTTATCAATGGAGAGAACAAAGATTGTCAGATAAAAATAGATTCTGCCGACTGCAATATCTCGGCAGTAGATAAAAAAATTACCATTGGAGCATGTTTTAAAATAAGAGAAGATGAGCCAATCGTAATTGATAGTACAAACCCGACTAAACTATCAGAAGAGTATCTTTTAAATAGCGATGGTCTGTTAGAAATTCATAGAGTTTATGATTGTTCGAAACAGAAAATTAATAGAACTGATATCAAAACATACATAAAAGCTGCTTATCCTTCAACTTTTGAAAAGCCATTAGTAACAATGAAAATAACAGAGTTAAGAAAGAAACTGGACGAATTAAAAGATAATATTGATGATTATAATTCAGTTGATAAAACTAAGAGTGCTGAAATCCGGAAAGCCATATATAAGGTATCAAACATTGAAGATAAGGTTGTTACCTATATTGATATTAATTCAAGTGATGATACAAAGAACGTATGGGAAAGTATTAAGAAAAATTTACCACTTTATTTTTTATTCCAATCTGATAGACCTAATACAGATGGAGATTCAGAAGTTCAGAATCCACTTAAGATAGCTACTAAAAATGCACTAACAAAAGTCCAGGAATATCTTGATAAAGTAAAAAGTGAAGTAGAAAAAGAAGTAATGAAGATAGGACAGGAAACAATTGAGAAATTGAAGGATTTTAATACAGATATTGCAACTAACTTAAAAACTAACCTTGATTTAAAGGGGTGGGATAGCGTTTTTTCATTTTCGCTTATTGGAGATGACAATATACCACTCAACAAAAGGGGTAGCGGTGTTAGAAGACTGATTCTTCTGAGTTATTTCAGAGCAGAAGCAGAGAGGATTATTAAGGAATCATCTACTAACGAGGTTATTTATGCTATTGAAGAGCCAGAAACTTCTCAACATCCAGACTATCAGAAAATGCTAATTCAAACGTTATTAGAAATATCTAATGATGAAAAACATCAAATAATTATTACAACACATACACCAGAAATTGCTAAGATGGTTAGCAGAGAGCAGTTAATTTTTATTAGGAGAAATGACAAGAATGAGCCTACTATTGAGAAAGATGAAAACGCAAAAATAAAAGGTATCGTTGATACCCTTGGTGTTTTACCTACAGCTATTTCTAAGTTAGTAATATGTGTTGAAGGCGAAAATGATGTTAACTTTCTATTGAACATTAACCAAAGTATTGAAGAATTTAAAAATATTATAGATTTGAAAAAAGAAAAAATTTCTATCATTCCAATGCAAGGTAGTAATTTGATAACATGGGTTAATAAAGACTATCTTAAAGATTCAAACGTTATAGAATTTCACTTATATGACAATGATAAAAAAGAATATTGCGAATTAATAAAAAATATATGTGCTGCAAATGATGGAAGACGATATGGCTTTAATACAAAAATGTTGGAGATGGAAAACTATATTCACCCGAGCCTAATAAAAGAAGAATTTGGTATAGAATTTAGTGAGGACTTATATGCATGGGGAAGCGTTGATGTACCTCAGTTTTTGAAAGATAAAGTAAAGCCTGAGATTGCTGATGCATCAGAACGTGAAAAATGTATTAAGCAGATATTAAACTGTAGAGTAGCTAAAAAAATTACAAAAGAACACTTAAGAGAAATTGGTGTGTTTGATGAAGTTGAAGGCTGGTTTCGTGAAATAAAAAGACTATATGAAGCATAAAAAAACCACTGTTAGAACCATATTGGAACCACGACGTCAATTTGAGTATAACAAAGGGCTACAGGTAAAAACTTGTAGCCCTTGACTTTGGCGGAGAGTCAGGGATTCGAACCCTGGATACCCTTACAGGTATACATGATTTCCAGTCATGCGCCCTCGTCCAACTAGGCGAACTCTCCATGAATAATTTTTAATTTTTTTGGCCGCTCATGCATCTGCAACTCTATTTTCATATTACGTCTATTTACACAAGCCGCCTTATTATTCTACAATAGTTATGAGCTGTTGTCAATGAAAAGAAAAATCCAGTTTGTGTAATTTTAATTATGAGAAAGGAAATGATATTATAATGCATCTATCTCCCAGACAAATTCATCTTGATTTTCATACATCTGAGTACATACCGGACGTAGGGTTAAATTTCAATCCGAAAGATTTTGCAAGAACATTTAAGGAAGCGAGTGTCACTTCTGTAACGGTATTTGCCAGAGGGCACCATGGTTGGCTCTACTATCCGTCAAAGCGCTTTCCGGAGCTTGTGCATCCCAATTTGAAAAGAAGAAATCTTTTATTGGAGCAGGTCCGCGCTCTTCATGAAGAAGGTTTGCGTGCACCGGTGTATATTACCGTGCAATGGGATTATCAATCTGCAACCACCCATCCCGAATGGCTGATTCGCAAAAAAGATGGCTCTCATGAGGGTGAATCGTTTACAGAACCGGGTTTTCATCAGTCATTGTGTGTAAATACAGGATATTATGATTTCCTGAAAGCACAAACTGCTGAGATTTGCGAGTTGTTAGGAAATGAACTGGATGGAATCTTTTTTGATATAGTAGGTATACGCCCCTGCTGGTGTGCTGCCTGCCTCGCCGAAATGAAGAAGGAAGGTATTGATATTGCAGACGAACAAGCTGTAAGAGCCTTTGCCAAGAAAGTGATTGACCGCTTTAAAAAGAACATGACTGAGGTCGTGCGCAGCTACAGCAGCAATTGCACAATTTTTTACAACATGGGGCATATTGGCCCTTGTACAAAGGCAAGCAGCAACTATTACACTCATTTCGAGCTGGAAAGCCTGCCTTCAGGTTCATGGGGATATCTGCATTTTCCTGTGACAGCCCGTTACGCAAGAAAACTGAAAACTGATTGTCTTGGCATGACAGGCAAGTTTCATACTGAGTGGGGGGATTTCCATTCACTGAAAAATGTTGCGGCACTGGAGTTTGAATGTTTCCGCATACTAAGCTATGGCTTTGCATGTTCAATAGGTGACCAGCTGGAACCTTGCGGCATGCTTAATCCTGCAACTTACCGCTTGGTTGGCAAGGTTTACAGCCAGTTTAAGGAAAGAGAAAGCTGGGCAAGGCCATCGAAACCGGTGGTTGAAGCTGCGCTTGTGACATCTGAAAATTCCCTGTATGAGCACCAGATCCCCGATAGTGTATTTGGAGCATCTCAAATGCTTGAAGAACTTGCTATTCAGTTTGATATCATTGATGAGGAAATGGACCTTGATGGATACCGCCTGGTCATTTTACCTGATGATTTCATTGCATCTGAAACTTTCCAGGGCAAACTGAATGAATTCGTAATGAAGGGTGGCAAGGTCATTTCCTGCGCCAGAGGAGGGCTTAATAACACCGGCAACTATCCTGACTGTTTTGGTGTGAGACATATTGGCAAGGCAGAAAAATATCCCGACTTTGTGGTACCGGAAGGTGAAATGGCTTATGGCCTTGAGGAAGGCAATGAGTATGTAATCTACCAAAGAGGTGAAGCTATTCAGGCAACTGCTGCAAAGACTATTTTGAAGGCACGTGCGCCATATTTCAACCGTGAGGGCGATCATTTCTGTTCCCACAGGTATACGCCTTCGGCAAAAGGCGAATGTTACCCTGCCGCATTTATGAACAATGGCGTAATTGTATTCAGTCACCCATTGTTCACACAATACCGCGAAAATGCGCCCCGCTGGTGTAAACAGCTGGTTTCCAATGCAATAGACCTGTTACTGGCAAAAAGGCTTGTTCGGCACAACGGTCCTTCCACCATGACGGTCAGCCTGCTGGAACAGCCTGAACAAAGGCGTTTTACAGCGCACCTTCTTTCGTATATACCTGTAAGAAAATCCGCAACTATTGATATTATAGAAGAACGTACCGTACTGCATAATGTATTGATGGAATTTAATCTCCCACGCGAAATAAAAAGCGTAAGGCTGGTACCGGAAAATATTCCCCTCGAAATCAGAGATGGAAAAATACTAGTTCCTAAAGTAGACGGATATGCTATAGTGGAACTGTCATATTAACTCTAGCTTAACTTGTAGCTTAACTTGTTGTGCCGGCATTCCGACAGCAGGAGTTTCGAGCTTAAGAGCTGTTAAAACTTACTCTAAAGCTCCATATAATGTTATCTTCATTTCATAGCGCTACAAGTTAACTTGACTGCCATATTGCAGCTTTCGGAGGTTCACTCCGCAAGTACCATGTTTCGGCTGCCGGGAAAGAATCCTGTAAGTTTCATATTTCAACCTTCAATATTTTAAACTTCAGGAATAAATCTTGAGCTAAGGCTGGCTTTTCTCCAGCGTCATCCGTACCTCTGTGCCAACAGCCACCTGGCTGTCGATTTCAACAACATTCTTCCCATACTTGATTTCCAGCCTTCTTATAACATTGGAAAGCCCTATCCCCGTCCTGCAGTCATCCTTTGTCGTATCATCCTTGCAATTTATAATACTTTGCAGCTTTTCCTGGGTAATACCCAATCCGTTGTCTTTTACGACAATTATTATGTTTTCTCCCTTATCGTGAATTCTTAATTCCAACTTTCCGCCTTCTTCTTTGGATTCCAGCCCGTGAACAATTGCATTTTCCACAATAGGCTGCAGTATCATGCTGGGTATTTTGTAATCCAAAGCGCTCTGGTCAATATCCAAAATATATTCAATCCTGTTCCCGAAACGAATTCTCTGAATGTACAGGTAGTTTTTCACAATTTCTACTTCTTCCCTTAATGTTATGTTCTCATTGAGCTTGCTCAGGTTATATCTCAAAATGTATGCCATGCTCTCCAGCATCTTTTTAGTCTGGACAGCCTCTTCAATATCAGCCAGTGCCGCAATGGAATTCATGGTGTTGAAAAGAAAATGAGGATTAATTTGTGATTGCAGGAACTTCAGCTCTGACTGTTTCAACAGATTTGAAATCTCCAGATTTTTTATTTCCTGCTCTTTTAGTTTTCTTTCAATACTCGCCTTTTCCTCAATTCTGTTAATCAGGCTTTTTATCTCGGTAATCATAAAATTAAAAGACTCAATTAACACATTGATTTCATCATTTGTCTTATAGCTGATAGGCTTTACTTCCAGATCTCCCTTGGCAAACCTCTTTAATCTCAACACCAGCTGGTGGATAGGCGTTGAAATCTTTCTGGTGAACCTGACTACAAATACAATACACAGCAAAGTAATACATGCTGTTAAAATATAAATAGTATTCTCCTGTCTTCTGATAAGTGTCTGAAAACTCGAATAATGAGATTGTACACTCAGCAACTCGTTTAACAACAAGCCTTTTACTTCATCCTGTATATAACCTTTCAGCCTCGAAAGTTCCGCAACAAGATGATTTATATAGATTTGTTCCATTTGAACATTATAATTCCTTATTATATTTTCGCCCTTTTCATCAAAAGTTTCCACCATTTTCCCGATGTCTTTGTATTTATAGCGAACTTCCCCCGTACTGCCGTCTTTAAGTTGCTGGATATGGTTTTGCAGTTCTATTATTTTCTGGTGGTAGCCGTTGACATATTCCGTAGAACCGCTGTGGGCATAGTTTTCCACGTCCTGATAAGCTTCGTCTATTCTTATGGAAATATAATGTATCTCAACAAGTTTTTTGAGCATGGTATGAAAGTTGATGTAAAACAGCTTAAATCCATACATCGAATACATGTTAAGTGAAAGCATTAAGAAAATAACAACCAGAAAATACATAATAAGCTTTTTCATCAATGTGGAATTTTTTCTTTCGATGCCATTTCCCATTTGCTTTCACCTGTCTTTTTTGTATTCTGTCAACTTTTTTAGATTTCATTATCCTTTTTAGATTTTATAGTCCTTTTCATATTTTATTATCTTTTTTGGATTCTGTACTGTTTCGGCGTTAGACCTGTATTTTTCTTGAAAATCCTGCAAAAATAATTTGCATCCTCGTATCCTACCATGTTACTGATTTGTTTTATGTTCTTGTTTCCATGTTTAAGCAGCTCTTTTGCATAAGATATTCTCTTTTCAATAATATAATCAATAAAGTTGGTTCCAAACTCGTCCTTAAAGATTTTGCTCAGGTATTGGGGGCTTATACCCACCTTTTCAGCAACCGATTCAAGAGTTATATCCTTGCAAAAGGGATTTTTGATGCAATTATGAATTTGATTTATCAAATTCGTGTTTTTATACTGTTTTAACGATCCTACCTGCTCAATAATGCTGTGTACACTGTTCTTGCACCATATTTTTATTTCCTCGAAATCGCGCAGGTTGCTGAGTTCTGTCAGTATACCCGAGTTTTTGAACAGGTTTATGTCAATTCCTATTTGGTACACTGTCCGCTTTAGCATTGCGACAAGCTGGCTTACGTATTCCTTGGCGGTTTCGGGATTGCAGCAATTATTAAATATCCGGGAAATCATGTCATTGGCAATGTCCATTGCTTTTTCAACATTTCCAAGCCTTATATTCTCTAAAAGCTCACTTTCTAATTGCACAGGATATTCGTAGAGGTGATTGTCTGCTTCTTCCTGAATACAATGGTAATGTATGATGTCACTGCTCTGCATGGCTTTTCTTAGCGCGTTGTTTGCTTCTTCATAAGAATAATGGAAATTTTTTATTTCAGAATAACAGTTGCCTATGCCAACAGCAACATCCAGCCTGGTTATTATTTTTATTCTTCTTTTTATCTCCTGTGCTATTTCCAGAGACTCTTTTATCAAATTATTATTTAATTCCGCTTTTTCTACAGGGAAAAATACAACAATGACATTACCTACAGTGTTTCCGAATATGCACCTTTTCATCTTGGGAAGAAATTTCACTGCCACATCATACACTTTATCCCTGTAAATCGTGTTCCTGATGGGATCATTAATATGTCTTGAGTCATTCTGGCCGGGTGAAATAAGCATAAAATAGCCCGCTTCAATTTTATCCTGCAAAAAATTGATATAGCCTTTGACCTCATCGACATCGGCGGTTCCTGTGATGAAAGCTGAAACCAGTTCCTTTTGAATAAAAGGCTTGATCACGCTTATCTTATCTTTTATCTCCGACTCTGCTTTCAATTTTATTTTTTCCCTGTCTTCGGAAATTTCCTGCAAGACCTTGTTGATTTTTTCTATAACTTCTTCCTTTTTCACGGGCTTTACCAGATACCCTTTAACTCCAATATCAAGTGCCTGCTGAACATAATTAAAGTTGTCATATGCGGTTAAAATTAATATCTTTCTGTCAGAAAACTCGCTGAGTATTTCCCTGGAAGCGTCTATGCCATTAATACCGGGCATTTTGATATCCATTATAATGATGTCAGGCTGCAATTTGCGGTTAAGTTCTATTGCCTGCCGTCCGCTCTCAGCTTCACCTACTACTTCGATATTGTTAAAATTTTTTGAAATGAGAGTGTGAAAAGCATATCGGGCCAGAGCTTCATCATCAGCAATAAGCAGCTTGTACATTTGTCCTCTCCTTTCCTAAGCTATAGGTTTCAAAGCCAGGAATATTTTTTGTTCCGGTTAAGCATTAGTTCATAAATGCTTGGTAAATGTCTCTCTATGATCCTCTGACTCCAGTATAATTTTCAAACAGTTATCTTTACTCATGTCAAATTCCAGAGTAATGCCAACAGGTTTGTCGAACTGCTCCAGAGCTTTGTATAGTATGGTATCAAAAAAATCTATGACAGACAGATGTTTTATAAAGATACCTTTATTTTGCTGTTCATTTACCACATGCACATTGAAACGGTCACCGTGCTGCACTTTTATTATTGTAATGTATTTGTTCAGAATTTCGAGTTCGTAAAAGAGTGTAACTGTTTGAATATCACTTACCAAATATCGAAAAACTTCATTGAAGTTTTCCAGCAACATCAGCGTTCCATGGGCTTCTTCTACATATGCCATCTGGCTTGCATTAACCAGAATATTGCATATAAACTCATTTAACCTTTTCTGTTCCATACCCTGTCCCCACTTCGTGCTTTCATGTTTTATTATACAATAATCATATGGTGCTTTGAAGCTGTAAAAAAGTAAAACCCCTTGGTAATAACTCGTAAAAGGGGTTTTATTATACATGGATTACCTATGACTACTTGTATATTCCATATTCCTGCAATGTTTCCCACATAGCCATGAAGTTTTCCGGAGGCACGTCGCTCTGGACGTTGTGAATTGCTGCAAATACGAAACCTCCACCGGGAGCCAGATCTTCTATACGCCTTTTTACTTCTTCCCTTACCTCTTCCGGTGTACCAAAAGGCAATACGCGCTGTGTATCAACTCCACCGCCCCAGAAAGTAATGTCCTTTCCGAATTCCCTTTTCAGCACTTTTGTATCCATGTCTTTGGCATTTACCTGAACAGGATTCAAAATATCTACGCCTTCTTCGATCAAATAAGGAATCATAGGTATAACAGCACCACATGTATGATAGAAAATATACACTTTGTTCTTTGCCTTTTTCTTTATAAATTCAAACAGTTTTTTATGATATGGATGCACTATCTTTTTGTAAAGATCTACTGAACATAGCAAACTGTTTTGTGTAGCCAGGTCGTCAGCCTCGGACACGATCAGTACATTTTCACCCACTGTCTCCAGAGCCTTCTCCCAGTATTGCATCTTAAGTTCAGTGATTTTGTCCATGAGTGCATGGGCAAATTTCTCATTTAGTACCATATCGCAGAAGAATTTTTCGAAACCGCACATCCATAAAGCAGTTTCCCATATACCCGCATACTGCCTTCCCAGGATATAAGCCTTTTTCTCTTCATATACGTATTTGTCTGCTCTCTCTTTGAGCGTGGCAAATCTTGCAGGGTCAACCGGATCGGGCCATGGGAATTTTTCGATATCCTCTATGGTTTCTGCGTCTGCCAGAGGGCGTTCCATCATATCAAAATAGTGTCCCTTCTCCACAGGCATTTTCCAGCCTATTCCCCACTCATCTGTCATTTTATAATAATCGCCGTCGCGTTCTATGTCTTTTGCCAATCCCTTTTTGGAAGGAGGACTGGGGTCAACGCATCTTACGTCTATCTTCAGCCTTTCAATCATATCATCATCAATTCTTGCCAACTGCTGCATTACATCATAGATTTCCACTTCTTTCCCGGGCATTCCAAGGTACTTTCGCAGGTTGGTATAGCAATGCCTGTTCATACCTGTCAAAACGCTGCCGCCAAGATCAAAAGGAACACGGTCCGGCTCTCTATGCTCAAGTGCCGCCTTTACCCTTTCATAGCTTGTGTATTGCATTTATTCACGCCCCCTTTTTTGCCCTTTTTAATTCTTTCTTTTCTGATTTTACCCATTCTGTCTACCAGCACTGCAATCAAAAGTGTTGCTCCTATCACAAAAGTCTGCCAGTATACATCAACGCCCAGAAGAGTAAGTGCGTTTGTAATCAGAGCCATAAGGACTGATCCCATGAATGCACCAATTACCGTACCTTCACCGCCTTGTAAGCTGGCACCTCCTATAATAACTGCAGTGATAACCTTTAATTCAAGCCCCGTTCCGGCCGTAACAGAAGCTGCGCCAAGTCTTGAAGTCATGACAATGCCTGCGAAGGCTGCCAATAAAGCTGTAATGACATAATTGAGTATTTTTATTTTATCAACTGCAATACCGGAAAGGAATGCTGCCTTTTCATTTCCGCCTATATAATAGTTCTGTCTGAAGAACCGGGCTTTTCGAAGCAATATGTCACCTACAATAACCAGTATTATAGCATACCAGATAGGCGTCTGAACTCCCAGGAAAACTTTTTGTCCTATGGCTTTGAAACTCGACGGCAGGCCTGCTATATTCTGTCCTTTGGTGATAATCAAGGTTAACCCTCTGAACAAACTCATGCTTGCAAGAGTAGTGACAAAAGGATTGATACCAACCTTGGCTATAATAAATCCGTTAAACAGCCCTATGAGCGCACCGATGGCCAACCCTATCAAAACAGCAACAATTACAGGTATTCCAATATCCATGCACATAGCTGCTGCCGCTCCGGTAAAAGCCACAACAGACCCTACCGACATATCGAAACCGCCGCTTACCATAAGGTTTGTCATTCCAACTGCGATAATTGTCTCAATTGAAAGTCCCAGCAAAAGTGCAAGAATATTCGCACTGTTTAAAAAATACGGAGATGCAAAACTCATTATGACAATTACACCCAGTACAATTGCAAAAATCATGAATTCTCTTAATCGAGTGATTTTTCTAATAAAGCCCATCTCATACACACTCCTTCTGATTTGTCTGAACGCCGGCCGCTATAGCGATAACTTTTTCCTCATTTGCTTCTTCTTTGCTTAGCTCGCCTGCAACTTTTCCTTCCTTCATAACAATAATTCTGTCGCTTACTCCCAGTATTTCAGGAAGGTCTGAGGAAATCATTATAATTCCTACGCCTTTTTTGGCCAATTCCCGCAATAGTACATAGATTTCACTTTTCGCTCCGACATCAACTCCTCTTGTAGGCTCGTCAACTATCAAAAGCTTCGGCTTAATTCCAAACCAGGTGGCAAGTAGAACTTTCTGCTGGTTTCCGCCCGACAAATTACCGACAATCTGTTCACAACCGGGAGTAATAATATTAAACTCTCTGATTTTTTCTTCCCCGTTCCGGCTAACCTGCTTTTCGCTGATTAAGCCATTGATGCAAAAGTCTTTCAGACGGTTTGAGATTAAATTGTTTTTTATACTGAATTTAAGATACAAGCCTTGAGTCTTCCTGTCTTCGCTCATATATCCTATGCCGTTTTCGATAGCCTGCTTGGTATTTCGGATATTAAGTTTTTCCCCTTCCAAATATATTTCTCCGGATTCAACAGGCTCCGCCCCGAATATGGCACGCCCCACTTCGGTCCTTCCTGCTCCGACCAGCCCGGCAAGTCCTACAATTTCTCCTCTTTTCACACTAAAACTTACATTCTCAAAAGCACCTGCCCGTGAAATGTTCTTTACCTCAAGCAGGACGTCACCGGGTTTTGTATCTTTATCTCTCTCTCCGTAAATATTTGAAATTTTCCTTCCTACCATTTTGCTTACGAGGAAATCTTCATCAATATCCTTGACTTCGGCTTCACAAATGTATTCGCCATCCCTCAGGACAGTGACAGTATCAGCAATTTCAAATATCTCATGCAGGTGGTGGGAAATATATATGAAGGAAATGCCCTTGGATTTAAGGATCCTGATATTCTTAAATAATTGTTTTTTCTCCACTTCCGTCAAAGATGAAGTAGGTTCGTCAAGTATCAGCACTTTAGGATTAAAAGACATCGCTTTTAAAATCTCAACGACCTGTTGATTTGCAATTGATAAATCCTTAACCAGAGCTGAAGGATCAATATAATCAATGTCAAACAGTGACAGCATTTCTTTTGTCTGTTCGTACAGCCTTTTCCAATCAATCAGATTCAGAAATTTTACCGGCTGTCTGTTGGCAAATATGTTTTCCGCAACACTTAAGTTTGGGACAAGGCTCAGCTCCTGATAAACTATACTTATGCCCTTCTTATTTGCATCATGTGCCGACTCAAAAGACACCTTTTCCCCTTCTATAAATATCTCACCTTCATCTGGTTTATGCACGCCGCCTAATGTCAGCATTAAAGTGCTCTTACCTGCTCCGTTTTCACCTACCAGGGCATGAACTTCACCTTTTTTTACTTTTAAATCAACACCATTCAACGCCCTGACGCCAGGAAAAGTTTTGACAATTCCTTTAGCCTCCAGTATATAAGCAGACACTTTGTCACCTTCTTTCCTACAGTCATTCAGTCATCATATAAGTTAAAATATCGCCCAGGCAAAAGCCCGGGCGTATTACACTTTATTTTTCTTATCTCTTGAAGTACTGATAATTGCTGCTGTCTACAATTACAACACCAGTATCAACCATTGAAGGTACACCCTTTACACCGGCAGCCTTGTTGTCAGTTGTAATATCTACTTTACTGTTATTCAGATTGTAGAGTATCTGCACAGCATAGTAAGGCATCAAAGCTGTCTGCTGGGCAACGGATGCGGAAATAACTCCTTCTTCAATTGCCTCTAATACTTCATTTCCTCTATCCATTGCAATTATCTTTACTTTTCCTGCTAATCCGGCTTCTTTTACTGCAGTAGCTGCTCCTGAACCACCTGCAGCTTCCACGCAAGCGATTCCGGCCAGGTCAGGATATTTCTGCAAGAGTGTTGCTGCTGCCTGCGCTGCTACTACCGGGTCAGACTGGGTATCAACAATTTGTACTATTTCTATATCGGGATATTTGAAAAGAGCTTCTTTATAGCCTGCTACACGTTCTTCAAGGTTGGACTGTCCGGGTTTTGTCATGATAGCAACTTTACCTTTTCCTCCAATCAGTTCGGCAAGTTTTTCGCCTCCTGTCCTACCGGCGTTTACGTTACCGGTTCCGACAAATGCGATCCTCTTGGAAGTTGGCAAGTCAGCGTCAACTGTTACAACAGGAATGCCTGCATCTATTGCTTTGTCAACTATCGGGTCCAGAGAAGGTTCAAATCCTACTACTACGATTCCGTTAGGCTTTTTGGCTATAGCTTGCTCAAAAGCTGCAATCATTGCGTTCATGTCATATTCTGCGGGACCTACGTACTCTGTCCTTACACCTAATTCTTCTCCAACTATTTTCATGCCCAGTTTGTGGTCATAGAAATAATCAAGGTTGCCCAACGCAGATACTTGTATATACAACTGGTCACTTTTGCTGTTGTCTGTGTTAGCAGTTTCTGTGCTTTCCCCGCTTTTCTGTTCAGTATTGGCCTCTTCTTTTTGTGGTGCCTGTGCATTGCAGGCTGCCAGCGAAAACAGTACAAGTACTGCAAGGACAAATGCTAATAGCTTTTTCATACTCATATTCCCCCTGTAAATAGTTATTGTATTAACTGCTTTTATCATATAATAAGTCCAATGTTTTTTTTCCTAGAAAATTTTAATAAAACAGTGAGGTTTTTAAAAGTTTCATGAAGAGGGGTTTTGTTCATAAAGAATGGATATTAAAATAGTGCTAGAGATTAAAAAAGTGCTATAATCGGAAATGCTGCATAAGGATAGAAGATTTGAATTCGGCATCCCGTCATTTCTATAAATGATATTCATGAATATCTTGCAATCTAATTCTTGGGATATTTTATACCCAATACTTCGGCAATAAGGTATTGCAAGCCTTCCATCGGGCTTGGTATAGGCACGTCAAGAGTATACATCAGGCCCATGATAAACGCAATAATGTATAGAACTAAAAAAACCGTAAGTTCTCTCCATTCCTTCCTATTTATAAGTCCTGGAACATTGAGCAGAAAAATTACAATATAAATCATTATAAGAAATATCATGCACCTTTCCCCCTTTCAGGCCTGGGCAATCCGCGGATTTTCGCAATCAGCAGCGTCAGCGGCGGAATAAGAAACATAAGCGGAACAGAATACATAATACCTGCATCCTGGGTAATAGAAGCATGATCTACCGGTGATTGAAAAACAGTGGCAGCAATAATGACCTCGATGCCGGCTAAAGGTAAAACCAGAGGTGAATATGACTTTAAGCCTAATAATTGTGAAACTGCTGTTACCAATGCATAAAAGAAAATACAGCACTTAAAGAAAATCAATACCGTCTGTGCTATGCCAATCAGGAAATCCATCCTTGTCAGTATAGTTCCAATATCGATAAGCCGGATTGACTGAAATGACGGAGATGTCCATATAGCTTGCGTATTGCCCAGCACCGCTGTATTTCTGATGGACACAACAAGAAGACTTGTAGTGCCGATTAATAGCCCGATAAGTGCATTTCTGGCCATATGTTCAGTATCATCCAGGGATCCCATAATCATAAGGAAAACAATCGTTTCGCCAAAGGGAATAGACAACATGATATGGGTACCGTGAAACATTTTTATAAACGGCACCTCAAAAAGCGGTAAAAAATTTGAGAAATTCATTTGGTCAACCAGGAGAATAAATGTGCTGATTGGCACAACTATCCCAACAATTGCAAACAAATGGCTTATTCTTGCCAATACTTCCAGGCCTTTTGCAACAGCATATGCACAGGTTGCAGCAAAAACCGCCAGCAGGAAAATAAAAGGTGTATCCGGCATTAAAAAAGTTATATGCAATTCACCTACATCGCGAATATTAAAAGACAAAGTCATCATAAGAAAGAATATATAATATACAGATATGACTTTACCCAGAAAGCGGCCATATACCATATCATTAATTTGAACTACATTCATGCCTTTAAACCTTTTTGCAAGTGTAATATAAGAAAGAAAAAAAGGAATTGCTATAACCAGTCCTGCTAATATAACCATCCACGTTTGGTGCTCGGTTATTCCTACCGTAAAATCTATCAATAAAACCGAGCCCTGAACAAAACTGGCAATTAAGAAAAGCAATTGCATATTACATATTTTCCCTTTTTCAATATTCATATTATTTCCCCTCTTCTTTTTGTGCTGCCGGTTTTTTTAATAAATCGGTTTTTTGTATCTTTACATCGATATCTATATTTAATTTAATTGTTGAATATATTTCATCCCAATTATCTTTAAAATCCTTCCATTCCTTTCCGTATTTTTTGCGTATCATTTCGCCAAATCCGAAAATATCGGCGTTCAGTTCCTTGGATTTATCAAAAGTCATCATTATTTCATGCCGGATGATTTCCGCCTGTGCATCCTGCATTTTTTCAAATGCCTCAATGGTCGCCAGATTTTCCGATGTTGTCTGTTCAGAAAGGCTGGTTTCCGCATTTATTCGTACATTTATTACTATTTTGCCTTCTTTTATTTCCGGCTTTACTTTGCTTTTTGCTTCTAAAATTTCCAAAACAGCGTTTCCTTCTTTATTAGGGGAAGAAACAATCAACACACCGCTTTTCACTTCACCGAGCACCCATAAAAGGCCACGGGTTTCATGTTCATTTAGTTTGCCCACTATTTTGTCCTTTTTAAAGACAGCCATACCCGACACATAGATATCTTCACTGTCCTTATCCTGCGAAACACCGACCAAAGGTGCCAGTGGAGACTTTGTCTCACTCATCAGGCATGAAGCAAATTCTTTCATGTTCACTTTATAAAAATGGGATGTAAAACCATAGGCCTTAACCAACTTTGCAATATTCATTGCAGGAAGCTTCTCGGTTTCCGGTTTGGCGTCCATAACATCCGAAGCCCGGTTTTCGGCAATAAGAATCATGGCGGTAGGCCTCATTTCATGGGCGCGCAAAAAAAAGTCAATATATTTTTGCAAGCCCTCTGTAGCCAAATCATTCCCGAAAATAACCGCATGATTGTGCGATACAAAAAGCCTGTTTCCTGTCTTGTGTGTTATTTGCCTTACCGCTTCAAAAACTGAATTTCCCGTACCGGATACATTCCAGAATGCTTTCGCATCTGCTCCGCCGCCACCGCTTCCTGACAACTTTCCCAATTCCCCCTCTTTAACCACCTGTGCTGTAAGTAAAATTTTCCCGGTATCTTTATCTTTGTCAATTCCCATTCCTATAACGATCTCCAAATCGTTAATTTCTCTTCCTCCTGTACAGCCTGACAGCATAAAAAGCATGAGGAAACACAAAATCAATTCCGTGGCTAAAATATTTATCTTTTTTCTCATTTTAACCTCACTCCTTTTATTTGGAACCATCGCTGTCTTTCCTATACGGCGATGGCGCTAAACCAGGACTTTGGCGGTGAGAACCTTTTTCATTCCAAACGATGACGCTGGAACGCTTTGGCATGGCCCAAAGGGGCATCCTAATGAAAGTATCCTTTAAGCCGGTAAAATTAAGTGGTACAATTGGCCATAGATATGGCGTTCCGAAAGATCTTAAGGATGCAAGATGCAGCAAAGTTGCCAAAAGCCCCATAATTATGCCAAAGCCGCCGGCAAGTCCTGCAAGCGCAAGAAATAAATACCTCAGTATTGTTCCGGAATCAGTCTGTGCCGGTACAGCAAAACTTGCTATTGCTGTTGAAGATACAACAATTACCATGATTGGGCTTATAAGCCCGGCCTCAACGGATGCCTGACCCAGTACAAGGGCTCCAACAATACCTATTGTCTGTCCCACTGCTTTCGGTAACCGTACTCCTGCCTCTCTTAAAATATCAAAGGTGAATATCATCAGTAAAGCTTCCAATATTGCCGGAAAAGGCACTCTTTCACGCCCTGCCGCTATGGATATCAATAGCTGGGTAGGTATCAGTTCCTGATGAAAAACAGTTAATGCCACATAAATTGCAGGGCCTAAAGTACTAATTATATAAGACAAAAACCTGACTATCCGCATAATGCTTGCAAGAAACGGTCTGGAATAGTAGTCTTCTCCACTTTGAAAACTCTCAATAAACAGCATGGGTACTACCAGAACAAAAGGTGTGCCGTCAACCAAAATGGCAGCACGGCCTTCGAGTATTTTGGATACAACCTTGTCAGGCTTTTCACTGTTTGAGACAGTAGGAAAAATTGAGTAGGGGGCATCCTCAATAAATTGTTCAATATATCCCGATTCAAGGATTGCATCCACTTTTATTCTGCTCAGCCGTTTTCTGATTTCTTCAATCAGTTCCGGATTGGCCACACCTTTTATATATACTATGTATACACCCGTTCTTGTCCTTTCACCGATTTTAAATTTTTCAACACATAAGTCAGGATCTTTTATCTTTCGCCTAATAAGAGCAATGCTTACATTTACGTTTTCATTGAAGCCCTCTCTCGGTCCGCGTACAACAGCTTCTGTCCCAGGTTCCTCTATACTTCTGGACTCCATTTTATGGCACTCAATAGCCAAAGCTTCCTTTGAGCCGTCTACCAATAGAATAGTTGAACCTGCCAATAAATGGTCAAGCAGATCATTCAACAGTGTCAGTTTATTAGTACCTGCTATAGAAATTAAGTTCTTTCCAATAGTATCAATTTTGCTGAAATCCATACTCACATCCTTTTTAAGCAGTAATACATCATACATTAAAGGCTGCAGGATGTTTTTGTGGATTTCATTTTTATCCGTCAAACTATTGATAAAAACTAATGCTCCTTTGAATTTCCTCTCATGTCCGAAGTTGAACTCATGAAAAGTCACATCACTGCTGTCACGCAAAATACCTTTAATGACTTCCAGATTTCTCTTTAAATCTGATGATAAGGGTTCATTATTAACTTTACCTGGTGCAGTATCCTGAGATTTATTTTTATTTTTTAAAGACCAATAACGAATTATTTTTGAAATATATCTAAACATATCCTGTTCTTCCCATATTGTTTTTATTTATTTTTTGCTCACACCAGTAAATTATTCATAAACTGAAAGATATATATTTGAAATGAAAGTTATTGTATATGAGCTGAAAGTTATTATAATTTACAAAAGCATCAGAAAAATGCAGGTTTATCCCAGGTTATTCCAAATAGATAATTCAAAATAAGTTATTCCAAAATAGGTTATTATAAATGTAGATTATAATAAATGAATTCAAATAGATTTTTATTGATATTAGTTAAGAGTTGTAATATAATTTTGACATATTTAATGTGTACTCAATTCGTGCCGGACAGACAAATCTCAAGAACTAAGCATTTTTTTTACTCATTCTAAGTACATTAGTGAGGAGGTATAACATGGGAAACAGGGAAAGGTTTGCTTCAAGGCTGGGTTTTATTCTGATTTCCGCAGGATGCTCAATTGGATTGGGTGATGTTTGGCGTTTTCCTTACATCACAGGACAATATGGCGGAGGTATATTTGTTCTAATCTATCTGGTATTTATTATCTTACTTGGCTTGCCTATCATGTCAATGGAGCTTGCAGTAGGACGTGCCAGTCAGAAAAGTATTGCCACTTCGTTTAACGTTCTTGAGAAAAAAGGGCAAAAATGGCATTGGATGGGCTATGCTGGTATAGCCGGAAATTATATACTTATGATGTTTTATACCGCCGTTGCAGGCTGGATGCTTGCTTATTTCTACAAGATGCTGACAGGACAATTTGTAGGATTGGATGCTCAGCAGGTTGGACAAGTATTTTCAAATCTTTTGGCAAATCCGGTTGAAATGACTATATGGTTGGTTATAACTACTGTATTTTGTTTCGGAGTATGTTCTTTCGGTTTGCAAGATGGCGTAGAAAAAGTTACCAAAGTCATGATGGTATTACTGCTTGCTATCATTGTGGTACTTGCAGTTAGATCCATAACACTTCCAAACGCAGGAGAAGGACTGAAATTCTATCTATTGCCGGATGTCAATCGTATTAAAGAATCCGGCCTCTGGGAAACCATATTTGCAGCCATGAGCCAGGCGTTTTTCACCTTGAGTTTAGGAATTGGTTCTATGGCTATATTTGGAAGCTACATTGGAAAAGAGCGCAGCCTTCTTGGCGAGTCTATTAATATAGCCGTACTTGACACCGCAATTTCACTTATAGCAGGCTTAATTATTTTCCCTGCATGTTTTGCTTTCAGCGTAGACCCGGGTCAAGGTCCAGGCCTTGTTTTTGTAACACTGCCTAACATCTTTAATTCAATGGCCGGTGGAAGAATATGGGGTTCACTGTTCTTCATCTTTATGACATTTGCCGCATATTCTACAGTTATTGCCGTATTTGAAAACATTATTTCCTTTGCAATGGATCTGTGGGGCTGGAGCCGTAAGAAAGCAGCTTTAGTTAATACAATTTTAATTATTGTACTTTCCATGCCGTGTGTATTGGGCTTCAACGTTCTCAGTTGGATTCAGCCTTTAGGAGAGGGTACGGGTATATTAGACCTGGAAGACTTTATACTCAGCTCCAATCTGCTTCCTTTGGGTTCACTTATCTACCTGCTCTTCTGCGTATCCCGCTACGGATGGGGATTTGAGAATTACCTGAAGGAAGTTAATACGGGCGAAGGCGTAAAAATGCCTCGTGCACTTAGATGGTATTTAACCTGGGTATTGCCTGTTATTATCTTGGTAGTACTTGTTCAGGGATATATCAATTTATTTGGTAAATAATTAGATAATATCCTGGTAAATAATTTAATAAAAATAGTTTGGTGAAAAGTTCAATAAATAGTTTAGTAAATAATTTATTAATAGTTTGATAAGAGTTGAGTAAATAATTTGCTAAATAATTTATTATTAGTTTGATAAATAGTGTGGCAATTATTTGAAAAATAAATGGATGATTATATACAATAGGGTGCGGCAATACGCCGCACCCCTTATTTTTACCTTTTTCCCGCTTTTACTGCTTTATGCGCACTAATTTATACAGTTTATCTGCTTTATCTTTATTGCTTCATCTGCCCTGTCTTTACAGTTTTATCTGCTTTTATTTACACTGCTCTATCTGCTTCTCTGTACCACTCTATCTGCTTTCTCTGTACCGCATTATCCGCTTTTTTTGCGCTGCCTTATCCGCTTTCTTTGCGCTATTTTAACGCTTTATCTTTACTGCTTTATCTATTTTTTCTGCAGGCATCTTATAACCTCGCCAACATACATTCTGTGATAGTCCTTTTCCGGGTAATACTCTTTGTCGATACCCATGTCTATGAAGTTGGCCGGATTTAAATCCTGGAAGTAAAGCTTTCTGCATTCAAGCACCAGCCGGGCTTCATCGAAATATACCGACCCGTTGCCGCTTTCAACCGGTGTTAATCCGGTCTTCGCAGCTTTGTCAACATCCCTGCCGGAGTGAGAGCCGCAAAAAGCCAATGCCTTCCTGTAATTATCGTCAAAAAATGCCAGAGTGAATGTATCAGCCTTCTCCATAAAGCCGTAAGTATAGCGGCTGGGTCTTACTACACAAAAGCAAACATTCTTGTTCCATAAGACGCCGAATCCACCCCAGCTGGCTGTCATTGTGTTGTAAGAGCCCAATGTTCCCGCCGTTACGAGCATCCAATCTGAGCCAATAAGTTTGAATGTATTGTCTGTTATTTGCTCCGGTTTGATTTCAACAAACTTTTCTGCCATAACAATATCACCTTCATTTTTTATTTGTTTCTATGTATTTATTACATATATATTATCGCATATATATATTATCACATATATTTTAGTATATTTTGCCCAAGTCAACTTAATATATTTTTATATATTTATGCCAGTCACCCTGTTCTATTGGATTATAGCAGTTCTGCCCGCATAGTGGCCCTATCTGCCATAATAGCCCTGCCTGTATAAAGGTCCTACCTGCGCAACAGTGAACCCAGTATTCCTCTTACCAGTTCCCTTCCTACCTCTCTTCCGACAGCACTCATTGCCGACTTGGCCAACTTCTCCAATGGAGTATCCGAAGTGCGCCTTTTTTGTCTGGATCCGTTATACTCAGATCCGCTATACTCATGGTATTCTTGCTTTTTTCGTGGATATGTACCTGTACCGTATCCTCCAGCTTTTGTTTGTCCGTTGTCTTCAACTGCCTGACGGTAGTTTGCTCTCTCCTGCAGTTTCTCATATGCAGATACCCTGTCAAACATCTTCTCATACTTCCCATATAAGGAGGAGCTATTAACTATTTCTTCACGTTCCTCTTCAGAAATTGGCCCTATGAAGCTCCGTGGCGGTGCAACATAAGCTCTTTCCACTATGGACGGACGGCCTTCCTCATCTAAAAACGAAATTAAGGCCTCTCCCACTCCCAATTCTGTAATGGCCTGTGCGGTGTCTATTTTGGGATTTGCCCGGAAGGTCTCTGCTGCCACTTTTACAGCATTCTGATCGCGGGGTGTAAATGCTCTAAGGGCATGCTGAACTCTGTTCCCAAGCTGTCCAAGTATCTCGCCTGGTATATCGGCAGGGTTCTGGGTGACAAAGTATATACCTACCCCTTTTGAGCGTATCAATCTTACAACCTGCTCAATTTTCTGAAGCAATACCTTTGGTGCATCGTCAAAAATCAAATGTGCCTCATCGAAGAAAAGAACCATTTTGGGTTTTTCGAGGTCTCCTGCTTCAGGCAATTCCTCAAACAATTCAGCTAAAAGCCACAGCAAGAATGTTGAATATAATTCCGGGAACTGGAATAACTTGTCCGCTGCCAATATATTGATATAACCCATGCCGTTTTTATCTGTTTTCATCAAATCAAATATGTCCAGGGCCGGCTCTCCAAAGAATTTCTCCGCCCCCTGCTCTTCAAGGGCCAGCAATCCACGCTGGATGGCACCGATTGATTGCTTTGAGATGCTGCCATATTCCGTTGTAAAATCTCTGGAATTATCACCTACATATTTGAGCATTGCTTTTAAGTCTTTCAGGTCAATTAAGAGCATTCCCATATCATCAGCAATTTTAAAAACTATATTCAATATCCCGCGCTGTGTCTCATTCAGATTCAACAGCTTTGACAGTAATAGAGGACCCATTTCAGAAATGGTTGTACGCACGGGATGTCCCTGTATCCCAAATACATCCCAGAAAGCAACAGGAAAACCCTGATACTCGAAGTGGTCCATTCCCGTCATCTTAGTACGTTCCTCTATTTTGGAACTGCTTTGACCAGCCTTGCAAATGCCTGAAAGGTCACCCTTTATATCTGCGAGGAAAACCGGAACTCCAATTGAACTGAAGGATTCAGCTAAAACTTTTAAAGAAATTGTCTTCCCTGTACCTGTAGCACCTGCTATCAGACCGTGACGATTTGCCATTTGGGGCAGTAAGTATATTTCCCTCTCGCCCTTTGCAAAAAACAACCCCCTGATATCGTTCATTTAAAATTCCCCTTTGTATGATAATTTTACCTGAAAAGATACATAGAATATCTGGTTAAATAGTTAAATTTTTCATTTAATTATATTTTAATGTTCCCAGCCATAATGGTCAAGGCATAATTTTGACCACACTTTCATAAAACTAAGCTTTGGAATTATTTGGTGAAATTTTGGGCAATATTTTTTTCTCCTATATGTCCATACTAATAATGCTGCAATTCTTGCTGCAAATTGTTATACATTTATAAAACTGCAAACAATATTAAAACTTGCAATAAGCATTTCGCTAAACTATGGAAAAAGAAAGGTAGAGTGATATGGACAGAAAAAGAGCAGAAGAGATTATGCAATCCTATGGTGTAATTAATGTTACTTATAACGGAATGCCTGTTTGGATTGAAAGCATCCGGGGGGATCTGTCGGAAGTTACCCTTATTGGCACGGATAAAAGAATTGACGTTCCAGTCAGTGCATTGACAGAGGCCGATCCCATACAAACAATGTAAGCTATGTGCAGACAAAACAATGTAAACTTTGTGCAGACAACGTAAACTACAACAAAGTAAATAAAACTTCGCCAATGCAAATTACAACTTCGACGCCATGTAATTGCGGCAGTATACAGCAATTACATGGCGTTTACTATATTGCACCGTCAGCGTTCAATATATTGCACCGTCACCTGTCGTTGTCATGACATACCATATCAATTACAATAACCAGTGCCAGAGTAGTGACCTGATCACTGCCGTCATCAATATCTACCATATATGTATCAGTAAAGGAAAAAAATTTTTTTGAAATATTGGCAACCACCCGGCCATCCTTATAAATCCTGAACTCATGTGCAAAAACATCGCCATCTATATGGTACTGTGAATTGGGACTTGTGACCACAAAATCATTTTTAAAGAATGCAAATTTCTTTTTTACGTTAGCTGCATGATAGCCGGCTATATAAATATCATACTCGGGCATAAATCTGAAAAGTTTTTGCTCAATATAACACAGCTCTCTTCCAGCCAGATCAAAAATTCTGAGTTTTTTCCCGAAAGAAAGAAGTTGACTTTTAACAATAAAAACGTCGTTGTTTCCTTCATCTTTTATACTGAAACTATCACCCAGAGAAAATATTTTTTGACGAACCAGATATTTCATAAACACACCGCCTCCTAATTAAATCATACAATAAACGGAGACAGTTCTCAACAGGAAATACCACTTTAACATTTTATCCACAAAACATGCAGGCTTTATCCACAAAATTTTATACTTTGTCCACAGGCTTTCGGGGCTTTATCCACAGACTTTTCAGTATTCCTGGAATAAATAAAAGCTGCAATGGCTAAAATAAACATAATTAAGGCCTTAGGTCTCCCTAAGGCTCGAACATGGGGGTTGTATAGAGTAATAAAAAACATATAATAAAGCTGTTGCTAATTATATCTTAATATTAAATTATTATGGAACTATGAACAAATTGTGAATTAATTTATTAATTTCCATTCCACAAAACGACTGTTCTGTGGACTAGTTCCTGTGGATTATGTTGATAAACCTGTGAATAACCTCAAATATACTTGTCCCGCTTGTGGATAACTTAAAAATTTCCCCAATAAACTTCGTATTACTTCCAGGGTTGGTTTCCCGCTCTGCGCACGTTTATTTCATCTATTACCGCATTGCCTCTGTGAGTGAGCAGGAACATTACAATATCCACAATTTCTTCGGGAGTAATAAGCTCTGACATGTCCAGGTCCGGACGCGTTATTTGCGCCATTTCTGTCGCAACTCCTCCAGGTGATATTACGTGTACTCTTATTCCATCTCCATGCACTTCCTGGGCAAGTACTTTTGTCATACCCATTAATGCGTGCTTTGAGGCGGTGTATGCCCCCTGGTTTACATATCCTTTATTGCCTACTACTGACGATATATTTATTATTGTCGCAGCTTCTGATTTTCTCAGATAGGGAATTGCTTCACGGCACATAAGAAATGGCGCTCTTGCATTAATAGCCATATGTAAATCCCATTCCTCTGTCGGAGTTTCGCAGATATGTCTGGGAATAGCTATTCCGGCGTTATTAATCAGTATATCAATACCTCCGAAACGGTCAACTGTCTTCCTGACAATTTCAGCAGGCGAATCAGGGTCAGCAATGTCTGCCGGACACGGCAGAGCATCTACTCCTAACGCAGTGGTCTCTTCCAATATTCCCTTTAAGCTTTCCATTGAGCGGCTGCTTAATGCAAGATTCACTCCATGCTGAGCAAGTGCAACAGATATTGCCCTCCCTATTCCCCTGCTTGCTCCTGTCACAATTGCCGTCTTACCCTTCAATAAATTCATCTTTATACCTCCGATCTTATTATTAGAATATTGCTTAATATTGCTTTAATATTGCTTTACATAAAATATCAGCAGCTTGCAAAAACAATCTACAAGCTGAAACTACTCTGCCAAATACCCAAATGGATAAAGTACCTTTTATATATCCTGTCATAAAAATTCGCATTTATAATTATACCACTATAACACGCCTCAAAATTCATAAATTGCTTATGATAGGCTCCGGCCTTCTTTACATAATCGCAAAAGTTTACCCTCCTGCATATTATGTAACATAAAAATTTTTGTGAGGTGAAACTATGAGCGACTTCAAAATAGGTGATATCGTAGGAAGAAAATCCTACGGAGGTGATATAGCTTTTGTAATAACGGATATTTGCAGTGATAACCGCGGAAAAACGAAATACGTCCTCAGAGGCCTTCTTTACAGGATTGAAGCTGACAGTACCGAAGATGACCTTGTAAAACTCGACCAGCGCTCTGTCAATGCAGATATGAATAGATATTTAACCCGTGCAAAAAATGTATCTTTGAGAAATATGACCCGTACTTTTGGATCTTTTTTATTTAGACTCAGAGGAAGACCTGGGAGAATACTTCATATTGATTCCAGCAGAGATTTTATGAACAGATGCCTGGAGTACTACAGTGACGGCGGCGTAAGATCCGTTGGCAAGGTAGCTGCTGAAAGTGAGCAACCGTCTGTGGTAAGGCAGCTTTTGGAAACCTACAAGCCTGATATACTGGTATTGACAGGCCATGACAGCCTGAAAAAGGGTGCTGACAAATCCAGCCTCTCAAGTTACAAAAACTCAAAATATTATATTCAGGCAGTCAGGGAAGCAAGAAAATACCAGCCTAACCTCGACAAGCTGTGCATATTTGCCGGTGCATGCCAATCATACTTTGAAGGCCTTATGGGAGCCGGAGCAAACTTTGCAAGCTCTCCCGGAAGAATATTGATAAATGCTCTTGACCCGGCAATTGTAGCTGAAAAAGTGGCTATTACAGATTCAAGGAAATATGTTACACCAAGTGAAGTAGCCAGTTTAACAATTTCCGGACCTGAAGGCATAGGCGGAATAAATACACGGGGGCATATGACCTTATATTGATATAAGCCGTTTGCAACCGGTAAACTTTTTCTAATTGAATTATTATGTTTTAGGTAATGTTTCTATGGGTAAATAAACTTACAAAAGACAAGTATCAAGTTCAAAACGGAGGGGGAAAAATGTTTTTCAAGTGGAGAGATACATTCAAGCTGGATATACCTGAAATTGACGAACAGCATAAGAAACTGTTTGAAATGGGGTCAAGACTTTATGAGATCATTTCCCTGAAGGACAACTACGACCATTATGATGAAATAATGCAGATTATTGATGAATTAAGAAATTATGCAAAATACCATTTCAGTTATGAAGAAGAGTTAATGAGGAAAAAGAATTATGAAAATTATGAAGAGCACAAAATTGAACATGATTTCTTTATAAAAAAGATTGCCAGAATTAACGTTGCGGATATAGAGGAAGAACAGGAAAAAGTAATGCTTGAAATGGCTACATTCATAGCTGACTGGATTTCAGGACATATACTAAAAACTGATAAAAATTACAGGGAGATTCTAAAATAGTAAATCTCCCTGTTTTTATTTTAAACTCTATTTATTTAAAACTCTGCCTGGCTATTTATAACTCTACCTATCTACTTGTAACTCTACCTGCCTATTTACATTATAGCTTAACTTTATATAGCTTAACTCTATCTATTTTAAAACTATGCCTATTCTAACTCCATCTTTTTAACTCTGCCTGTTTTTAGCTCCATCTATCATTAAGACTTTTATACATTATAAACCATATTTTGCAGGTACGAATTTGTCCGATGCATTTTCTTCAACCATCTGTTTGATGAATTCTTCTTCATCCTGAGGAATTGCTTCAATTTGGCCTTCCATAATATCCAGCCAGGACTGTTCTCTTTCTTCGATGAGTACTTTATCTTCAGCAGAAGCCTTTCTTAATTCTTCGATGGTTGCAAGAGCCGCTGCTTTTGTTCTGTTAAGGTGATCGTTTTCCTTGACGATTTCCTGTGAAATTCTCAAAACTACATCCGGCCTTAAAACATAAGCCTGAGGATCAAGATGACTGTCGGAATCAGCAAGCATGTCTCTCAGCAGTATTGCCTGCTCCTTGCCTCTTGATGAAGCCTGGTTCATGAGTCTGCAGTCATAGATCAGCTGCTCCATCGATACTGTTGGTGCCATACCGCCAAGCAGCTTGATATTTTGTACTGACTCATTGCTCCACAGGTCGGCAACAGCTGCTGCGATGTTTCCAAGAGAGCTCAAATGAGCACATGCACTTGACTTACCTTCCATTGCGATGGGTATTCCTGAAATCGCTTTTACATATACACCTTCATAACCGCAATCCTTGTGAGGACCAACTGCTCCTTCCTCAACAGCTACAAGGCTTCTTACAGCAGACATAACTCTGACTACTGCAGAAAATACCTTGGGAATGTATCCCCTGTCAGCCAGAACCATTGCAGTATTGGAAAATCCGCATGCAGTATCGCCGGATGCTATGCTTCCTGTTCTGTCAGCAATGTCTGAAATAGCACTCCACAATTTGGACATGTCACGCGCACCTAAAACACCGAGGGAGAAAAGTGATTTGGTGATTTCACAATACACAAGAGCATCGTCATGAATATCTTTACCGCCTATGGACTCGATTGCCAGGAAATCTGCCCCTACTTTTGCACTTCCTTCAAAGGTTTCAAGGATGGCATCCCAATGCTTTCCTTTCCACATATGGACGGATTCCCTGTCTTCACGTATGTCAACCGGAGTTACTCTCAAAGCACTCTTTAAACCATATTTTTGCTCATAATCAAACATAACATTTCTGACGGTTTTGATTATTTCTATACCCCATTCTGGATGATAGGTGGTTGGAGGAAGGAGCTCAATCTCTACGACAAAACCTTGCGAATATAACTCCCGCGCCCTTTTGCATGCATCTTCTATAATACTCTTATATTGCTGCAAAACTTCCGGCATTGTCTCCTGAGTAATCAACATTGTTGGAAGTGTAAAGTTCAATTCAGGATAAATCTGTCCGCCACCTATAACAAGGCCATTTTTACATTTTACAGGATAAATGGATGAACCATAAACGAAATCATCAATACTTTTGTAAGCTAGTTCATTGAAATATTTTTTTGGCATAATAACTTACCCCCTTGAAAATTTTATTTGAAAAACGGTTCATTGAAAACTAGTCCTAATTGAGAAGGTCTTCACGTTGATTATTGTATTTTTATTTTACATACATATCGCTATTTTGTATGGTAAAAGCTTATATTTTATTGTAATTATTTATAAACTTAGTAAACATATAAAAATAGTCATAATTTTAAAAAGAATTTACAAAAACAACTTGCATACTTTTTTCAAATTTCCTGATAAGCCTTGAAAGTATAATGTACAGGGGGTAAATGTAGGAGGGCTAAAAATTATGTACCGCCGGCTTTTGATAAATTTTGAGATCAAATTCAGGGACAACAGCCAATATATGATCAAAAATATCCGACTGTATTGCTTCATATTTAATCCATTCTGTTTCATTAGTAAAAGCATATATCTCTAAAGGCAGGCCATATTCGGCAGGCTGAAGCTGCCTTACCATCCGGGTCATTTTTTTATTTATATTGGAATGATTGTTTAAATAGCTTTCGACGTAGGCCCTGAATGTGCCTAAATTTGTTAAACGCCGGCCATTAACAATGCTTGATGTATCTACATTATGCAGCTTGTTATAGTCTTCAATTTCCGCTTCTTTCTTTTCTATGTATTCCTTAATGTATTGTATTTTCTTAAATCTTTCCAGCATTTCTTCATCACAGAACTTGACGCTTGTCATGTCAATATAAATAGACCTTTTTATTCGTCTGCCTCCTGCTTCCTGCATTCCTCTCCAATTCTTAAATGATTCAGATATCAGTTTATGCGTCGGAATGGTAACGATTGTCTTATCCCAGTTCTGTACTTTCACGGTATGCAGAGAAATATCTATCACGTCGCCATCCGCTCCGTGTGAAGGCATTTCAATCCAATCCCCTATTTGTACCATATTGTTTGTAGTAAGCTGAATGCTGGCTACAATTCCTAAAATTGAATTTTGAAATATCAGCATAAGCACTGCTGTTGCAGCACCTATACCACTTAGCAAAATCCAGGGGGAGCGTTCAATAAGAACGCTTATAATTATAACAGTAGCCGTTGCACTGATGAATATACTGACAACCTGCAGATAGCCTTTAATAGGTCTTGTTTTGGAAATCTCATAGGTCGAATAGACATCATTCACAACATCAAGAATTTTATTAATTGCCAGTACTATGTTAATAATAATGTAAGAAAAAGCAATTCGCTGAATCCAGGTGTCAACAGCCGGAAATACAGGTGCAAAAGCATGGATGATCAATACAGGCGGAATATGCGCAAGCTGCTCAAATACCCTTTTCTTTAAAAGTAAATCATCCCATTTTGCCTTGCTTTTTATAATATAAATTCTTACAATTTTCAATAAAAACTTCTTTGTGATCAAGTCAGTCAAAAGACTGACAAATATGATAATTACAATTGCCACTCCATAAGATAAATATAAAGAAAGCTCATCACTTACTCCATAACTCAACAACAACTTATTGATATTTTCAATCAATTATGGTCCCCCCTTCTCCTGGCTGTTTTCCAACAGTTAAGCCTTCTAATAATTCAAATTAAATATTTCCAGGCTTCTGTCCAGAATACCCGTAAGGTAAGCAAGAAGTACACCGTAATTAGTAATGCTTACTCCCTTTTCCATGCATAAGTCTATACGGGTCTGCAAAGACTTTTTGTTCATCATGCATGCACCACAGTGTATTATAAGGTCATAATCTTCAATATTTTCCGGGAAGTCATGTCCCATTTTGAAATCGTAGCGCAATTCCTTCCCAACATGCTTGTTAAGCAGTCTTGGAATTTTCACTCTTCCAATATCCTCATGGGATTGATTGTGTGTGCAGCTTTCAGCTATCAATACTTTTGAATTCTCATTAAGCTCATCAACTTTGGAAACTCCTTTTACAAATGTCTCCAGATCCCCTTTGTATCGTGCAAATAATATGGAAAAGCTTGTAAGCTTTATAGTTTCAGGAACTGTTTCAGAAACCTTCTTGAAAGCCTGCGAATCTGTTATTACAAGGTCAATATCCCTGAGGTCTGAAAGAGCCGACTCAAGCTCCGTATCCCTTACTACATAGCTTTTTATTCCATGGTCAAGGCAATCACGTATCACCTGAACCTGCGGAAGAATAATTCTGCCTTTAGGCGCTTCAGAGTCCACCGGCACTACCAGTATTACTTTGCCGTTATATGGAATAAGATCGCCTACTATTGGTGGCTCCTTTTCATCCTCACTCAGTCTCTTAATCAGTTCATCCTTTAAGGCCAATATACTCTGCCAGTCTTTAGTCGAGACAAAAACAGCGTCCTTGAACTTTTTGGCTGCTTCCTTTACTTGCTCCTGAGATACGGTATCTATTTTATTTATAACCAACATATGGGGAATATTGTATTTCTTAAATAGTTTAGCCATCTCAAGATAGTCGTTATCATCATTTTTACTGTCAGTATCAGTGTTGGTATTGGTATTGGTATTGGCATTGGCATTAGCATTGGTATTAGCATTAGTATTGGTATTAGTATTAGTATTAGTATTGGTATTAGTATTGTTATTAGTATTAGCATTATTATTAGTATTAGTATTAGCACTTGTATTGGTATCAGTGCTTGCATCAGTATCATTATTTGTATCAGTGCCAATATCATTTATATCCATTACGTATACAGCAAAATCAGTTCTTTGCAACATTTTCAAGGTACGCTGAATGCGCATTCCACCCAGCTCGCTCCTGTCGTCCAGGCCTGCCGTGTCTATAAAAACTACAGGCCCGAAAGGAATCAATTCCATAGCCTTCATAACCGGATCGGTAGTAGTTCCCTTGACCGACGATACAAGAGATATTTCCTGGCCTACTATTGCATTGAGCAGGGATGATTTTCCTGAATTAGTTTTTCCGAAAAATGTTATATGTTTTCTATTTGAATTAGGTGTAGTATTCATTGTATCTCTCCTTAGTTCATAAAGTATATTTAATCTTAAAATCACTTTTATACTGCTATAAATAGTTAAATTTATATTTTAATAGAAATTATATCACACATAATAAATGTTTGTCAGATGACATAATTAACTATTTTCTGATACTACTCCTTAATTACTCCCACGGGAGTATGGCTTTCTGCCCTGATTTAGATTAATATTAAAACATGCGCTTTTGGCATCCGGGCTCTTTTCAGATTTTATCAGAGCCTTTAAGATTATGGGTAAAAGAGTAAACGTCTGGTCCATGATTGAGTTAAAGCGTTCAGAAGTTGCTCTGCGCCTTGCAATCAAATTACTGGTATTTTCCGGATTATTAGGATGCATCATAGGTGTTATTTCACTCTTATCAGACATAAGCGACACGGCTCGTGCTTATTGTTTTCATACTATTGCCTGTACAAGCTAAGGTAAAATCAATAATACTAACAATGGACAAGGAATATATTGATGAAGAAACTGCTAAATAAAATATTCGGATTGTTCAGCTATTTGCTTGTTCTGAGCCTTCTATTAAACTTTAAGTGGGTATTTATTTTGCGTCCCAAACCATTTTTCTCTGTCATACTGGGCACGGCAATATTGACCGCTTCACAATATAAGAAAGGGTACAACAAGGAGGATATATTTGCAAGTTTGAGATGGAACCTTGCATTTTCAAGTTTCCTTACTACTCTTATGTCCATCCTTTCATATATATCAAATATGAAAGTGCCTGATACCGGTGGTTGGGACATTACCGAATCGCTTTTGCCTATGCTTTATGGTAGGCATAATATATTTGATACTTAACATATTGCTTAGTGACCCTGTAAAAAAAGAAAGTACCGGGCAGATTACCGAATCTGTATCGAATGCCCATGATTTGCTTGATCCGACTCTTACACAACAAATTTTTATAGAACATGGACTCACCAACAGAGAGTGCCATGTAGCGTTAAAGCTTCCGGAAAATATCTCAAATAAG
>DUMB01000045.1 GCA_012840085.1 Clostridiaceae bacterium
CTTATTTGAGATATTTTCCGGAAGCTTTAACGCTACATGGCACTCTCTGTTGGTGAGTCCATGTTCTATAAAAATTTGTTGTGTAAGAGTCGGATCAAGCAAATCATGGGCATTCGATACAGATTCGATAATCTGCCCGGTGCTTTCTTTTTTTACAGGGTCACTAAGCAATATGTTAAGTATTAAATATATTATGCTGCCATAAAGCATAGGCAAAAGCGATTCGGTAATGTTCCAACCAACGATATCAGACACTCTCATATTTGATATATATGAAAGGATGGACATAAGAGTAGTAAGGAAACTTGAAAATGCAAGGTTCCATCTCAAACTTGCAAATATATCCTCCTTGCTGATACTGCTTGAGCAGATTTACAGGGCGTTTATGATAATACACGGTGAACAGTGTATCATTGGTGAGTGAGGTTTATAGCTTTAACTGTTTTTTTCATGGTTAAGGCTATTTTTCATTAATCATACAAGTTTATTGCAATAACTAATCAATGCATTAAAAATTTTATTTATGGAACAATGTGAATTAGTTTCTGTATAAAAAAGTTTAATTAATTGTGCCAACTATATTGAAAATTGAAATAAGCCCGGATGAATGTTTTCATAAAGTATAAATAATTTCAGATGTAACAGTTTTATTTTGATGGTAAAATATATATGATATTTCTAAATTAATGCAATTTATTATGAAGGTGTACTATGGAAGATATAATGCATTTAGTATTAAAATATAATGATTCTGTTTATTCAGTGGATACCATTGAAGAGCATAGAAAGGTTATAAGAGACAAAGGAAAGGTAGTTTGGGGAATTATAAAGCCTAAAAATGACAGTCCGGGAATATCCGGTATGAAGATAAAGCAGATAAAAACTCAAATAGAAAATAATATACCTACATATGCCTTTATGTGTACTGGCGGAGAGATAGAAGCCAAAGGGTATATTATTGATATAATTAATGCTGAAGAAGTTTATAAAATGAAGGATCTTGTACCGGATTATTATAAACGTGACTTGAATAAATGCGTAGCAGGGGTATTACTGAGCAAGATAGAGGATGAAAACAGTAATATAATAAGTAAATTGAAAAGATATGGAACTATAGATGGAAATGTAGCTTTGGGAAACCAGACAAACCCATTATATGTTTCTGTTAAAGAGGATTTTGCAAGTAATGAACATATAACTGTGACTCATAAAAAAGAAGAAAAAGAGCATGAAGAGGTTGTTATGAAGGTTGAGAATATACCTGAGCTTATTAATTATATACATAGATATATATTATTAAGTGGGTATAAGTACACTTTTGAGGATTTGGCCAACTTTTACCTATGTTTAAAGACAAAACCCTTTGTAATTTTAGCAGGTATAAGTGGTACAGGAAAATCAAAGTTGATAAGATTATTTGCCAATTCTCTAGGTTCAAATGTAGAGAATGGCCGTTTGAACATAATTCCTGTTAAACCGGACTGGAATGATAATTCAGAGCTGTTTGGCTACAAAAATATTAATAATGAATTTATACCGGGCAAACTTACTGAAGTAATCCTGAAAGCTAGTAATGATTTGGATAGAATGTATTTTGTTTGTCTGGATGAAATGAATTTAGCCAGAGTCGAATATTACTTGAGTGACTATTTAAGCATTATTGAATCCAGAGAGTTTAAAAATCACAGGATAGTTACTGATAAGATATTTGATAGGGAATATTTCAAATTTGATACGGAATATATTGGGGATTATAATAGATATGAAAATTTATGTATACCAGAAAATCTATATTTAATTGGGACTGTAAATATGGATGATACAACCTATGCTTTTAGCAGAAAAGTACTTGACAGAGCTAATACTATAGAATTTTCAGAGGTTGATCTTGAGGATTTGACATTTAACAATGAAAAGTTGGATGAGAGAATTGTCTCGAATGATTTTCTTAAAACCAGTTTTTTAACTATAAAAGATGCTATTGACTTTGATAGGGAGTACGTTGAGAAGGTTAATAATAAGATAGTCCAAATAAATAATGTCCTTAAGCGTGGTAACAGACATTTTGGTTACCGTGTGAGAGATGAAATTTTATTCTATATGCTGGAAAATAAGAAGCTGGGGTTACTTCAAGAAGATATGGCATTTGATTATCAAATAATGCAAAAGGTCCTTCCCACTATAACCGGAAGTGATACCAAGATCAAGGATATACTCATAGAACTGTATAATATATGCAATCCTGAAAAGCCAATTGACATTACTTCCAGAACTTACATAGATGACGCGGAGAAATTCTTAAGCTCTGCAAAATACAAGAAGAGTGCTAAAAAAATTACTGAAATGTTGAGAGGTTACAGCGATGGCTTCACTTCCTACTGGATCTAAAGGCGATTTGATATTTATTGAGACAGAACTCTTCAAGATTCATGTAAGAGGCAAGTATGGCAATAAGAAATCTGATGCAATATCTGCAAATATGAATATAGAGGCTTATATTGAAGTTAATTATGCAGGTGAAGATGAACCTGTCATAAAGACATTAACTTCTACCGGAGAGCTTGGGGTTACAAAGGGATATAAGATGATGCCTTGTTTTTATGAAGAAGGCATATATGAGATGCTTCTTATAAATAAAGATAACAAGTCTCGTACTATTCATCACGATAGTACTGAGATAAAAAACAACTTCACCACTGCAGAAAATATTACGTTTGGTTCCTTCAGCTTTGATGGAGAGATAGGCTATTCAACCTTTCAAATTATAAGTGACAACAGAATAATTTTAACCCTAACTATAGAAGTATTTCCTGTTAAGATGGATTACCGCAGGGATTACATAAATATGATAAATGATGTTAATGAAGAGATAGCGTCTCTGGCTTTCGAGTTCATGGGTAAGACCTATCAAAGCGCTCGACTTGTAGACACAAATTATCAATCTGCTTCAGAATTCTATCACATACTTGAAAAGATATATAACAAGTTCAATGATGCAATAAAAAGAATTGAGAGATTTCCAAAACATAGTGTTGTTACGAATGAAAGAATACAGTCTGTAGATAGGGCCAAGTATATTTCCAGGAACAACAATGCATATTTGAGAAAGCATCCGGAAGTGCTCTATAGATCTGACAAGGGCATAGATATTAACGGCAAAAAGTATATGCCTCAATATCTGTTGGAGATTAAGAAGGAAACCACAGTTGATATATTTGAGAACCGCTTTGTAAAGTATATCATAAAGACTGTGCTGAAAAGGATAAGGGTTATCAAGGAGAGGGTAACAAAAGGATACGGAGAGAATAATCCTTATTATAACGTACTTTGCAGGTATGATAAAGAACTCAGCGCACATCTAAATAAATTCTTTTCCAACGTTGGAGAGCTACAGGGCAGGAAAAGCATGAGCCTTGTGTTTCAGATGGCACCAGGCTATAAAGAAGTATACTATTATTTCATGCTGTTGAAGAAGGGCCTTGCTCTTAGTGATGATTTATACACTATTACTCCCAAGAAAATGTGGAAGCTTTATGAGATATGGTGCTATATAAAGCTTCATAATATATTAAGAAGCTTAGGTTATGAAGTTGTTCGCTACGGGATTATAAAGGCAAAGGACAATGGATTATATTTAACCTTGGTCCAGGATGATAGCGCAACTATGGAATATAGAAACAGTAAAAATGATTTGCTGGAACTTAGCTATAATCATACCTACAGCCATAAGCAAACCACCACAACCGAGCAACGACCGGATACAGTATTAACTATAAGGAGAAAAGATAAGGAAGAGGAACGTATCTATATATTCGATGCAAAGTATCGCTTTGATGTTGAAAAGGATGGTACCATCGGACCTATGGAAGATGATATTAATGCAATGCATAGGTATAGGGATGCCATCGTTTCACAGTTGAACAGTGGCCTTCAGTTTAAATATGATACTATTGGGGCATATGTTATGTTTCCTTATGCTGATGAGGAAAAGTTTAAAAACCACCGATTTTATAAGAGTATTGAGACAGTTAATATAGGAGCTCTGCCTATGCTGCCGGGGAGTACTGTACTTATGGAAGAGCATCTGAAGGAATTGCTTATGCAATCTGAGTTTGATGCCGAGAAGAAGGTTGTTACCTATAGCAAGTATGATAACTTTGGCAAGTTTAAGCATAAGAATGTAATGATAGCCAATGCCAGGGACGATGAACACTTGCAAACATATATAAAGCATGGATTCTATCATATACCTGTTGAAACTCTTGCACATATTCGTCCGGAAATAGAGTATATTGCTTTATACCTTCCCAAGGCAGGAATAAATTACTATGGCAGGGTGAAAAGCTATAGCACATATTTAAGAAAAGAGTGTAAGGAACTTCCTAAGAATAGTGAAGAAGAATATATTAGATTTGAACTGGAAGATATAAAACTGATAGGACCTATATCAATCGTTGAATACGGTGTAAGAACGGTAATGTATACAACTTTGTATCTCCTGGAAAATGCAGAAAATATGCATGAACTTAATCTTAATAGCAGGGAGGAAATTATTCTATACAGGAAACTTAGAAAATTATCAAAGATCTATAGATGGAAACTGAGGAAACGGTCCAATGGTTATATCCTAAACGATATAATCGTTGAATTATTGGATAATGGCAAACTTCGAATTAATGGAAAGAAATATAGATATAAAGAAGGAATAGAGTATTTAGATACTATATCGAATTTTGCGGAAGAATTACAAAACGGGAACTAAATTATAATATGCCGAGATATTGAAGTCCGAGTCTAGTAACAATCTAGTTACCAGGCTCTCTTAATTTGCGAGAGTGTATTTTATGGACTGAGAAAATAAATTCTGGCTACTTTCCTATAATTTATAATCGCTCTTAGGTAAGAGGTTACCATAGTAATAGAGTGTGTGAAGTAGTCTATGTAAACCTCAAAATTGATAGCAAAATGAATTACTACAGCGGGTTCAGATAAAACTTTTTCAATAGCCTCTGCAGTAACTTAGGGAATATATTTAATATGCAAGGTAATATTGGATTTGGGTATAAAAAGGTGATTAAGCCAAATTTTTGTAACCTTACTTAGCGATATTACAGTAAACAGTGGTTTACCGAATACATGACCCCATAAACTTATGCGTTATGCTCCAAGAGAACACCATAATAAAATTTAAGGATTTCTCGAAAAGTGCTGCCAAATGAGAAGGCTCTTACCAAATAGTAAGGGCTGTTTGTTTTTTTGAAAAAAATAAAAAAATTTAAAAAATTTTTTTAAGAATAACACGAAAATTTAAAAAAATGTTGAAAACCATTCAACTGTTGGTGTTTTCGATAGCGTTTATTTTCGTTTGTAAATTTGTTTTTCTAAAGAAAATAAAAATACCATTTTAGATTGAAAAAAAGCCTGTATTTCTCTGTGTTATAATATGCCTTAATGAAAGGAAGTGATTTATTATGAATAATACAAATTTTAAAAATTTTTTTAAAAAAGTGTGGGATAATAGCAATATCTTGATTGATGCAGATAATTTTAATTTAAAAATTTTAACTGCTATTCTATTTCTGGGGAGGCATCAAATTGAACTAGGCGAAGAAATAACGTTCAATTTAAATCAAATTAGAAAATTGCTCGGCCTGGAAGGTTCTATATATACCTATTGTCGAATTGAAAATGCTATTTTTTACTTTAAAATCAATTTCTATAAATGTAAACTGAAAAATAACCGAGAACGGATTGCCCATGCTATTAAAGCATTTGAAAAACCAATGAATGATATTTACTTTAATAAAGAGTGGAGGGTTGAAATCGATAGTGTTCTCCGAGAACAGATTATCCAATTATATTTTCATGATTCATTCAATGAAAATGATAACCCTTTTATATATGAATTAATTAACAGTGATAAGATATTATTCCCTAATTATTTCTTTCTAAATTATCATTCATTAAGTGATGGGTCTGTGAAACTGTACTTTGCTATGAAATTACAGGCAAAACTTACTCGAAAGGATGAATGGGAAATTGATGAGATTAGCGAATTTACTGGTATTGGCAAGTCAACATCTTACCGTATCATCAAAAATTTAATACAGTTTGATTTAGTCAGAAAGCACGCAGGTAGCCGCAGAACACAGAAAAAAGCGATTTATATAATAAATAAAAATCTTAAATTCAATAATGGTTATACACCGTTTGAAATAAAAACGATAAAAAATATGCTTAATAACGCAGAAAAGAAACTTACAGATGGAGAAATAAAATTATATTCCTATCTATATTATTTGACAGATGGCAAAGGGGAGATTAAGAAAAGCCAAGCGGAGATTGGAAGATTAATTGGTAGAGAAAGAAATACAATATCAGAGTTGACAGATATTCTTCATGAAAAAGGATATATTATAAAAGAAACATATATTGACGGTAATCAGACACGCTGCCGTTATATTATATAAATAAGATATACTCGTATATAAGCCCAAAGGGTACAGGGCAAAGATTTTAATCTTTTATAATGGATGCCACGTATACATCCTGCTATTCCGGCTATTCGATAAGTTTTATCAGGGTTATTGTAATATAAATTAAAATATACTGTGACTGGTGAAGTATATAAAATAAGAAAGAAAAGGGGCGTAAGAAGATATGAGGGAGGCCTTTGACAATACACTGCAAGAATACCTAAGAAAAAGTGAATTAATAGCAGAACTGTCTTGTACACTGCAAATTGTAAAGAGGCTAAAAGGCATAGGCTTTAGTGTGAAACAAGTTTTGAAGATTATTGAGTTGCCCGAAAGTGCTGTTTTAAGGGTTTTTGCCGGAAAAGAAGACATCAGAAAAATTGCAGAAGACACTGTTAATCAGCAAATAGCAGAAAATGGCGGTAAAATCCCGGAAAGTAGGGACTTTATTAAATGGGTGGAAAATGCGCTTGAGTATTTTGAGCCGGAGGAAGATAAAGAAGAACTTATACCACTGGCAGAGCCGCAGAGACTCTCTTGTGAACAGTGGGCACAGCACACGCCTTATGAAAACAAATTGGAACTTTTTGATGGACAAGCGCTGGCAGACTTAAGAGAACGGGAAAACTTGATAATTGCCCTTATATATAACATCGGGCTGAAGCACTTAATTAAAATGCTACCTCCAGAATCTAAAAGGATCTTAAAAGAACTATTGGATGAGCAATAGTTAGAATCGCTTATTACCTTATTGAAACAGGTGACAATATTTAAACAGAACCATGTCATTGATATCATTTATCAAAAAGATAGCATTTATTTAAAGGTAGAGTGAGTAAAGAAATAAATAATGATTAATGAAAAAAGGATATAATTAAGAATTTTCTAATAAAAGGAGTTTATTAATTGTGGGAAAAGATGAACATGAAAAATATAAAAATATATACAGATGGTTCTTTTAGGAGAAACAAGGCAGGAATTAGTTTTTTAATAATTAATCCTGACAGAAATAAAATACTTGGGTATACAAATCTAAAATGTAAAAAAAATATACAGGCAGAATTGCAGGCTATAATACATGCACTGCAATATTTATTGAATATTGATCTGAGTCTTGAAAATAAAAAAATAGAGATTATAACAGATGAAATTTCAATAGTAGATGTTTTTAGCAGCAAAAAATATGAGTTATGGGATTCTTGTCAATGGAAAAAGGAGAATGGCGGGGCTGTAGTAAAATGTACTAAAGAGTGGTTCATATTGTCCTGCCTTGTTAAAAAAATTGGGGATATGACAATAAGCTTTACTAAGACATCTAAAAAGGATAATCAAAATAAATTAGTTCATGACTATGCTAATTATGCCAGAAAGCTGCAATTTTTCAAGAAGAATAGTATACATATAATGGAAGCGGTGAATGGTGAAGATTTTGTATTCAAGGAGACAGTTAACATTTCTGAAAATAGAGAAGTAAAAGAAATACTTAATATGAAAAGACCGTGGAAAAGTAAAAGTAAAGCGGATTTTAAGTGGTACATAGAAGGACAGCATGAGATAGTATATATCGATACACACGACATTATCATTACGGAAGAAATTCATTTAAATTGTAACAGTTTAAATTTTGGAACACTATTTCGTACTGCAGCAGAGTCTCATAAGATTTCGTACCCTATTGCAGTAAAACCATTGGAAAATGGTAAATATGCTCTGGTAGTAGGGATAACGCGACTAATTACAGCAAAGCTGTTTGATATTCCGAGGGTACCTTGTGTTGTAACAGATTTCTCAAATGAAGAATTTCTTAAGCAGAACTTAGTGAGTGGAGGGAGAAATAATTGATAGATAAAGAATCAAAGGGAACTATTAATAGTACAAATAATAGTACAAATAATAGTACAAAGACAAAAGAGCAGAAAGAAATAGAAGCCCTTATGGATAGTATTATATATGAAAATAAAGAGGCTCTTAGTGAGTTGGCAAAATAAATTTTAGAATGGCGTACACTGCTGAATAAGTGTCCCAAAAGATATTTTATAGTAGAAATGCTCACAGTATACGTGCCAAAAATTAATTATCACACTATACGTGCCAAAAATCGTGAAATAAACAAACCGCACAGCATACGTGCCAGAAACTAAATCACACACAATAAGTGCCAAAAAGTAATAAGGTGAGAAATGCTCACAGTATACGTGCCAAAAATCGTGAAATTAATAAATCGCACAGCATACGTGCCAGAAACTAAATCACACACTATAAGTGCCAAAAAGTAATAAGGTGAGAAACGCTCACAGTATACGTGCCAAAAATCGTGAAATAAACAAACCGCACAGTATACGTGCCAAAAATCATGAAATTAATAAACCGCAGGATTCTGCATATTAAAACCTAAAGCCAGCGTCTTTAGACGCTGGCCCGCCGGACGATAGCAGAGGCTTATAGCTTCAGCGCAAGCTAACCGTTTTATGAGTAATTATGATTTGTTTCTTATACTTTGAATACAAATTATTTTAAAATTTTTTCGATCAGTGGCCCCGAACTTTTGATAAATATTCTGGATGTGTTTTTTACAGTTGCTCCACTTATATAAAGTTGGGAAGCAATTTCCTTATTTGAGATATTTTCCGGAAGCTTTAACGCTACATGGCACTCTCTGTTGGTGAGTCCATGTTCTATAAAAATTTGTTGTGTAAGAGTCGGATCAAG
>DUMB01000046.1 GCA_012840085.1 Clostridiaceae bacterium
ATAATGGAAAGGTGATTTTTTTGTATAACGCCTGTCGCGCACCCGCATAGCGGGTGGTTTTTTGTTTCGCATGGCTCATTTCTCGCCTGAGAAACTCGCTCATGCTCAACAGGCTAAAGCCCATAATAGAAACAGCCGCCGAGGGACAAATCCCAAGGCAGCTGTTTGCTAAGATTATACACAAGGGAAGGTCATCCCATACTTCTCTAATACAGCCTCAAAAGCTTTTCTATCTTTAATATCCATATATTTTCCTGAATCCCCTATTCTTGCTTTAGAGCATCCATCACGTGCTGGACATATTATAATGCTTTTTTCTTTATCAGAAAGTTTTATAGATATATCAAGTGAAAATCCGCATGATGGATTATCTGAGTATGATACACCTTTTAAGTTCTCTTTTATTACCCTTATGTCTTTTTCATCAGTTACAACTACATCGATTTTTTTGTCGATATAGTAATATTTTAAAGTTACGTCCGTAGCAAAAGATGTATCAATATAATTCTTCATCCTTGTATTTCTAACAATAAAGACTAATAGAGCGATTATCAATATACAAGTACTCACGATTAGAAATTTAGTTTTCACAATCATGCCTCCTATTAGAAAAAGGGCTGTTTTTAGGGCAAAGATCTCTTAAAAACCAAGTCCTTTTTCAGTAGTCTCAGACAGGTTGCCACAATTCACTCGCAGAGTGAATCAAAAGAACCACTCCATTGCTTTTTGTATGAGTATGTAATACTTGCTTATAATTATTTAATATTGGTTGTTAAATTCTGTCCCCTTGACAGCCCTTTATAGAATAACCATCCCCATTGTTCATGGTCCAGCATAAATAAAATGCCACCAATACGGCCAGATTACCCCAGAAGCACTTCCAGTGCTAGACCAAATTGGATCCCACCTTTGGAACTTCCACTGACCATTTTCCTTCGTATAAGTGATTACATCAGCTCCTAAATTATTGATTGATACATAATAGACCCTTGCTTATTTTCTGAATATTCCAATACCTTCAAATATTTTTTTGAACAAACATTGTGTATTCTTCATATAAACTTGAATCACTGAATTCTTTTCCATGCAGTAATGTTAAAACTTCACATTTTGCAAGTGAAAATATCCAAATTAATAGAAAGCACAATATTGGCGCTAAAACAATAATCCTTTTCAAATATTTCTTCACAGCTATCCCTCCTAATCTATACCAAGTAAGCTTTTTATATGTTTATAATTTTCTTTTGCAAAATTGCCGAATGGATTACTTTCAGGATTAGAATTTGGTTCATTTGCAAATACCCCCAAATTATAAAGCGTTGCCAAAATATCTGTTCGTTCACCTATTTCAGGATAAGTATCTTTCCATATATCCTGCCAATATGCTAAGTATGCAGCTACATACCTTATATTTGTTTTATTATCCATTAATTTATCAGCTATAGCTTCTTCACGGGTAATCGTATATGTTTCTGTATAGCGAATCATACCAATATACCTTACAGTTTCTCTGGTTTTACTTTCTGTCCTTGGCATATATCCGGCATCTTCAAGCAGTTTTGCAGTAGAAATTCTGACTTGACTTACTCCTATAGATGTATCAAAGAAGTACAGAGCTCTATCAGTAAGATCATCTATCCAGTTAACATTTAATCTCTGCTCCGTATAGATACAAGCCGCAAGTATCGCTGGATTGACTCCAAACTCCTCTGCTGCATCTTTGATATATTGTGCGTTATCCTTTATTATTTTATCTGCTGCCTCCTTAGTCCTATGTCCAGTTGGATCAGTGTACCTAATAGGATTATTCATACAATAAACGTAGAGATTTGTACTCTGCCGTATTGCATTAATATCCGGCACATAAGTATAAATTGTTAATCCTAATGGGTCTTGACGCTCATTTATTTTTACCGGATTATCACCATAAATCATATTACCGGGATGCCAGTATGTATCCTCCGTTAACATGCGTGAAGTCGCAGGGTCATAGTATCTTGCATTTAGGTAGTGCAGCCCTGTTTCATCATCAAACCTGTATCCCGCATATCTGAACGGGTTATCTACATTCGGACTCTCGTTACTTTCAAGTATGTTTCCGAAGGCATCATAATAGTACGATGCAATTACAGTTCCTGCTCCATTAAGAAGTGCTGTTACGTCTGCATGTCCGTTGTACATATAGTACGCCGTCTGGTTATCTATCTTCCCTGATATGAGGTTTGTTCCGTATACATTTCTTGCCTTTTGCCTTCCTGCTGTATCATACACCTTTACGGTTGTATTACCCTTGGGATCGGTGGTTTTCTCTGCCACCTGCCTCTGGCCTATGACTATTCCGTCTACTGTGCTTATTATATCATATTTTATATCATATTCAAATACTGTTATTCCTATATTGGGCACTGATTTTGTGATAACCCTTCCAATCTCATCATAAGTCCTTGTGGTGATTCCTGTGAAAAATGTACGATTTCTTTTCAACAACTTTTCCAAGGTGGTTGTTTTTATTACTCAGTTACATTACATGTGTTTTCCGACATATATATTTTCTCAACGCTTAAATTACCATCGCGGTCATACTTATACTCCTTACCCCTTCCTGCACTGTCAGTTATAGTTTTTATTTGGCCGCTGGGATAATAGGTATAATTTACACTAATATACCTGTCCGGGGCAGGTACCTGAAAAGGTCCGACTTTATCTTTTCCTGTCTTTTCCGAAAGTTTGTTTCCGGCTTTGTCGTATATTATTTGCAAATATGAATATCTGCTTGTGTCATCCGGCGACCATTGTTCGACAAGCCTGTTAAGTCCGTCATACCGGTAATACATTGTTCCGCCGTTGGCATCGGAAATTGATGCAACAGTGCCGTTTGTCAATCATATCCCCTTCATAATCTGCAAATCTAAGATTTGTCCCAAATGGATTTGAAAGGACTATGAAAAGTTAAAAATTGAAACTTTTATGAAATTTTTGCACTTTTTGAGAAAAATATAGGATATTTTCAATTAGAATCTGCAGCATCAATTCAGCAAAGCAAATAAAAAAAGAGAGCGGAAATCTATTCCGCCCTTTCATTGCCCTTGTATAGCACTACATCATTATTTAATTAACATTATTTAACTTCTTTTGCACTTATGCCCGTCTTTTGGCTTGCATCTTTTGAAAGGAGCAGGCGGGAAACCATTACCATCCCACTCTTTTACCTTCTTTTCATACTCTTTCATTATTTTATTCATCTGGTTCTTGGTTAGCTTTCCTTCTTTTACTTTCTTCTCCAGATGATCTTTGAGATTACTCAAAAGTTTTTCTCTCTTTTTATCTAGAGGAAGCTGGTTAAACTCATTTATCATTTTTATTTTTTCATCAATCTTTGCATTAATTCTGTCAGCCTCTTCTTTTGTTATTTTTCCTTCCTTTAGAAGAGTCTGGACCTTCTGCTTCATCTTTTCAAGGTATTTAATCGGGTCCTTTTCTCTTAATTCTCTGTCCTCATTTGACTCAATTTTGTTCGGGGGCGTATTATTAGCTTTTGTAGTATCCACATTAACTTGAGCGAAAACTGCGGAAGTTGCAAGACACGTTGTTAATGCGGTTATAGCCATTATTCTTTTAAATTTCGGAAAATTCACAATACCGCCTCCTCTTATTTTTATTCATCATTTATTATTCCCTGCTTTTTTGCAAGTACAGTGTTTAATTTTTTGAATAAATTCCAGACACAATTAAAATTTGAACTGAAATGCTTTATTAAGCTAAATATAAGTAATCATTTTTATGTGAAGTTAATAATTTTCTTGGAATTTATTTCATTTTCTTAAACCTGACATTTTGAAAAAACTATACATTTTAAAAACTATTTTTTAGTCTTTTAAAAAGTCGAATCCCTATACATTGCAACAAGATTTTCTCACAGTTGGATGCAAAAGAATTGCAATGTTACCGTGCCTAGATGTATTTTAGTCAGACCGCGCACATTATCGAACAGGTTTTGGCATTTTTGCTTCAATTGGGCAAGTGTTAAGAGCCCCCAGTTTTCCTGCATTAATGCTTATGGCACGTGCAATATCCTTTTCCAGTATTAACGCACAATCCGGAACATCTTGAGAACACTTTATTAATTTGCTACTAGTAACTGCCATTCCTGTGTTGTATAATGTTATTTATTGGTTAACATAATTTAACACAGGAGGATTGATTGCATGCGCAAAAAAACAACTAAGGCACTGGCATTATTGCTTATTCTGGGAGTATTATGTACATCGTTTCCCATTAATACATTTGCTTCCAGATCTTTTAGTGTTACCTGGCTAAACGGAAAATATGATTATGTTTCCAGTTTCAGTGAAGGACTGGCCATAGTCAGGAGTTTAAATCTGTATGGGTTTATTGATGCTACAGGTAAAGAAGTTATACCGGTAATATATGAGGATGCAGACTTGTTTAAAGACGGCTTGGCCAGGGTAAAAAAAGACGGCAGATATGGTTATATAGACAAAACCGGTAAAGAAGTGATACCGATAATTTACTATAACATAGGCAATTTTTCTGATGGATTGGCCTGGATTAAAATGGGCAATAGATACAATCCGGATAAATACGGATATGTAGACAAAACAGGTAAAGAAGTAATATCGCCTGTTTATGACGGAGCATACGATTTCGAGGGTGGGGTTGCTATCGTAAACAAAGGCGGCCAATACGCACTTATTGATAAAAAAGGCAATGAAATTTCAATCCTTTATGATGAAATTCATCCCTTTTCTGAGGGAATTGCCCGCGTAGTGGAATATAGGGGTTATGAAAGACGTAAAATATTTGGCTACATCAATAATAAGGGCAATGAAATTGTACCTCCAATTTATAATATGGCGGAAGATTTCAAGGATGGATTTGCCCGTGTTTATGTTTATGATGAAAACGGAAACGGTTTCTATGGCTTTATAGATAAAACAGGTAAAGAAGTTATACCGCTTATTTATGATGAAGCAGGTGACTTTAACGAGGGATTGGCTCGGGTAGGCAAACATCTCTACAGATCCCAATACGCATACGGATTTGTTGATAAAACAGGTAAAGAAGTCATATCACTGACTTATCAACTGGCGGGTGATTTCAAAGAAGGGGTGGCCTGGGTCAGCAACGGAAGCAAACGCGGCCTTATAGATAAGACAGGCAAAGTTATCCTGCCTCTGGAATACAGGCAGATTAGAGAATTTAGCGAAGGACTGGCTGCTGTTGAAGAAGGAGGCAAATTTGGATTTGTAGACAATAAGGGCAATATAGTCATTCCTTTAATTTATGACTTTGCTTATGATTTCAATGATGGAGTGGCTGTTGTATCAAAAGACGGAAAATATGGTCTTATAGATAAGACAGGCAATGAGATTACGCCTATAGTTTATGATAATATATTTATGTATAATGGAGTCTTCAGCTTCAGTGATGATCTTGCCCGCGTTGAAAAGGACAACAAGGTTGGCTTTATAGATAGGACAGGCAAGGAAGTTGTGCCTCTAACCTACGATGATGCAGGCGATTTCAACGACGGAGTTACCCTGGTAGTGAACGGCGATATGGTCGGAATAATCTGTGATACTGCGAAATTACCGAAAGATCAGATTAAAAAAGAAGCTGTTGCAACACCGACATCGTCAAAAGTATTGGTCAACGGTTTGGAAAAGTCTTTTAATGCCTACAATATTGACGGTTACAACTACTTCAAGCTTAGGGATTTAGCTGCGGTATTAAGAACAACTGAAAAGAAGTTTGAAGTAACCTGGGATAATGAAAAGAAAGCTATCAACCTCATTTCAAACAAACCTTATACAATGGTTGGAGGAGAATTGAGCAAGGGTGATGGAAAAGTAAAAACAGCAATCCCGAATACCAATGTTATATATAAAGATGGAAAAGAAATAAATTTGACAGCCTACGCCATTGACGGAAACAATTATTTCAAACTCCGCGACATAGCACAGGTTTTCAACTTTGGCGTAACCTGGGACGGCAAAACTCAGACTATAGGAATTGACACATCAGCAGGATATACGGCAAATTGAGCGATTACTGAAACAACGCCTGAGAATATTTCGTTTTGAAATTTCCCAGGCGTTGTTTGTAAATGAAATCAGTCCTATAATTATGAAGAGGCACTGCTTATTGCGAAGTATTTCCTATGTTATTGGTATTTATTTTTTTGAGATTTATGTTTATTTATATATGTTTATATTATTACTTATTCTATTTATTTATGTTATATTTAACTTATATTATTAGTTATCAGTTAGTTTTATTGATTATTGGTTTTTATAATTATTATTTATTAATTATTTATTTATTAATTTATTACTAGTTAGTTGTATTATTATTTATTAATTAGTTTATCTTTTAATTCAATGCCAGCTAGAATTTTACTTGTTGTGCTAACATTACGATGGCAGGAGTTACCATACAATAGAAGGAGTTACAGGCTTAAGAGCGAATAAGCCCGTTATCAGGCCAATCATTGGCAGATATTAGAGACACGATAATTATTAAAGATACCATGACCGGTTGTTAGTTCTCCGCAATGCTATCCCATTACCGGGCACAACAAGTTAATAAAGAAATTTATTTCAATTTAAACTATGAGGTGGACATGTTATGTGTATAGGCCAGAATTGTTATGTAATCAGTTGTCATGTTTTATGGCGTGAAATTTGTCATTTCGCATCAAAATCCAGGAATATTCACAACTTTAAATTTCTAGAGCAAGGATTGCACAATACACCCAATCAGCTTAGAAAAGAGCTTCAGCAAGCCATTGACGAAGTTGACGGCAAATATCCGTATATTCTCATAGGTTATGGCCTTTGCAGCAATGGAATAGTAGGAATCAAAGCACAAAAAAGTACACTGGTAATTATGAGAGGTCACGATTGCATTACTTTTTTCCTTGGATCAAAAGAACATTACAGGGAGTATTTTGATAAACACCCGGGAACATACTGGTACACCCCCGGCTGGATAGATACAGGCACACAGCCCGGAAAAGACAGATATGAAAAAATTCTTCAGGAATATATAGATAAATATGGAGAGGAAAATGCAGAATTTCTTATGGAAATGGAGCAAAACTGGTTTAAAGAATACAATAATGCTGCATATATAGACCAATGCTTTTTAGACAGCACCAAGTATAAAGAATATACGAAGGAATGCGCAGAATGGCTGGGCTGGAATTACGATGAGATTAAAGGTTCCACTCTTCTTTTAGAGGACTTCCTGAATGGAAACTGGGATGATGAAAGATTCCTGGTTGTAAAACCCGGAGAAATAGTAACTGCCTCTAATGACAATAATATCATAAAAGCAGTATGAGATAATTAAAGAAGAAGATAATCATTGAAGAAGATTATCATAGGAGAAAATTATTATAGAAGAAGGTTACCATAGTAGATGATTATCACAGAGAAGATTATATTAAAAAACAAGAGGGGATTGGTGATTTGAGTAGTTCAAAAGAACTGTATAAAAAAAGAAAAATTGAATATGATCAATTGCTGCAAAAGCAGTCAAAGACCTCCAATCGCCTGAGCAATTTGCGCCTGCTTGTTATAGCAGCCGGTGTTGCTGCTGCAATATTTCTCTATGCAACAAAAAACTATATATTGCTCATGGCTGAGGTCATTGTAACTCTGGTTTTGTTTATCTTTCTGGTTGCCATGCATGATAAGCTAATCAGAAATATGAAATACTCCGCATTGCTGTCCAAAATCAATGAGGATTCCATCAAGCGCTGCAATGGAGAATGGAATCAGTTCTCAGATGACGGCAGGGAATTTATAGACCAAAACCATTTCTATTCTTATGACCTTGATATTTTTGGAGCCAATTCCCTGTTTCAGCTTATTAATACTGCCAAAACCTTTACCGGCCGGCAAATACTAAAGACGCTCTTAACCGGCTATCCAACAAGCGTATCTGACATTTTGCAAAGGCAGGAGGCTGTGAAGGAACTGTCTGCAAAGCTCAGTTGGAGACAGCGTTTTCAGGCTGAAGCCCTCATGGCGGAAAACATTATGCAAAATCCTGAGGAACTCTTTACTTGGGCGAATAAAAGAAATCCATTCTTCTTAAAGCCCTGGGTTATTCATCTGGCAAAACTGGTTCCTGCCGTTGCAGTATTGCTGCTATTAACTGCATTTCTTACCGAAAAAGTATCCTATTATATACCGGCTTTTATGCTGGTTGTCCAGTACATTTTATTGGCCGTAAACAGAAAAGATTATGAAAGAAATTTCCTTCTGGCAAAGAAATATGGTAAAGACATCAATGTTTATTATCACATGATAAAACAGTTTGAAAATGAAAAATTCCGTTCCGGTTATCTGAATAAGCTGAAAAGCGGAATGCGTAACAGCAAAAATGAGACTGCCTTCCGTCAGGTGGAAAAGCTGTCAAAAATCGTTGAAAACCTTAAGAGCCGCAGCAATGCTTTTTATTTGGTTTTCAATGTATTGCTTCTTTGGGACTTTCATAACATGATTTTGCTGGAAAAATGGAAGGAAAAATCCGGTCCTTTCCTGAAAGCCTGGATTGAAGCCATTGGCAATGCTGAAGCCCTGGCAAGCCTGTCTGTCCTCTGCTTTGACAATCCGGATTGGGCAATGCCTGAGATTGTAGTTGGCCAGGAGTGTATTTTTGAAGCAAAAAATATGGGACATCCCCTGCTGACCGGTCATAGAGTGCATAATGATTTGAAAATTCAGCCGCCTGTACGCACACTTTTAATAACAGGCTCCAATATGTCCGGCAAAAGCACTCTTTTGCGTTCCGCAGGAATCAATCTCGTACTTGCATACGCAGGCTCACCCGTATGTGCTGAATTTTTCCGTGCTTCTATTATGCAAATTCATACATGCATGAGAATCAGCGATAACCTGGGAAAAAGCATATCCTCCTTCTACGCTGAACTATTGCGTATTAAGACAATTGTCATGGAAGCAGAAGAAGGGAAAGAGGTATTTTATTTGCTGGATGAGATATTCAAGGGCACAAATTCAATAGACAGGCACCTGGGAGCAAAAGTCCTGATTCAAAAGCTATGCACAACAAAATCAATAGGAATGGTGTCAACACATGATCTGGAACTGTGTGACCTGGAAAAGAAAAATAAAGCGGTTAAAAACTACCACTTCCAGGAGTATTATAAAGACAACAAGATTTATTTTGATTATAAGCTTCGTCCCGGTGCCTCCGCCACCCGAAATGCCATATACCTGATGAAGCTTGCCGGCATTGACGTGGAGGATGTGGAAAAATATGAGAATACCTAAGATATTTAAAATTTATATAAAATATAAAAAATATAAAGGATAAAAAAGTCAAGCAAAAAGTAGAGGCAGATGAAGTTCTATGGTATCATTAATTCAGGCATGTTTTTACGTATCTGCAAAAGAGATTAAACACTATTATAAGTAACCTGGAAACCCGGAGGTTTTATGTCAGATTTCTTGAAGAAATATTCAGGAATAGTATTATTCATGTTTGCGTATTGGTTTATATGTTTAATAATGCTTTTTGCCGGCGGCAGTTTTCTTTATGCAATGTTGGCATGGAACACTCTGTTGGCTGTATTGCCGTTATTCTTTATTAATAAAGCAGAAATAAGCGATAAGCAAGGAAAAACCGGCCGGTCAATCTTATGGATGATACTCTGGTTATTGTTCTTCCCCAACTCAGTCTATATGGTAACGGATTTTATTCATATTTCAGGTGATAAATTTATGTGGATAGTTGAGGCGGAAAAATATTCGTCGAACAGAGGTGTTGTATACAGCACTGATATTATTATTTGGGCAAAATTGCTGGTCATTGGAATAGGATTTATATTTTCTTTATTTGTTGGTTTGGAGTCTTTACACATTTTTGAGCAAAACATAAAAAAGAAATTTTCAAGGCCCGCATGTTGGTCCGGTGTCTTAACAGTAGCTCTGCTATCCGCAATAGGTGTTTACATTGGAAGATTTTTGCGCTTCAACAGTTGGGACGTACTTTTCAGGCCTGTAAAATTGCTTGAACAAGTAATAGCGAAGCTTGACGGTTTTACAGTGCAATTTATTATTATCTTTTTCTTGTTTGAAATATGCAGCTATATTTTATATAAAACATTAAGAGGAACAATCAATCAGAAAAATTGAGTATAACAATTTATAGAATAACCATTAGATTTATAGAATAACCATTTAATCAGATAAGCGATTGAGCACAACCTTTCTATAAATCGCATATAAAATTATTGGTAAAATTACACAAAATTGTACTTCATTATTGTTACATGATGTAGTATTATTTATATTGAACAAATATTTTATAAGCATCTGGCCTGTTATGAATATACTACTATGAATTTACTATTATGGATTTACTATTATGAATTATACTTTTATGAAATTATTATGTATAAAGGGGAATAAGAATTATGTCATTTGTAGTTACGTCAGTATTTTTTCTTATCCTTATAGTGGCATTACTTGCATGTTTAGTAATTTTTAGCCTGAGAAAAGGCACTTCCGGTATTAAGATTATATTATTCGGACTAAACTTGACTTTGCTTGGCGGTATTTTAGTAGTTGACCCTAACTCCAATCTTAGGGGTATTGAGTATTTAATAGCATTATTAGGCTTGATAATCTCTGCTGTTGGCCTTGGAAAAAGTGATTAAGCATTGTTGGACACTCTCTGCAAAAAACGCTTGGAAATTTATCCAAGCGTTTTTTTGTCTTTTTTTAACTGTGAAAAATAAATCTTTGTCTCAGCCGCAATTACACCGCTTAGCCCGACCAGAGCTATTAAATTAGGTATGGCCATCAACCCGTTGACAATATCCGCTAAAATCCAAATCATATCCAACTTCAAAAATGCACCCAATGCAACCAAAACAATAAATATATATCTATAAGGCTTTATGCCTTTAACCCCGAATAAATATTCAGCACACCTTTCTCCATAATAATTCCAACCCAATATAGTGGTGAATGCAAAGAATATAAGTCCAATAGTTACAATATACTCTCCTGCCCCTGGCAGTCCCTTACCGAATGCAGCGGTAGTCATATCCGCTCCCTCAACATTTCCTTTCCAGGCACCGGTCAATATCAATATCAATCCAGTCATTGTACAAACTATGATTGTATCAAAGAATGTACCTGTCATGGAAATCAGACCTTGTTTTGCACAGGAATTGGTTTTGGCTGCAGCTGTTGCAATAGGCGCACTCCCCAGGCCTGACTCATTGGAAAAAACACCCCTTGCCACACCACTTCTTATAGCAAGCATAACACCGGCACCTAAAAACCCTCCTGTTGCCGCAGTTGGTGTGAAAGCACTTTTAATCACTAATGATAAAACCCCAGGCAGTTGGTCAATATTCATAAACAGTATAATCAGGGAACCCAGGACATAAAATATCACCATAAAAGGCACAATTACTTCCGCCGTCTTTGCAATGCTTTTTATTCCCCCTAAAGTGACAAGTGCGACAAGAATTGTTATTACAGCAGCAGTTATGATTATTGGAATATCAAATGTAGCTTTTACAGAGTTTATAATCGCATTTACCTGAGGGAATGTACCAATTCCAAAGAAAGCAACGCCAATACCAAATATTGAAAACGCTTTTGCAAGCCATTTAATGCCAAGGCCTCTTTCTATATAATACATTGGCCCTCCTGACATCTGCCCGTTTTCGTCTGTTACCCTGTACTTTACTGACAAAAGGCACTCACCATACTTTGTTGCCATGCCAAAAAATGCTGCAACCCACATCCAGAATAAAGCTCCCGGACCGCCTGTTTTTATTGCGGTGGCAACTCCCACAATATTTCCGGTACCTATTGTAGCCGCTAATGCAGTGCAAAGGGCACCAAAGCTGGACACATCACCTTCGGCATTGCTTTCACTGTCTTTTGAAAATACGTATTTTAAGGCCAAGGGCAGTTTGAAAACCTGAAGCAACCCTAAACGTATTGTTAGATAAATTCCTGTTCCTACCAGCAGGATAAGTAAAGGCGGGCCCCAAACCCATGAATCAATTCTTCCTAAGATTTGTGTAATGTTCTGCATATTTTCCTCCTTAATTTTTGTTATTTAAACTTTATTAAGGAGCCCCCATAAAAGACAAAAGACCAAATCAAAGAACTTGGCCTATAATAGCTAAAATAAATCAGCTAAAGCTCTGTCCTTTTACCTGAGAGGTTGACCGATTAAACTTGCTTAAGCAATCTAACCGGCTTGCTCCTTCGGTGCTCAAATGAGGCTCTCCAGAGGTTCGTCCAATAATGGTCCTTTTGCCTGAAAGTGTCACATCTTCGGCGGGTCAAAAAATGACCTCTCTCCCACTATTTTCATCCGAAACTGTTTATTTTATTTTAATTTTGACAAGTTAATATTATAGCAATAATTCACAAATTTATCAAAAGAAAAAACTTGAAGCTATATAGTATCAAAAAGTCTTTGCTTTTATATTCAATGCTATTATAATTGGACATGTGGAACATGTGGAGTATTGATCATATGTAGAACATATGAGGCATTGAACATCTGTACATCATATCGGTCACTGAACGATTGAGGAACAGACAGGCATTGAACAACAGTATTTCATGAGATGGGACATGTACCTGTCCCCTGTCTTATTTCACTAAAGAAAGGGGTTGTTTAAAATATGGAAATAACTATCAGAGAATATCAGGAAAAAGATATCCCAAAGATGATGGAAATCTGGAATAAGATAGTTGAGGATGCTAATGCTTTTCCGCAGATGGAAAAATTGAGTGAAGAAGAAGCAAAAGCATTCTTCTCTTCCCAGACATTTACGGGAGTAGCAATAGGAGATAATCAAGTTGTGGGGCTGTATATACTGCATCCGAATAATGTGGGAAGATGCGGGCATATTGCAAATGCATCCTATGCCGTTGATGAAAATTGCCGTGGACAGCATATTGGAGAGAAGTTGGTACGCCACTCTTTGGAAATGGGCCGCAAATTCGGATTTTCCATTCTGCAGTTCAACGCTGTCGTCAGAACTAATGCAAGTGCAATACATTTATATGAAAAAATCGGATTTCATAAATTAGGTGTAATTCCCAAAGGCTATTTGCTTGGTGACGGAAGCTATGAGGATATTATACTCTACTACATTGAATTATGATTTAAGTAATCATATATTGAATTATAACTTTGATGAATTATATTTGATGAATTATAGCTTTTATTAAATTATAACTTTTATTGAATTATAACGAATTATAGCTTTGAGAAATTATGACTATCGCTAATTATGACTATAGCTAACTATGACTTTCAAAAAACCGGCCTATGAGCGGAACATATGGGGCAAGTATCCGTCCCTTGTCTTATTCAGCTTATGTGTAGGACAAGTATCCGTCCCCTGTCTTATGCATAGGATGAAAAAAACGCTTGAAAATCCTTTCAAGCGTTTTTTTATTATTTGGAGCTGCTGACCGGATTCGAACCGGTGACCTGCGCATTACGAGTGCGCTGCTCTACCTGCTGAGCCACAGCAGCAAATAGCATTCAATAATACATATAAGTCATTTTATATATAAATTACTTCTGTATTATTGTAATCAACAGGCACATGATAATTTTAATACTGTGGGCAGCTCTTGTCAACCGTGTATTTCTAGCTTTATGTAATCAATCGGTAATTTATGGTGTGTCACCTATCCCCTCAATAATTGCTATTCCTGAACTGGTTCCTATTCTATTTGCTCCCGCTTCAATCATTTTCAAAACATCATCCAGGCTTCTGATCCCTCCGGATGCTTTTACTCCCATACTATTGCCGACAGTCTGCCTCATTAGCCTGACATCTTCAGCTTTTGCGCCGCCTGTTCCAAATCCGGTTGACGTCTTAACAAAGCCGGCTCCGGCGTTTTGTGCAAGCTTGCATGCAATTACTTTTTCGTTATCATCAAGAAAGCATGTCTCGATTATAACCTTTACAACAGCATTTTGAGAAGCACGGACTACCTCTTTTATTTCATTTTCAACATACTTCAGATTGCCGGCCTTGATCTCTCCTACATTGATAACCATATCTATCTCATCAGCACCGTCTTCTACAGCCTTTGCCGCTTCAAAAGCCTTCACTTCAGCAGAATTTGCACCCAGTGGAAAACCGATTACCGTACAAACCTTTACCCCGCTCCCCTTCAATTCTTCCGACATAAGCTTCACAAAGCATGGATTTGCACAAACAGATGCGAAATTGTACTGTTTGGCCTGATTACAGCATTGTACTATCTGCTCAGGAGTCGCTGTAGCTTTTAGTAATGTATGGTCTATCATTGAAGCTATAGTTTTTCTGTCTATATTCATAGTTCTCATATCCATCCTTTTTTAACTCATTAATAATCTAATTATTCTTAATTTTATATTATATATATTTGAGTCTAACTCGATCATACATCTAAGCTGAGCGTGTTCATGTATTCTGGCAGAACTCACTCATGCATTTTGAGCAGGTGCACTCATAAAGCGAGCTTGCTCATGAGGCAATCGCACACATAAAACGGGCGCGCTCATAAGGCGAGCGCGCTCAGGACCTGGCACCTGAAATTCGTTCAGTTATGCTGCCTACTTTATGTTTTACAAGCTCTTCATCAATGGTTGTCAAATTGCCGTTGTCCAGGACTATTTTTCCATCAATAATAACTGTATCTACGTCTGAGCCCTGGGCTGAGTAAACAACAGCCGACACAGGATTGTTTATTGGGAACAGGTGAGGTTTATCTATATCAAGAAGTATAATATCAGCCTTCATACCCTTTTCAATACGTCCTATTTCATCCTTAAATCCAATGGCTTCAGCCCCGTTAACCGTTGCCATTCTAAGCGCATCCACGGCACTTACAAGTGCAGGGTTCCTGTTGGTACCTTTATGCAAAAGTGCAGCAATGTGCATTTCCTCAAACATGTTCAGATTGTTGTTGCTTGCTGTTCCATCAGTGCCTATTGTTACATTAAGCCCCTTTTCAAGCATTAATGGAATTCTTGCAATGCCACTTCCAAGCTTTAAGTTGCTTGTTGGATTGTGGGCTATGTTTACCCCTTTTTCCTTGAAAATGTCCATATCCGAATCTGTCAGGTAAACACAATGTGCAGCAATAACAGGAACATCTAAAAGACCGAATTTTTCACACACTTCAACAGAGCCTGCACCGTACTTGCTTTTGCTCACTTCCACTTCATTTAATGTTTCAAGCACATGTATGTGTATTCCTGTACCGCAGCTTTTTGCAAGTTCTGCAGATGCGCGAAGTGTTCCTTCATCAAAAAGATATGTGGAATGAACTTCAATATATACCTTGATCCTTCCTTCTCCGGCTCCATCCCATTTGCGGTGATAATCAGAGCAGTCCTGGCATTCATCTATTAATTCATCTGTGGAACCGCCATGGAAAAAGAAGGGACTTCTAGACAAATTTGCTCTTATACCCGATTCCATTACGGCTCTTGCAACGTCATCCATATGAATGTACATATCTGCAAAGGACGTGGTACCGGACTTAATCATCTCTATTATACCAAGCTTGGTTCCCCAATAGATATCTTCCGGTTTTAATGTGGTTTCCACCGGTATGATATTGTTGAACAGCCATTCTTCAAGAGGCAAGTCATCGGCATAATTCCTCAGAAGAGTCATGGCACAGTGAGTGTGTGTATTGACAAGTCCAGGCATGGCAAGCCTGTGACGCCCGTCAATAACTCTGTCTGCTTCCACATTCATAAGCTGGCTATCGGGGATATTTACAAATTCGATTTTACCATCTTTTATCCCAATGTTCCCGTTTTTTATAACGGTACTTTTTTCATCCATTGTAAGTATAAAATCAATATTTTTTATTAATATATCAAGTTTCATATGAATACCTCTCAATACTTGATAGTTTTCTATATTATGTCGTTACTTACGTTCCACCTAAATTAACTCGTTGTGCCAGATAATGAGATAGCATTGCGGAGAGCTTTGGAATCCCCTCTTCACTCCTCATGTTAAAGGAAGTATCCTTTAACACAAGCGAATTGATTTGCCCCGTAACAAGCTTATTAGCTCTTGAACTCGGAACTCCTGCTATCGAAATGCTAGCACAACAAGTTAAATTATCATTCTACTAATTATATTCAAATTATATTTATAATTATCATTTTATTTTTAAATTATCATTCCAGTTATTTTTAAGTTCCACTCTTCCATGAAGAAAGATATTTTATCTGCTCTTCCGTCAATACATCAATTTCGATCCCCATTGATTTCAGCTTTATGCTTGCAATTTCCCTGTCGATTTCCTCAGGCAATACATATACCTTCTTTTCCATTTTACCTGCATTTTTTACGATGTATTCTGCACCAAGCGCCTGATTTGCAAAGCTCATGTCCATAACCACTGCAGGATGTCCTTCAGCAGCAGAAAGATTAAGAAGTCTTCCTTCTGCCAGAAGATATACCTTTCTTCCATCATCCAAAGTATATTCTTCAACAAAGTCCCTGACAGTTCTCTTAGACTTTGAAAGTTTCTCAAGTGCATTGATATTTATTTCATCATTAAAGTGGCCTGAATTTGCAATTATTACTCCATCCTTGGCAAGTACAAGGTGTCTCTCATCTACAACATTCAGGTTGCCGGTTACAGTAATAATAACGTCTGCAAAAGGCATCGCCTGCTCAAGTTTCATTACTCTGAAACCATCCATTGCTGCTTCTATTGCCTTTACCGGGTCTACTTCAGTCACAATAACATTTGCACCCATTCCTTTGGCTCTCATTGCAAGGCCTTTTCCACACCAGCCATATCCGCATACTACAAAATTCTTACCGCAAATCAGTATGTTGGTAGCTCTCATCAGTCCGTCAAGGGTACTCTGGCCTGTTCCATACCTGTTGTCAAAAAAGTGCTTTGTAGCAGATTCATTTACAGCAATTACAGGGAATTGCAATGCCCCTTCCTTTTCCATGCTCTGAAGCCTGATTACGCCAGTAGTGGTTTCCTCGGTACCGCCAATTATATTCTTCAGGTACGTATCGCTGTAATTCTGATGCAGCAGTCCCACAAGGTCTCCGCCATCATCCTGGGTAATGTTGGGTTCATGCTCTATTGCTGATACAAGATGGCTGTAATATGTGTCCCTGTCTTCACCCTTTATTGCAAATACCGGAATTCCGTAATCTTCCACCAGTGAAGCGGCAACATCATCCTGGGTTGAGAGAGGATTTGATGCACACAGCACAATATCTGCCCCTCCTGCCTTCAGAGTTCTCATTAAATTTGCAGTTTCAGTAGTCACATGAAGACAGCAGGACATTTTTATCCCTTTAAGGGGCTTTTCTTTCTCGAATCTTTCTCTAATCAGGGCCAGAACAGGCATCTGCTTGTCTGCCCACTCAATTCTGAGTTTCCCCTTGGGAGCAAGGGATTTATCTTTAATATCACAATATTTCATAAGAATTAATTCCTCCGTTTATAATAAATATTTTTTGTTAATTATTCATAATTAATTGCTCATTTGTTAATTGCTCATTGCTAATTATCCATCATTAATTATTCTCTGTTAATTACGTTGGCTATTGTCTTTTAATTATTAATCCCTATTCAGTTATTATTCACTATCCAAAGGCTTTTCGGCAGTCAAAACAAATATATTCATTCTATCTTTTGGAGAAACGATACCGCTGTCAACATTCGCCTGGAAAGTTTCTATCTGAATGTTTGTAAAACCGTTGTCATTAAACCATTTTTTTATCTCCTGACGTTTGAAACCAGTCCATATATCATGCATTTTTTCCTTAAACTCTTCATTTTTGTGTATGCAGAAATCTGCAACAAAGACCTTTCCTCCTGGTTTGACGAGTCTGTACATCTCTCCTATGGCTATATTGGGTTCTTCTATGTGGTGGAGATACATATTGGCACAAACCATTTCAACACTTGAATCATCAAGCGGTACATCCTGTCCGTCACTTTCTATGGCCTCAATATTGCTTATTCCTGCAGCTTTTGCTTTCTTTTTCAGTTCGTTAAGCATTTCACCCGATATGTCAACAGCTATAACCTTTTTTACATAAGCTGCAACGGCTCTGGATAGGTATCCGTCTCCCGAACCCAGGTCCAGCACTGTCATATTCTCGTCAAGCAGATTAAGTTCGAACAGCTTGTTCCTTATGGATTCATCATAACAGATTTTACTTAATTGCTCCCATTCCGGCGCGACTCTGTCAAAAAATTCTCTGGGATCACCTTCACTGGCTGAATAAGCTTGTGAATCCCCTGAAGACAACCAGTCAATAAGAGCTTTTCTGCTGAATCTCCACTCTCTGCCTATTTTTCTTGCAGGAACTTTTTCTTCCTTTAGAAGTTTTATAAATGTTTTGATGCTTACTCCAAATAGTTCCGCAGCCTCTTCAAGATTTAAAATCTCCCTGTCCACCAGCAGCACCTCATTTTTAATTATTTATACATTATTGCGTGTTTATCATTCCAAGCTGCGTGTTTAATAAAAGTACATCAGAATAAACAGCATCCTGTTTCCAAGTCATCGGTAGGGTGCATTGGAATTGCACCTTCTGTGTAATTATATACCAAGTTTCGACATTAATCAACGGTTATTGTCACTCATATTCACATCTATTACATCCAAATTCATTTATACTTCACTTAATTTCTATCGGTATATACCTGTGTATGTATTTAATACTATTTGAAAATGCCACTTAATTTCTGATAATACTGTCGGTTTAATTTTGTTTATATATCCCAGTTTTCTATAATGCTTTTTACAAGAGTTGAAAAGTTATTTTCAACATTTTTAGCAGTTATCATAACTTCTTCATGGTTAAGCGGTTGGTCAAGTATTCCTGCTGCCATATTGGTTATACACGATATGCCCAGCACCCTCATTCCTGCATGTCTTGCTGTTATTACTTCCGGTACGGTGGACATCCCGACTGCGTCCGCTCCCAGTATCCTTAATGCCCTTATTTCAGCCGGAGTCTCAAACATAGGACCCTGTGCAAAAGCATATACACCTTTTTTTATGTTTATATTAAGCTTCCAAGCTACATTCTCTGCTATGCTGATAAGTTTCTTGCTGTAAGCTTCACACATGTCAGGAAATCTCGGCCCAAATTCATCTATATTTGCTCCTCTTAATGGAGATGGCGCAAAAAAGCTTATATGATCAGTAATAAGCATTAAATCTCCCGGAGTAAACTCCGTATTTATTCCGCCTGCCGCATTTGTCACAAGAATATCGTTTATACCAAGCATCTTAAATACTCTTATATGAAAAACAACCTGTGAGATTTCATAGCCTTCATAGTAGTGGAATCTGCCCTTCATAGCCAGGACGTTCTTGCCGGATATTGTCCCGCATACAAGTTTGCCGGCATGTCCCTCTACAGTGGATACAGGAAAACCGGGAATATCCTTATAGTCTATAACAACTGCATTCTCGATTTGATCAGCAAAAGGTCCAAGACCGGAACCTAGTATAATAGCCACCTGAGGCTTGTTATTCAGCTTTGATTTTATGTATGATGCCGCCTCTTTTATCCTGTCCAGCTTGTCAACCTGAATTAAATTGTTCATAATTGCCCACCTCTAATGTGAATTTTTACTGGTTATATTATATCATTGCCTGATGATTTAGAAAAAATCCCTTTTTAAATATTACTCTTAAAGGAAGGAAATAAACTTACTTTTAAGGAAAGAAATAAACTTACTCTTAATGAAGGAAAGAAACGAATGTTGGAATCTACAAGTAAAAAAAATGAATAATGCCATCCAAGAGTGAGAAGAATTAGCAAATGATGTTATCTTAAAAACTATGTATAAAAGAATTGACCGTCTTTTCTGGGACGGCCAATTCCAACATATTTTATATGTTATATTTGTTTCTTTGTATATTGCACGTTATCTGCCCAATAATATCAGCTATTTTTCAACTTTCGGCAGATTCTTGATATTGGATTCCAAATCTATACCGGAATACTCTATGTCCTCCATCTCACCACTGAAATAATAGTCATAGGACGACATATCAAAGTATCCATGCCCACTTAGGTTAAAGAGTATTACTTTTTCCTCGCCTGCTTCTTTAGCAAGCAGTGCCTCGTCTATTGCAGCTCTTATTGCATGTGATGATTCAGGTGCGGGAACAATACCCTCACTCCTTGCAAACATAACGGCTGCATCAAATACAGCTTTCTGGCCGTATGCCTTTGCTTCAATAAAGCCGTCATGGTAAAGCTGGCTTACTATTGGTGAAGCCCCATGGTATCTTAATCCTCCGGCATGTATTCCCGGTGGTACAAAGTCAGACCCCAGCGTATACATTTTGCTTAAAGGAGCCATTTTTGCCGTATCACTGTAATCATATGCAAATACACCTTTTGTAAGAGACGGACACGCTGCCGGTTCTACTGCTACGGCTCTGATTTTTGTGCCGTTAAATTTATCCTGTAAGAAAGGAAAAGCTATGCCCGCAAAATTACTTCCTCCACCGCAGCATGCAAAGACTACATCCGGGTATTCATCAATGGCTTCAAGCTGTTTCTTGGCTTCCAAGCCTATTACAGTCTGATGGAGACAGACATGGTTTAAAACACTTCCAAGTGCATAATTTGTATCATTGCGAGAGACAGCATCCTCTACTGCTTCACTTATTGCAATACCAAGGCTTCCTGTGGACTCCGGATCCTTTTCCAGTATTGCTCTTCCGCTTTTCGTAAGGTTACTGGGACTGGCAGTTACTGTAGCTCCGAAAGTCTGCATGAAAGAACGTCTGTAAGGTTTTTGCTGATAGCTTACCTTAACCATATATACTGCACATTCCAAACCGAAATGATTACATGCCATGCTAAGCGCACTTCCCCATTGGCCTGCTCCTGTTTCAGTAGTAAGTCTCTTTATTCCTGAAGCTTTGTTGTAATATGCCTGAGCAAGTGCAGAATTTAACTTGTGGCTTCCTGTAGCATTAACGCCTTCATATTTATAATAAATCCTGGCAGGTGTATCAAGAAGCTTTTCAAGATTTCTGGCCCTGTAAAGAGGAGACGGCCTCCACTGGGCATACATTTTTCTTACTTCCTCCGGTATATCAATAAACCTTTCTGTGCTCATTTCCTGTTCAATTATTGCTTTTGGAAATATAGCCGACATTTCATCAGGAGTGGCAACCTTCCCCGTCATCGGACTGATATATGGTTCAGGTTTATTAGGCATGTCTGCAACAATATTATACCATTGCTTTGGAATATCACTTTCACTAAGAAATACCTTAGTAACACTGTCTCTTCTCATCTTACTCATCTTTCTCATCTCTCCTCATCTCAAATATTTAATTTGAATTGAATAAAAATATAATAATGCTATGATTTTATCAAAAATATACGGATAATTCAAGTTTTATTAATATTTTGACAGTGTCAAGTTGTTGTGGAGTTTTTTTCTGGACAACTCCCCTGGTATCAACTGACCATACTATGCTGCCGGCCATAAGCCCGGATCAATACCTGTGTCCCTTTGTTAATTGCCGGGTTGTAT
>DUMB01000003.1 GCA_012840085.1 Clostridiaceae bacterium
AACATAAAACTGGTTTCCAGCAGTATAGTACTTAAAATTATCAATGTTCAAAAGCTCGACAATGTGAGGAAACATAAACGATATGAGGTAAACTTAAGCGGATCATTTCATAAATCTGATGACATGTATGAAAAATATATTATTGTGAATAATGTCAGCCAGAACGGGATGTGTATCATAACCAAAGACAAGCTCTGCAGGGGAGATAACATAGAAATAAGTATAAAATGTTCTGATGGCTGTTTTGTGTCACTTGAGTGCGCTGTTTTGTGGGTTACGCGAACAGAAGGCAATTATTTTTGCGGTTTATCCATTACATATATGGACTACAGAAGCAAAGCTATTTACAGGTCTCTTATAAAAAAGCTCCAAAACAAGGAGCAAAGAATAACACACAAATTACAAGAAGGTGCAAACATTCTGCTCAAAGTAAAAGAATAAATCAGCAAAAGGCTCGCCAAAAGGGGAGTTGGCCTTAGGGATTTACGAAAACAAGTAATTTTTGACCGACTCTCTTCAAGCGGAAGTTCGGAACAACCAAGACTGTACTAACAGTATCGAGTAAACAGCTCATAGTGTAACAAAAAGGCCAGCAGTACTAAGCATAATACTTAGTGCTGTTGGTCTATATAATATTTAGCTATTTAGCACTGTTATTCAAAAAAGTAATTTCGGCATCGATTAGTTCTTTTAATCTCCGCAACTCCGTCTCAGTTAGTGTGATGCCCTTTCCCATCTTATCATGATCTTCGCTCCAATCCCTGATATCATATTTCGGTTCTCCACCGTTCCAACTTACACGATTAAATTCTTTTTTCCAGCCTTTCGTCCCTTCAGAGATTATACCTAATGCATTAATAATCTCGTATTTAATATTGCTACGATCAGACATAATAAACACCCCCTTAATTTACCATTATTCGCCATGCTGGTTTATTTTCTGTCGACAAAGAACCACGAGGCTCAAAACTGAATCTGTACCCGCAACTCGATGCGATACTCTCAAAACTCTCTTTAATATCCGTGGAAAAGGGTACCCATATTATTCCGGATTGTTCTATTTTATCAATATATTTAATGCGTTCTTGCGAAAGTCTATTTAAAATATCTTCACCTCGCTTTGCAAAGGTTTTATTCGCATTTGTTCTACCCTGGATATTCATATTTGCAGCAATCAGAGGACTTCTGTTTTTTGTTACATTTGAGTTGCTTACCTCATTACTTGTTTTTTGAGTTGCTTCATAAATTTTTGTTGTCTTAAGATTTATAGTGAGCTGATCAGAAGCTGATGGCTTTTTGGTCAAAATTGCTCTTGTTTCTTGATTATTTGACTTAAGACGTAGCACCTGGGGAGCAGATGTTGTAATATGCATACTATTCTCATTCTCATCTGCGTCTTCATTACTAATATGCCATTCATCCAGAATTTGCATTGCACGAATTTTCACTCGCGAAAGCAATTCAGTAGTATTAATTGTTGCAGGCTCAACCTCATTCTCTGGTAAAATGTTATTGTTATTAAGTTCGTTTATTACACGTGCAATAGTGGCCTCTGGATCGCGATAATACTCACTTCCGCGAATTCGAATAAATCGCCAACCCATTCTTTCAAGAATAGTCTGACGTTCCATGTCCTCACGGACCTTTTCTTCTCCACTATGAAACAACTCTCCATCACATTCAATAGCAATCTTCTTGCCTTTGTATTGAACAACAATATCAATACGATATGAGCCTACTTCCCATTGTTGAGTAATATGAAATCCAGCAGCAATCAATGAACTTGCGACAGCTTCTTCAAATGGAGACTCTGCTTTTGCTTTAGCAACCTGTACTGATTGCCAAAAAGCCCTTGGATTATCACAATACTCGAGTAAGTCGCGCCGTATATCACCAGGCTTTAGGTCTTTTGAATAATCAAGGGAATGAATAACCCAAAGTTGATCTCTTGCGCGGCTTACGGCAACATTATATCTTTGTTTTGTAGATTGGTCTACACCCTCACCTGTGAATCTCAGGGGACCATCTCCTTCATTGCTGTCAACCATAGAAAGAAATATTACATCTCTTTCATCACCCTGAAAATGAGATGCATTTCCGCAAAGGATTTTGCGTTCTTCGATAACTCTCGGATCTATTCTTTTAAGAATTATTTGCTGAATTAGTTTAGCCTGATCATCACCAAGTAAAGAAATAGCGCCAAACGTCTTATTTTCATACTCAGGTTGTTCCATACAAGCCATCATGAGTGCAACCAAAGTTTCAGTTTCATTGGTGTTAATTTTTCGATGGCCTTCCCTCTGTCCATTTATAACTCTGAAAGGAATTACATGAGGGACAGTGATGCAATTGCTTACATCTCTCAGCGGTTTGATTTTAAAATCATATGACAACTTGTTGCAATAACCAATAATGTCTGAAACACACCTGAAATGCTCATGCAACATGAGCGGCTGAAATGTTGTTGCAGCTATATCATACAAAGACGTTTTTGCATCGTAAATAATCCAATTAGGAAAGATATTTTTAATATACATTTCCTGTAGTGCCTTTACTCTATTGATATCAATACCTACTGCCATTGGACTTACTTGTTTATCATCTCCGACAATAATCACTTTCTTAGCTAAATACAATATTGCAAGTGAAGATATATCTGATTGACTTGCCTCATCTACAATTACAACATCAAAGCAAGTATGAGAGGGATCAAAGCTCTCCAAAGCTTTCCCCATAGGCATAATCCATGCAGGAACTGCTTCTTGGCATTTTGTCATCAAATTGCGTGCCTGTTTTTTAAGTGCAGGAGCGTTTTTACCTGTAGCTTTTCCTATCTTTTTAACTATAAGTTTCCAACTTAACAATGCCTGTCTTGTATCAAGATTTCGTTCTGTCCTTAAGAGTAGATGATACCATGCTTTATTTGCAGCTAACTCCGCTGTTTTCTCCCTTAGTTCTTTGGTTAGCAATATGGATTTTTTCTGTAGTTCTTCATATGGTTCAGATGTTATATCTTCAATTATTCCTGCAAACTGTTTCCATTTCCATGCTTCCTCAATGGTGTCTGGGCATACTGTATTACCATGTATTCCCTCACGAGACGAGATTGCAGCAGCCCAGTCAGGTGCCACTGATTCTATTTTGGACAAAATTTCTTTCCTTTTTGCCTGTAATGTATATTTCTCAAATAACTGAGACAACTTAAAATATTCTTCTTCATACTTAACAGTATCTTTTTCGCGCAGAGCAGAAATTGCTGCAGTACATATAGTAGAGTTTTTACGTTTTCCTTCAGACAAGATCGCAATAGTGTGTTGTCTACGCTGCTCAATAGCGTTCAATTGTATAAATAACTTTGCAGCATGTATGTGTAATGGAACTATATTTGTGATAGATTTTAATATTTTCTCAGTACGAACAAGTACTGAGTCTAAATTCGAAAAAGAAAAAATGATATCGGAGTTAAGTCCAGCCGCATTTAATAAACTTCTAAATTGCGAAAGTTCGTTTTGGTACCAGTCAAGATAACGTCGGATATTAGGAATCATTTGCTTACATATTTCTTCAGGTTCATCGCCAAGCATAGAAAAAGATGGAGTGCCATGTTTGGCCATCAGTTCATCCCATAATAGTTTTGTTTCCGCACGTTTCTGTAACAGCTCAATATAACTTAATACGATTTTACAATCATCAGAAGATGAAATCTCATTTCCATTGATTGAAACAAATGATAATGAATCTTTAAGCCACCTGTTAAAAAGAAAATCTAATTTAGATATTTTGCCTTTTCTCTGAAAAATGTCGTATATCTTTAGCATCTGGGACTTAAGACAAGACAAATCTATTGCTTCATTAATAGATACTGTTTTCCCTAAGAACATGGTAACTATGGTTTCAGCATAAGAAGCAGTTCTTTCAATTGATGAGATTAACATTTCCCACTTTTCCCTATAACCACCACTTTTATACCCGTCAACAGCAGCCTGTATCATCCATCCATCTATCGGACTAAATGTATTAACATATGTTGTTAAGTCATCTATGGCTCCATCTGTAGGATGATCAGCAATGATATATGTCTTTGACTTATTTTCAGCTATCATGCAACCTTTGACATAATCGCATTTGATCGCAGCAGACAATGCTGCCTCTATTTTGTCAAGCTCACTAAAGCATTTGGCTTCTGTATGCATATCTGCGGCAAATGTCGCAGGAGATATTAGCAATTCTGGATTTGGTATACCATATGCCAATTCTGTTTCATCTTCAAGTGATATGTCTGTGTTACTTCGGTATAATAGATGCAGTTCCTCGATAGTTGCAGGAAGTGGATGATAAAGGCGTATTTTGCCCGGAATATAAGACAATTTGTCGGAATAAAAGCTAACAAATTTTGCAGCTTCGGCAGGAGAATAATTCTCACCATTATAAACAATAGGCTTAAACTCTTGATACCTGATATTATAAATTTTACGTCTTACTTCTGCTAACTGCTTTATTATATCCTTGCGCTGTCTTTCAGAGCTTTCCACCTTTCTCTTAAGCTCATTTGATGTATATCTTGAAAGACATTCAGAGATTCCGTCAACGGAACGCACCATATCAAGATTGGTATCATCCAGTACAGAAACACATAGGTTTTGTATCGCTTCAGGCACCTGACTTTTAAGAACTGATAATGCCTTCTTAGTCTGACTGGTAACTAAAACACTTTTCCCCTGAGCAAGAAAATGGCCCAAAAGATTTGCAATTGTATGAGTCTTACCCGTTCCAGGAGGTCCCTGTACCGAAACAGCATTATAAAGTTCAATTCTTTCTGCTATTTCAAGCTGTTCACGGTTGGCTTCTTTCGAAAGTAAAATTTCTTCATTTTCTCCATTTAAGGCTGATAGTTGCTCGTCAATTGTAAGTTCGCGATTGTCAACAGGAACATCAACCTTTCCTGCTACAACAAGATCAATCAAAGGCCCTGGTACGTAACCAGTCCTCTCAATATTTGCAATTATTTCTTCGATTGCCCTTAAAGTACCGTCAATTCTTTTGCGTATAAAAAATACAGGCAACCACCTTGTCACTATTTTGTCATCTTTTCCTGGCTGGTCATTCTCATTCATAATAAATTTGCTTTCAGGGCAAAGACGATGTGTCAAGGCTTTTAAATAATCTGGTGTATCGTTTCTGTCTAATGGATGATAAAAATTCTCCTTCAACTCATCTGTAAGTTGCCGAATAACATTATGATTAATATCATTCATCCCTTGTAGCAATAGTGTGTATAGCTCCGGATCGGTATCTGTATCACTTATTCTGATGATATTTTCTTTCGCTTCAAAGTCAAACTTTACCCTTCTCAGTAATACAGGATGGCTGATAGATTGATTATTTAGATCCTGTATGAGACCATTCCCAACCATAAATTCAAGTGTTTCAGATTCACGCTCAATATCGGTGTAAGCTTGGAAAAGCTGAGCAAAGAAGCGACGAGTTTTTTCTATAATTCGCTGTTTTTCAGCCCAATTATCTCGAATAGCAATCCACTTTTCGTATGCTTTTATTCGCTCTATCGAATCTTCGAACTTTTCATTATCCTGTAAAATTTCTTTTTCCTTAATCAAAGTTTCTTCTGAATTAACAAGAGTTTTCTTAAAATTAGGAGTCTTTGTAAATCTATCCCACCCAGGCTCAAGCCAATCAATAATTATATCTGGTGGGTCAGGGCATCGTTGAAATTCCGGTTTTTTTACTTCCAACAACACCATGTTGTCATTTACATCTTCTTCTTCAACTCTATCTCGATAATATATTGTGATGTTTTCTGGATCATTTGGAATATCCTTTAGTAAGCATGTCCAATACTGTTTGCTAATGTCGGTTATAATCGTATATTTAAGTGCACAAAGCTCTTTTATATATTTATATAGCGATATAATTTTATCGGTATTATTCATTTAGAACACCTCAAATATGGCATTTCATTTTATTTATAGTACCAATCTGGTTATTTGTCTTCCAATATACTTGGCACAAGCTCCATAATATCTTTAAAATCGACACCAAGTGCTGTACAAACCTTTACGAGCACATCCATGCTAACATATTCATTTTTGGAAAGCTTTGAAACTGACGATGGACTAATACCCGCTGCTGTCTGCAAATCTTTCTTTTTCATGCCGCGATCAATCAATAATTTCCAAAGTTTTTTATAGCTAACGGTCATTTCCGGTCACCTCATAATTTGCTTTTATTTCCATTTTAGCAGAAGGCTTTCAACTATACAATAATAACACTGCAATAATGAAGAATTTTTACATTATTGACCATATACTTATTTTGTAACATAATTAATTTTCTTAGGTAATAGTATTTGAAAGTAACATTGCTTAAAGAACCCTGTAGAATGTTTTATATCTTTTTTACTTCCTTGTCCTTTTTCCGAGCATAGCTGGCTCGTCTGTTTCTACGATTACGCTCAGCTTGGCAATCCCAACTGTCACAATATAGTTGACGGCTCGAATGTCTCACAAAATATCTACCGCAGGCAAGGCAAGAAAGTATACTGCTGTGAAGAATAACGATAAAATAACCGCTCTGTATTGCCGTCTTTCACGAGATGACGAACTGCAGGGTGATTCTAACAGCATTAAAAATCAGAAGACCATTTTACAGAAGTACGCTGATGACAACGGTTTTACAAACACTGAGTTCTTTGTAGATGATGGCTATAGCGGCACGAACTTCGACCGCCCGGATTGGCAGCGCCTTATCTCCCAAGTGGAAGAAGGCAGGATTGGCACCATCATTGTCAAGGACATGAGCCGTCTTGGAAGAGATTATCTAAAGGTCGGCTACTATACCGAAGTGCTCTTTCCTGGCTCCGACATTCGCTTTATAGCAATAAACAATAATGTTGACAGTGCCAATCAGCAGGACAGCGATTTTACTCCGTTTCTTAATATCATCAACGAATGGTATGCCAAGGATACGAGCAAGAAGATACGCGCCGTTTTCAAGTCGAAAGGGCAGTCCGGCAAGCCACTCTGCACCAATCCGCCTTACGGTTATATCAAAGACCCGGAAGACAAGACACGCTGGATAGTCGATGAAGAAGCCGCCAAAGTTGTGCGTGAGGCGTTCCGCTTGTGTATGCAAGGGTATGGCCCTTCGCAGATAGCCAAGGAATTCACCAATCGCAAA
>DUMB01000047.1 GCA_012840085.1 Clostridiaceae bacterium
AATGGAAAGGTGATTTTTTTGTATAACGCCTGTCGCGCACCCGCATAGCGGGTGGTTTTTTGTTTCGCATGGCTCATTTCTCGCCTGAGAAACTCGCTCATGCTCAACAGGCTAAAGCCCATAAATACAAAATGCAACCTGCCGATATGTTTCAAACCGGCAGGTTGCATTTTTTTGCATTAAAATAAAGTATTATACTCTGTGCCTTTTGCTACTTTCCATACTCTACTGTTCCTTCGGTATCCACCTTTAAATATTCACCAAACTTCAATGATACATGGCCGGATTCATACAGCTTTCCGTCCAGAGTAATAACAACCTTGTCTTTTTGATAATATCCTCCCATGGTATTGGCTATACTCTTTAAAATCATCATTTCAAGACCTGCTCCCGCATTCATTTCATTTATAAGATCTGATGTGAAGTCAACTGTTATAATGCCTTTCTCTTCATCAATTTGACAACCCTGAATTTTAACATTGGGTGTCAGCACTCTTGTTAGTTCACTGTTCTCAGGAACAGACTTCAGCTGTTCTTCAAGTAAAGGTAATATATCCTTGTTAGTTTCCAGTTGAAATTCTTTGTCAATATAAACTATTCTGTCCTTCAGAAAATCCGGGTAATAAAATCTGATTGTCTGCTTAAACGGGACATCCTTCTCTTTTTTTTCAAGCTCGCTTATAACAGTAAATTCATCGTTTTTATCATTATACACTGTCTTTACAAGCCCTATCCCTTTTACGTAATAATCCTTTATAACCGAATTCTCCATATCCGTAGTTATTTCCAGGGCTTCGAAATCTCCAGCCGGTGTTTTTATACCCTTGTTAATCCCGGTTATGCTTCTGGTAGACCCGTCTGCCAGTGTCCATGAAGTACCTTCCTTTATGGGTTCCTTAATCAGTATCTCATCTCTGTTAACGGAGGAAGTAAAGTCATGCCGATAATATGTTTCACCCTGTGAGAAAACTTCCTTCAGCTCTCCACCTGACAGCTTATATACTCTAACCATTACCGTACCCGGATTAATATGCCTGACCTGCATAACACCGTCTTTTACATAATCTACATATGTCTCATATTCAGCGTACTCATTTCCCTCTCCGCGATATTTCATATGAACGTTACCTGTCATAGGGAAATATTCCTCAATTTTTTCTCCGCTTTCCTCTTTCCGGCCGTTGTTATCCGGTTCTTCCGAATCATTAATACCCTGCTCCTGCTGATTATTTGTCATTCCCTTGTCCGAATCTGATCCGGGTGATGCGTCTTTTGCACTACATGCTGTAAATATCAATAGACACACTAATACTGCCAATATTATCTTTTTCATTCATTCCTTCTCCTTTCGGGCTTGCGGCAACAGATTTCTTCAATTTAAGTTACCGCAAGAAATTGCTGCAATTAAGTCCAAGTATATTTCAAGCATACTAGTTCTTAGACGAATTACATGCAGATTTGTTTCAAAAAAATATTTATGTCTTACTCTATTAATGTGTCTACCTGGACTTTATAGCTGTCTGCCTTGGAATAGTCCTCTGCAGCCATAGCTGTGAATGTTTTGGTTTCTCCGGGAGCAAGATCGTTTACTGCACCTGCCGCTGTGCCAAGAAGTTTTTTATCCTTGTCGTAAAAGCCAACTACAACAGTAAACGAATGTTTTGTATCACCATTATTTTTGGCTTCGCCCTCAACGGTAGTGGTTCCAAAATCACTTCTGGTTATAATATTTGAAAATTCAATGGGATTTTCCTTATTAGTATCACTGGAAATAATAGTATCAACCTGAACTTTGTATTCAGCAGCACTTGTAAAATCATCAGATCCCATTGCTGTAAATATTTTACTTTCTCCTCCATTAAGGTCATTCATCGCACCTACCGCTGTTCCAAGCAGCTTCCCGCCTTTATCATAAAAGCTTACCTTAATTGTAAAGCTATGAGCCTTGTCATCATTATTTACAGCTTCACCGGCAACCATGGTTGTACCATAACTGCTTTTTACTACAACATTTGAGAATTCGATAACAGGTTTTTTCTCATCACTTTTTTCAATTTTATCTCCTTCATCTACCGTTCCCGGGCCTTTGTCATTTCCTCCTGATACAGCAGCAATTATGATTATTATAAGAACAATGCCAACCCAAAACCACCATCTTTTGTAAATGGGATTTCCCCTCAAGTTCACATCCCTCCAATTATACTTTGCACACGTTATTCCTCATAAATCATTTTAACTGTCATGCCCCCATCAATCACAAGATTTGCCCCTGTAATAAAGCCTGCTTCCTCTGACGCCAGGAACAAACATGCAGATGCAATGTCTTCAGCTTTTCCAACTCTTCCAGCCGGATGCTGCTTATGGTCTCTTTCTGTAAGAACAGCTATTTCCCTTATGCTGCTTTTCTTATGCTGAGAGACTTCAATCCACCCCGGGCAAATACAATTCACCCGGATACCATACTTGCCCAGGCTTATTGCCAGTGAGTGTGTAAGAGCAAGCAATCCACCTTTGGAGGCAGAGTATGGTTCCGTATCGCATTCAGACATAAGCGCTCTGGTGGAAGAAATGTTTATTATAACTCCCCCGTCTCCATCTTTCATAAGTTCCGCCGCATACCTGGAACATATGTAAGGCCCCGTAAGGTTTATACCTATCACCCTGTTCCATTCCTCAATACTTCTTGTAAATATATTTCCTTCAGACATAACACCTGCATTGTTTATTAGTATGCTCACTTTTGAATAATTTTTTACCGTCTGTGAGAAAAGATTCCTGACACTTTGTTCATCAGCAACATCAGTTTTTATAAACAATGCTTCTCCTCCTACAGATAGGATTAGTTCTTCGCATTCCCTGCCTGCTTCCTCATCAATCTCAGCTATTACTACCTTTGCGCCTTCCTTTGCAAATTTTTGACATATCACTCTTCCTATGCCCTGGCCTCCTCCTGTTACAACAACCACTTTATCATCAAATCTCATAGCTCAACCTCCATGTATTCTTATAAATATTTAAATATTCCCGCAAAAACTGTTTTGCCGTTTTACTTAAGTCATTTTTGTCTTACTTAAGTCTTTTTTATTAAAGTTATTTTTTATTAAAATTATTTTTTATTAAAATCTTATTAAAAATTATTATATTAAAGTTATTTCCCTACTAAAGTTATTTTCCCAAATTAATCTGATTATAGTAGTTACAAAAGCTATCCTATACTGATATAACTTACTCTATCTCAATCTTTGCTCCAAGGGGTACTATTTGAATCCATGTCTGTCCGGGATTGAGCTTCACAATGCTTCCATCCTGGTATGTATATTTTGTTTGAGAAGTTCTCGATGACTTTGACCATTTAATTTCTTCACACTTGCCAGATGTTATATAATAGCCCTTTCCGCTTCCAACGGTCTCAAGTTGCTGCCGTCCGGCATCGTCACCTTTTATTGTATAGTTTTTCACATGTTGGATTATTATATTAGATGCAGCAAGCTGCTCTCCGCTAGCCCTCTCCGTTTGAGGCTTTCCTTCCTTAAATCTTAGGTACTTCTGTGTCTGACTGTCATACTCATAGCTGCAAAAATATGCTGTTGAATATTTAATATTTATCTTTTCAGCCTTACTGCCTTTTTCCGGAACAGTCGCAGCCTGGTTATATTCAAACACTGGTTCCTTTTCTGAATCTGTCCTGTAATCCTTGTTCTTTGCAAACTTGTCCAAATTTTCCATTGAAGTATATGTATCCTGCCAATTTGATTTATCTTTGGTCAGATCCCAAAATACACTCCCTGCATTTGTATATCCGTCAATATTATTTATTTTGAACTTTTTAAGATCGTTCAGAGCCAGGATGCTCCAGCCGAAATGTACATAAATTGCATCGTGTTCCATTGCATAATCCAGAAAATAATGCCTGGAACTTCTTACCGGCCCAATCATTTCAGGATTTACTCCCCAGAATAGCGGCATTAACCTTGTAAGCCCGCCTTCGACGATAATTTCATATATTATCTGTGCTTTGCTCAATCCTCCCTGGGGAAGGCACTTTTCTCCCTGATTGTCTATCATAACCGCATAAGGCCTTATGCCTTTAGCTGGAAAAATAAATTGTTCAGTTTCCTCGCTGTCCGTATCATTTTTTTTATCATCTTCTGATAAATCAGGGTTTGCATCGGTAGAGCCTGCATTGGCATCATCAGGTAAATTGCTACCAATATTCTCTGCATCTGAAATATCATTGTTTACCACAGACTCTGCATTTTTGCTGCAAGACACCGGCACAAGTGCCAAAATTAAAGCTAATAAGACTAAACCCGCTCTCTTCATCATGTTTACTCTTCCTTTCAGAAACATAAGTAAAAAAATCAAAGATACTTAATAAGGTATTCGGTAGTTCCATGCAAAATCCTCTAATTTGTATTCAATAATTTAGCATAATAGATTGGACTGTTTGAATGCATGAAAAAAAGCCGTCGGAAAACCGACAGCCTTTTTCTTCAAATCCCTTGAAAATCACATTCTATTCTTCATCTTCATCTTCGTAAAAATCATATTCTTCTTCCATTCTCATTCTGAATTCCTCAAATACTGCATTAAGCTCTTCCTCGTCCTCTACATTTACAAAAGCACTTTCTCCATTTTCTCCACGTTCCAGCTTTAGAATAACAACTTCCTCTTCTTCCATTTCCTCATCTTCTTCATCATATGAATCAAGTGGCAAAAGAACCACATATTCATTTCCGTCCATCTCAATAGTGTCCAGATGCTCAAACTCTGTCTCTTCTCCATTCTCGTCAACTAATACGATAATATCGTCTCTTTCTTCTGACATATTAATTTACCTCCCAATAACATTATAAATTTATTTCTGTGGACAATTATCCACTTAACTATTTAAGTTTATTGATTATATCATAAAACTAGCACATTTCCTATAATTAATTTTCTATAATTATTACTGAATAACATTAATAAAGTGTGTAGTTTTTAGTTTTTTATACTATCCAGGTATCCCTGAAGAATATAGCAAGCGGCTATCTGGTCAACTATAGCTTTCTTTTTTGCCGTTTTGGTACCTATTTCATGCATGGTCCTGTTGGCAGCAACACTTGAAAGCCTCTCATCCCATCTGATAATATCTATATCAGTCCTTGCCGACAGAAGTTTTATGAATTGATCTGTTTTTTCAGCCCTTGGACCGATGGTTCCATTCATGTTGCGGGGGTATCCGACAACAATCTTTTCAACATTATATTGTTTTATAAGCTCGATTATTCTATCTAAAACCTTTCCTTCACTGCCTTTGGAGTTTATTGTCTCAACGCCCTGGGCAGTCCATCCAAAAGGGTCACTCACAGCAATTCCTATTCTGCTGTCACCATAATCAATTCCCATTATGCGCATTTTTTTCCTCCAGCATTATAATTTTTTCATTTAACTTGTTGTGCCAGGCAATGAGATAGCATTTTAATTTATTTTTATTGCGAATTGCGGGCAGGCACTTCCACAATAACCGCACAGCACACACTTTTCCCGGTCTGCCACAGCCTTTCCGTCAACTATGCTGAGTGCTTCCTGTCCGCATCTGCTGACACATTTGCCACATCCTTCACACCAATAATCTATGTGAAGCTTCCGCTGCTTTTTTCTGAGAGCAGCCTGTACGTCTTCCGGCACTTCCTCACCGTTAAACACCTTTACATTCATTATTACCTCGTCTATAGACTGCATTCCAACAGCTATAGAGTGAATATATGGAATACCAAGCACAAAGTCCATACACTCTTTGTAAGACGGCAGGAGATTGCCGCCTCCCAGTGGTTTCATTGCAAATATACCTTTGCCCTTTTCATAAGCTTTCTTTATTGCTGCAAGCATTTCTTCGACAGTACCGTCACCAATGCCTATTCCTGCCTTGTTTACCAGCGGATGTATAACGTCAACTTCAGGCATTTCAGCACAGGCCTCAACTACTTCAATATTATGTGTAGATACTCCCACTGCTCTTATTATTCCCTTGGCCTTGGCATCAAGATAATACTCAAAGGCTTCTCTATGGCCTTTAAGAGTCAGCCTGCTTTCCTGTTCGTGCATCATAAATATATCAATAACATCTATATCCATTTCTCTTCTTGCCTTTTCAACACTTTCCCGTGCGCCTTCAGCCGTATATGCATAGCACTTTGTTGAAATTACAGGTTTTTGAGAAAGCCCTTTTATTGCTTCCCTGATATGTGCATAAGTACCATATAATTCAGCAGTATCAATAAAATTTACACCAAGTTCCAGCGCCTTTTTTATAACTTCAGCTCCCTGTTTTACAGGCAAATTTACCTGAAGAGGCCCTATTATCAGTCCTCCAAAGCACAGCCTGGATACCTTGATTCCAGTCTGCCCCAATTCTACATATTTCATGAATTTAGCTCCCTTATGTATCAGATTATGTTGTAAACTGTCTCTGTCCTATTGACACAATAAATACATAAACAAAAAAGTATATAAACAAATACAAGTATAGCCCAAGTAAATAAAGGGAACAACCCCCACATTTGAATTATGAGAGCCATTCCCCTCTATCTTCGTAATATTCTTTCAATTTTGTTATATTTTCTCTACTCAATTCAAACTTTAAGTTATCAATTCATTTGCCAATAGCATTTTAATAATTTGATAACAGCATTCTAATAATTCTTCTTGTCTTCCATATGTTCCAGATAGAACCGGATAATTTCTTCAAGAACTTCGTCTCTTTCAAGTCTGCGTATTATACTTCTCGCATTGTTATGGTTTGTTATATATGTAGGGTCACCAGAAAGAATATAACCTACAATCTGATTAATAGGGTTATATCCTTTTTCCTTCAATGCCTGATACACCGGAGAAAGAATTTCACGAACTTCATTCGCCCTGTCCTTATCCATCCTGAACATCATTGTTTCATTATTTACCATACAATTATCACTCTCCTGTCCATAATCCGGACCATTACTATCTGGTAAACATATACAATTAATACCTGTCAATTATATAATCCGGCATCTAAATTATATATTAAAGTCTGACACATAATAGTAAATGAATTTATCTATATAAATTTCATTTGTACTACTATATTAATATAACGTTTTGATTTATGCAATACATAGTTTTTCTGGATATAGCATGAATTATGGTTCTATTTCACCCAGCACACAATCCTCTACCGGTTCCTTCAATCTTACACCAATGATTTTCCCCTTCAAATTATTATCCCCCTTGCATAATACTCTTATGTAATTAGTGGTGTGTCCTTCAATATAATCCTCACCTCTGAAACTGATTTGCTGTTCAAAAAGTACCGGCATTACCCTCCCTATAAACTTCCTGTTGAAAGCCAATGTATTTTTGTCCGAGAGTTCTATCAGCCTGCTGCTCCTTTCCTCCTTTTTCTGGGCAGGAACCTGGTCTTTAAATGAATAAGCAGGAGTACCTTTTCTGGGAGAGTATTTGAATACGTGCATTTTTGCAAATGCTATTTCTTCCAGAAATTTATACGACTTTTCAAACTCCTCATCCGTTTCGCCGGGAAATCCAACCATAACATCAGTAGTAACAGCTACATCCGGTATATTTTCTCTCAATAGCCGGATTGCCTCTCTGTATTCACTTGTAGTATACTTTCTGTTCATTCTTTTTAATATTTCATCACAACCACTCTGCAGAGAAACATGAAAGTGAGGACATACCTTGTGAAGTTTTGCTATTGTGTCTACAAACTCTTTTGTTATTATTCTTGGTTCAATGGATCCGAGCCGTATTCTTTCTATGCCGTCAACCTCATGAACCTTTTTGATTAATTCCAACAAGGAAGTATTTTTTAAATCCTTTCCATATGAAGCAATATGGATACCTGTAAGAACTATTTCCTTAAACTCTGCATCAGCAAGTCTTTTTACCTCTCTTAGTATATTGATCTCGTTTCTGCTTCTTACAGGCCCCCTTGCATATGGAATTATACAATAGGAACAAAACTGATTACACCCCTCCTGTATTTTTATAAATGCCCTGGTGCGCTCGTGATACGTTTCAATTTCCAGTTCCTCAAAATCTTTTACTTCCATTATATTTCCCACTACATTAAGTTTTTTACCCTCTTTTTCGACCTCTCTAACAAAATCTACAATTTTACTGCGTTCTTTTGTGCCAATTATCAGGTCAACCCCCGGTATACTTTCAACTTCTCCGGGAGCAGTCTGTGAATAACAACCTGCCACCACGACTATGGAATTCTCATTCCGTGCCTTTGCACGCCTTATTATCTGTCTCGACTTTCTATCACTCAAACCTGTTACCGTACAGGTATTTATGACATAAACATCGGCCACGCTGTCAAAATCAACAACTTCATAACCTTCATTAACAAAAAGTTCAGAAATGGCTTCCGTTTCATATTGGTTTACCTTACAGCCCAATGTATAAAATGCAACCCTCTTCATTTTTCCTCCTAAAATAAGTGTTTTTTATTCAAAACAGCCTTTGTTTTATTATTTCTCAAAAAACGTTAAAAACATATATTAGTGTGGTACTATATTAATGAACAATATTGTTTGCATCAATAAGAAATTCTTATAAAGAAACTGTTTGTCACGTATGTTTTATTATAATTTAATAACAATATTTTAACAATATTGCAATTGACTTGATAGTGCAAACAGTTTAAGATAAAAAGTAAGAAAAAACTAATGCTGTAAAAAACATAAAGGGGGGCTTAATATATGAAATCATTTAATATTCTTCTTAGATCTATCAATGACGTTAAGGATTTTGTTAATATTGTCAATAAATATGACTTTGATGTAGATCTCACATCCGGACGTTATGTTGTTGACGCAAAGTCAATTATGGGCATTTTCAGCTTGGATTTAAGCAAACCTATCAGGGTTGATGTTCATACAGATGATTGTGATAAATTCTGCGATGATATAAAGAACTTTTTAGTATAAGGTGAACGCATACATAGATTTATAACGCAAAAGAAATATCATTGACAGTCAAAGTCCTGGAAGTTTAATTTCCAGGACTTTATAATCATCTTGCACCTTTTTGCCCATTTTGTTCCTGAATTTACCATTATTATTAATTCCCTTTGGATGTTTGCGGTGCTATTGCAAACTCAATCTGCTTGTTGGCAATATCGGCTTTTGCGAGAATCACGTCTACAGTATCACCTATACGGTATTTTTTTCTTGTTCTCTCACCAACCAGGCAGTATTGTTTTTCATTGTAAATATAATAATCGTCGTCCATGCTGCTCATTCTTACAAGTCCTTCGATAGTATTTTCAAGCTGGACAAACATTCCAAAAGATGTAACGCTGGAAATAACCCCGGTAAAAATATCCCCTTCGCGCTGCTTCATATATTCTACTTTCTTCAGTTCCTCTGTTTCCCGCTCAGCTTCTTCTGCAGCACGTTCTCTTTCTGAGCACTGTTTGGATATATCAGGCAATACTTCATTGAGGAAATTCTCACGTTCCTCATTCATTTCACCTCTGAGATATTCCTTCATAATTCTGTGAATTATCAAATCAGGATATCTCCTGATAGGAGATGTAAAATGACAGTAAAACTTTGCGGCAAGCCCAAAATGCCCCAGATTCTGGTGGCTGTACCTTGCCTTCTGCAGCGAACGAAGCATAACGGTACTTACAATCAGTTCTTCCTTGGTACCCTTGACTTTATCCAGCAAATCCTGAAGTGCCCCCGGGTGGATCTTGTTTGCCCCTTTAAGGTGATAGCCCAAATTATGCACAAATTCACTCAGGGCTTCTATTTTTTCCGGATCCGGATCTTCATGCACCCTGTATACAAAAGGTGTACTTGCCCAATAGAAATATTCTGCCACCGTCTCATTACATATAAGCATGAATTCTTCAATAATCTTGTTTGCAATAGTATATTCATACTTTTTGATATCTACGGGCTTTCCCTTGTCATCCAGTACAATCTTCGCTTCAGCGAAATCAAAATCGATGGAACCTCTGTCCATCCTCCTGTTTCTAAGAATAATAGCAAGTTCCTTCATTGTCTTGAAATCATCAACAAGATGGCTATACTTTTTCTTCAGTTCTTCATCGTCTTCCTCCAGTATTTTGTAAACATCCGTATATGTCATTCTTTCATCTACGTTGATTACGCTTTCGAATATTTCATGATCGACCACTCTGCCGGAAGAGTCAATGTCCATCATTACCGTGAAGCTCAATCTGTCTTCACCTGCATTCAGGCTGCAAATCCCGTTGGAAAGTTTCTTTGGCAGCATGGGTATTACTCTGTCCACAAGATAAACACTGGTGCCTCTTTTTAATGCCTCCTTGTCAAGTGGAGAACCTTCAGTAACATAATGGCTTACGTCTGCAATGTGCACTCCAAGCCTGTATTTTCCGTCTGCCAGCCTTTCTATTGAAACAGCGTCATCAAGGTCCTTGGCATCTTCTCCGTCTATTGTCACCATTCTAAGGTTGCGCAAATCGCGTCTGCCTTTTATTGAGTCTTCAGTTACCTTGTCAGGTATGTCCTTGATCTGCCTTTCCACACTCTCTGGGAAGTCTTCCTTCAGGCCATAAGCCTTTATAATCGAAAGAATATCAGTACCTACTTCATCTTTGTCGCCAATTATTTCAATAATCCTGCCTTCTGCATTTCTTCTCTTTTCCGGCCATTTTACAATCTCAGCTACAACTTTCTGACCGGACTTGGCTCCGTTAAACTCATCTTTAGGCACAAAAATATCCCCGGATATTCTTGGATTATCAGGTGTAACAAAGCCAAAATAGCGGCTTGTTTCGAAAGTTCCAACAACTGTATTGTTGGCCCTTTTTACTATTCTTACAATTTCCCCTTCAGCTCTTCTGCCTTCAGTTATTTTTTTGTTAATTCTGGCAATAACCTTGTCATTGTGCATTGCCCCATTGATGCTGTCAGCAGGAATGAAAATATCATGCATATTTTCGTCATCAGGTATGACAAAACCATAACCTCTCTCGCTGCCCTGAAGGCATCCTACAACAAGGTTCATTCTATCCGGTACTCCATATCTGTTTTTGCGTGTCTTAAATATTTTACCTTCCTCTTCCAGCTCATCTAATATATTTCTAAACGCAATAACATCCTCAGGGGGTACGTCAAGTACTACCACAAGTTCATCAAAAAGCAGAGGCTTATATGCATCTTCCTGCATGAATGCAAGAATACGTTCTTTACGTTCCATCATCAATTTTTCGTTATTATCCATAATGTTCTTCAGTAACTCCTTTTATATAAATTTTATTTTTCACAGTTTTTTTCCTTGCTTTTATGTATTATACCTCAGTATAATTCAAAATAATCAAATAATGGCACAGATAAATTTAGAATTACATAAAGCAACCACGGACTATATGATATGATTACAGCGTAAAGTTAAAATAACAGCAGCACACATTACAGATACATGAAAAAGATGCAGGAAAGATACAGGAAAAGGCATATGAAAGAATACAGAAAAATATATAAAAAGCATGAAAAAGGACTATGTATTCATACACAGTCCGCTTCATTCCAAAAATTTCAACAAATAATCTTTATTAATTTTTCAATATTAATTTTTCAATAAATAAGTTTATTTGTTAAAAGCAAACAGCAATACGGAAGTAACAAGAAAAGCAATTGCAGCAAATGTTGTATACTTGCTTAACATTGCATCTATGGTTCTACCTTTATTTTTCCCAAAAAACGTCTCAGCTCCACCTGCAACAGTACCGGAAAGTCCTGCTGTTTTACCTGACTGGAGCAATACAATAACAATTATGGACAATGAAAATATTAAATGTAATATCGTTACTATAATATTAACCGCACCCAAAGATAACACCTCCCGTAAATTAACGAATTTTATTCTATCACAAAAGATTGTAAAAAACAAGACAGCAGTAGCATAACTTTTGTTATTCACCGACTAAAAAATATTTTAATACAAAATATCCGGCAGCTTTTCCAATGGGCAAATCTGTTTTAAGAATTCCAGATGCCTGTCCAGCTGGCCTACCTGATATGTTAAATGGGCATCACTGCCTAATGAAATCAAAATCCCACGTTCAATGCACATTTCAAAAAATACCGGATCATTTTGGTAGGTGTGGTAATTCAGCTCCACCGCTGTTTTATAATGCGCCAGCAATTCAGCAAGCGGCTCATACAGTTCTGTGGGAACAGTCAGGTTGTTTCTCGTAAAATACCTGAAGGGATGTGCCAGCACATCAACCCCTTGGCGGAGCAAAGCTTCACTTGCCCACATAAATCCTTCTTTTGAGCCTTTTTCGTACCTTTCAGGAAGGTAATGAACTGCTCCAATCAGTATGTCCCAACCATAGCGGTCCTCTTCCAGAAGCGTTAGATTGCCATTGCAGTCCAAATCAACTTCAAGGCCTATAAGAACCGAACCGGAGCGGTATTTCTCCATTTCCCCGCGATAACTTTTCATACGGTTAAGTGGTGTATTTCTATTTTTTTGTATTATGTCCGGCTCGTTAATAATGCGGGATGACCGGTAATCATCTCTGGATACGTAAAGATGTCCGGCATGTTCTGTAAAAGCAATCCTTTGAAGCCCCAATTCCTTTGCCCTGTCTATACTCCGGGAGGTTTCCATACCTATTGAGCAATACGCATAACCGGTATGGACATGCAAGTCTGAAAGATTGACTCCTTCCGGCTTCAAACTATAAACTTGAACGTCGTATGTCCTGTAATCCATGGTAATAATGGTATATTTGAAGGGCTCTTCACACAAAGCAGGGCAGGTCAGGTACCCGACATTGTCCCTGACCATTGGTTCAACGCCCCGGTGCGCATGTCCGCTGACTGAAAGAGTTACCCCTTTCTGAGTATAATATTCCATTACTTCTTTTGCATTTATCAAGTTATATGGATACGGACTGTCTATATGAGGATATATGGGATTGTGCTGCAGAGTAATAACAGGCCTTTCCGGATCAACTCCTGAAAATACCTTCTCCATCTTCTCAATTGACCTTACGGTAACATCGTTTTCGCAATATTCATCTGCAAATGTCAGTATTTGATATCCTTTTATATCATGGATGCCTTCGTAATCATCAAATATTTCAAAGACCATCGAATCGCTGTGATCATGATTCCCCGGCACAACAATTAAAGGCTTTCCGGTTCTTTTAAGTTCAGAATTTATTGATTTCATGTCATCTTCTGCTCCAGGAGCGTCTCCGTTATCTACAAGGTCACCCATCAGGAATATCACGTCAATTTTGTCCATATCCACAGAATGGAGTACTCTTTGTATAAGTTCCAGTGCCAGTTTTGTTTTTCTGTCTTTCAGACTGCAGATATGGTTTGCTGTACCAACATAATGAATGTCTGCAAGCGCCAATATATTCAGCTTTTTCATATTGTCCTCACTTGTAATACTCATAGCTTATATTAGTTATTAAAAGTCATCTTTACTTTAAAATTCACCTTTATATTAAAACCAGCCTTTATATTTTAGCACACTTTTATATTTACAGTTTACCTTTCGGCCACCTTTTTTTTCAACTGCCCCTGTTCCTGAATTTTATAATTTTTTAGTGAATACCCGCTTACCTTATTTCATCTTAACCGGCATTTTGGGAATATGCTTATTCGCAATTTAGTACAGCCATAAGGAACTAAAACCACATATTCAGCCTTCTCTTCCAGCCTGTCTTTCAATGTTTCAGGCAGCGGAAGCTGTGGAGTAAAAACGAAGTTGCCTTTTTTCTTAACAGATATCAGTCCGTCTACCGTAATATTTTCCGCAACAACTGCATTTTCTCTGACAAGCTCCCATCCCCTCACTTTTCTTGCAGGAACATGAAGCTCTATTGGGGAATTGCAAATACTCCAGGGCTCATCACTCATTGGCTTGTGAACAACTTTTACAATATCATCCAGCAGCTCTCCATCCACAGCAACAGCGTAATTCCATTCACTGTCTGCGTACAAATTCCATGCAGGAAATTCCTTGCTGCATGTTTTTCCCTTCTCGTCAACTTCCCATCTTTCCTCTATACGAAGGGCATATACGAGAGGGCCCCGTTCTATTCCTACTCCATCATAAGGCCAACTGCTCAATTTCAGTTCCATAGGTAATATAAGAGCTATGCAGTCATCAGGTGAAAATGTCCTCTTAATTTCAACAAAAGACCCCTGTTTTGCTTGTATATCCATGGGGCTGCCATTCAACAATAATCGGGCATTGCTGCACCATCCGGGTATACGAAGAATAAGGCGGAGTTCAACAGGTGATTCTGTCTTTATTCTAAACTGAATTCTTTCTGAAAAAGGATAACTTGTTTCTTCTTCAATAGTTACCTCCTGCATATTGTATCCAACCTTTGCAGTAACGGTGCACGGTCCGTACATAACCGCTGCAAGTCCGCCTCTCCCGTCAGACATCCACATCCTTGCCGCGTAATTAGGCATAATACGGTTGACCTCTCCGGGACAGCAATGTATATTAGCAGGATCAGGCCGGTAGCTCATCCACGGCTCACCTTTATTGTATGTGTTGTGGTTGGATGACCTGTCAGCTATGACCTGATTGGGGCAGGAAAAATACTGCAGCCCTTTAAAATCACTGCGAACTGCACCGGGAGCAGCATTAAAACATGCCCTTTCGATCTTGTCTGCATATTCCGCATTTCCAGTGGCCATCAACAAATACCCCACACTCCATGTAAAGTCGGCTATGTCACAAGTCTCATGACTATCCAGAGGGTCTTTTCCTCTCAGGTATTCACTTGAACTGCAAACTCCGTCAATGAGCATCTGATCACGGTCTATTTTCCTATAGGCATTAACAGTAGCTTTCAGGCTTTTTTCATCCCCTGTATACATGTAAAGAATTGCGCCCAGCTTTGCAATTTCATTGAATGTGACGCCGTGTTCATATGCCTTTTCATCTGAAAGCATGTTCCCCAGAGAATTTGCAGCAGAAGCGGACAGTCTGTTATATTCCTCAAATGCCTTTACAGCACATTCTAAAATCCTTTTATCCCCGGTCTTGCCATAAAGCCATAGCATAATTTCAACGTTGCACACTTCCCTGCCGTCAGAATGTTCAGAAGTCCCTGAGAGATAGTGCTTTGTAAGGGCAGAAAGCACTCTTTCATCCTGAGTGGCTGAATAGTAGGCTATCATTGCCCTGAAAAAAACCGAATGAGGCCAGCGGCTTATGTCTCCAGGACTTTTTAGTGAATTTGGTCCCAGATAGCCGTCCTCATCAGCATTGTCCAGGACATAGTCGATATATTTTTTTGCCTTTTGAATCAGGAACTCATCCTCAATAAGGTAACCACAGCGAATCATTGCGTCAATCCAGTAGCCGTTCTGCTCATACGGCCACCAGTTTTCATACTTGCCTTCATCTTCTTTGCAGCACCAGCTTTCTGTATTGAAAGGGTATCCGACAGCCTCATCAAGATATCCCGTAAGTCCGTCGCGTTGAATTTCAAGATAGCGTCTGAGCCATCCATTGGGTTTGATAGATGTAATAGGTAATTCCATAAATTTTGCGTTAGAATCAGGCCGCATTATTAATCCCCCTATATTAAGCCATCTGTATGCCTTAATAGTAGCAAATAAAGTTACAGGCGTATGCCTCAATCCCAGTAAAAAAAGCTATAGGATTTCAGCAAAGTATTTCATAAAAATAACACGTAATAGTCATATTTCTGCAATTACGTATACTAACTTTTTATATTTAAAGTAGTCTGTATGAATCTTATTTCCTTCTATGGCATTTCCATCAACAATAAGTTTGCTGACCCGTTCAGCTCTCCCGCTCTTGTTTTTTATAGAAATGTTGAATCGCACCCCTCTGAATACTCTTTCAACATCTGCATATTCCCACTCAGATGGAATGCATGGGTCAATTATCAATCCGTCATAGTCAGGCCGTATTCCCATAATATATTGGGATGCTGCAAAAAATATCCATGCAGCAGTGCCTGAAAGCCATGAATTGTAGCCGGCACCAAACCTCGGATGCTCTTTGCCCAGCATATTCTGGCAGTATACATATGGCTCAACTCTGCATAAGTCTGCGATATCATTTCTTCTGCCAGGCAGCATGTTTCTGTAATACTCAAATGCATAGTCATTCCTTCCAAGCATAGTTTCAGCAATTATAGCCCAGGTGTTCGCATGGAAAAATATACCCCCGTTTTCCCTGCTGCCAGGCGGAAAGGGTATGTACCCTTTTCTCTCAGGGTCAAAGAAGTCAGCTGCAGGGTAGTTAATTATAATACCCAGTTCTGTTACAAGATATTCCCTGACAGAATCAAAAGCGGTTATTGCCTTTTCCCTTGAAGGCAAACCACTCATCACTGCCCAGGACTGAGGATTTAAGAATATTTTATTAAAGGGATCTTCATCAGTTCCAACCTTTTCCCCCTTGCTGTTAAATGCCCTGATAAACCACTTTCCATCCCATACTGTGTCAAGCTTTGACTTGCAATAGTCATATATATCGTTTGCCCATTTCAACCGCTCCTCATAACCATAGTGCCTATAAAGCTCAATCAGTTCTTTAACTGCATGGGCTAATTGGAAAAACACAAATACGCTCTCTGCGCCTCCTTTCAAATTAATAGCCTGCATACTGTCGTTCCAGTCGCTTGTTAACCATAAGGGTATGCCATGGCTTCCCAGATGTTCCATGGTGAACTTGATTCCATTTTCAAGATGTTCCAGAACTGTTCCTTCTCCTTCGTCATAGAACGGCACTATTTCATTCAGAAATTCTTTATCCCCTGTCTCCTTTATATAAGTACATACTGAAAATACAGTCCATAAATGGTCATCCGACCTCCCGCCGCCCATAGCTGTCTTTGTTGCAGGGTAATATACCGACATGGCATCACCGCGCTTTAGCTGAATGCTCAAAAGCTCTTTAAGTCTTTCCTTAGCCTGCTCAGGAACTGTATACATAACTCCAAGGGTATCCTGCACACTGTCCCTGAAACCAATGCCACGGTCTACACCTCTCTCATAGAAGGAGATAAACCTCGACCAGTCGAAGGTTGTCTTGCACTGATACTGGTTCCATATATTCAGCATGGTGTTGACATCCTGGTCAGGTGTATGAAATCTCATTTTGGACATATAGGCTTCCCAGGATTTTTTCAATTCTATAAAGTCCTTATCTATTTCATCAATATCCAGCGCTTTTTTAGCATCTGTATACGCTGACTCTTTGCTTTCAGAAACACCAAGCACAAAGACAACTGTCCGCTCCTCACCGGCTTCCAGCTTTAGCGGACAACACAATCCCCCTACAGCGTTATCTGAAATCATGTCGGAATCAGTACATTTGCCGTTTTCAACAACAATCGGATTGCTTTCTGAGCGATAAGGACCTATGTATTTTTCAAGGCTGCAGTCATATCCTTCAACTTCAAGATTAGTGCCAAAATAAATTATTAATGGGTCAAACTGAGAGACAGGATCGAAAATAATCATACCGTCCCTATACTGGGCACTGAACAGCATGCGGGGCCAATCGCACAGAATGTCAGGCATAGCGTTGTAATAGCTGAATTCAACATATGTAAAAAGTTTTAGGTCTCTTGTTCTCGGGGAATTATTCATTATTTTCATTTTCCAGACTTCATAATCTTTATTTAAAGGTACATAATATGTAGTCTGTGAAGTAATTCCCGAGTAAGTTCCTTTGATTATTGTATATCCCATCCCATGACGGCATTCATATTCGTCAAGTTCCTTCATCACAGGCTGCCATGATGGTGACCAGTATTCATTGGAATCCATGTCTCTGATATAAACATACCTTCCCGGCCTGTCAACGGGTAAGTTGTTAAACTTATATCTTGTTACCCTCCTATAATTAGGATCTTTATGAAAGCTCATTCCGCCCGCTGTATTTGAAATAATTCCGCTATACCCGCCATTGCCCAGATAATTTATCCAGGGAGTGGGTGTATCTGGTCTGATAATAACATATTCTTTTGCATTATTGTCAAAGTAACCGTATCTCATCATCAATTTCTCCTTTTTGCAATTTATACATTAACACCTATTTTTATAGATTAACTGCCATAGTTTTAGAGATTAATTGCCAATTTGCGGTTTTCGGTAATAAATCCTGCAATACTGTTTTTAAGTCATACACTATAAACGCTAGGGTAGCTGAGCTGCTCTAGCGTTTATAGAATTGAATCTATGAATCTGTATAATTAAAATGATTAAACAAGTTAATATTATTAAACAAACCAACATTTGTAATCAAGCAGACTATTACTGGAATATATATGTTTCTGAAATCGGCACCATGCCTTCCATACTGTTCCACGCAAATACTTTTACGTAGTGTCCTGATACATCTTCCGGCAGCTTGAAACCAGAGCTGAAGGTAACTGTAGAGTTTTCTTTTATAATTCCTTCAACGGCTGAATAGGTCTTAAAAGTATTATCAGGTCCATATAGTGCCACAATAATGCAAGCATTTCCCGGTTCAGACGAGCTGTTTGTTATTTCAACGATTGTCCTCAAATCAACATTTGGCTTTAGTTGTGTCATTACATTGCCAAATGAATCTTTAAATACAGGTGCTTTAATTGTAAACTTCGGTCCATCAGAAGATGTCGTTACTGTTGCAGACGGTCCATTCGTAGTCCAGTTACCTGCGGCATCACCTGCTTCAACTTTAAATGTATATTCTGTCTCAGGAGCCAGTCCAGTGACATTATAGCTCAATATATTCCCGGCAACTTTTGTTAATAGCTGTGAATCCTTATATATCCTGTATTCTGTTACAGGAGCGCCGTCATTTGCGGCAGACCATGTCAGGGTTACTCCTTTTGAGCTGATGTTTGTTGCATTCAACTTGCTTCCTTCAGGCCATACAGGTTCTGCAGGTACACCGAATACCCTGATTTCAACAACATATATATATTCTGTTGTGGTTCTCTGCAATCTTACATAACGATAAGGTGTATCATCGGTTACATCAAGTACCCAAGTGGTATCATCCTCGAATCCTTCAGGTCCGACTCCGCCCAGCACTTCATAAGTTCCAAATGAAGGATCATTGGAAGCCTGGATTTCAAAATTGCTTCTGTATCCAATCCAGTCAAACTCTCTTCGGTCTTCATACTCAATACGGGTTATTATATATTTATTCTCCAAATCAATCTGCACCCAAGGTCTGGTGCTGCCTGACGACTGGCAATCCCAGCCCTTCATGTGTGATGCTGAGCCATCTACTACATTTGACGGTGGATGGTCTTTGCTGGTATTATCCCCGTCTGAACTGGTGACTGGTTTTTTAAGAGCCACATTTTTCAAAGGAGTTAATGTTATATGCGCATCGTTAACGTCAGCATATGGTATATATACAGTTGAAACGCCCCTGTTATATCCATCCTTTTCAGCCCGTAAAATATATTTGCCCGGAACGTGTTCAGTGTCTATTGTATAAGAACCGTCGGCAGCAGTCACGGCTGTGCCTATCGGTGTCGTCTGGTCATCGTAGGAATAAAGGCTGACTGTAGCACCAGCTATAGGATTCTGTGCTCCGTCAAACACAGTTCCTCCTACCGAATACTTTCCGGCTTCAGGTATACCAAACACCCTTATTTCGACAACATATGCATATTCCACTTTTGTCTTTTGGAATCTTACATATTGATAAGGCGTCTGATCTGTTACATCAACCCACCAGGTAGTGTCATCCGCAAACCCTTCAGGTCCCACTCCTCCTAACACCTCATAGGTTGCGAAAGTAGGATCATTGGATACCTGGATTTCAAAATTGCTTCTGTATCCAATCCAGTCAAACTCTGTACGGTCAACATACTCAACACGTTTTATTATATATTTATCCTTAAGATCAATTTGTACCCATGCTTTCACGCTTTGAGACGATGTACTGTCCCAGCCCCCCATATGCGATGATGAGCCGTCTACTACATTTGCCGGTGGATGTCCGCTGCTTATATTGTCTCCGTCTGAACTGGTAACAGGCATTCCTAGTGCAACATTTTTTAATGTCACTTTAGACTTTATAAACGCTTCTTTAGCTTCTATCAATCTGCCAAGATGGAAATCCAGTCCTTCACGGGTTAATTCTCCGCTGTTCAGGTAACTTTGGGCTTTAAAGACAGTTGCATCAAGATATTCCTTGGCCCACTGGGCATACTGTCCATCTTCATTGCCAACAGGTGCATTCTCCAGCAATGTCTGGGCTTCTGCTATTTCCTGGCTTAATGTCTGGGTATCTATGCCTTCTGTAGTTACATACACCACCGGACCGTCAACACTCCAGCAATCCTTTGCATTTCCTGCCTGAACTGAAAATCTGAAATCCGTTCCTGCAGTCAGTCCGGTTACAATATAACTGTTTATATTTCCGGCAACTGTATCAATTAATTGTGAATCTTTATAAATCCTGTATTTGGCTACTCCGGCCTCATCCTGCGCACTTGTCCATGTCAGTTTAACACTGGATTCACTTACATCGCTTGCTGTCAATACACTGCCCTGAGGCCATGCGGGAGCTGATACACCCGGTATTTCATTAGTCTTGATATCTGCGTATGCAGCTTCAAGACCTGCATTGTTTATAATTTCCGGATCATTATTCGGATTTACACCTTCAGTGTTGCGTTCCTTTGACTTGTTGTAATTTATTCTCCATTTATCTTCCACATTGTTAATGCAGTTACGGTCTATTGTAATGCCGGTGCTTCCCTCATCAAGGTACACAGCTGCAATAGGATAGGTGGGTGTATACTGTGTCGTTGCCCACACGCTTCTTTTTATATTATGGATATAATTGTACTTTATCGTTGAATCAGGTCCCATGTTTCCGAGAGTATATATTCCTGCACCATCGCATAAAAGATTTACTACGTTGTATATATGATTGTATTCAATGTGGTTGCCTGTCATTACACAAACCTGACTGTTCCAGCCCCAGCCGACGCTGATGCCGGTATAAGGCAAGTTTGTCACTTCGTTGTGTGTAATATTGATATTCCTTACATATCCTGCAGAAATTCCGCAGCCGTCATAGTATTCCTGTGCAACATCATGTATATAATTATTTGTTATCGTTACATCATCACAGTATTCTCTGGGATCCGCCGGATTATAAGGTACCGCAAGAGTGGTGTCGGATTCTGAAAATCTGCCTACCTGTATTCCGTTTCCTGCTATGTTATAGAAAACATTGCCCTTGACTGTTATTTTGTTTGTGCCTGTATAAATATCCAAACCTGTCGAACCTATGTTTCTGAATATATTTCTTGTAAATTCCAAATGATGGGCGTTCTTAACAAAGATTGCTGCAGCAGGCCTTTCGCATCTATCGCCCCCAATGCTGTACTGCTGCTGCTGCAAACCTATATATCCGTAGTCGGAAGGCCTTGTCCAGTTGGAATGCTCAAATATTATTCCCCTGAAAGCTATATGGCTTGCCTTTGATCCCAGTCCTGAGCCTTCAACTTTTATAAGCGTCTCAACACTTGGTGCTATAATAGAAACAGAACTCATGTCTTCACCTTCACGGGGCTTGTAATACAGATAGTGGGTTTGTCCGTTGTCGTCAAGATACCACTCTCCGCCCTCATCTAAAAAGTCGAGACTGTTTTCAAAATGATACGCCTGCTCAGGTGATTTTTTTGGCCATTCACGTTCAAATACTACGTTTCCCTCAGTGCTGTTAATTTTAATATCCTTATAAGCACCGGTTTCAGCAACATCAACTATTCGCATGATGCTGCATCCCCAATATTGCTGTACCGATATTTCAATTTTCCCATTTGAAAGGTTCTGGCAGTTATCCGGTAATTCTCCTGCATTAATCCTGATTGTGCCGTTATCTTTATTCCAGGAGATAAGCCTGTTATATGTTCCCACATTAGGTGTCCTTGCACGCACTGCCTTTTCACCATCTACATATAGCTGGCGGAACTTCATGTCTCCGCATTCTGCTCTATAAATACCGTTTTCCCATTCAGTCCATCCGGTTATTTCTTTTCCCCCACTGATTATTGGAACTTCTCCGGGATAATTCATATACCTTACATAATATCCGTTCTTGCCGGAATCTTCTTCAGTAAATACGAGCGTATCCTCTAATGAATATGTTCCTCCTCTGAGCCAGACAATAATGTCTCTTTCCATGCTGACAGTCAAACTGCGTACCACTTCTTTGGCCTTTTTAATGGTCTTAAACGGCTTATCGAAAGTTCCCGGATTTGAATCGCTTCCGTCAGGTGATACATAAAATGATATTGCAGCTTGCTCTGCATTAACGTTCAAATCAAAACAAAACATAGTAAGCAAGAAAACAAATGCATATATTACTGTCAATACCCTGGAAATACTTTTTTTCTGTGCAGACTTCAACATTTTATCAACCCCTGTTTTTATTTTGTGATTGGTATAATTTGTTATTCTCCCAACCTAAATTAAAAGCCTGATTAGTATAATAAGTTCGTATATTAAGTGTGCGTGAAAGACGTATATATACGTCTTTCACGCTTGCACTATCTTAGGTGGGAAGGTATTGTACTTGTTAGTGCTTCTTCCAACAAATCATGTATTATTTTGAATATATTTCATGCATTACTTTGAATATAGTGCATTGTAAATTCTGTAGATTACTACTGCTGCTTCAGCTCTTGTCGTATTGCCAAGAGGATTGATATTTGTCCCGTCGCCCTTTATAATGCCGCTCTTAACAAGTGCTGCTACGCTGTCTGTTGCATATGAAGCTATCATATCCTTGTCGGCAAATCCTGCAAGGTCTGCTTCTGTTCCTTTTGCAAGACCCTTTCCTGCTACCTTCAATGCCCGGTCTATCAGTGTCATCATTTCCTGCCTTTCTATCTTGTCATTAGGCCTGAATTCGTTATTTCCGCTGCCTTTAGCTATGCCAAGTTTCCTGGCTATTCCTACCTGCTTAGCATAGTATGCATCCGGATTTACATCTGAGAAGTTGTCATCCACCTCGGTATCAAGTCCTAATGCTCTTGCAAGCAGTACTATGAAGTCTGCTCTTGTAATGTCTGCCGAAGGATTGAAGGTTGTCGCAGAAGTACCATTGATTATTCCCTTGGAAGCCATTACTTCGATTTCTTTCTTAGCCCATGCATAGTTTGCAATATCATCAAAGGTCTTCTTCACAAACGCTACAGCATACTTGCTGAAGTGAGTGGTCGTAAATGTAACCATTCC
>DUMB01000048.1 GCA_012840085.1 Clostridiaceae bacterium
AACCTATTATGAAAAATTCTCGAACAGCAGCAATGCAGGCAGGACAGGAAGGGGTGATACCACGTTTGCTGCATACCTTTCCTACAGGATGGATCATGATGTAGCTGAATCCATTAAATTTGCTGCAGCTCTGGTATCTATCAAGATGGAAAAACCCGGACCTTTCAGCGGGACATTGGAAGATGTCTTTACAAGAATAAAAGAAAAACATTCATAAAGGGGGTAATAATATGGCTACAAAAGTAGCAGACAGGTATTATAAAGTTGATCCGTGGAAAGTTATTGAGGAAGGTTTTGTACCGAAATACGGCAGGAATTCAGAATCGATATTCTGCCTGGCAAATGAGTTTATGGGCATCAGAGGCTATTTTGAGGAGGGCTACAGCGGAAACAGGCTTTTAGGAAGTTATTTCAATCACTTATATGAGGAAATGGAGGCCCAGCACTGGCAGTATTTTAAGGGAATGGCCACCCGTGTGTGCTTTGGTGTCAATTCTGTGGATTGGCTTTATACGCGAATTATTCTTGATGATGAGCAATTGGACCTGGCAAAAAGCAAATTTTCAGATTTCAGAAGAGTCCTGGATATGAAGAAAGGCGTTTTAACCAGAGAATTTGTATGGGAAACCGGCAGTGGTAAAAAGGTAAAGATAACATTTTTACGTTTTCTTAGCATGGATAAGCCCAATATGGGATTTCAGAAAATTTCCTTTGAGCCTTTGAATTTCAATGGAGAAATCAAAATCCGTTCAGGACTGGATTACTCGATATTGCATGAAATAGCTGAGGGCTGGGACCAGACTGAAACTGCAGACAATGAATTTAAGGTAAGAGGGAAGAATTTCTGGACCATGCAAAGGGCGGAAGAAAAAGACGGAATGGTCATGGCACTGGGTAAGACAATAAAGAGTGGCCATCAGTTGTTCTCAAGTTTCAGGCTCAATTCGGACAGTGAATTGAATACTACCTTTATTATAGAAGAAAAGCTGGCGGCTCAGGATGTTATACTTGATTTACAAAAGGGCAATATTTCCTATATTGAAAAAGTAGCTGTACATTATTGGGAAAAATCAGATGACATTGAATCAGTCTGGGCTAAAGGGATCAAGCTTGCAACTGATTATAAAACTATCTCTTTTGAATATGGCTACAATACCCAGGTAAAGTATTGGGAAAAGGCTTGGGAAAACATAGACATACCCATTGATGGTGATGATGAAAACCTGCAGGGTGTAAGGCTTTCGATATTCTCTCTGTATTCGACCTATCACGGCTTTGACGCCAATTTGAATATTCCTTGTAAGGGGCTCACAGCAGAGGTTTATCATGGACAGGTATTCTGGGATACAGAATCCTATTGTATGCCCTTCTACATATTCAACAATCCAAAAGCAGCAAAGAATCTACTGCTGTACAGGCACAAATTCCTTCCCCAGGCATGTGAACGTGCAGAACAACTGGACTGTGTAGGTGCACGCTACCCAATGTGTACTCTTGATGGTACTGAAAGCTGTGCCACATGGCAGCATGGCGACTTTGAAATACATGTAAGCGCGGCAATTTCTTATGCTATTTGGCTGTATAACAAATTATGCAATGATAAGGAATTCCTTTACAACCAGGGAATAGAAATGCTTATGCAAATAAGCCGTTATTATGCAAACCGTGGAGAATACAGTCCTTTGAATGGTGATTTTGGCCTATATGGTGTTATGGGCCCGGACGAGTACCATATGAATGTCAATAATAATGCATATACAAATGTAATGGCAAAAAAGACTTTCGAGTTTACACTGGAAGTAATCGAAGAAATGAAGAAAAATGCTCCTGATTTGCTTGAAAAGGTATCCAAAAAAGTTGCATTAAAGGATGATGAGCCGTCGGATTGGAAGGTAAAAGCAGAGAAGATGCGCATTCCTATGAATAAAGAAACAGGGCTTATTGAACAGCATGATGGTTATTTCGATTTGCCAGAGGTTGATGTTAAAAACATACCGGAATCTCAGATTCCTATATATAAGCACTGGGCATATGTAAGAATTTTCCGGTATAATATGATAAAACAGCCCGATGTGCTTTTATTGCCATTCTTCTTCAGTACAGAGTACTCCTATGAGCAAAAGAAGATAAACTATGAATACTATGAAGCAAGATGCATCCATGAGTCTTCCCTTTCACCGTCTATTCATTCAATTTTGGCATCCGAACTTGGTAAGAAGGAAGAAGCATATGAATTTTTCAAATATATGGCGCGCCTGGATTTGGATAACTATAACAAGAATACGGACCAGGGACTTCATGTTACTTCCATGTCAGGTGCATGGCTTAATATGGTTTATGGTTTTGGCGGCTTAAGGACCGACGGGGATGTGCTGATCTTCAAGCCCTCTATTCCGGATAAATGGAACTCCTTCAGCTTTAAACTGTTGTACAAGGATGCCCTGCTTTACGTACATGTTGACAAGGAGAAAGCAGAATTTAAAGTGTTAAGCGGATCAAGTATTTCTATAAAAGTTTACGACGAGCTGTATACTGTAGATTCCAACGGTATAAGTGTTCAGTTGCAGCAGTTGGGATAAATTGACATACTAAAAATGCCGGTGGTTTTTGCTACCGGCATTTTTTTATTTATGGGCTTTAGCCTGTTGAGCATGAGCGAGTTTCTCAGGCGAGAAATGAGCCATGCGAAACAAAAAACCACCCGCTATGCGGGTGCGCGACAGGCGTTATACAAAAAAATCACCTTTCCATT
>DUMB01000049.1 GCA_012840085.1 Clostridiaceae bacterium
CCACGTTGCGGCTTCCGGGAATAAATCCCGTAAGACCGCAACGGAAGCGTCAATAAAAGCAAAGCGATGGCAATTAATTGTTTTTATGGCCGGGCCAGTTTTTCCTCAAAGGCTCTAATTATTTTTTACTACACCTTTTCGGAAAAGGCCCATGGCCAATAATATTCAAGCTTTGCTTGAATATTATCTTGCCACGTTGCGGCTTCCGGGAATAAATCCCGCAAGAACGTATACAACAGCATCATATAAAGTATATCACTTTTTACAAAATTATCCCTTGCTTTCCATAAAAGTTTTTGTATAAATATTTATTTTCCGTTCTCCGGTTGCTAGTTTCTGCTCTGGAGCTTCCGCTCTATTGTTTCTGTTCTATAGCCTCTTTCCTATGGTTTCTACTGTATGGTTTCTGCTCCCATTCTCTAATATCTAAATATATCATCTTCATTTTAAAGCTATTTGATGCTCTCATAAATATTTAACAACGTATCCTTATTTGTCATACCTGGTATCGCTCCATAGACAGAACCGTCCCTGCCAATTACAAAAGTAACAGGAATACTGCTTATTCCATACATCCAGTTGACTTCATATGCATAGTCCATCAGTACCGGTAAAGTCAAATTATTATCCTTTATGAATTTCTTTACCTTTTCCGGATCTTCATCGGAATTCACTGTGAGAATAACAGCATCATCACCCTTTGAAAACCCTTGATGAACTTTTTCTAAATCAGGCATTTCCATTACACAGTATTGGCACCACGTAGCCCAAAAATTCAAAAAGACAATTTTACCCCTGTAATCGGAAAGACTTACCTTCTTTCCATTTATATCTTCAAGAGTAAAGTCCGGGGCTATGATTTTTTCATTGTTTTCTTCACTCGATTTATTTTCGTCCTTTACTTCCTCGTCATCGTTTAATTCATTTTCTCCGCTTTCTTTATCTTTATCGGCTCCTTCAGAATCTTTGCTTTCGTCATTTTTGCCCTCAATGTTATTTTCAGAATTACTATCCTGCCGTAAGTTTTCGCTTTTCAAATCCTTCTGTCCGTTATTATCTTCCATATTATCTGAAACTTGCGGCCTTATCATTTCCATCTGTGCCTTAGCAACAAAATGATTGTACACCTTGTAAAGTACAAAAACCGCAATTACGGATATAATTACCCAAATTGCCAGATTTCCTGCCTTCCGCATACTAAATCCCCCCTGGTTTTATTGAAAAAGGGTAGTTAAATACTTAAAGCTGTCTGTAAATACCAATATACCTGAAAATATTAATACAATCCCCGATACAATGCTGATTATTCTACTATGCTTTTGAACACTGCGCAAAATGTCTTTTAGCTTTTCAAATAGTACCGCAACAACAATAAAGGGAATACCAAGTCCGGCAGAATATAAGAGAAGAAGTATAATTCCCTGCAACAGCGTTTTTGAATTTCCCGCTGTTATCAGCGCTGTCCCAAGAAAAGGTCCAAGGCAGGGAGTCCAGCCGAATCCGAACACAGCTCCAAAAACAACAGAACTAAAAAACTTCAGCTCTTTGAAAGAATAATTGAATCTCTTCTCAGTATTCAGAAAATTCAGCTTGAACAATCCTAAAAAGTTCAGGCCAAATACTATTATCACTATTCCTCCTATTTTTCTGAACAGGTCAATGTTATTTTTTAAAAAATGTCCAATAGCCGTAGCTGCAGCGCCAAGTGCTACAAATACCAAGGTAAAACCGGCCACAAACCCCAGAGCGTTTATTATAAGCCGGTTCCTGTTCTCTGTCCTGTCTTCATTATCCTTTCCCGTAATACCTGCCATATAAAAGAAATATACGGGTATCATCGGTAATATACACGGAGAAATAAATGTCAAGATTCCTTCAATAAAGGTCAATAAATATGAATACTTTCCTATACTTCTCACCTGCCTGTCGTTTTCCATTTCTGTGAAGGGATATTTACCACGTTTTTGCCCGCATTAAGCAAAATATAATTGTTGTGCAATAAGCAATATCATTTATTGTAATATACCCCTAATAGGTATATCTTTGTACAGATTATTATATTATACGAGCTCTGTCCAGTCAATAAAAACCTGGTTTCCGGTTAAATGTAATTTGTAATTTGGATTAAGCTTTTTTCTGTCACATTTCACAGTCCCCCATCATAAAATATACGGTGTAAACAGTATAGGCATCTCTATCTCTGATGCCTGCATTCAGAATGGAGGTAATGCTATGAGTTTCCTTGAAACAGCAGCAATGAGGATCAGAAGTTTTTTTGAAAGGGACAATGATGAATTGCTTTTTTTTATAATAGTTTTTCTGATTCTAATAGCCAGTAGTACATATGACAGCCGCTCCATCGAAACGGAAGAAAGAGGCAGTGGTTTTATCCTGTTCTTTATAGTCCTGTTTTTGGTACTTATGTCATCACCTTCTAACAACACCCCTCTGCTGTCACGGGAAAATGATGAGCAACAGGAACAAGAGCCTATATCTTAGATAATATTTGATAATAGAATAAATTCATTATTGAAAGGGGATATGTGATGAACAATTCGTTTAATAAAAAACTATCTGAAGTGTTAGGAAAAATGGATGAAAAGGTTCTGCAAGCTAAATTGAATGCAGCCATCGATATGCTGCAAAATGGAGACATGGATGAAATTGCACGCCGCCTGAATAAAATAGACAAAAATGAATTACTTGCGAAAATAAACGAGCTTGACGAATCCAAACTGAGGAGTTTGAACATCAACAAAGAGGAAATAAAGAGGAAAGTTTCAGACGCCGACCTGGATAACCTCAAAAAGCTCATTGGAGAACACGGAGATGAAATAATTGCTAAGATAAAAGACATTATTAGGTAATTAGTGAATATATTTTAGTAAAGGCCTTTTGGAGGTATATTCGATGAGTGAAGATCTTAATAAAAAAATTAAACAACTGGCTGATTTATTAGCTCAGGAAAACATGCAAGATAATTTAAAAGGATTGCTTTCACTGCTTGCAAGCAAAAGCACAGGTGCGGATGATGATTCCTCTTCGAAGGCAAGTAATTCCAGAGATCCGGTTGAATCAAAAGAAGAAAAGCCTGCAAGATCCGACACGGAAGATAATATAGATATGCTCCGTAAGGCCAAAGTAATAATGGACAGATTAAATAACGTAAATGACCCGAGGATAAATCTTCTCATGGCCATAAAACCGTTTCTTAGCAGCAGACGGCAAAAAAAGCTGTCAGGATGCCTGAACATAATACGTATGTCAAACCTGGTCAGGCTAATGGAAGAAAATGAAAAAGGAGCATTTGATTAAAGCATTGGGAGGGAAGTAAATGGTATATAGGAGACCCCCTCATCCATACCGCAGATTTGCTTATCAGGGGATAGATTACAGTCCAAAAATCAAGGAGGATAACTCCTTTGAACCAGCAGGCATAGAAACCCTCAAAGAAGTAAGGGATATTCCCCTGCCGACGGAAGTTGAAGAACCTGTTACACAAAGCAGAATGGTTCCGAGGTTCAGAATAGGTTATTTTCTGGACAATTTGAGAAAGCGTATAGGTATCGAAGAAATTATACTCATCGGCTTGATTTTATTGCTGATAGAGGAACGAATTGAAGATGAGTTGCTTCTGATAATCTTTTTGTACCTGCTTCTGACTTGAATTAACTTATTATTATGAATTAACTTATTATTACATAATGAATTAAATAGCTTGATGAATTAAATAGCTTGTTGTGCCAGTTAAATACCATTGTGGAAAGCTTTTGAGCTAATTAACGAAGTTGAGGATAAGGCAAATCTCCTAAGCGGTTGATTTGTCCCGCAACGAGCTCATTGGTTTTAAGCTCTGGTTTTTAGCTCTTAACTCCTGCTATCAAAATAATAGTACAACAAGTTGAATTATAATAATGAAATTAATAATGAAATTGAAACATCTATAAAAATATAGAGGTATGTTTATAATACCTCTTTTTTTGTTTTAATCCAAACTTGCTGCTACAAAATATTGAAATATTAATCTTCCTTCTAAAATGAATATTCTTCACTAAAATACAAAGAATACTTTTGAGGCTTATTTCAAAAGTCTTGTTTCAGAAGGAGGATTGTTGCTTGAAGAAAAAAATTTTTATAACTCTTGTAATTACCTTCATAATAGAGTCTATTTTATTTGCTGCGTTATATTATAACTTTGATATAACCGATTTATATGGATACAGCCGTGCCGCTTTGTCATACTACGGTTCCAGAGGCCAGGAAGTAAGAAATATCCAGACCAAACTATACAATTGGGGCTATTATCCCGGACCTATTGACGGCATATTTGGATATAATACATATAAGGCTGTAAGGCTCTTTCAACAGAAAAACGGCCTTCGCGTAGATGGTGTTGTAGGTCCGGAAACGCTTGCAGCTCTTGGGCTACCTACCGGCAAAACAACCGGCGGTGGCGGAGGAGGTAGTGGCACCTCATCGAACAAGGATTTAAATCTCCTCGCACATCTTATACATGGTGAAGCCCGCGGTGAGCCATATATCGGAAAAGTAGCCGTTGGAGCAGTAGTAATTAACAGGACGCGCGACAGCAGATTTCCAAAAACAATAGCAGGAGTCATATATCAACCCGGTGCTTTTGACGCTGTTAAGGATGGCCAAATAAACCTGCAACCCGATGAAAGCGCCTACAAAGCTGCTAGAGATGCTCTTAACGGTTGGGATCCGACATACGGGTGCGTTTACTATTATAACCCTGCTACAGCCACAAGCAAATGGATATGGTCAAGACCTATAGTAATTAAAATAGGCAAGCACAACTTTGCAAAATAAGTCTTTATGTTGAACATGCTTTATTTTAAGCATGTTTTAATTTTATGCATGTTTTGTTTTGCGTATATCTTTGTTTTACGCATGTCTTATTTTATACACGTCTTTGTTTAGCACATGTCTTTATTTAGCGCATGTCCTTTGCTCTGCGCATACTTTTATTTTACACATGTATTTTATTCTTCGCGTGTCTTTATTTAGCGCATACTTTTATTTTACACATGTATTTTATTTTTCGATTGCCTTTATTTAGCGCATACCTATATTTTACTCACGTCTTTTATTTCGTATATACCTTTATTTAACACACATCTTCTATTTGCGTATGCTTTTATTTAACGCATATCTTTTATTTTACGTATAGCTTTAATTACAATATTTTTCATTAAAATTTAAAATGTTTTTCAGTATGAATACTTTTATTATAAACACTTTTATCATGAATGTTTTTTAAGTGCAGCTTTTTCTGTCTTTTTGTACGTGACAAAAATATAATTTATATACAAAACATAAAAAACAGTTCTGAATATCCATCCCACAATAAGTGTGACCATGTTGTTTCCTATTTTCAACATTGCATACTCAAGGGCTATAAAAACCAAGTCAAAGACCAGAAATGTTTTTACAATGTTCCAGAAGCACCTGTCCACAACACGCTTTGCTGTAACAAAAAAGCTTTTTTCACAGCTTATGGCTGCAGGATACCAGAAAAACATATATGCTCTGAAAAACATACAACCGAAGAATAGAACGCCTATCGTCAGTATGTCAACAAAAACTGCTGCAAAAGCAATTTCCTGATTTCCCGTAAGCGCAGCTCTGGTTACAACTGCTGCAGGTATTGATGCCACCATCATAAACACTATGAAAATGAAGCCAAAAGTTAATACTCTCAGTGTTATCAACAGTACTCTGGAAAAATACTTTTTCAGGCCTTGAACATACTCTCCCTTGGCTCTCTTCTTGCCTGTTATCGAGTTATTAACAGAATAAAAATATCCTGACAGAAAAAGTGCTATGATAAGTGAAGCTATCAGGATAACCGCTAATACCGCAATAATCAAAACCGGTATAATTTTAGGGTCCATAAGGATTTGCAGATATGAAACAATGCTTTCGAACACATTTCCATTCGTAATACTGCTCAATCCTAATAATATCGCAGGAATAGGATTAAAATAACCGGCAATGCTATATGCCAGTAAGACAATACTGAAAATAACCATAACACCCGGTCTCTTTATAATCATCTGAACAGTACATTTTATAGTATCCATAATAACCTTCTCTCTTGTTATAGAAATCTGCTTTAGTTTTCAATATGAAAACTAAAGCAAATTTACCCGTTATTTTATCAATTTATGCGTCAGCTTGTTTCATAAGTCAACCATGCTTGACAAAAAACTGAAAACATTTAAATTATAGCATAGCATGCGTTTATTCGCAACTTTTGCAGAAAGCGAGAGAATAAGCTTAAAAGCACGTTTTTAAGCTTCAAAGCACATTTTGCGTAACCTCCGCACACATCAGGAGTTGTTTTTCATGCTCAAACTTATTCTATTTCTCTTAACATCAACATCCAGCACTCTGACCTTTACAATATCGCCTACTGAAACTACGTCCATAGGATTGCGTACAAATCTGTCGCTCAACTCCGAAATGTGCACCAGGCCATCCTGATGAACTCCAATATCCACAAAAGCTCCGAAATCTGCCACATTTCTTACCGTCCCTGTCAATATCATTCCAGGTCTCAGGTCCTCAATGCTCATAACTTCCTTAAGGAATATCGGCTTTGGAAGCTCATCACGCGGATCTCTGCCAGGTTTCAATAGTTCGTCAATGATATCTCTCAGAGTAGGAATCCCGGTTCCAATTTCTGCTGCCAGGTTCTCTATTCCTCTTTGTTTAACTTCCTCTTTTAGATTGCCAAGCCTTCTGTTCTTAACATCATCAAGTGTGTAACCCGTTATCTCTAATAGCTTTAAAGCTGATTCATATGATTCAGGGTGAACAGATGTATTGTCAAGGACGTTTTTAGCATCAGGTATCCTCAGAAATCCTGCACACTGTTCAAAAGTTTTTTCTCCAAGCTTTTTGACTTTAAGGAGCTCTTTTCTGTCTTTGAATTTTCCATTTGCTTCCCTGTACTCCACGATATTCTTTGCAATGGCAGTACTTATTCCTGAAATATATGACAGCAAAGAAGGTGAAGCAGTATTGAGGTCAACTCCGACTTTGTTCACGCAGTCTTCCACAACGCCTCTTAATGCCTCATCCAGTCTCTTTTGGTTAATATCATGCTGGTACTGGCCAACCCCGATGGCTTTTGGATCAATTTTAACCAGCTCTGCAAGTGGATCCTGAAGTCTTCTTGCTATGGATACTGCGCTGCGAAGTGCCACATCAAATTCAGGAAACTCTTCAGCTCCCAATTTGGATGCAGAATACACCGATGCACCCGCTTCACTCACCACTGCGTAGCATACATCCCTGTCAACTTCCTTGAGGAGGTCTGCAATGAATATTTCCGATTCTCTTGAAGCAGTACCGTTTCCAATGGATATTATGTCAACATTATACTGTTCGATAAATTTAATCACAACTTTCTTAGACTCCTCAATTTTACACTGGGGAGGTGTTGGGTATATAACAGCAGTATCCAAAACTTTACCCGTCTCATCCACAACAGCCAGTTTGCATCCAGTACGATAAGCCGGGTCCAGCCCCAGCACCACTTTTCCTTTTACAGGAGACTGCATAAGCAGGTTTCTCAGGTTTTCAGCGAATACCTTGATAGCCTGTTCATGAGCTGCTTGTGTAAGTTCATTTCTTACCTCATTTTCGATAGATGGCGAAATCAGCCTTTTATATGAATCCTCAGCAGCCATTTCCACATATTTTGATGTTATGGAAGCGGGGTTTGTAATTACCCGGCCTTTAAGCCAGTTAATTATTTTCTCCTCAGGAACTTCGATTTTTACCTGAATGAAGTCTTCCTTCTCACCTCTGTCTATCGCCAGAATTCTATGTTTTGCTATTTTTGCTACAGGCTCCCGGAAATCATAGTACATCCTGTATACGGAATCTTCCTCTTTCTTGGCTTTGGTAGCAATTGATCCTTCCCTGGTAAAAATATCTCTTATTACCTTGCGGTATTCTGCGTTATCAGAAATACCCTCAGCTATAATATCCATAGCTCCGTTAAGGGCATCCTCTATTGTGTTAACACCTTTTTCCGCATTTACAAAGGGTAAAACAATAGCCTCAAGGTCGCCTTTTGTCACTTTCTGTGCAAGAAGTATCTCCGCCAGAGGCTCAAGTCCCTTTTCCCTGGCTATCGTGGCTCTTGTTCTTCTCTTAGGCTTAAATGGACGGTATATGTCCTCAATTTCCTGCAGAGTAACAGCTTTTTCAACCGCAGCTTTTATATCATCAGTAAGCTTGCCCTGCTCTTCTATCAGCCGTATAACTTCATTCCGCCTGTTTTCAAGGTTTCTCAAGTAGACAAGTCTGTCATAAAGTTCCCTTAATACCTGGTCATTTAATTCACCTGTAACTTCTTTTCTATATCTTGCAATAAACGGTATGGTGTTTCCCTCATCGATAAGTTTTATTACATTGTGAACCTGAAATGGCTTGAGATTGAACTCTTTTATTAATTGTAAAGCAATATCGGCCATACATACCTCCAAGACTTTTTGTATGTATTATAACCAAAAGTAGTTTTAGCGGCAAGAACTTACTACTTAATCTGTAATTCCAGATATCACTGAATAGCTTTTCTTATGCTGCTATAGTTTCTATTAATACTTTCCTGATATAACACTATAAAAAATTGCTGCTATAAACTCTGTAAATAACCATCCTCCGGCCTGAAATTAACCCCTCCTCCCCATGGAGAATGAATACTTAAAAAAAATTGAATACCTTAATTCAAGAGCAGGAGAAGTCGGAACAGAAGACAAAGTAGCCATCATTTCCGAATTAAGGCAGAAATTCTCGCTTGGTGAATTACTGAAGTAAGCCGGTGTCGCCAGAATCACGTATTACTACTATTTGAAACTTGTTCAGCGCCCTGACAGGTACCGTATCAAAAAAGATGAGATTGCGGATGAATAAAAAAACAGCGGATGGTCTTATGATCACCCGCTGCAAAAATGGTCCATGTGCTAACATTTCACAGTCCTTTTTAATTTCTCTGCATGTCTTAATACATCTTCAAAAGAACTGTCGCTTTTCAGTTTATTATAAAAATCTTTTACAAGCTTATATATCGCACTGCTTTCATCAATACCGCAGAACTGTTTCAATGCTGCCTCCAGGCCTTCGTTTTGTACTACAGCCTGCACTTTCATTGCAGCCTCGTCATCCTGGTTAGCAAACATGAAAGCAGCTGCAATACCAATACTAACGTAAACAGGGCATATTCCATGCTTGAGGCAAAGGTTTGCAGCTCCTATAAGCCTGTCATTTGCAGCAAGCTTTCTTACCGGATCCCTGCCAACCCTGTCCACCGTATCTCCAAGAAGTCTATTGCTGAATCTGAATAGTAAATCCTCAGAATGATCGATCAGCTGCTCCAGCGGTACACCGTGTTCTCTTGACATGGCAACTGCCTGGTCAAGCATTGCCCGCAGAGTAATTAGCTTAATTGTAGAATTTCTGGAAGCCTCCCATATATATGAGTTGTTGTTCAGGAACCCCAGATAAGCCATAGTAGCATGCCCCATGTTGTGCATAAAGAGCTTGCGCTGAATATAGAAGTCAAAGGGTGAGAAAGGCACCATATTTATTATATCTGGAATTTCCCCTTTGAAAGCGTCTTTGTCAACAGGCAGTTCACAATATTCTTCTACGCAAACCCTGAGCGGATTATCACCCTGCATTTCTGACGTTGCAACAGGAACCATTCTTCCTATGGAAGCTTCGACAAGTCCAACCGTCTTGTCTAAGTATTCCTTCTCGCTGTCGTTTAGTTCCTGCTTAAGCAGTTTTTCAAGGTAATGATTTGCATTAAGCAAGTTTTCACATATTATTATATTAAGTGGTGTAAAGTTATTTTCATTCCACCTTTTTTTGAGCCCTTTAACCAGCACATTCACTATCTTTGGCAGTATATTTGCACCAACTGCAGTTGCCATTATATCCGCCGATGCAATTTCATCGGCAGCCTTTTCAACATCAAGCCCATTAACTGCACGCACATTTTCAACAACCAGTTCCGAGTAACCTTCATCAGAAATTATCCTTATCGGATACTTGTTGTCCTCGTTAAGTTTATCAACTATTATTGGATTTACGTCTATAAACACGACTTCATAGCCTGATAAGCTGAAAAGCTGGCCGATAAAACCACGACCGATATTCCCAGCACCATACATTACAGCTTTTTTCATTTTTTATCTCCTGACTTTTTCTTACTTTTTCTTAATTTAATAAATCAAATCTTGCTAACCTGATTTATCAGATCAAATTTTACTAACTTGATGTACCAGTTAATGAGATAGCATTTCGGAGAGCTTAAGAGCCGGTTTATATCAGCTCTTAAGCCCCGAACTCCTGCTATCGTAATGCTGACACAGCAAGTTAACTTATCAAACTCTTCTTATTCTTCAACTTCCGGTATTCTCTTTATCCTGGCATCGGTAAAAATATCGGATTCATCTCTGCTTTTTGTTGAAAATTCTGATACAACCGCACCTTCTGGACCTGCCTGGAACCAGTGAAGAGTATTAGGATAAAGTGTATATTGCTGTCCAGGCTTTAGCTCTATTTCATGGAAAACTGTATATGCGCCTTCCGGAGCTTTTGGTGGATTGCATTTCCTGTTTTCTGTAGGTTCACCTTCTACATAAAGATAAACGGTACCCCATCTGCATCTGAATGTCTCTTCTTTACCCGGCTCCCCTTCTACAGGAGGATGTCTGTGTTCCGGACAAGTTTGCCCCGGGAAAAGAACCATTTCTTTGGCACAGCACCTGTCGGTATTAACATATACAACAAGTTGGAGGCCAGTGCTTTCAAGTTCTCCAAGGCCGAAATCTGCAACTTCGATATTATTTTTTTCTTCTTCGGTAATTACAATAGAAGCCTTTTCAAAATACTCAATTGCACGCTTTCTTGCATTTTCTAATTCCTGCTTTGAGATCATTATTATCCCTCCCAAATATTTTTATTATATTTAACTTTTTGCTTTAAAATACGCAACTATATTTTTGCATTTCCTATATTTGTTGTATTCCTGTGCTTCATTATATTTGTGTGCATTTGCTGTATTCATGTACAATCGTTTCATTTTTTATATTTTTTGCATTAATGTATATTTCCTGTGTTTACGTATGTTTCTCTCATTTCTCCCGTTTATATGTATTTTCGTTCATTTCCTTTTTGCATTCATTGCATAGAATTGCAGTGAAAACAGGTTTTATATAATTAAACATTGGTAAACACTCTTTATTAATTACATGATATATTATTTAGCGCTTAAAATCAATAATTAACCAAATAAAAATTTCACTCTCATTTATCACAAAGGGTATTTTACAAGCATTTCACAGCCATTTCAACATTTTAATCTTTTGCTTCTTTACTTTATTTCTATATTATAGTATTTTATTCTTAGATGATATATAGATGATATATTAATAAAATCTGTTTACTAATATATTTCATTTAGCTAATAACCGGAGGAAAGAATGGACATTTTTAACATTGGATCTAATTTATCTACATTGAAATCCAGCAACAAAAGTCTTGTGCTGCGGGTACTGAATACCCTTGGCCAAACTTCCCGTTCTGAGCTTTCAAGAATTACAGGTTTAACAAAGACGACTATTAAGAATATTGTTAATGAATTACTTGACTCAGGCCTGATATATGAAACCGGTGTTGTGGATTCTCCAAGCGGAAGAAAACCCGTTTTATTGAATCTTTCCAAAGATGCTTTTTACTCTGCCGGAATATATATATCCAGAGACTTTGTTTACTCAAATGTTATAAACCTGAAAGGTGAAGTAAAAGGAGAATACCGCTGTAATTTTGAAATGACGGAAAGCGAGCCGGCATTTATATCTATAGTCTGTGAATGCCTGCAATCTGCCATTTCTATTTCAGAAATTGATATTAATAAAATTATCGGTGTAGGAATAGCATCGATCGGTCCTCTGGACATAAAAAACGGTATAATATTGGATCCTCCAAACTTCAGAGGCCTGAAATCAATACCCATCGTATCGGTTATAAATCAAAGGTTTAAGCTGCCTACATTCCTTGACAACGATATGAATGCCAGCGCAATTGCAGAAAGTCTTTTCGGCAAAGGAAAAAATTATTCGAACCTGATTTATATCGGTGTAACAAATGGTCTTGGTGCAGGTATAATAATAAACAACAGCCTTTTCAGAGGCAGTGACGGGTTTGGCGGTGAAATAGGCCATACCACAATAGATATTCACGGAGATATATGCCCGTGCGGCAATACCGGTTGTCTCGAAATTTACGCTTCAATTCCTTCAGTTGTAAAGCAGGTAAAATCCTCTATAGAACTTGGTGTAGAAAGTTCACTCTCAGACCGCAAACCCATTGCCTGGACTGACATTGTGAGCGCAGCTTCCAACGGCGACAAAGTATGCCTTAAAGCACTCGAGAAACTGGTATATTACATGTCGATAGGCTTGGTAAACGTTATAAATATATTTGATCCCGAAATAGTGTTTATAGGACATGAAATTGCCCTTGCAGGCAGTCTGATTATCAAACCTCTGGGAGATATCGTTAACAAAAACATTCTGTTCAGAAATAGCAAAAGTGTAAAGATTGAAATCTCAAGTTTTAGAGAATATGCTCCATGCATAGGTTCCGGGAGCATTGTACTTGAGAAGTTTTTTAATGGCGAAATTGAAAAATAGAGCAGGTACTGTTTGTCCTGCCCTATTATTTTTTCTTAAATTTGATTTCTTAATGTATGCCCTTAACGCCCACGTTTTTTGTCTTGTTTTGCTTCTTTTTCCGCTCTCCCTTCTCCAGCATTTTCTCCAAGCTGATCATTAGCAAATTCAACGTCTAAGCCCATTCTGTCCGCTTTTTTGTTTTTCTTCTTCTTACCCAAATATGCTCACCCTTTCAGTGTATTATGATTTAACCTGTTGTGCATTTTCTCCGTACTTTGTCATCAAAGCCCGGAGTTACCTATGATTGTTTTCAGACAATATTATTTCCATATGAGAGAAAATTATTTAAAACAAAAATAAAAACAAGGGAAAATTTGTTTCTCCCTTGCTTTTGTCCATCCATTTCACTGTTTTCAGTTGCGTCTCATTTTCATTTATAATTTTGTCCTGATTTAACTTGTTGTGCTAGGTAATGAGATAGCATTGTGGAGAGCTTTAGTGCTAGTTAGCGAAGTGAAGGACAAAGCAAATCACCTGAGCGAAGCGAATTGATTTGCCCGGAATGAGCTTACTAGCTCTTGAGCTCGGAACTCCTGCTATCGAAATGCTAGCACAACAAGTTTATTTAGTAATTATTTTTTGCCCATTCAGCAGCTTTCTTTACCATGTTCTGATGTGCCTGATTTACACTGTTTGAACCATGTGTCTTGCTTTTATAAAAATGGATATCGAAAACTCCATTCATGTTATTTCCTTTAATTGCATCAAGGTTTGTTCCGGCACCATAACCACCGCTTCTTGATTTTATGTATGCATTTGCAGCAGCCTTATCACTGCCTGCATGAGGCATTCCCGCCATCGAAGCTGCGATTTTTACTCCGTCTACATCAACTATAATTGCTCTTCTTGACCAACTCCACTGGCCGCCGTAAATATCTTTCATTATTTGAGTATCCTTGGCAGTAAGGGTTTCACAATCTGCGTGGTTATGTCCGTAAGTCCTTTTAATTTTGAAGCTCTTTCCAGACTCAATATCATATACTGTTGCAGTCTTACCTATAGCAAAAACATTTTCAGCTTCCCCAAACCATGGCATCATGTAGTTCTGGTTATTGGACGCCGGTCTTTCTTCAGCTCCGCCCCTGCTGCTTAATGTAGCTACGGAAGAGTTGCCAAGCAATCTTTCAATTATACTGAAGGTTTGCCTCCCAGCTATTCCGTCAACCGTTAAGCCGTTTTGTTTCTGCAGTTTCTTTACCGCTTCTTCCGTCAGGCTGCCATAATATCCAGTACATTCTGCATTAAAGTATCCAAGCTTTTTTAAGTCATTTTGCAATGCAGTTACATCTGACCCGCTCATGCCCTTCTTCAGTACACTTGAGGTTCTTGATGATGTGCTTCTTGATGCGAGAGTACTGCTGCTATTATTCTTATTCAGCAGTTTGTCGATAAGTGCCAGAGTATTTGTACCGGCCTTTCCGTCTACCAGATAACCATAGTCTTTCTGCAGTTTCTTTACAGACGCTTCAGTAACGCTCCCATAATAACCAGTTACTGCTGCATTGAAATAGCCAAGCTTCTTTAAATCGTTCTGGAGAACTTTTACCGATTCCCCGCGCATGCCTCTCAGAAGTAATGATGGTGCAGCAAAAGTGGTTGCAGTACTGAAGAAACAGATGGAAACTATCGTTACCACCCCTGTCAGAAAGGCACGCTTCCTCTTATTCATATAAACACTCCTCTCTATTATGCTTACGAGGTTAGTTGACGGGTTAGGTAGAAGAGAAACCTTTCCGTTCTTTTTTCCCTGTCTTTTCACTGCAGGGCTATTATCTTAACGGAATTAACCCCAAAAAAATTATCCCCCGTTTCTCCATCATTTTCGTTTTTGGAGAATTCAGCCACTTTTTTTATTATAGCATTGTGCGTTTACATAATAAATGCAAAATAATTGGCTCAATTAGTTAACTTTTGTATGCTTTTTGTATACTTTAGTCTGCCTATGCATACAAAAAATGTGAGAATAAATGATTATGTGAATAAGTGAAACTGTGAATAAATAAATTTGAGAATAAACGAATTTGAGAATAAATGAGTCTGTGAATAAATGAATGTGTGAATAAATAAAAAGGAAAATATAAATACCGGTTAATACGTAAATACTGATAAAGAAACAAAATACGGAAAATGTTTTGGGATAATGCCGAATTAGGCTAATAGTGAGCAAATGGATAAAGTGCCAAATCAGGTAATAATAGAACAAAACATCAAGAAGCAGAATCAGACCAATAATGAGGTAAAATGATAAAGAGCCGGATCAGGTTATAATGGGACAAAACAGCAAAGTGCTGAGTCAGGCTGACGAATCAGGCCAGTAATGAGTAAAATCCTAAAGAGCTAAATTAGCTTATAATGAAGCATAACAAAGAGCAGAATTCCAAAAAAATGAGATAGTTGAGATAATAAACGGAGCCCAATTCGGGCTGACAATTAAATAAAACAATTAAGAAAAGAATAACGCCAAAGACAGTAAAAAAAGAAGCACATAAGTGCTTCTTTTTTACTGTTTTTCTATAAACAATTCCTATTAATTATTTGCCTATAAACATCTGTACGAGTATTAATCCATAACTCTTGCTTTCCACTATTCCTATGCCTGTGTAGTTAAACTTACCGTTAAGAATGTTCTTTCTGTGCCCTTCTGAATTCATCCATGCCTGGAAAGCTCCTTCCACTGTTCTGTTACCTGCAATGTTTTCTCCGGCAGTTTTGAACTCAACATCAAACTGTCTCATCATATCAAAAGGTGAACCATAAGTTGGTGACTGATGAGAGAAGTAATTCTTATCAACCATATCTTTTGCCTTCAGTCTTGCCACTTCCATCAGTTCCTTATCGAACTGAAGAGGTTGCAATCCGGCATCTGCTCTGGCCTTATTGATAAGATTCAACAGTTCTTGCTCTTCTTCAGATACTTTAAATTCTGTAGAAGGTGTTTGTGTAGCAGGTGGAGTTTCCTGTTTAGGCTGCTGTGTTGTATTTTGCTTCGGCTGCTGTGTTTGTGCCGGTGTCTTATTTTGTGCCGGGGTTTGTGTGCTGTTTCCCGGGACCTTTATATATTTGCTGCTGACTGCACCTACGCAACCGCTTTTCGGTTCATATATAGCATACCAGCTACCAATCTTTCCGAAAATTTTAACCTTGTCCCCTTTTTCGAGCACACATACAATATGGTACTTTGAAGATGGTCCCTGTCTCACATTCAAGTAACAAGACGTAACTTCCCCGTCAACAAAATTAACTTTTTGGAATGTCGTTGCTGCTTCAACACCCTGCATGCCTAAATTGGGAATTCCCCAAAGCGATGTGATAACTAAAGTAAGTACAATAAGTAAAATCAGCTTTTTCTTCATATAATCCCTCCAATAACTGTAAATAGCATATCCGTTTCAATTAATTTTTGAAGCAGATACTTTTTGTAATAAAACATACTGATTATAGTATTAACAAAAATATTTGAATTATTTACATAAGAGAAGCTAAAAAAGAAAAAAGTAGAAGATATTCATTCCGAAAAATGAATATACTTCTACTTTTTGACATGCCTTGCTTGTCTTAATTTTTATTTTCAGATTCTACTTTTAGTTACTTTCAGACCTACTTTTAAGGTTGATTTTTCAGCGCTGATTTTACTTCTCCGATCGCTTCATTTACAGCCTCATCAATTTTTAACTCTTTAATGTCCTTATACTTTCTAAGCTTGTATTCAACAATTCCCTCACCGGCTTTTCTACCAACAGTTATTCTGATAGGAATTCCTATCAGATCAGCATCCTTGAACTTGACACCGGGCCTTTCATCTCTGTCATCAATCAATACTTCAATTCCGGCACTGCAAAGGTCATTGTACATTTTCTCGGCCGTTTCCATTTGCACACTGTCAGTTGTATTTACAGGCACTATTATCACATGATAAGGAGCAACAGTCATAGGCCATATAATTCCGTTTTCATCATAATTTTGCTCAATTATTGCAGCCATAGTCCTGTTCACGCCAATACCATAGCAACCCATAACCATCGGCACCTCTTTGCCCTGCTCATCAAGATATACACAGTTCAAAGCCTTGCTGTATTTTGTACCCAGCTTGAAAATATGCCCTACTTCTATCCCACGGGTTAATTTTATGCTGCCTCCGCATTTTGGGCATTTGTCTCCTTCTACTATGTTCCTCATGTCTTTAATTACCGATGCTTTGAAATCTCTTTCATAGTTTACATTCTTGTAATGGTATCCTGTTTCGTTTGCTCCTACTATGAAATTTTTCATTAAAGTTACTTCCGGGTCTACAATCAGTTCTATGTTTAATTCAGCATTGAGACCTATGGGACCTGCAAAGCCGACAATTGCACCGGTTGCTCTTTCTACAGTCTCTTCATCAGCCATTTCAAGCTCCACGCATCCCAAATAATTCTGCAGCTTGGTCTCATTTACATCTCTGTCTCCTCTTACCATTACTGCAACAACTCTGTCGTCTGCTTTATAAATCAATGTTTTTGCAAATTCCTTTGATGAGCAGTTAAAGAAACCAACAAGTTCCTCAATAGTCTTAACATCGGGAGTTGCAACCTTCTCAAGCGGAAGTTCACTGCCGCAGTTGTTCCCTTCCGGACAGTATGCTTCAGGGACACATTCTGCCTTTTCTTCATTGGCTGTATACCCGCAAGCTTCGCAATGTGCTATTACAGATTCGCCAACGCTGGATTTTACCATGAACTCCTGGGAACCTGAGCCTCCCATTGCTCCGGAATCAGCTTCTACCACCATGTAGTTGAGCCCGCAACGGTCAAAGGTTCTGCAGTAAGCTTCATACATTTTCCTGTAGGAAATATCAAGCCCTGCTTCATCCCTGTCAAAGCTGTAAGCATCTTTCATTACAAATTCCCTTGAACGCATTACACCAAAACGTGGCCTTCTCTCATCCCTGTATTTTGTCTGTATCTGATACAGCGTTAATGGGAGAGCTCTATATGACCTTATTTCGTTTCTTACAATCTCAGTAAATATTTCCTCATGAGTCGGCCCAAGACAAAAATCCCTCGAATGCCTGTCCTTCAACCTGAACATCTCAGGTCCGAAAACCTCCCACCTTCCTGAAGCCTGGTAAGCTTCAGCTGGAAGCAATGCTGACATAATTAATTCCTGGGCACCTGCCCTGTTCATTTCCTCTCTGATAATCTGCTCAATCTTTCTGAAAGTCCTGTAGCCCAGCGGAAGAAACGAATAAATTCCCGACGCCAGCTTTCTCATAAGCCCGGCTCTCAACATCAGCTGATGACTTGGAATTTCAGCCTCTGCAGGAACTTCCCTGAGTGTAGGCATAAACATCTGCGATACTCTCATAATTTGCCACCTTTCCTATCCAATCTGTATTTTCTTTTTTAATTTAATTTTCTTTATTTGTTTTCTTTTTATAATTAAGAAATTTCCTAAATAAAAAACAATACTATAATAATACATTCCATAACGCCCTTACTCATGACCAAAGTCCCGAGAATACAGGCGCTGATTTTTCAAAATACTGATTTAATACTACTGATATAAAAAATCCGTCGCCTTGCGATATAGCAAGGGACGGATCTATTTCTCCGCGGTACCACCCAATTTGGCAATCTAATTTGATGCTAAAAATGATATTTATTTCGATTGCCCGGCTCATTAAAGCATTTAACGGTGCTCAACCGGCCGCTTCATCAGCTGCGTCTCGTGGGTGGGAAGAAAAGCTTTCAATCCAGGAACCTCGCACCATATGGTTCCATTCTCTTTGGTTCAGGCTTTTCGCAGTCCAGTCATCGACAATTAGCTATATTCAAATTAAATCTCTTTTTGATTATTTTAAATATAATATACCTTTTAAGTTGTGTCAATGTCTTTCTTTCATTCTTTGCAGCACATCCTCCAAAGTCCCGTCGAAAGGACCTGGTGATTCCATTTTTATAGATACCAATGCGGCAGCAAATTTAAGAGATTCTTCAGGGCCATGATCCATCCTTCTTGCGAGATACGCTGCAAAAGTTGTATCTCCTCTTCCGGTTCTTCCTACACTGCTTCTATTTGAAAATTTTTCATAGTAAGTTTTCCCGTTTACTCTTGCCAGAACTCCTTCTGCCTGGGTGATTACAATCTCAGGACATCCCCAGCCTTCAAATATAATTGCGGCTTTTTCAAGGTCATCTGTACCTGTCAGCACTTTTGCCTCCACTACATCCATTTTTACTTTATTAAGAATCCCTGCTATTTCTTTTTTTGCAGGAACATCGCCAAAGGTAATTTCTTTTGTAACCGGATTTACCTGCCTTACGAAGCTCTGCATATCTGCCGAAAGATCATAACCTTTCTTTTTTAATTTTAATATAAGATCCATATCAAATTCAGTATCAGAGATTCCTGCCAAATGCATGAATCTGGTCTGAACTCCCGGCATTTCATCAATCCTTATCATCCCTGCACTCTTCTCAAGAATCAATCTTCTGATATCAACATCCGCTACAGGATGTATAACTTTTGAATAAGTAGTCTCCTTACCTGGAATAAGATAAACATCTATTCCGTTTTCTTTCATAGGAGCAATTATTTCTTCATCTTTCGGTGACATCTTTACAACAGCGGCTACCTTTTTTCCGATTCTTGCAGCAACCATAGCACCGCATAGAACTGCACTTCCGGGGGAAACTCTTGTTTCCCCCCGAAAGGGCGTGATTTCATCATAGCACATGTGTCCCACAAAAGTTATATCATATGAATTCTTGCCCGTTATATTTGACTTACTCGTCATATTTAGTATCTCCTTGCTCTCAGTTGTAACTCTTTAGCAGACATATCCGAATATTAATCAGATGTGTCTAGTATTCTACATTTAAAGTACTGTCCGGCATAATTGTAATAATCTTATCTTTTACTCTAATCAGGATATTGTTTTGACCTTTTGAAGATATCTCGGCCTTATGCTTACCCATCTTAAAAGTCAGCACATTTCCTCTCCATATATACTTAAATTGCAGACTGTTCCATTCTTCCGGCATATGAGGATTTAATTCCAGAACGTCTCCATTGGGGAAAAGCCCTGCATAGCCCTGTGTAATAATGGTATAGACTTCTCCGGATGTAGGCGTATGAAGCCCATTCTCTGATTCATTCTTGATATCCTTTAGATCCATATCCAGAGATAAATTGAAGTATCTTTCGGCAAGTTCCATTTCTCCTATGCGGGCGGCACACAATGCATATACACCGGGTGAAAGAGATGAATAGTGCAGCGTTCTTGCCTCATAGAAAAGCAAGGTATTTCTTATAACATCCTCAGGAAAATCAAAGGGCAATATATTAAAAAGCAATACCGTATCCGCTTGCTTTATAATCCGCATCCTCCTGGCCATACGTACAAGTTCTTCATGGTAGGCAACCAAATCCGGCGTATATTTGGGGTTTGACGGGTTCTTCAGATCATCCAGTTCAACAATGACAGGTATGCCAAATTCATTGCGTTCTGTGAATGTATAGTCTTCCAGGTCAAAATACCCCTCAAATTGTTCCAGTACTCCATCTTTAGGCTCAGGGAGGTTTATCTTTTCAACAAGCCTGTTCCAGGTTTTTATTTCATCTTCAGTCACCATCAGGCGCCTGGTTATCTTATAGAAAGCATTCTTATAAACAGTACGGCATTCCTCAAGAAAAGCCAATGTCATCTTACCGATTGCCTTAAAAAGATAGTTTGTATAGTAGTTGTTGTTTATATTAGCATGGTATTCATCCGGACCCATCACTTTAATGGAATCGTAGAAGCCTTTCTCTTCATTCCATGTAAGGTGGCTTTCCCAGAACCGCATGTTTTCTACAAGGATATCGGCTCCGTAGTTAATCATGAACTCAATATCCTTTGTTGCCCTGTAATAATTAAATATGGCATACATTACAGCAAGATTTTTATGGTACTGGTCTATGGTTTCCCTGATTCTGAGTTCTCCTGTTTCACGAATTATTTCATGATTTATGCCTTCATTGCCTCTTTCATCATCTTCCCAACAGTAAAGAGCACCCCTGAAACCTCTTGAAGCCGCATTCTTCCTGGCAGCATCAAGAATCCTGTGTCTGAAGACCAGCAGATTCCTTGCTATCCAGGGATTAGTGTATAAATAAAAGGGGAACATATACATTTCCGTATCCCAAAAATAGTGCCCTCTGTACATTTCCCCTGTAAAGCCTTTGATTCCTATACCATGCCTATAGTCAACATCAGAACCGTTCAACAGTAGCTGATAGATATTAAAACGGATTCTGGCGTTAAGATTGTCCTGATCTTTGCCGGTAGCAACACTTATATCAGCTATATCCCATCTTTCTGCCCAGGCTTTTTTGTTGTTTTCCCATATTGCATCTACATCAATAATCTTGTTTCTATTGAGAATATTTGTCGTAACTCTCACCAGCTCCTCTTCCTGAACATGTCTGGTATCCTCGATAGCAATATATTTTGTCACATTTAGAGGTTGACCTGAGTCAACCTGCACAGTGGCTTCTTCAACCACTTTTTCACCATATATTTTTTTGAACCTGCGTACATCTTCAAAAGGTTTATTTATTGCAAGATAAGTTGCAAAGCAATACTTTGTTCCTACATCCCTGGTCTTAACTACCATTATTGTATCCGGATCATAATTGTCGTTTATGTATTCAAGAGAAAAATGTCTTACCCACTCATCAGGAAAATAATTTGCAAAGGCATTATGAACCGTGCCATCAAGTTCTGACACAATCTTAAGCTCTCCGGACCAGTTCAAAGGAGTTATCTCGCATATCATTACCGCAGAATTCCTGTCATGCCTGCAAATGAAGCGTACGCTTTTAAAAGCGACCTCCTTGTTACCGGTTTTATACACCGTTTCCCTATATATTGCGCCAAAACGCAAATCTAATAAGCGCTTATGACTGAGTATCTCAGCACTGTCAAGGTCGATCTTTTTGCTGTCTATCACAAGATACAGAGGCATGGTATTAGGGAAATTCACCATTTCCGGGCACATACACTCAGATTTGTCGAAGGCGCCGGCAATAAATGTACCCGGTCGGGAATTACGCGGCATGTCTTCATTAATGCCTCGCATTCCTATATAGCCATTAGATAAAGTAAATAACGCTTCAAAAAGCTTTCTTTTATTATTGTCTAAATCTTCATTTATGACCCAGCTTTTGTCTTTCTGCAAGAATCTTTCTTCAAAACTTTTCATAATATAAACCTCCATCAAATAAAATATTCTATGCTTCAGCGTAAAAAGTCATATAATGCCTGAACATATGATATAACATCAACTAAGCCGGAAAAATTCTAAATAGCTAAGAAAGGTGTATATTTCTAAAGTTTTTATAAAAAAAGCTATACCTAAATATATTTAGGTATAGCTTTTTTTATAAGTTTTCGCAATTATTCATCTGACAAGCCAATCATCTGATAAATTCTGTAAACCATTGTTGTTGCTTCAGCTCTTGTTGCTGTTCCTTTTGGATTAATTGATTTTCCGTCCCCTTTGGTTATCCCTGCCTTAACCAGGGCAGCTACGCTTTCAACTGCATAGCTTGAAACTTCATCCGCATCATCAAAATGCTTAATGTCATTAAATGTACCCTCGTTTTCAAGTTTTCCGGCAATTCTCAATGCTCTTGCAGCAAGAACCATCATGTCTTCTCTGGTTATTTCAGCCTTGGGATTAAACAAATTTCCTCCTGTTCCTTTAGCAATTCCAAGCGCTCTGGCTATTCCCACTCCTTCATAATAATAACTGTCAGGACTTACATCATCAAAGTTTGAACTGAAGTCAGCCTTAAGGCCAAGAGCTCTTACC
>DUMB01000107.1 GCA_012840085.1 Clostridiaceae bacterium
AAGACGGGTTCTAACCATTTCCCATTGATCTCTAAAAAAAGCTTGAGCGTTGGCATTCCATAGGGGTTCGATAATACTGCTGGAGACAGAAGGTTCACACTGAAATAGGTTCCTTCAGGCCTATTAGGGGCCGTGCTGTTTACTTGATAGGCTAAATCGACAAGATCACACCAAACTTCCGACAACTTTTCATTGAACATCTTGAGGCGTTCTGAAACGAATTCCCACGTTGGCTTTACCTCTTTAGCATGGACAGTGCCAAAGCCCCGGCCTGTGAGAGCGCCTACCCCGACTGTTTCTACAGCCACTTTAGTTTCTTGAACGATCGCCTCGGAATCTGACCAAACTCGCCCGACAAAGGTGCATTTTGGGCGAATTCCCACTACTCGGTAGAGCATGGCTTCTTGTGTTGCCCGCCTATGCCGGCTAAGGGCCACTTTGGTCTGGAGCACCTTTGAGATTTCAATTTTCTTCCAACCTTCTGGCATATGCGCGTAAAACCCGTTTACCCGCTCCATACGGCCTCCACATTTTGAGCCTCTTTCCGCGCAAGCACATCGCAGGAGCATTGGAACGGGAAACTGAGCTCCTCTTTTTTCGAGTTCAGTATAGGCGAGGGCGACAAGTAAACTATCCCTGATGCCATGGCCACGCTCATCATTTCGTGGCACTTTTTGAAACCCGCCATGTAATTTACACTCAAGCGCGGTCATCGGAAAAGGTAGAGCAGGGGTACGTTCTGAAGGAGACGGGAAAAAGTTTCCAAAACGTATTTTCCGCACCATCGGTATAATTTGGCTTTCTTTGCCTTGGAGTTTAAGCCATTCAGCAAGGGCTCCTCGCAAAATACTTCCTGGCAGATAGTTTTTGGTATCCAAGTAATCTCCCTTGGGCTTGATTGAACCTGTGCGGATGGGAGCTTCAGGGGTTAAGCTAAGAAAATATTCCGTCATTTGTTAACCCCCTTTTGAAGGGCCGATTTCGCAATCATATCGGTCATCTCGTCGTAAGAAAGCATAGTGTTATTCAATTGAACCTGGAATTTTGCTAACTCCAACCAACCCAGTCCGCGCGAGCGTACTGCTCCAATGGCAAATCCTGCCTTTGCGGCAAGCCACAAAAGTGCCGCTGCCTTCTTGACATCTATTTCAGAGGTAAAAAAGCCCAGAACTTTGGCGTTAAGAGCGTTATGCCAAGCAATTTCAGTCGAAAAAAGGCGTTCCTCGTACGTTGTTTTTCGGTATCGGCTAAGCGAAGCATTCATCCTAACATCGGTCAAAGCATCCGATAGTACAGCATCCTGAAAACTAAGAGGAGAACGCTTCTTCGGAGATCCAAACAGGTCACAAACTGCGCAAGTTCCACATATCGTCATCGCATTGGACCCGTCGCATGCATGTATGCCTAATCCTCGTAAAAGTCGCTCCGCGCTCTCTCTCAGCCAGCCTTTGAGAGTCGTTGCTGGGACTATTGGGTATTCACCATTATGCCAATCCACCACGAGAGCTTTGTCCACCCAGAGTTTCCCCTGTTCTCCGGTAATGTGCACCCCAGACAGTAAATGGAATTGCATATCAATCCGCAATCTGCAAATCATGATTTTCCTCCATAATCCACTTTAGTAGCACCGAGTTCGATCAGTTCCAGGGCATCTAAAAGGGCAGTTTGCCACCCTTTATCTTTGTCATCCTCCTGCCAAAACCAGAACTTTTTCAAGCTTTCCGTCTTAGAGTTTTTGCTCATAAAAGTGCCAAGTTTTTCAAACGTTCCGATAATTTTCTCTTGCTCGTCTTTGCTAATACGCGCTGTTTGATAAAACGCATAGTTCAATGATACATGGATGCCTTTTTCAACTGACTCAGAAAGGGACTTACGCTGAGAAGTGGCAAGGGTTGATAGTTCCCGTGCGATTCCGATGAGCTCTTTTGCCTGATCTTTTGTATAAGGACGAGCTGTGAGATATCGTCCCTCTCGCTTGTATAGTTCGTCCA